>CAZTJC010000005.1:29289-72120 GCA_964613945.1 uncultured Acetobacteraceae bacterium
CCGCCCCAGTTGGCTGCCGAGAGGAACGGCACCGTCACGCGCGACCAATCGGGCGAGCGTGCGCGGTGGTAGTCGTCGTCCAACGGGTGGGCGAGGATGTCCCGGCCGAAATCGCACCGGTTCGCCGCCAGCGTCGCCTCGTCGAGCGTATCCGGGCCGCAGACCAACTGACCCGTCACCACGCTGCGCGGTCCGCGCTCGCCAAGCCCGTTCTGCACCGTCTTGACCTGCATGTCGTACCAGTTGGCCCAGAACGTGCTGACGATGCCGCCATGGTGCGTCATGTCACGATACCAGTCCGCCGCGCCTTCCCAGATGCACATCGCTGCCAGGTGCGGTGGCTGCCGGCTGGCAACCTGCCATTGGTTGATCCCGTAATAGCTGATGCCGTTCAGCCCGACCCGGCCGTTGCTCCAGTCCTGCGATCCGGCCCACTCGATGCAGTCGTAGAAGTCCTGCGTCTCGCGCGGGCTGAAATGGTCCACATAACCCGGCGACCGCCCGCAACCACGGCTGTCGACGCGCACGCACGCGTAGCCGTCCGGCACCCATTTCTCCGGATCGACCACCTCCCAGTTCTGGTAGCGGTTGCTCGATCCGGCGGCCACGTCCGGATGCTGCTCAACCATGCGGTTCCAGGCGCTCGGATAGCCGTCCTGGAACAGCAAACCTTTGGCATAGGGCCCGTAGGTGAGCAGCACCGGATGCCGCCCTTCGACCACCGGGCGAAACACGTCGGCGCGCAACTCGAGGCCATCATCCATCTCGATGACGATGTCCCAATCGATGCGCATACCGTCGCGTATTTCGCTGGTGGTCATGCAGGCGTTCCCCAAGGCGGCTTTGCCGTCCTTTATTTTCGAGCGTTCTCGTCGCGCTTAATTATCGAGCGACAGATAAGCGCGTCGCCAATGCGGATGCAAGCGCGCTAAGCGGGGAGGCCGGCCATTCGTTGCAGAACGTCACACACCGCCGCCGTGTCATGCGAAGCGTGGCCGAGCGACATCGCGCTGGAATAGACCGGGATGCAGGCGCTGAGCAGCGGCGTCGGCACGCCCAATGCGGTAGCGAACTGGCCGATGATCGCCATGTCCTTTTGCCAGATCGACACTTTCATCGTCGCCGGCTCGTATTCGCCGCTCGCCATCATCGGCGCGCGCAACTCGAATACGCGCGACGTTCCCGCGCCGGCGCCGATCAGGTCCACCACCTGCTTCGGGTCGAGCCCGGCCTTCATGCCGAGCACCATCGCCTCGGCGGAGGCGACGTTGTGGATCGCGACCAGCAGGTTGGCGACGTATTTCATCCGGCTGCCATTGCCATACGCGCCGACATCGTGCGTGGCACGCGCGAAGCCGTCGAAGAACGGCCTGATCCGCTCGATCGCCGCGCTGTCCCCGCTGGCGTAGATCACCAGATCGCGCGTCTTGGCTTGCGAGCCGGTGCCGCTGATCGGGCAATCCAGTGCGATATGCCCGGCGGCGGCGAGCGTCTCGCCGAACTTGATCTTGTCCTCGAGCGCCATGGTGCTGGCCTCCACCACGACCCGTGTCGGCGCACCACATGCGGCGATGGCGGCGGCGGTCGCGTGCAGCGCGGCCGGGGAGGGAAGACTGGTCATGATCACCGGCGCCGCCTGCACCAGCGCAGCAAGATCTTCGTGCACCGTGACGCCGGCCGCCTGCGCCGCCTGGCGGGCCGCCGGGTCCGGATCAAAGCCGTGCATGCGCCAGCCGCTCTGCACCAGATTGGCCGACATTGCGCCGCCCATGATGCCCAGCCCAATGAGTCCGGCTTCTTTGTCCATGGCGTTGCTCCCCGTGATGTCGCTCGTTATAGCGATCGAACGATCAATAAGCCGCAAAATGCAGGAGACGTCCATGCGTATCGGGTTCGCCGGAATGGGAAAGATGGGCGCCGCGATGGCCGCGCGCTTGGCCGAGCAGGGTCATTCGCCGTTGGTTTGGAACCGTACTCGCACCCGCGCCGACGCTACCAGCCTGGTCGTCGCCGACACGCCGGCGGCGCTGGCCGACCGTACCGATATCGTCCTCACCAGCCTGTTCGACGATGCCGCCGCGGAGAGCGTCTTCCACGGCCCGGACGGACTGTTGTCCACCGATCTCACGGGCAAGCTCGTCGTCGAAATGAGCACGCTGCGCCCGCACACGCAGGTGGCGCTGGCCGAGGCTGTGCGGGCCCGTGGCGGGGCTGCGATCGAGTGCCCGGTCGGCGGCACGACGGGGCCGGCGCGGGCCGGCACGCTGCTGGGGCTGGCCGGAGGTGCGGCCGACGATGTCGCGCGGGCACGGCCGGTGCTGGACCTGCTGTGCCGCCGGGTCGAGCATGTGGGCGGTCATGGCGCGGCGGCATCGCTGAAGTTGGCGATCAATTTGCCGTTGCTGGTGTTCTGGCAGTCCTTCGGCGAGGCCAACGCCCTGGTGCGCCATCTCGGGCTTGACCCGGGCTGGCTGGTCGAGCTTTTCGCCGACACGTCCGGCGCCCCGGCGGTATTGAGGAACCGTGGGGAGGCGATCGCGGCGACGTTGGCCGGCACGGAGCCTGGTGCCGTGAGTTTCGACATCGATTCCATCCGCAAGGACCTCTCGACCATGGTGGCCGAAGCCGGGTCGCGCAACGTGGCGCTACCCGCTGCCAGTGCCGCGTTGGCGAGCTTCGACGAGGCCAGTGCGGCCGGTTGGGGTGAGCGGGATTGCACCTGGCTACCGGTGTTCTGGGCGGCCAAGGCCGACCATCAGCCAGGCTGATAGCCCGGCGCATAATCGATAATGACGGCGGTGTGCGTCTCTGGCCTATGCTGCCGCCAACGAAAACATCCGAGGAACACCATGCAGCTCGGTTTCTTCACCATGCCAATTCATCCGCTCGAGAAGGATTGGCGCCAGTCACTCCGCGAAGACCGCGAAACCTTTATCCTGGCCGACGAACTGGGCTTCAGCGAGGCTTATGTCGGTGAGCACACCACCGACAAGGCGGAGAACATCACCTCCTGCACGCTGTTCCTGGCGAGCCTGGTAGGGCGCACCAAGCAGATCCGCCTCGGCACCGGCACGGTCAACCTGCCCAACACGCATCCGGCCCGCGTCGCCGGCGAGATCGCCATGCTCGACCATATGTTGGATGGCCGGCTCAACTTCGGCATCAGCCCGGGCGGCCTACCCTCCGATGCGGAAGCGTTCGGCACGCTGGGCGCTGACCGCGCCGCGATGTTCGTGGAAGCAATCGATCAGGTGTTGCAGATCTGGTCGAGCGAGCCGCCCTACAACATTGTCGGCAAATATTGGTCGGTGACGACGGAAAAGACGTTGATCGCCGATATCGGGCAAGGCCTGATCCCCAAGCCGCTGCAGGCCCCGCATCCGCCCATCGTCGTCACCGTCGTGGCCCCGTTTTCCAAGGGCGTCACCGAAGCGGCGGCGCGCGGCTGGGAGCCGATCAGCGCCAACTTCCTGATGCCACAATGGGTGCGCAGCCATTGGCCGAAATACGTCGAGGGATGCGTTCGCGCCGGCCGCCCGGCCGACCCGGCCAACTGGCGCGTCGCTAAGAGCATTTGCGTCGCCGACGATCGCGAAACTGCCCGCCGCTACGCGACCGACCCTGATAGTCCATATCGTTTCTACTACAAGCAACTCCTGACCAAGATGAAGCGCGCCGGGCGGGCCGAGCTGTTCAAGGAAGACCGTAGCCAGACCGACGACAGCGTCACGCTTGACGCCATCTGCGACCGCCTCATCATCCACGGTACCGCCGACGAGGTGGCCGACAAGCTGCTGGCTTTCCGCGACGAGGTTGGTGATTTTGGCACGCTGCTCTACGCCGGTCACGATTGGGCCGATCGCGACATCGCCCGGCGCAGCAAGGTGCTGATGGCCGAGCAGGTGATGCCCCGCATCAACGCCGCGATCGGCCGCGAACGGCATGCCGCCGAGTAGTCATCTCAAACGGAGCAATACCGCTCCTTCAACGCCTCATCAGCAAGCAATGCGGCGGCCCGGTCCTCGTAGACGATCTGGCCGCCGTCCATGATGTAGGCCCGGTCTGCGATCCCCAAGGCAAGCTCCACGTTCTGTTCGACCAACAGGATCGTCGTGCCTTGCTCGCGCATGGTGGTGAACAGCGCCATCATCTCGTCCACCAGGATCGGCATGATGCCCTCGCTCGGCTCGTCGAGCATCAGCAGCTTCGGCCGGCTCACCGTGGCGCGCGCGATCGCCAGCATCTGCTGTTCACCGCCCGACATGGTCAATGCCATCTGGTCGAGCCGCTCGGCCAGCCTTGGGAAGATCGTTGCCACCTCGTCGATTACCTCGCGCTCCGGCCGCTTCACCTTGGCAGCCAGCAAGCCGAGCCGGATATTGTCGCGCACCGTCAGCCCGGCGACGATGCGCCGCTCCTCCGGCACGTAGCCGAGGCCAAGCCCGTTACGGAGGTGGGCCGGCTTGCCCAGCAACTCGGCGCCGTCGAAGCGGACGCTGCCCGCGGCGCGCCCAGCCAGGCCCATGACGGCGCGTAACGTCGTGGTCTTGCCCGCGCCGTTGCGCCCCACCAGGCAGACGATCTCGCCTCGCTGAACCGTCAGGTCGATCCCTTGCAGGATATGGCTGCGGCCATACCACGCCTGCAGCCCCTGAATCTGCAGCACCGCCTAGTGCTCCCGCTGCCCGAGGTAGACGCGCTTGACCTCGGCATTGCCGCGCACCTCGTCGGGCGTGCCCTGCGCCAACAACTCGCCATGGTGCAGCACCAGCAGACGGTCGCATATGCCCATGACCAGCTTCATCTTGTGCTCGACCAGGATAACCGTTCGTTCCCGCGCCAGCTCGGCAATCAGGGTCATCATGCTGCGCGTCTCCTCCGGGCTCATGCCGGCGGTCGGCTCGTCGAGCAAGAGCAGGCGCGGATTGCTGGCCAGCGCCATGGCGATCTCCAGCGCCCGCTGCTCGCCATGCGCCAGCGCGCTCGCCAGGCGTCCACGCACCGCCCATAATCCGACGGTGGCCAGCAAAGCGCCGGCCTGCTCGACCAGCCCCGACAGCCGCGCGCGCGGGCGCCAGATGTCGTATCGCGACGTCAACGCCTGCAACGCGAGCCGCACGTTCTCCAGCGTGCTGAGCTGGGGGAACACCGTGGTGATCTGGAACGACTTGGCGATGCCGAGCTTGGCGTAATGGTGCTGCGGCAGGCCGGTGATGTCGCGCCCCTCGAAGGTGATGCGGCCCGTCGTGGGCGGAAACTGGCCGGACAGCGTGTTGAAGAACGTGCTCTTGCCGGCGCCGTTGGGGCCGATGATGCCGGCCAGCTCGCCGCGGTTGAAATCCGCAGAGATGCCGCGCAGCGCCACGAACTTGCCAAAGCTCATTCCGACATCGGCAGTGCTCAGGATGATGTCGCTCATCGGCGCAACCGCGTCAGGACCGTGCCCCAGACCCCGAGCGGGAAGAACAGCACGCAGGCGATGTAGGCCACGCCCGCCACCAACTGCCAATGCACCGTGTACAGCGAAACCAGGTTCTCCAGCAGCAGGAATAGCCCGGCACCGATGAACGGGCCGAAGAATGTCCCCATACCGCCCAGCAGCGCCATCATCACCGCCTGGCCGGACGTCTGATAGCTGAGCGTCTCCAGTGGCACGATGCCGAGATGCAGCGCCTGTAATGCACCGGCCAAGCCGCAAAACGCGCCGGAGAGCGTGAACGCCAACAGCCGGGTCGCCCGGACGTCGAAGCCACAGGCGCGCGCCCGCGCCTCGTTCTCCCGCACCGCCTCGAGCACGGCGCCGAACGGCGAGGCAAGGATGCGCGACAGCACGAACAGCGCCGCGATGACGATGACCGCGACGACGTAGTAGCGCGTCGTCGGATCCACGAAATCCAGCGGCCCGATCGCCGTCAGCCGAATACCACGCAACCCGTTCTCGCCGCCGGTCCAGTCCGTCGCCTGCAGCGCGGCATAGTACACGCATTGCGACAGCGCCAATGTCACCATCGCGAAGTAGATCCCCCGCGTGCGCACCGCCAGCGCGCCCATCACTGCTGCCATCGCCATGCCGGCGAACACGGCCAGAATGATGCCGGCCCACCACGGCACGCCGAACCGCGTCATTACAATGCCGCAGCCATACGCGCCGGCGCCGAGCAGGGCCGAATGCCCGAACGACAGCAGCCCGGCATAGCCGTAGAGCATGTTGAACCCGAGCGCGAAAAGCCCGTAGATCAGGATGTTCACCGCGATCGCCTTGAACGGCATCAGCAGCGGAAACACCAAAAGGAAGATGGCCGCCAGCAACACCCGATGCTGCTGCGCCAGCGCCAACCAATCGCGCCGATCCGACACGGCGACGTCCCGTACGGCGTCCATCAGCTCATCAGCCCGGCACGGCCAAAGAAGCCCTGCGGCCGCACCAGCAGCACGATCGCCATCAGCGCGAAGATCGACACCTGCGCCATCTCGGGCGCAACCAGCGACACCATGCTCACCACCACGCCCACCAGCAATCCCGCCAGCACGGCCCCCAGCAGCGACCCCATGCCGCCCACCACCGTGACCACGAAGGCGATCGCCAGCACGCTGTTGCCCATCTCCGGGCTCGCTCCCTGCAACGGCGCCGCCAGCAGCCCGGCCAGCGCCGCCAGCCCGGTGCCGATGCCGAACACCATCAGCCAGACCCGGCCCACATCGATGCCGAGGATGCGCACGATCTGCGGGTCCCGCGCCCCGGCGCGGATGATCAGCCCGTAATTGGTCCGCTCCAGGAACAGCCACAGCAGCACCAGCACCACCGCGGTCACGCCGATGACGAACAGGCGATAGGTCGGGAAATAGCCGACGCCGATATCGGTGGCGCCAATCAGTGCGTCAGGAATGTCGAACGGCAGATCCTGCGGCCCCGCCAGCACCCGCACGCCCTCGACCAGGAAGTAGGACAGCCCGAAGGTCAGCAGCAGCGGATAGTCGATGCCCCGCCCATACAACGGCCGGATCAAAAACCGCTCGACCAGCAACCCGAGCGACCCCACCAGCAGCGGCACCAGCAACAGGCACGGGAAGAACCCGACCCCGAGACCCAGCAGCCCCACCCCGGCGAACGCGCCCAGCATATAAAACGCCCCGTGCGCGAAATTCACTACGGTCAGCATGCCGAACAGCAGCGACATGCCAAGCGCCACCAGGATATATACCGCTCCAAGCGCCAGCCCGGCAAAGAGTTGCAGGATCAACAGATCCAGCGTGATCCCGTCCATGCCGGCGGCTAGCCGTGCCCCTCATCGCTACAACTACGCAAGCTCGCCTCGTCCGCCGCGTCGGTATGCACGATGTTGAACACGTCGTTGGGCCCGTCGCCCTTGTCCTTGCTTTCGACGATGAACACCGGCTGCACAGCCTGATGATCGCAGCTCCGGACATGCTCCGGGCCCTTGTAGGAATCGTATTTCAGGGAGGCGAGCGCATCGACCACCGCCTCCGTCTCGGCCGTCTTGGCCTGCGTCACCGCCAGCAACACGGCGCGCACGCCGCCATAGCCCAAGGCGCCGTAATCAGATGGCACCTTGTTGTCGTATGCCTTGCGATACCGATCGTTGAACGCCTTGGCACTCGGGATGCTGCTCTCGACACCCCAGTAATACGACGTCCCGCCGACGACGCCGCTGAACGGCCCCGGCCCCACGGCGACGCGCGCCGTATACAGCAGCACCGGCGCCACGATCCGCGTTGTCCGTTTCAGGCCGAAATCGTTGGCCTGCCTGATCGAAATCTGCTGGTCCCGCCCGAAGTTGCTCAAGCACAGAATGTCCGGCTTCAGCGCCTGGATCCGCGGCAGCAGGGTCGAGAAGTCCGTTGCGCCGAGTGGGTGCTTCAGCTCGGCCAGGATTTCGATTCCCGCTGCCTGCCCGGCCGCCTTGAAGCCGTCGACCATCTCGCGGCCATAGGCATAGTCGGCGCTGAGGAACACCACCCGCTTGCCGTATTTGCCAAACGCATACCGTCCCACCGCGCCTGCGGTCAGATGCGGCGTCAGGCCTTCATGGAAGGTGTAGCGGCTCCAATCCGGCAGCGCGGTGATCTGGTCGGACTGGCTGATTGAGTTGTAGAGCACCTTGCGTTCGCGGGTGACGTTGTTGACCGCCAACTGCACCGATGCCGACAGGCTGCCGACGATCATCCGAACGCCGTCCTTCTCGATCAGTTCGAGCGTCCGCGTCGCTGCCTCGCCCGGGTCGAGCTTGTCGTCGCGCACCAGCAACTCGGCTTTCCGCCCGTCGAGCCCGCCCGCTTCGTTGAACTCGGCCACGGCAAGCTGGGCGCACCGCACCTGGTCCTGTGCTTCGGCCGCATAGGGACCGGTCAACGGCACCGGGAAGCCGATCTTGATCATCTGTTCCTGCGCCCGCAGGACCGACGGCATCGCCAGCGTGGCCATTGCGGCGCCCAACACGGTGCGCCGCTGGATTGTCTGTGCCATGGACCGTTTCCCCTTGCCGTCGGCGTTCGTCGCTGATCGTTCGATAAGGAGTTGAACAGAGATCGGCGGCCAGCGCTAGCCGGTTCCCACGCCGAGCGCGTGCAGGATCTTTTCCGGCGTCAGCGGGATTTCCGTCAGCATCACGCCGAGCGGCGCCAGGGCGTCGTTGACGGCGTTCAGCACGCAGGCGGCCGCGCCCGCCGTCCCTGCCTCGCCGGCACCCTTGGCGCCGATGACGCTCTCGGCCGTCGGCGTCACCACGTGCGCGATAGTGATGTCCGGCATCTCGCCCGCCATCGGCACCAGGTAATCGGCCATGTTGGCGTTGGTCATCTGGCCCTGGTCGTCATACTCGCAGCGCTCGAACAACGCGGCACCGAGACCTTGGACCACTCCGCCCCGGATCTGTTCGTCCACCAGCAGCGGATTGAGCACGGTGCCGCAGTCCTCGACCACGAAGTGCTTGAGCAGCTTGATGAACCCGGTCTCGATGTCGACCTCGAGCCAGGAGGCCTGGATGCCGTTGGTGAAGGCGAACGGATACTCACGCGGAACGTAGTGCCGGGTCGCCACCAGTTCCGGTTGCACGCCTTTGGGCAGGGTATCGGGCCGGAAGTAGGCGATGCGCGCCACGTCGGCCAAGCTGATTCGCACGACCCGGCCTTCGCCGTCGACGACGTTGCCGCCCTCGATGTCCAACGTCTCCGGCGCGGCTTGCAGCAGCGCCCCGGCCAGCGACAGCACGTTCTCCCGCAAGGCCCGCGCCGCTTGCCAGGTAGCCTCACCGCCGACCCCGGCGCCGCGGGATGCCCAGGTGCCGCCGCCATAGGGCGTCGCGTCGGTATCGCCCAACTGCACCCGGATGCGCTCGGGCGGCACCCCCATTGCCTCGGCGGTGATCTGGGTGAGGATCGCGCCGGTGCCTTGGCCCTGTTCGGTGACGCTTGCCTGCACCGTCAGGCCGCCGGCGGCATCGAGCCGCACGGTGCAACCATCCTGGGCCGATATACGGGCGCCACCGACACCGTAAAAGGCCGGGCCGGGATTGGTCAGCTCTATGAAGCTCGCCAGCCCCAGGCCGCGATACACGCCCCGGTCACGCGCCTCGGCCTGCTCGGCCCGCAGCGCGTCATAGTCCATCAGCGTCAACAGCCGGTCGAGTGCGGCATGATGCGACAGCCCCTCGAAGCGCATTCCGCTGGCCGACTGGCTCGGATGCGCGTCGTCGGCAATCAGGTTGCGGCGGCGCAAGGCGACCGGGTCCATCCCAAGGCGCCGCGCCGCCAGATCGACCAGGCTTTCGGTCACGGCGGTGGCGATCGGATGTCCGACGGCGCGGTATTGCGACATCATCGCCTTGTTCTGGAATACCACCCGGGTGCGGGCACGGTAGTTCGGTGCGGTGTAGGGGCCGCCAATCAGGTTGATGACTTGGTTGGCCTCCACCGCCGACGTGCGCGGATAGGCGGAGTACGGTCCGATGCCAGTCAGGTCGTCGGCGGTGAACGCCGTGATATCACCCGCCGCCGTCACCGCGATCTGCGCATGCACCACATGGTCGCGGGCATGGATATCGCTCACGAAACTCTCCAGTCGGTCGGCGACGAACCGCACTGGGCGGCGCAGCATCCGGCTCGCAGCCGCGGCGGCCATCTCGTCGCCATAGACGTGGATCTTGATCCCGAACGAACCGCCAACATCCGCGCACACGATGCGGACCTGCTGCTCCTCTAGTCCCAGATGCTGGGCGTAGACGGTCTGCATCATGTGCGGCACCTGGGTGCCCTGATACACGGTCAACCGCGCCTCGCCCTGGTTCCAATCGGCGACGATGGCGCGGGCCTCGAGCGTCACGCCGGTGTGGCGCCCGAAGCTGAAGCTGGCGCCGATCACATGCGCGGTGCCGGCCAGTGCTGCATCCACGTCCCCGGCCTCAATGCGGCGCTCGAAGGCGAGATTATCGCCAAGCTCCGGATGGATAACTGGGGCACCTGGTTCCAAGGCGGCAAGCACGTCCACCACCGGGTCGAGCGCGTCGTAATCGACCAGGATGTGCTCGGCGGCGTCCTCCGCCTCGGCCCGCGTGGCCGCGATCACCATGGCCACAGGCTCGCCCTGCCAACGCACCCGGCCTACCGCGAGTGGATGCTGCGGCGCCGATTTGAGCCCGCGCAAGTGACTCAGCACTCCTACCCAGGGCGTGCACATCGCCTGCATCGACGCCCCGTCCAGCACCGCGATCACGCCCGGCATTGACTTGGCGGGAGCAAGATCGATCCCGACGATCACCGCATGCGCGTATGGCGAGCGCAAGAACGCGGCGTGCACCATGCGTGGCAGGCTTACGTCGCTGACGTAGCGCCCACGCCCCTGGGTTAGGCGCTGTAGGTTCGGGCGCGGAAGTCCGCGGCCGATATAGGCATTGGGCCGATTGGGTCCATCACCGTCCATGCCGGGCCTCCCACGTCGCCGCCACCGCGTCCACGATGGCCTCGTAGCCGGTGCAGCGGCAGTAATTGCCCGACAGGTGCTCGCGGATCGCAGCCCGGTCGGCGGTTTCGGCATGCAGCAGCCAATCCTGCGCCGCAACCAGCATCCCCGGTGTGCAATACCCACACTGCAGGGCGTTGCGCTCGATGAATGCCTGCTGCAGATCGTCGATCTCGCCGCTATCCGACAGCCCCTCGATCGTCTCCACCACGCAGCCATCGGCCTGCACCGCCAGCACCAGGCAGGCCCGAACGATCGCGCCGTCGAGCCGCACGGTGCACGCCCCGCACACGCCATGTTCGCAGCCGAGATGCGTCCCGGTCAGGCCGAGCTGCTCGCGCAGGAAATCGGCCAGATGCAGCCGCGGCGCCGCCTCGGCCACCACCGCCTCGCCATTTACCTGCACCTTGATCGCCGTCATGCCCACGCACCCACGACCCGGCGCAACAACACCCGCGCCAGATGCAGCCGGGTCGTAGCGCTCGCCTGGGGGTCCGAATGGCGCGGGAGATCGCTGCCCAGGGCCTTGGCTGCCGCCTCCAGAGTGGCCGCCGACACCTCAACGGCCAGCGCCGCAGCCGCATGCCGGGCCAACAGCGCAGTGGAGCCGATGGAGAAATAAGCCAGGCGGATCTCGCTCCCGCTGCCATGCGCGGCCAATCCCACCATCGCGTAATCCCCACTGCGGCGGGACAGTTCGGCAAAGCCCCAGCGCGCGGACGGCGCCAGCGGGATCTCGACCGCCACTAGGATCTCGCCAGGCGTCAGGGCGGTCTCGAACAATCCGGTGAAAAACCGATCGGCCGCGATCCGACGGGTTCCGGCCGCCCCCTGCACGACCAGGGTTGCACCGAGCGCGAGTGCGCAGGCCGGCAACTCGGCCGCCGGATCGGCATTGGCCAGGCTGCCGCCGATGGTGCCCCGGCTGCGGATGGCCGGATGCGCGACGTCGGCCAAAGCGCGGGCGATCAACGGCGCATGCTCGGCGACCAGCGCATCGGCCAGCAACTGCGCATGGGTGCAGCCGCCGCCGATCCGCAACACCCCATCCTGCAAGCTCACGCCCTGCAGTTCCGACAGGCGGCAGATGTCGATCAGGATCGAGGGGGCGGACAGGCGAAGATTGAGCGCCGGCAACAGGCTCTGGCCGCCGGCGATCAGCTTGGCGTCGTCGCCGTGGCGACCGAGCAGGGCCACGGCATCCGCCACCGACGCGGCGCGGATATAATCAACGGCGCTGGCTTTCATTATCACGCTCCCCCTGTCCACTATGGTCGGCGCTTTGGCCGGGTCGTCAAGCTTGACAGGAGCACTGCTGCAAGATTGTTGATCGAACGAAAATCACGGGAGGTAGTCCACATGGCCATCACGCGTCTGGATCATTACTCGATCCGCACCACCGATCTCGCCGCGACCGAACGGTTCTATACCGACGTGCTCGGGCTTGAGGTCGGACCCCGCCCGGTCTTCCCGTTCCCGGGTGTCTGGCTCTACCAAAACGACGTCGCGGTCGTGCACGTGGTCGGCATCGATCCGAACGATTCCAGCGGTCTGAAGGACTATCTCGGCGACAAGGCAGGCGATGCCACCGGGACGGGCACGATCGATCACGTCGCCTTCATCGGCAGGGAGGTCGAGGCTATGCGCGCCAAGTTCCGCGCCGCCGGCGTGGCCTTCAGAGACCGGACCGTTCCGGCGATGAACCTCGAGCAGGTCTTCCTTGAGGACCCGAACGGCATCACCATCGAGCTGAACTTCCCCCAAGCGTCCTAGCCGACGGAGCTTGACCCGGCCTCCGCGCTATTGAACAGTCGCTCAATAGCGGGCCGAGACCCGGCGGGAGAGGGAACGACATGGATATCAGTGCAGGCCTACCAGCGGTGTATGCGGCCGCCGAGGCGCTGAAGAACTGGGGTCGCTGGGGCGCGGACGACCAGATCGGCACCCTCAACCACATCACCGACGCCGACGTCGTCGCCGCGGCGCAGCTCGTCAAGCGCGGCAAGATCTTCGCCATGGGAATCCCGCTCAATAATCAGGGCCCACAGAGCGGCCTGTTCGGCGGACGTTGGAACCCGATCCACACCATGCTCGCGACCGGCACCGACGCCGTCGCCGGCCGGTTCGACGATGCGGGCGGGCAAACGCTGCGATATGCCGACGATGCGCTGAACATGCCGGTTCAGGCGGCTACGCACTGGGACAGCCTCGGCCACATCTTCCTCGATGATAAGATGTACAACGGGCATGACGCGCGCCGGGTCGACGCCGGCGGGGTGCACGTGTTGGGCATCGAGCATGCCAAGGCCAAGATGGTCGGCCGCGGCGTGTTGCTCGACGTGCCGCGGCACAAGGGCCTGCCATGGCTGCCAGATGGCTACGGCATCAGCAACGCCGAACTGGACGAAGTCGCCGCGGCACAGGGCGTCGAGATTCGCCGTGCCGATTTCGTGATCGTGCGGACCGGACAGATGGAGCGCTGCCGGGCCGAAGGCGCCTGGGGCGGCTATGCCGGCGGCGACGCGCCGGGTGTGCGGTTCGAGAACTGCTACTGGTGCCAGGAGAAGCAGATCGCGGCGATCTGCTCGGACACCTGGGGCGTCGAAGTCCGGCCGAACGAGACGGCCGAAGCCAAGCAGCCCTGGCACTGGGTGGTGATCCCCGCCATCGGCCTGACGATGGGTGAGATGTTCGATGTCAGCGAGCTGGCGGCCGACTGCGCGGCGGACAAAGTCTACGAATTCATGTTCAGCGGTCCGCCATTGAATTTGACGGGCGGCACTGGTTCGCCGATCAATCCGCTGGCGATCAAGTAGGAGATTTCGTGGCTCAAATCCTCAAACATGGCGCCAGCGCCACCGAACTGCGCGAGGCGAGCGACGCCGTGCGCAAGACGGTCGAAGGCATCCTCGAGCAGGTCGAGCGGGATGGCGACAGCGCGATCCGCAGCCTGTCGGCCAAGTTCGACGGGTGGGAGCCCGAAAGCTTCCGCCTGACGCAGGCGCAGATCGACGAGGCCATCGCCAAGGTGCCGGCGCGCGATCTGGAAGACATCCGCTTTGCCCAGGCGCAGGTGCGTAAGTTCGCGGAGGCACAGAAGGCCTGCCTGACCGATCTGGAGATCGAGACCCGCCCAGGCGTCGTACTCGGGCACAAGAACATCCCCATTCAAGCCGTTGGCTGCTACGTGCCGGGTGGGCGATACCCAATGGTGGCGTCGGCGCACATGTCCGTGCTGACGGCCAGCGTCGCCGGCTGCCCCCGCATCATCGCCTGCGCGCCACCGTTCAAGGGCGGCGCACATCCGGCCATCGTGGCGGCGATGCACATGGGCGGCGCGCACGAGATCTACGTGCTGGGCGGCGTGCAGGCCATCGCCGCCATGGCGATCGGCACCGAGACGATCGCTCCTGTCGACATGATCGTCGGGCCGGGCAATGCTTATGTCGCGGAAGCCAAGCGGCAATTATTCGGCCGGGTCGGCATCGACCTGCTGGCTGGGCCGACCGAAACGCTGGTGATCGCCGACGAGACGGTCGATGGCGAAATCTGCGCCACCGACCTGCTTGGCCAGGCCGAACACGGTCCGACCTCGCCGGCGGTACTGCTGACCACCTCTGAGAAGCTGGCACGCGACACGCTGGCCGAGATCGACCGTCTGCTCGGCATCTTGCCGACCGCCGACATCGCCCGGCAATCCTGGGCCGACCACGGTGAAGTCATCGTCTGCGCCGACGAGGCCGAGATGGTGCGCGAGGCCGACCGTATCGCCTCCGAGCACGTGCAGGTCATGACGCGCGACCCCGACTACTTCCTGGCCAACATGCGCAATTACGGCGCGCTGTTCCTGGGTCCGCGCACCAACGTCGCCTTCGGCGACAAGGTGATCGGCACCAATCACACGCTGCCGACCAAGCTGGCCGCGCGCTATACCGGCGGCTTGTGGGTCGGCAAATTCATCAAGACCTGCAGCTACCAGCGCGTCACCACCGATGCAGCGAGCGCCGAGATCGGTGCCTATGCGTCGCGGCTGTGCATGCTGGAGGGCTTCGCCGGCCATGCCGAGCAGGCCAACGTGCGGGTGCGGCGCTATGGCGGCGGCAACGTCGGCTACGCGCAGCCGGCGCCTTGACGCTACCGCAAACCCCGTCGTTCCGGCTCGATGGCAAGCGTGCGCTTGTCACCGGCGCCGGCCGCGGGCTCGGCCTCGCCTGCGCGGCAGCGTTGGCGCAGGCAGGTGCCCACGTTACGTTGATGGCGCGCACCGGCACGGAGATCGAAGCGGCGGCGGCGGAGCTGGTCGCGCAAGGTGGCCAGGCAGCGACGCTGATCGCCGACGTGTGCGACGTCGACGCGGTGGGCGCGATGATCGCGAGCAGCAAGCCGTTCGACATCCTGGTCAACAATGCCGGCACCAACCGACCAAAATCCTTTCTCGACGTTTCGGCCGATGATTTCGATACTGTCATGTCCGTCAACGTGCGGGCGGCCTTTTTCGTCGCCCAGGCGGTGGTCAAACGGCTGGTCGAGGCGGGGCGGCCCGGCTCGATCATCCATATGTCGTCGCAAATGGGGCATGTCGGCGGCGAGCGGCGCAGCATCTACTGCGCGAGTAAGCACGCGATGGAGGGGTTGTCGAAGGCGATGGCGATTGAGTTCGGGCCGCTGGGCATCCGGGTCAACACGATCTGCCCGACATTCATCGAGACGCCGTTGACCCGCCCCTATTTCGAAGACCCGGCCTTCCGCGCCGGGGTGCTGAAAAAGATCAAGCTCGGCCGGCTCGGGCAGCCGGAGGACCTCATGGGTGCGGTGCTGTTCCTGGCCTCGGACGCGTCGGCGCTGATGACGGGCAGCGCGCTGATGGTCGATGGCGGCTGGACGGCCGATTAGAGCGCGGTCGGCACGCAGTAACGGCCGCCGCTATACAGCAGCGGCTCGCCGTCCCGGTGCCGCATCCGCTCGACCCGGCCGAGGAAGATGACGTGATCGCCGGCCTCGACCCGGTCGTGCACGCTGCACTCGAAGTGGGCGAGCCCGTCCGCCAGCACCGGACAGCCACCCAGCCCGGTTTCGAACGCCAGCCCCTCGAAACGGTTCTCCGTTCCACTGGCGAAGCGCGCGGACAAGTCCCGTTGGTGACTGCCGAGCACATGCACCACGAACCAGTTCGCGACCATGAAGCTCGGCAACGAGCGGGCGCTGCGCCGGAGGCTCCACAACACCAGCGGCGGATCGAGCGAAACCGAGCTGAACGAATTGGCGGTGAGCCCTTCCATCCGGCCGTCGTCGGTGCGCGTGGTCACGATCGTGACCCCGGTCGCGAAGCGTCCCAGCGCGCGGCGCAGTTCGACCGGGTCCGTCACGAGTTGTTCGAGATGCGTGTCCAACATGAATGCAAGGTGATGTCGCGCCGGGCCGAACACAAATGACGCCTGCTAATCCGTCGTATCAGCTTTACTGATGGCCGACCTGCCGCGCGACATTCTGCTGTTCGTCGCCGCGTACGAGGAGCGCTCGTTCACGGCGGCGGCGCTGCGAGAGGCGGCAACGCAGTCCGGCGTATCGCAGCACGTGCGCAAGCTCGAGGAGCGGTTCGGCGCCCGGTTGTTCACGCGCGATGGCGGCCGGGTCAGCCCGACGCCCGCGGCGGATCGTTATTATCTGCGCTGTCTCGAGGTGTTGCGCGCGCATGCGGCGGCCCGTGACGTGTTGCGGGAGTGCAGCGCCGGGCTGTCGGGAGAGGTGCAGGTTGGGCTGATGCCCACGGTCACGCGCTGCGCGCTGGCGCCGGCGCTGGCCGCGTTTATCGACAAGCATCCGAACGTCGCGGTCGGTGTCCACGAAGGCTATAGCGGCGTGCTGACCGAACAGGTGCAGCAGGGCGCGCTGGACTTCGCCGTGGTGCCGGGCTTCGCCGGATTGCCCGGGCTGGTCAGCCGCCCGTTCGCGACCACGCCGGAGGTGCTGGTGGCCGCTGCGGGCGCGCATGCCGAGCCGGTGCGGCTGGCAAGCCTTGGCCCGCTCTCGATCGTGTTGCCGGGCGCGGCGAACACCAGGCGGCAAACGATCGAGACCTATCTGCGGAGCAACGGCGTCGCGGTGGCGCGCACCGTCACCCTGGACTCCATGCTGGCCACGCTTGATCTACTAGCGACGACGGATTGGGTCGCGATCTTGCCGGGGGTGATGATGGCGCGCGATCGAGCACGATCGCGACACGCGATCCGCCCCTTGACCGATCCGGCCCTGTCGCTCGATCTGGTCACGATCGAAGCCACACGGCGGCCACTTACCGCCGTCGCCTTGGCCTTCCGCGACATGCTGCGGGAGACCACGGCCGCCGCCAGTGCGGCCTGGGACTGACCCTGAACGCAGACGCCGTATTTCAGCCGGTGACGGTCTCGATCGCTCGGCTGCGGGAGGAGCGCACGACGGCCTCGAAGGCGGCGATGGTGTCCAGCATCTGATTCAGCGGCACCGGATAGGCGGTCCCGCCGGCGGCGGCCGTCGCGAACGCCTCGATATTCGCCCGCACCGCGGGAGCCGGCGGAAAGGTGATGGTCGTCCGCTCCTGCCCGCGGATCGAGGTGGTGAGCGTCCAGCCTTCCGACTTCTCCGGATGCGCCTTGTCCCGCACCTCGGCCCATCCTTGGCTGCCATAGATCGCGAAGCGGCCATCGAACGGCGTTGCCAGGATCGCCGTCAGCATGGCGTTGGCGCCGCTGCGAAAGGCGATCAACCCGGCCAGCGTGTCGCCATTGGCCAGCTTGCTGCCGAGTTGCCGCACATTGGCCAGAACCGTCTCCGCCGGGCCGAGGAAGCTGACGGCGAGATCGAGCAGGTGGATGCCGGTTGCCGTCATCGGCCCGGCTGGTGCCTCCGCGCCCGACAGCCGCCAGTTGTCGGCAGGCAGGGCGAGGAATTTATCCTGACTGAAATTGGCTTCGATTTGCAGCGGCGTGCCGAGTTCGCCGGCTTCGACCATGCGGCGCAGCTCGAGGATCGGCGGCTCGAACCGCCGCTCATGCCCGACGCCGAGTTGCACGCCGGCGCGCTGGCAGGCCGCGATCGCCGTGGCTGCCTCGGCGCGGGTGAGGCAGAGCGGCTTCTCGCAGAACACGTGTTTCCCGGCCTCGGCTGCCTGACCGATCTGCGCCGCATGCAACGTGTGCGGGGTACACAGGATGACGGCGCCGATCGCCGGGTCGCGGAGGATGTCCTCGAAGCTGGCGGCGAGAGCCAGGCCCGCCTGCGCCGCAAATGCGCCGGCAGCCGGATCGGGGTCAAAGGCACTGACGATGCGAAGCGCCGGGCTGTCACGCATGGTGTCGACGATTGTGCGGCCCCACCAGCCCAGCCCAAGGATGGCGGCGTTCATGGGAAGCGCGCTCATGCGTGATCCATGAGAAAGGCGTCGAGTGCGGCGTCGAACGCCGCCTGTTGCTCGACGCTCGCCTGGTGCGCCGCGTCGGCGATCACATGCAGTCGGGCGCCGGGAATGCCGCTGGCGAGCGTCTCGGCCATGGCCGGCGGCGTCGCCTGATCTTCCTCGCCGACCATGACCAGGGTCGGGCACCGCACCTGACCCAGCACGCCCGAAACGTCGTAGCCGATGATGGCCTCGCAGCATCCGACAAATCCTTCGGCCGGCGTGTGGGCGATGATGTCGGCATAACGGCTTGCCTGTGCTGGTTCGCGTGACAGGAAGCCCGGCGTGAACCAGCGCGACAGCGTGCCCTGGACCACCGCCGGCATGCCGCCCTCGCGCACCGCGCCGATCCGGTCGCGCCACCCGGCATGGGCTGCCTGCGGATACCCCGCCGTCGTATCGCTCAACAGGAGGCGGGTGATGATCCCCGGCCGCTCGGTGGCATGGGTGAGCCCGATCATCCCGCCGAGCGAAACCCCGACCCATGCCGTATGAGCGATACCCAGCTTATCGAACAAACGCTGCACATCGGCCGTCAGTCCGGTCATGCTGTACGGCGCAGGCGGCACCGGGCTGCCGCCATGACCGCGGATATCGAGCCGAAGCACCGTGAAGCGTTTCTCGAGCAAACGAGCTTGGGCATCGAATAGCGTCAGATCGGAAGCGAGGGAGTGCACCATCGTCACGTAGGGGCCTGCACCTCCGACGACGTAGTTCAGGTCGACGGCCGTTTCGGTCATGACGTTTGCTCCCGCGGACTTCTTTATCGTGCCGCCTTTGATTCAACCTTATCGAAGGGTCGTCAATCGAAAGCTGTTTCGGGAATGGTCACAGGCACCTTCTTACCCCGCCAAGCGGCGTAGATCTGCCCCAAGATCAGTAGCGCGCACATGCCGACGAACACGGCACTGATCGGTCGATCGATGAAAGTCGCCAGACTGCCACGCGCCAGGAGGACAGAGCGGCGGAAATTCTCCTCCAGCCGCGGCCCGAGAACGAAGCCGAGCAGGATCGGTGCCGGTTCAAAGCCCAGTTGCAGCAAAAGAAAGCCGAAGGCGCCGAACACCAAGGTTGCAGCGACATCGAACATCTCGTTGCGGGTCGCGAAAACGCCCACGCACACGAAGAAGAGCGCCGTCGGATACAAGTATCGGTATGGGACGCTCAGCAGCTTGACCCAGAGCCCGATCATCGGAACGTTCAAGAACACCAGGATCAAGTTCCCGATCCAGAACGAGGCGATCAGACCCCAGAAGATGTCCGGCTGCTCGACGATGAGCCGCGGCCCGGGCTGGATGCCATGGATCATCAAAGCGCCCAGCAATAGCGCCATCACGGCATCGCCGGGGATACCCAAACTCATGGTAGGAATGAAGTCGCCCTGGACCGCCGAGTGGGTCGACGCTTCCGGCGCTGCGACACCCTCGATCGCACCGTGCCCGAAGCGCTCGGGCGTCTTGCTGATCTTCTTCTCCGTCGCGTAGGCAATGAACGAGGCGATGGTCGGCCCGGTCCCGGGGATCAGCGAGCACAGGCTGCCGATCAACGTCCCGCGCAGCACCGGCGGCAGCGCCTGGCGCAGGTCGGCACGGCTGGGCCGCAGATCGCGGAAGCCGAGTTTCACCGAGGTCGTGCCTTCCGGGTTGATGGCGTTCACGCTTTTGAGGAATTCGGCAATTCCGAACAGGCCGAGCGACACGGCCACAAGTTCCAGCCCGTCCGACAATTCGAGCTGGCCAAAGGTAAACCGCTCGTTGCCGGTGTTGACGTCCGTGCCGATCAGGCTGAGCAGGATGCCGAGCAGCGTCATGGCGATACCCTTGACGGCGGACCCTTTCGCTAGGGTGGCACCCGCGAGCAAGCCGAGCAGCATCAACGAACAGATCTCCTGCGGGCCGAAGCTGAAGGCGATCTTGGCGATGTATGGCGCCATGAAAATCATCTGAACGATACCGAATGCCGCACCGATGACCGCGGCCAACATGGTGATGCCGAGCGCCACGCCGCCGCGTCCCTGCTTGGTCATGGGAAAGCCGTCGAGACATGTCACCGCGTGTGGTGGGTGACAGGGCAGGTTCAGCAGGATGGAGCAGATCGCTCCGCCGTACTGCGCGCCGTAGTAGATGCCGGACAGCATCAACAACGCTGCGACCGGCTGCATCGAAAAGGTGAGTGGCAGCAGGATCGAGATCGACGACAGCACGCCCATTCCGGGCAAGACGCCGACCATGTTGCCGACCAGCACGCCGACGAAGCACCACATAAGGTTGTGCGGCTCGAGTGCGACGGTAAAGCCGTGCAACAGGCCGACGAAGCCGGATTCGATCACTGCAGGACTCCGCGGAGGATTGGGAACTGAACCTGCAGGCCGTAGTGGAACAGGATGACGCCGAACACCGTGACGCCGATCGCCAGGATCGCAGCCTCCGTCAGCCTCGTGCCCTTGGTTCCAAGCGCACCCACGAACACGCAGCAAAACGTCGCCGGCGCCAGCCCGGCCCGGTTCGCCAGCAAGATGAACGACGATACGGCCAGGACAATGGCCGCTGCACCGCGCCAGTTCGGGGCATGTACGCCATGACTTCCAGTCATTGCCGGCCGCATCGCTGCCATCAGCGCGCCCATCAGGATCATGCCGACGCCGAGCATGACCGGGAAGAACCCGGACCCCATGTTAGTCAAGGTGCCGATCCCATACTGCGATCCCTCGTAGATGGCGCCCGCCCCGATCACCGCGATCAGCAACCCGGCATAATGATCCCGGTGCCGGTCGAACCCGGTCATGAAGTCAATTCCCGCATGAGCGAGAACAGCTCCGGCTGACGCTCGAAGCCGATCCCGGGGCAATCAGGAAGACCCAGTACCCCGTCGGTGACGTGCATTCCCTGCGCGAACCCACCGAACGCGCCAAACACGCCGGGATAGGCTTCGCAGCCGCCCAGCCCCAAGCCTGCGGCCACGGCAAACGACATCATGTTGCCGCCGTGCGGAAAGATGCGCTCTCTTGACCCGCCAAGCGCTTCGACACGCCGCATCATCTCGGCGTAGGCAGCGATCCCGAACGCCTGGGGCGGATCGACCTGCAGGATGTCATGACCCGGCCGAAAGCCGCCAAAGCGCATGAGGTTCTCCACGTCCGGCCAGCAAAACAGGTTTTCCCCGGTGGCCAGCGGCGGAGCATACCGGGTGGTCAGGGCCGCGAAATCGGCGAAGGCTTGCGGACCGCATGGCTCCTCGAACCAGCGCAGTCCGTATGGCGCGAGGCGGTCGGCGTAGGCGATAGCCTGCGATGGAGAAAGTGCGGCGTTGGCATCGACCGACAAACGGTCGGGCGCGCCAAGGATGGCCAGCACCGCATCCAGTCGTCGGCAGTCGTCGTCGAGCGGCACACCACCGGTCTTGATCTTCAGCGCGGTGTAGCCGGCGTCGAGATGCCGGCGCACCTCGTCACGCAAAGCGGCCAGGTCGTCACCGGGCTGGTACCAGCCGCCACCCACATAGACCGGCACGGTGGCCGATCCGCTCCCGTCGCCGTACCGTTCGCGCAACACATGCCAGAGTGGTCGGCCGGCTGCTTTGGCCACCGCGTCCCAGATCGCCACCTCGATCGTGCCGATCGGCACGGAGCGTTCCGCGTCGCCACCGGGTTTCTCCCGCCGGGTCATCCGCGTCACGCACAGCGCCGGGTCGAGCTGTCCATCTGGCGTCAGCAGCGTGTCCGGCGCGGCGGAGAGCAGGCGCGGAATGAAGCGCTCGCGCATGGCCGCACCGCAGGCATATCGCCCGGTCGAGTTGAAGGCATAGCCGATGACCGGCCGCCCGTCCGCGACGGCATCGGTCAGCACCGCGACGATCGACGTCGTCATTTCCGAGAAGTCGAAGGCAGCGTTGCGCATGGCCGACTGAACCGGCACGGCGCGCTCGCGGATAGCCAGGATACGCACCGTCAGACCTGTGGGATCTTGGCATCTCGGATCACGTCGCGCCATTTCGGCACGTCGGCGGCGATGCGCCGGGTAAATAATGGAGGCGTGCTGGCAACGACTTCGAGCCCGGCGGCATGTAGTTGTTCGGCGATCACCGGGTCGTGCAGAATCTCCAGCGAAGCCTTGGCCAGCAGCGCCACGATCTCCGGCGGCGTCTTGGCGGGTGCGAGAAAGGCCTGGAAGGTATCGGCCACGAAGTCCGGGTAGCCGAGTTCGAGCATCGTCGGCACATCCGGCAGATCGAACCAACGTTTCTCGCCCGTCACCGCCAGCGCCCGCACGGAACCGGACGCGATCAGGGGCCGGGCGGGCGGCAGCGCCACGCAGGCCACCGGCGTCGTGCCACCCAGGACAGCTTGCACGGCCGGACCGGCACCGCCGAAAGGCACCGAGGTCATGCTGACCTGCGCCTTCAGCTTGAGCAGCTCGCCCGACAGCTGCGGTGTCGTCCCGATACCCGGGTTGGCATAGGAGATGGCGGCCGGGTCCGCCTTGCATTTGGCCACCAACTCGGGGATCGACTGGATGCCGGACTCAGGCCCGGCGATGAACACGTTAGGTGACGTGCCCAACTCGCTGATCGGGGCGAAGTCGGCGAAAGCATCGTAGGGACAGCGCTTATAGAGGCTGGGGTTCACCACGAACGCGCTCGAATCGATCAGCAACGTGTAGCCGTCCGGCTCGGCCCGCGCGACGAACGCGGTGCCGATGTTGCCGCCGGCGCCTGCGCGGTTATCGACGATAAAGGAGCCATTCAACCGATTGCTCAACTGGTTGGTGAGGATCCGGGCCATGATGTCGGTCGGCCCGGCCGGTGCGAATGGAACGATGATGCGAACCGGGCGGGTCGGGTAGCCGGCGGCCCGCGCTGCCGACGCGGTGAACAATGCGGCCGCACCGGCCGCTGCCGCGAAGAGGTCGCGCCGGCCCAGATTGTGACTCTTGAACATGAAGCCTCCCTTGGCGTGCGGTCTGCTGCCGCACTGCCGATGTGAGCTTAACGTATCGCGATCGGATTGAGTGGTGAACCGACGGCGCCGGTGATGGGCAAGGCTGGAGCGACGAACAGGAAGTCGTAGGTGCCGTCCGCCGCGCAGGCCTTGGCGAGCTCGTCGAGCTTGAAGATCTCGCCCATGGTCAGCCCCATGATCGGAATACAGATCCAATGCCAGGGCTGGTTGATGCCGTCGGTGTTGTTGGGGCGGACTTCGACGCCCCAGGTGTCGGTGGCAACGGCGGAGACCTGCTTGGCCTGCAGCCAGTCCAGCGTCTCGAAATCCAGCCCCGGCGCGTCGCCGCCCGGATAGCCGTCCCATGACCCGGCTTGCAGGCATTGTTCCATCTGTCCGGTGCGGATCAGGAGATGATCGCCGCGACCGACCGCGACGCCTTGCGACGCGCAACACGCATCGAGCAGATCGTTCTTGATCGCATACCCCGCAGGCAGCCAAGGCAGACCGAGATGATGCGGAATGTCGAGCAGGACGCCGCGGCCGACCATCTTCTCTTTGGTGAAATGGATGCCGGCCTTGGCAGCGCCGAAGGACGAGACCTCGCGGCAATCGTAGCCGTTCCACATGTGGTTATCGAAGAAGATGTGGCCGAGGCCATCCCAATGGGTGCCGGCCTGGAGCGGGAACAGCACCATGTCGTCAGCCGAGCGGATGCCGCGCTTGTCGAGGGTGCCCGAATATGCGTCCGAACCGCTACGGAGCATGGTGTGGACCGGGTTGAAGCGGCCGACCGGCGGGAACTTGGTCTTGCCCCCCTGCGGCCCATCCTTGTCGTAGTTCAGCGCCAGCGAGATGACCTGTCCTTTACGCACCAGCCCGGCGGCGCGGACGATGTCGTCCGCGGTCGTGTAGTTGAGCGTCCCGACCTGGTCGTCGGGGCCCCATTTGCCCCAGTTCTTCAGCCGGGCGGCGGTGGCGTCCAACTCGGTGCGGGTGACACGGGTGGAAGTCGGGACGTCGATGTCCATGGGCGTTTCTCCGGTCAGTTTTTGGTTTTGCGGCGGGTTCGCCGGGTAGGCAGCGGTGCGGTTTCGGCGCGGAAGCCGGCGGCGACGAAGGGAACGAGGTGGGCGAGCGCCAGTTCGGAATCGCCCGGATTGCAGGCGCCGTTGGTGATCGATTGGATACGGCCGGGATTGGCCATGGTGTAGAACATCGTGCCCAGCATGAAATGAAACCGCCAGGCGAGGTCGGACGGCGGCAGCGCCGGCAGTACGGCTTGCAGGGCGGCGATAAAGGCGCTGCTGGACTCGTCGAATGCTTTGGCCAGGATACGGCGGCTGAACGCCTCGGGCTCGGTGGCAAGGCGAGCGCGCAGCTTCACGAAGGGCTCACCGCCGAATTGCGTGCCGACGGTGAGCGCCGGGCGCAGAAAGGCCTGAAGCACGGCCTCCAGCGTCGGTGCGCCGCTGGCCTGGACGGCAGCAAGCAATCGCATGCGTTCAGCGGCGATGGGTGCGGCGCGGGTGGCGAAGATTTCGGCGAGGAGGTTCTCCTTCTCGCCGAAATGGTAGTTGAGCGCCGACAGCGTCACCTCCGCCTCCGCGGCGATGGTGCGGATGCTGACGCCGTTCCAGCCATGGGCGGCGAATAGCCGCTCGCCGGCGTCGAGAAGGCGCTGGCGTACCGGTCGTTCCTCTGTTCCTGCCGCTTGGATCATTCCGATTTACGTGCCTTGACTGATACGAACGTTCGTATACCGTCGGTGGCACCGGGTCGGTTGTCAAGCGATCCCAAGACGAAATCAAGATGAGATGGAAACGTCCATGAGCAAAACGATCGTGAGCTGCGCCGTGACCGGCAACCAGACCACGTTGGCCCAGCATCCCGGCCTTCCCGTCACCCCGCAGCAGATCGCCGAGGCCTGCATCGGCGCCGCCAAGGCGGGTGCTGCCATCACGCACATCCACGTGCGCTACCCGGACGGCCGTCCGTCGATGGAGGTGGAGCATTACCGCGAGGTGGTGGACCGGATCGGCAGCAGCGGCACCGACGTCATCATCAACCTGACCACCGGCCCAGGCCAGCGCTTCATCCCCGGCAAGGAGGATCCGAGCGTCGCCGCGCCGGGGACCACGCTGATGGCGCCGATGCGCCGGGTCGAGCACGTCCTGGCGCTCAAGCCGGAGATCTGCACGCTGGACCTCAACACGATGTGGTCCGGCACCTCGGCCGTGATCAACGCACCCGAGAGCATCGCGACCATGGCGCGCGCCATGAAGGAAGCCGGCAGCAAGCCGGAGCTGGAGGTGTTCGACAGCGGCGACATCCAACTGGCCAAGCAGTTGATCAAGGACGGCGTGCTGGACAGCCCGGCGCTATTCCAGATCGTCACCGGCATCCGCTACGGCTTCGAGATGACGCCGCAGACCATGGCCTATGCGCGCTCGATGCTGCCGCCGGACGCGGCCTGGGCCGGGTTCGGCATCGGGCGGATGGCATTCCCGATGGTGGCGCAGGCATTCCTGCTCGGTGGACATGTGCGTGTGGGCCTCGAGGACGCGGTCAACATCAGTCGCGGCGTGCTCGCGCCCGACAACGCTGCGATGGTCGCCAAGGCCGTGCACATCGTCGAGGAACTCGGCGGCGAGATTGCCACCGTCGCCGAAGCCCGCGCCCTGCTCGGTCTGAAGCCCCGCTAAGGAGGAGCCCGCGCCATGCCGACACGGAGAGGTTTGCTGGGTGCTGGCCTGGCGTTCTGCAGCTGTTGCTTGTTGGATCGAGCGCGGGCGCAGCCGGCCACCCCGGCACGCCGCCCGGTCAGTGTCGCGGGACAGCGGGTCAGAACGATCGACACCCATTGCCACTGCATCTTCCAGGACGCGCTGTCGCTGATGGGGGGCGCCGGACAGAACGTGGTGCCGCCCACGCGGGGCGTGGACGAGCATTTCCTGCTCAAGGGCGTCGAGGGCCGGCTGCGCTCGATGGACGAGATGGGCATCGACATGGAGATCCTGTCGATCAATCCGTTCTGGTACGGTGCCGATCGAGACACGGCCGGGCGCGTGGTGGCGTTGCAGAACGATCACCTGGCCGAGCTGTGCGCTGCCAATCCGGACCGCTTCGGCGCCTTTGCCTCACTGACGATGCAATTTCCCGATCTCGCCGTGAAGCAGCTCGAGGATGCCATGCGCAAGCCCGGCATCCACGGTGCGGCGATCGGCGGCAGCGTGATGGGCGCGAGCTTCGCCGAGCCGCGCTTCCGGCCCGTGCTGGCCAAGGCGGAGGAACTCGGGGCGGTCTTGTTCATCCATCCGCAGGCGATCCCGGAGATGGCGGCCCGGTTCGCCGGCAATGGCTGGATCTCAAACACGGTGGGTAATCCGCTGGAGACGACGGTAGCGCTCGAGCACCTGATCTTCGAAGGCGTGCTTGACCGGTTTCCCAAGCTCAAGATCCTGGCCGCGCATGGTGGCGGCTTCCTGCCCTCCTATGCGCCGCGGATCGACGTCAGCTGTTCGGTCTCGCCGCAGAACTGCAATCCGGGGATCGTGCTGGCCAAGAAGCCGACCGAGTATCTCAACCAGATGTTCTACGATGCGTTGGTGTTCACCCCGGAGGCGCTGCGGCATCTGGTGGCGCAGGTCGGCAGCAGCCAGGTCGTGCTCGGCACCGACTTCCCCATCCCGTGGGAACTGCATCCAGTCGACATGGTACTGGCCACGCCCTCGCTGAGCGAGGCGGAGCGCGTAGCGATCCTGGGCGGCAACGCGGCCACCCTGCTGGGGCTGCCGACATGATTCGCGCGCTCCTGCTCTCGCTCGTGCTGGCCGGCCCGGCCTGGGGGCAGGCCTACCCCACCCGGCCGATCCGCATCCTGGAACCGCTCGCGGCCGGCAGCTCGGTCGACGTCGTCACCCGCATCGTTGCCGACCGGATGGGGCGCATTCTGGGCGGCAGCTTGTTTGTCGATAACCAGCCGGGTGCCGCCGGGCTGCTGGGGATGCGCTCCGGCTCGCGCGCAGCGCCCGACGGCTACACGGTGCTCGCCGTCAACGATAGCGTGGTCACCGTGCTGCCCAACATGCGCACTGATGCCGGCTACGATCCGCGAACGGCGTTCGAGCCGGTGATCCAGCTCGTGCGGCTCCACTGGGCGTTGGTCGCCAGCCCCGCGTTAAAGGTCAACACGCTGGCCGAGTTCATCGCCGCGGCGAAGGCCAAGCCCGGCGTCATCGACTACGCCTCTGGCGGCCAGGGCAGCCCGCAGCACATCGCGATGGAACTGCTGATGCGCGCGGCCGACATCAAGCTGCAGCACGTGCCGTTCCGTGGCGCCACGCCGGCGCTGAACGAGGTGGTCGCCGGTCATGTGCCGGTCATGTTCACTGCGTTACCCAACCCGCTGCCGTTCCTCGACGACAGCCGGCTCATCATCCTCGGCGTCGCCGACCCGGCCCGCCTGCCGACGCTGCCGAACATTCCGACCCTTGCCGAGGCCGGGCTGCCGGGCTTCACCTTCTCCGCTTGGGGCGCCCTGCTGGTGCCTGCCGGAACGCCGCCGGCGATCATCGACCTGCTGAACAAAGCCGCGAACGCCGCCCTGGCCGAGCCGGAGGTGCGAAAGCAGCTCACCGATCTCGGCTACGAGGCTGTCGGTGGCACGGCAGCGGCGCTGAAAGCGCTGATCGATCAAGACTACACGGCCAAGGGGGACCTTCTGCATGCCGCCAACATCCATGCCGATTAGCGCGGCAGTCATCCGCCCGTCTGAGCAACCGGTGGCGGACCGGGGTGGTGGCAACCGGACCATTCCGCTGGTGATGCCGGGCACGGGTGCGCGGCAGCTGATCAATGGCATGACCATCATCGCCCCGGGCGGGGCGATCGGCGAACACTTCCATGATTGCGAAGAAAGCGTGATCGTGCTCGAGGGTAACGGCGTCGCCGTCATCGACGGGACCGAGCACCTGGTCGGGCCCGGCGACACCAGCTGGATCCCGCCGGGACTGCGGCACTATTTCCGCAACGCCTCCGCGGCCGAGCCGCTGCGGATCTTCTGGACCTATGCGTCGATCACCGCCACGCGCACGCTGGTTGCGAGCGGCGAGACCCGTCCGGTGGCGGCTGAGCATGCGGCGGACAAGTTGCTGCCGCCATGACGCAGCATGTCGAAGCGTCGGCGCTGGCCGGGTTCATCGCCGGGGCGTTCCAGGCCGTCGGGCTGAGCGAGTCGGATGCCGCAATCATCGCGGAGTTGATGGTCGAGGCGGACCTGGTCGGGGCGGATGCGCACGGGGTGTTCCGCTTGCCGCAATACATTCGTCGCATCGAGGGTGGCGCGGTCAACAGGCGGCCCACCATCGCGGTCGACCGGACGGCGGCCGCGACCGCGTTGGTCGATGGCGATAACGGGATGGGCCATCTCGTGATGCGCCGAGCAGCCGAGGTTGCGGCCGATCTGGCCGCCGAGTCCGGGGTCGGCTGGGTGGGCGTGCGCGGGTCCAACCATGCCGGGCCGGCCTCGCTGTATGCCACGATGCCACTGGCGAGGGGCATGATCGGCATCTATTCGGCAGTCGCGAGCGCCAATCACATGGCCCCCTGGGGCGGGGTGGACCTGCTGCTGGGCACCAACCCGCTGGCGGTGGCGATCCCGGCGGGCGATGCGCCGCCGGTGGTGCTGGATATCGCGACAACGGTGGTGTCCTACGGCACGGTCAAGAACTACGTGCTGCAGGGCAAGACGATGCCGGAAGGCTGGATGATCGACCGCGACACGGGCCAGCCGATCACCGACCCGGCGCGCAGCGGGCAAGGCGTGCTGTTGCCGATCGGCGGCTACAAGGGTGCCGGACTGGCGCTGATCCTGGGCTTGCTGGCCGGCACGCTGAATGGCGCCGGGGTGGGCCGGGCGGTGGTGGACTTCAACGCCGACGACCGGAGCACCGCCAACACCGGGCACTTCATCCTGGCACTGGACGTGCGCCGCTTCATCGACCCGGCCCTGTTCGCCGCCGCCGTTGTTGCGCATCTGGACGAGTTGCGCGCCTCGGCGCCGCTGCCCGGATCCGATCCGATCCGGCTGCCGGGCGAGGAGCGCGCGCGACGCCGCGCCGAGCGGGTGCAAACCGGCATTCCGATCCCGCCTGCCTTGGCCGCGGTGCTGGACCGGCTCGGGGAGCGCTTGGGGATCGCGGCTCTGACTTAGAGCGAGCGCCCGCCATCGATGGCAAGGGTCGTGCCGGTGGCGAAGCGCAGCGACGTCGCGCAGGCCATCACCGCCTCGGCGACGTCGTCGGCAGTGGCCACGCGTTTCAACGGCGTGGATTGCGCAGTCTTGGCGTTGAACGCCGCATCCCGTCCCGGCACGAAGTTGGTGTCGACCACGCCGGGGGCGACGCCCATGACACGCACCGCCGGGGCAAGCACGCGGGCCAGGGATTTGGTCATGGCATCGATCCCCGCCTTGGCGGCGCAATAAGCGATCGAGGAACCCTGACCGGTCTGACCGGCGATCGACGAGATGCTGACGATCAGCCCGTCGCCCGAGGCGGTCAGCATCGGCGCGAACAGACGGATCGCGGCGAACTGGCCGCGCCAATTGACGGCGAACATGCGATCGATCAGCGCGTCGTCCAGCGCATCGAGATCGCCGTGCGGGATCGGCTTCGTGAAGCCGGCGCTGTTGACCAGGATATGCAGCGCGCCGCCCGACCAAGCCGTCACCCGCTCCCGCAGCTCCTGTAGCGAGGCGGTATCGGCGACGTCGGCGGGCAGGGCTATATGGCCGCTGCCCGGGAGGGCGGCGACGATGTCGGATGCCTTGCCGGCCGAGCGCGGCGTGTGGGTGATGGCGACACGGGCGCCGCCCTCGGCCAGCATCCTGGCGGTCGCGGCGCCGATGCCGCCCGCGCCGCCGATCACCAACGCCACCTTGTCCCGCACGCTTCCCGCCATCATCGAACCTCCCCAAATGCGACCACCTGACATACGAACGTTCGTCACTGTCAAGGCTAGGAAAGCTTGTCGAACCGTTACGCGCGTGGTCTCATGTTGAACGATCGCACAAGACGGGCGGCCCGCCGCCCCAGCAAAAAGCAACACGAGGTCGTCCATGCCGTTCCGCGTCCTGATCGCGCTTCTCGCTTTGTCCGTTCCGGCCTGGGCGCAGCCCAAGATCGGCGACCCGCCGGAGGCGTCGAACATGCGGCTGGTCGGCACCGACGGTCTGCAGGCCCGCAGCGCCTATCAGCCGACCATCCATCACCAGGGTGACCGCTGGATCGCCTATATCGGCCATCACGGCGGCACCGACGACGTGCCCAACCCGCTCAACCCGATGACCGGCAAGGCGGAGCCGAACGGCACCTCCATCGTCGACGTCACCGACCCGGCGCATCCGAAATACCTGCACCACATCCCCGGCCAGCCCGGCACCTACGAGGGCGGCGGCGGGCAGATGGTGCGTGTCTGCGACGGATCGGCGCTGCCCAAGGGTGATAAGTCCGCCGTCTATATGCTTCGCACCTTCGGCAGCGAAGCCCACGAGATCTGGAACGTCGCCGACCCGGCTAACCCCGTGCTGATCACCCGGATCGCCGGGCTGGTCGACACGCACAAGAACTGGTGGGAGTGCAGCACCGGCATCGCCTTCCTGGTGTCCGGCAATCCCGATTGGCGCATCCGCCGCATGACCCAGGTCTACGATCTCAGCGACCCGGCCCACCCGGTCAAGATCCGTGATTTCGGCCTGCCCGGCCAGGAGCCCGGCGCCACCGGCGCGGTGCCGACCGAACTGCACGGCATGATCTCGACGGGGCCGCAGGGCAACCGCGTGTTCGTCGGCTATGGCACCGACAAAGGCGGCATGATGCAGATCCTCGACCGCGATAAGCTGCTGCATGGTGCGGCCGAACCGACGCCGGAGAACCTCCGAACGCCGGAACTCGCGCGCCTCTACATGTCGGCGCTGAATGGCGCCCACACGACGTTTCCCATGCTCGGCATGCCGATCGCCGAGTTCGCCCGCGACAAGGAGGGCAGCAAGCGGGACATCGTCATGATCGTCGACGAAGCGATCCAGAACGAGTGCGGCGAGGCGCGGCAGATGGTTTGGTTCGCCGACGTGACGATCGAGAACCGCCCGATGATGATCTCCAGCTACACGGTCCCGGAGGCCAGCGGCAACTTCTGCGAGCGCGGCGGTCGTTTCGGCTCGCATTCTTCCAACGAGAGCATGGACCCCGTCTATTACGAGAAGATGGCCTTCATCGCATTCTTCAACGCCGGCGTCCGCGCGCTCGACATCCGCGATCCCTATCACCCGAAGGAGGTCGGCTACTTCATCCCCTCGGTCACGGAGGCCACCGACAAGCGCTGCGTCCCGATCGATGGCAAGCCGCGCTGCAAGGTGGCGATCCAGACCAACAACGTCGAAACCGATGCCCGCGGCTACATCTACATCGTCGACCGCGCCAACACCGGTCTGCACATCCTGGAGTTGACGGGCTCGGCTCGGGAGGTGGCCGGGTTGCCTTGACCACATGAGCCCGGTGCGGTGGCTTGGTGTCGTGGTGATTGCCGGCGCCGCACTGTCGGCTTGGGCCGCATCACGCCCTACGCCACCCGATTGGCGCTCGATCGCGTGGCCGTTTCCCCGCGACGCATGGCCACCCGGCCTGGCGTTCGCCTGTGCACCCGCGACCTGCGGCACCGAGATGCGAGTCTATGTCCGTCCTAAGCGGGGCTTCTGCGCCAATTGCGAAACCGGAGTGACGAGCGACACTGAGGTGGACGGTGTCGCCGACCTGGACATGATCGCCGCCGATTTCACGCCGCTCGCCCCCGGCCAACCCTTCGCTGCCGGCGACATGGCTGGCCGCCGGCGCGCCTACACGCTGCTGCTGCCGCATGGTCGCACCACCCCTGCCTTGGGCATCGCGATGACCCGGCGCAAGCAGTGCGACCTCGTGGTTGCGGTCGCCGAGGGGGCGGTGACCGAGCAAGCCGAGCGCGCCATCGACGCCCTGCTCACGTCGGACCGCGTCGTCCCCTGGATCGCGCGCGCGCTCGACGGCCGCTGAGCCAGCGCCTCAGGCCGCGAACATGGCTCCCAAGGCGTCATGCTCGGTCAGGAATGCCGAGCCGCTCGCCTTAACCGCTCGCAGCGACTTCGCGAACTCGATCGCGCCCATGGGCCGGCCATACACATGTGCGTGCACCGTCACGTCCAGGCAGGCCGGCCGAGGCGGAAGACCGGGCCAACCCTCGAGGATGCGCTGCAAGGTTCGCGTGTAGGCCTCCGGCTCGTTGCCGTAGCGGACGCTCATCGGCATGTCGTTCACCTCCATGGTGAACGGCACGGCGGTGATCGGCCCCGCGTCGGTCTGCACCACGCGCGGCAGGTCCTCGTCGAAGAAGTCGCTATGCCACGCCAATCCGGCTGCACGGAGAAGTTGCGTCGTGTGGGCGCTGGGCGTGCAGCGCGGGCTGATCCAGCCGCGCGGACGCATGCCGCCCGTGGCTTCCAACACGGCCAGGCAGCGTTGCAGGTCGGCCTGCTCCGCCGCCACATCCTGCGTGGCGGGCACGATGTGCTGCGACCAGCCATGTGCCGCCAGATTATGTCCTGCGCCCACGATGGCCTGCATCAGGTCCGGATATTGCTCCGCCAGCACGCCGCTGACGTAGAACACCGCCTGCACCTGCTCGGCCGCCAGGATGTCCAGCAGACGCCACGCGCCGGCTTTGGCGCCGTATTCGGCCCAGGACCGCCCTTGCAGGTCGAGGGTGCCTGCTTTCAGCACATTGCCCATCGGCCCGACGCCCGGCGCCGCGCCCTCGCTCCAGCCTTCCAGCATGACGCTGACCGACACGGCCAGCGTCCGCGCCTCCGGCCAAGCGGTGGGCAGAGCGATACTCATGCGCCGTACTCCTCGATCTAGAGACCCAGATACCCGGTGATTGCGGCCTCGTCATCGGGCGGGCCCGAAAAAACCACTTGCCCGGATTCCAGCACGCAAACCCGGTCGGCAACCAGCAGCGCACTTCGCAGGTTCTGCTCCACGAGAAGGATCGCAAGTCCCGACCGCTTCAGGTCCTGGATGACCTGCTCGACGTATTGGACCATGACGGGCGCCAACCCTTCCGAGGGCTCGTCGAGCAGCAGAAGCCGCGGATCGGTCACCAACGCACGTGCCAGCGCCAGCAAACCTCGTTCACCGCCAGAAAGTTGGTTGCCGCGGTGTTGCCGGCGCTCGCCCAGGCGCGGGAACAGTTCAAACAGCCGCGCCACCGTCCAACCGTGCCGCGCCCGCGCCGGCTTCAAGCAGGTCAGATGCTCGGTGACGGTGAGCGAGGGGAACAGGCGCCGACCCTGCGGGACGATCGCGATGCCGGTTGCGGCGATCTGGTAGGGAGTCAGGCCGGTGAGCGGCTGACCGTCCCAGCGGACCGTGCCGCTACCGATCCGGGGCGGGGTCAGGCCCATGATCGAGCGAACCAGGGTGGTCTTGCCCATACCGTTGCGGCCTAGCAGGGCGAGAACCTCCCGCTCGGCGACCTGAAGCGACACGCCGTGCAGGACATGGGCGGCGCCGTAGAAGCTGTTGAGCCCTTCGATCTCAAGCATGAGGGCGACCGAGATAGACGTCCTGAACGATGGTGCTGGAACGGATGTCCGCCGGGCTACCCTCGAACAGCAGGCGGCCGGTCGCCAACACGGTGATCCGCTCGACCAGGTTCAAGACCAGGTCCATGTCGTGTTCGATGAGCACCACTGTCATGCTGCTGGGAAGGCCGCGCACGATGTCGGCGACGACGCCGCGCTCGGAGGGCGACAATCCGGCCGCCGGCTCGTCCAACATCAGCACCGAAGGGGTGGCCGCGAGCGCCATCGCCAGCTCGAGTTGCCGTTGTTCCCCATAGGAGAGAACGGCGACGGGCGTGTCCAAGGGGGCCTGGATGCGGGCGCCCTCCAGCGCGCGGGCCACGTGGGCGCTCTGCTCCGCATTCAGGCGATCCCCCCCAAACAAGGGGAAGTGTCGCCCCGCGGTGCCGCGGAGCGCCAGCCGCATGCTTTGCGCGATGGTGAGGCGCGGAAACAGGTTGGTGACCTGGAAGGTGCGGCACAGGCCCAGCGCGGCGCGGCGATGTGTCGGCATGCGGGTCACGTCGCGCCCGTTCAGCACGATACGGCCCGCGCTGGCCCGGACGGCGCCGGTAACAGCGTTGAACAGCGTCGTCTTGCCGGCACCGTTCGGACCGATGATCGCGCGGCGCTCGCCGGCCGGAATCTCGAGGCTGACCGCGTCGACGGCGGCCAGGCCCCCGAAGCGGACGGAGATGTTCTGCAGGCTAAGGGCGCCGTTCAATTTCAGCTCTTCTTGATCCCCTGGAAGTTGCGGGAATAAGGCGGCTGTTTCATGTACGTCTCGGGATCGTAGTGCCAGAACTGCGATACGGCCGGATATTCTGCAATCGGCACGTTCCACAGCTTGCCCTGCGGGTTCCGCACCACCTTGCGGATAAAAACGTCGTAGATCGGGTTGCCGAGCTTATCGAGTTTGACGGTAGAGCCGAGGGGGGAGTCGTCGAGTTCGGTGGCCGAGACGGCGGCGAGCAAGGTCGCCGGGTCGGTCTTGCCACCGTCCTTCTGGAGTGCCTTGTAGATCCACATGGCGCCCGAGTACATCGAGAAGCCGTAGAGCGAGGGGATGGTGCCGAACTTGTCCTGATGCAGTTTGACGAAGGCTTTCACCTTCGGATCGTCGGAGCCTTCGGCGAAGTGACCCGGCGATACGATCCCGAGCGCCTCCTCACCCAACGTGCGGATGACGGACTGATCGGTCAGGTTCATCGCGCCGAGGAGCGGCACGCTGTCCTTCAAGCCGAAACTCGCATAGGCCTGGATCAGCCGCGTCGCATCGGCGCCGGTCTCCATCGCGAACACGGCGTCGAGGTTCAAATCGGCGAGTTGTCCCATGTAGGGGCTGAAATCGGCGGTGTTCAGCGGGTTCCAGAGCTGTGCCACGACTGTGCCGCCGCCTTCGCTGAAGGTCTGGCAGAAACCGCCGCATTGCTCGTGGCCGAAGGTGTAGTCCTGGCTTATTGTGGCCACGCGCTTGTAGCCCTGCTTCAGCGCCCAATCGCCGAGCGGCCGGGTCGTCTGGCTGGCACTGTAGCCGGCGACGCGGACGACGTTGGGGATGCGGGCGCGCTGGGTCAGGTCGTCGGCAGCGATGATGGGGATGAAATAGGGCGTGCCGGTGCCTTTGACGTAGTTGGCGACCGCCAACCCGGTGTTGGCGAGTAGGTCGCCGAACAGCATGTCGACTTTGGCCTGCTCGACCAGGCGGCGGGCTTTCTGCAGCGCGACGTCGGGGTTGGAGCCGTCGTCTTCGGTGATGATCTCGACCTTGCGGCCTGCGACCTGGTTGCCGACCTGGTTCCAGAACAGGGTGAAATCGTCCGCCATCTCCTTGCCGCCGGCAGCGACCACGCCGGTGAGCGGCACGAGCAAGCCGATGCGGATCGGATCGGCTTGCGCTCTCGCCACCGCGGGGGCGGCAAGAGCGGCGGCGGTGCTGGCTAGAAATGTCCGACGCTGCATCGTGCTATCTCCTCTGGCCGGAACGCGTCCATTGGGCGAACCGGCTGACCAAACCATCGGGGGCGACGAGCATGAGGACGATGAAGATCAGCCCCATCACCGTCTGCCACCGTGCCGTATAGATGCTGACGAGATTTTCGAGCGAGACGATCAACGCGGCGCCGACCAGCGAACCGAAGATCGTGCCGACGCCGCCGGTGATCGCCATCAGCAGGCCGCGGACGGACTGGCCGAGCGAGACCGTGCTGGGGCTGGCGAACTCGTTGAACAGCGCATAAAGCGCGCCCGCCGAGCCGGCGAAGAAGCCCGATGCGGTGAACGCCACGAACAGGTGCAACGGCACGTTGAAGCCGAGCGCCTGCATGCGGCTCTCGCTGTCGCGGATGCCGCGTAGCGCCAGGCCGAAGGGCGAGTTCACCAGCCGCCAGATGCCGTATGCCAGCACCGAGGTGCCGGCCAGAACCACCTCATAGAACACGCGGTAATCGGCGATCTGCGCCGGCCGGATCGAGCCGCGCAACCCATTCTCCCCGCCGGTCACGCCGGTCCAGCGCAGGCATACCCCCCAAACCACCATGCCGAGCGCCAAGGTCAGCAAAAGGAAGTAAACACCGGAAACGCGCGTTGCCAGTGCGCCGAATACCGCCGCCAGCGCCGTCGCGGCGAGGATCGCGAGCGGCAGGGCCAGCCAAACCGAGCCGCCCTGGACCGATACCCACCACAGCACCACGTAGGTCGCGGCGCCGAAGATGGCGCCATGGCCGAGCGAGGTGCGGCCAGCGAAGCCGGCGAGCACGTCGATCGACATGGCCAGGATGGCGAAGATCAGCACCTGTGTGGCGATGCTGACCGCAAAGGTGGGCAACACGAACGGCAGCACGGCGAGCAGCGCTAGAACGCCGGGAACGATGCGGGTCGCCCTCACGCCGGGCGCCCGAACAGGCCGGTCGGACGGAATGCCAGAATCGCGGCCATCGGGCCGAAGATGACGAAATAGGCGAGTTCCGGAAACATCACCTGCCCGATCGTGTTCAGCATACCGACCAGGATCGCGCCGATGGCGGCGCCGCCGAGACTGCCGCGGCCACCGATGATCACCACGGCGAGCGAGAACACCAGGATCTCGGCGTCCGCCCCCGGATAGAGTGTGAGCAAGCCGCCGCCGATCATCCCGCCGAGGCCGGCGAGCGCCGTGCCGAGCATGAAGGTCAGCAGGAACACGAGGCGGATGTTGATGCCCATCGCGGCGATGATCTCGGGATCGTCGACGCCGGCCCGAATCAGCGCGCCGAGCCGGGTGCGGTTCAGGAGCAGCCACAGCAGGATGAACACGACCACGCCGGAGATCAGCACCATCAGCCGGTAGCGCGGGAAGACCAGGCCGGAAAACCGCAGCGCCCCTTGAAGCAGGGGCGGCTTGGGAACCGTGAACGTGTCGCCACCCCAGGCGACCAGGGCCAGGTCGTCGAGCACCAGTCCGACTCCCAGCGTCAGCAGCACCTGCCGCAGTTCCGAGCCGCCGACGAAGCGCAGCAATCCGCGCTGCAGCACCAGCCCGGCCAAGCCGGCCGCCAGCGCCGCCGCGACGGCGCCCAGCGCGAACGAGCCGCTGGCCAGCGTCACCGAATAGCCGACGTAACCGCCCAGCAGATACAGCGCGCCATGGGCGAGGTTGACGATGCGGAGCAGGCCGAACACCAGCGTGAACCCGCTAGCCACGGTGAACAGCAGCGAGGCGAAGGTCAGACCGTTGAGAAGCTGAAACAACGACAAGCCCGGCATCAGAGCGGACGCTGCTCCACGAACCAGTCATGGATGGCTCCGCCGGTCATGACGGCGACGTCCTCGCAACTCCGCAGGGCGTCCAGCACTTCGGCGAAGTAGCGCAGCCGGTGTGGCGCCCCCATGATGTAGGGATGCACCACCAACGCCATGACGCGGGCGCTGTCCTGTGCGTCGTGACGCAGTTGCGCCAGTTGGTCCAGGGCGCGCGTGCGGTATTCCGAGGCCTGGTGATGCTGGATCAGCATCATAGCGACGTCGTTGCATTCCTGCGTATAGGGGATGTTCACGATCGGGGCCCCGCGGGTGCGCAGGCGCACGGGCTGATCGTCCAGCACCCAGTCGCACACGTAGGAATATCCTTCTTCGACCAGCAGGTCCGGAGTCTCCCAGGTCTCGGTCAGGCCGGGGCCGAGCCAGCCCCGCGGTCGCGTGCCGGTGAAGTCGGCGATTGCCTGGGTCGTGCGCCGGATGGCGTCGCGCTCGTCCGGCACCTTCTGCATGTTCTTCTGGTCGAAGCCATGCCCGATGAATTCCCAGCCTCGATCGAGGGCGGCGCGGGCGATCGGCTCGTACGCGGCGATTGCTGCGCCGTTGATGGCGAGAGCGACGGGGAGCCCGTCCAACACCTCCAGCATGCGCCAGAAGCCGACGCGGTTGCCGTATTCGTGCCAGGCCCAGTTGGGGATGTCGGGCGAGGGCGAACCGCCGGCGGGCGGGGTCAGCACGGTGCGCGGCATGGGCTCGCGCGGGTTCCATTCCTCGACGTTGACGATGATCCAGACGGCGAGCCGCTTGCCGTCCGGAAGGGTCAGCTTCGGGCGGCCGTTGATCGGCGAGTAGTCGATGCGGTCGGTCGGCAGCATCACGATGGTACCCTCGTATGCCAGTCAAACAGCTCGCCGCCGTTCATGAACACGACGTCCTCGTGCTGGCGAATGTAGTCGTAGACCTGCTCGAGGTAGCCGATGCGGTGCGGCTGGCCGGAGACGTAGGGGTGGATCGCGATGGCCATGATCTTGGCCCGCTCGGCACCTTCCGCGTAGTAACGGTCGAACGTGTCGCGGCACCGTTGCGCCCAGTAAGGTGATTCGTGGTTCTGCACCACCATGGCCGGAATGTCGTTCAGTTCGAGCGTGTAGGGCATCGTGACCAGGTCGCCGTTGGCGGTGCCGATCGTGCAAGGCTCGTCGTCCCAGACCCAATCGCCGATATAGCGTATGCCGGCTTCGGCCAGCAGTTCAGGGGTCTCGAACGTTTGGGTCAGGCCGGGTCCGAGCCAGCCGCGCGGTCGGGTTCCGGTGAAAGCCTCGATCCGGTCGAGCGAGCGGTGGATCATGCCGCGCTGGTCGTCGTTCTTGTGGATCGGCAGCTGATCCCAGACATGGCCCATGAACTCCCATCCGGACTCATGGGCCGCGGCGGCGACACGGGCGTAGTCGTCGCAGACACGGGCGTTGAGCGCCAGGGTCGGGCGGATACCGAGCCGTTCGTAGAGCTTGTGGAAGCGCCAGAACCCGACCCGCATGCCGTATTCGTGCCAGGACCAATTGGGAACATCCGGCAGCAGAACCTGCCCGGCGGGAGCAGGCACGACCTGGCGCGCCATGGGCCGACCGATGTCCCACACCTCGAGGTTGACGATCGTCCAGATGGCGACCCGCGCGCCACCGGGCAGGCGGAAAGGCGGGCGATCGACGATGGCGGAGAAAGGGGCCCGATCGCGTGGCTCCGTCAAGGCGTGGGAACCTGCTGGAGGTACCAGTCCAGGATCTCGGCACCGGTCCACATGACCACGCCATCATGTCCCAGAATGTAGTCGTAGAGCGCCTCGAGATACTTGATCCGATGCGGCACGCCGGTGAGGTAGGGGTGGATGGAGATCGCCATCACGCGCGGAATGTCGGCGCCTTCCTGATACAGCCGGTCGAATTGATCGCGCCCGCGATGAAGCAACGTGTCGGACGGTTGTTGCTGCACGGCCGTGATCGCCACGTCGTTCAGCTCGACGGTGTAGGGCACGGAGGTCAGGCGCCCGGTGCGGGTGCGGATAGGGATGGGTTGATCGTCCAACACCCAGTCGGCCACGTATTCGATGCCTTCCTCGGCGAGCAGGTCAGCCGTTTCGGGCGTCTCGGTGAGTCCCGGGCTCTCCCATCCGCGGGGCGGCTTGCCCGTCACCTTGGCGATCGTGTCCATCGTGGCACGGATGGCGGCGCGCTGATCATCGACCCGGTGCATCGGCTTCTGTACCCAGCCATGCCCCATGAAATCCCACCCGGCGGCGTGCGCCGCGGCACACATCTCCGGATACAGCTCGCACACGGTTCCGTTGAGGGCGAACGTCGCCTTCAGGTTCCGCTTGGCCAATGTCTCGAAAAAACGCCATATGCCAACGCGCATGCCATATTCGTGCCATGCCCAGTTCGGCAGGTCCGGCAGCAAGGGCTGACCCATCGGCGGCGGCAGCACGGTCCGCGGCATCGGAACGTCGGGCTGCCAGTTCTCGACGTTGACGATCGTCCATACCGCAACCCGGGCACCGCCGGGCAGGGTCAGTTTCGGGCGTCCATGGATGGACGCATACGGGACACGGTCGCGGAAGCTGATCGGGCCGCTCATGCGCCGGCACCCAAGCTGAGTTGGGTTTGGTCGATACCGAAACGGTCGGTGAGCCAGTCGGCCATGACCTCCTGCCCGACCGTGGGGTTGTCGTGCTGGCAGTGATCGGCGCCGGTTTCCTCGGCGCTCAACACGCGCAAGGTCGCATCGACGCCGCTGGCGATCGCGTAATCGTAGACGCGCTGCGCCTGGCCGACGCCAAGGACATCGAAACCACCATGCACGATCAGATACGGACAACGCATGTTGGGCAGCGCGCCGTCGACGGTGAAGGGAGCGGCCATCTGCATCGCCTGCTGCATGCTGGGCGCGCCGAACACCCACTTGATGTGATCGGCCAGGCCGTGATCCTCGCCGGCACCGGCCCATAGCGACGGGATGGACCAGATGGCGCCATGCGAGATGCAGGCGGCCAGACGTGGCTCGAACGACCCGGCACGCGCCGCATAGTAGCCGCCCAGGCTCGAGCCGCATACGGCGATGCGGGCGGGATCGATGTCCGTGCGCTGCTCCAGCCAGTCGATGCAGCGGCCGATCGGCACCTCGTAATCATGTCGGGTGCGGATCTTGTGCCGGCGCAGCGTGCCGCCCTGGCCGGGTCCATCGATCATCAGGACCGAGATGCCGCGGGCAAGGGCGCCGTGCGCCTGCATGAACCACATCTCGTCTTTGATGCTGTCCAGCCCGCCCATGCAGATCAGCACCGGCTGCTTGCCCGCTGCCCAGGGCGAGCGTACGAAATAGGCGCATAGCGCCGTACCGTGTTCATATGGGATGTCCACCGCCTCGCCGGCCGGCGAGAGATGGCGCAGGACGCCGCGCGAACACGCCTCCATCGCTTCAAAGGCAGCCAGCCGTCGCGGGTCCTCGCCATCGAGCCAGAACTCTGCCTGCCGATAGTAGTCGGCAGCCCGGTGCCAGCAATTCTGTGCCGTGCGAACATGGCCGGCAGCCTCCGCTGCGTCGCCGCGCGCATGATTGCGCCGGGCGACGTGGAGCCACTCTCGATACCAGCTCTCGTCATCGCCGGGAGTCATGCGGGCAGCGGCCTGGAAGCATTCGCTGACGGCGCCGCCGCCAAGCTGGGTTTCGCCCAGGCCGCGGCGGAATTGATACGACCACCAGGGATAATCGGGCCAGTGATGCCAACCGTACGGTTCGAAATGCGCGGTTCGAACCGTCATCACGGCATCGATCAGTTTCGCTTCAGCGTCCATGCCGCACCCGAGCTAGTTCCGGTCCGATGCTGCCGTCATTCAAGTGACTTGAACAGACAGAAACACACTTGAATACAAACAATGCGACGTGACACCATCGAGCGATGGCGACGGTCGAGCAGACATCTGAGATCCGTATCGGACTGCGCCTACGGCACGCACGGCTTGGACGAGGGTTGCGCCTGCGCGAGCTTGCGGCACTGGCGGGGTGTTCCGAAAGCATGTTGTCGAAGATCGAGAACGACCGGGTGGTGCCGTCGCTCTCCGTCCTGCATCGGGTGACGGAGGTGCTGGACCTCACGATCGGCGAGCTGTTCTCCCGCACCCACGATGTCGGGCGCATCGTCTACCGGGTCGGCGAACGGCCGGTGGTCGCGATCGATCCGCTCCGGAGCGGATCCGGCATCCTGATGGAGCGCCTGATTCCACATGCCCCCGAGCACATGCTCCAGGGCAGCATCCACATCATCGAGCCCGGCGGCGGCAGCGACGGGATGATCACGCATGATGGCGAAGAGGTCGGCTACGTGATCGAGGGCACGCTGGAACTGACCGTGGGAGACGACGTGTTCGCGCTCGAGACGGGGGACTCGTTCGTCTTCCGCTCCGAAACGCCGCACGGATATCGCAATACCGGCCCCGAGCGTGCGCGCGTGATCTTCATCAACACGCCACCGACCTTTTGAGATCACGGAGAGCTCCGAGCATGACCGAGATGCCATTCCGCGTGGAGGAGGCCACCATCGAGGCACTGCATGACGCGATCCGGAAAGGGCGGACGAGCTGCGTCGACGTGGTTCAGCAATATCTCGCGCGTGTGCGGGCCTATAACGGCGTGTGCAGCATGCTCATGACGGCGGACGGCGCTCCCGTGCCGGAAGCCGTCGGCGCCATTCGCGGAGGCGCGGCACTCCGCTTTCCGCAGCAGACGGTGCCGGCATCGTCGATCTTGCCGGATTTGGATCGCTACGCCGGGCCGCCGCTCGAGTTCGGGCGCATGGAGCCGACCCGGTCGGATCCCTCCGTGCAACAGCAATACGGCATGATCACCGGCATTGCCGACGCCGGCCAAGTGAACGCCCTCTCGACGCTGAACATTCGCGGCGAACGGTCCGTCACCTGTGCCGGCGCGTTCGACCGCGCGCCATATGACGGGCCGTTGCCGCCCGGAGCGCCGCCGATGTGCGAGATGTTTCGGCATCTGCCGGACGCGTTGGAGCGCGCGGCGGAGCTGGACGCGGCGTATGGCCG
>CAZTJC010000005.1:72220-96497 GCA_964613945.1 uncultured Acetobacteraceae bacterium
GTGCGGGAGTCGATGCTCAACCCGGGCATCAAGCTGGTCGAGCCCATCACCACGGCCGCCGCTGCCGAAATCCGCACCGTGCTCGGCGAGCATCTCGGGGCGACGCTGGTGGAATCGGCCGACCCGCTCTGGACGCCCGATCCGTCCTGCGAACCGATGAAGACCACCTTCAGGCAGGCTGTGGCGCGACTGGTGCCGGTGTTCATGCCGGAACTTCTGTTCAGGCTGCGCGAGGACGGCCAGCCTTTGTTCGACGCGTTCGCGGCCGCGATCCGGCCGACCGAGTTCCTTCCCGGTGTGGTCTTCGGCAGCGGTGATCTGGCGCCGGTCGACTACATGGTAGCGATGGCTGAGGGGCAAATCGAACCGCCGCCCAACCTCAATATCGCCACGATTCAGCAGCAAGAGCTCGCCACCACGTTTCGGTTTCATATCTCTCAATACCTGTCCCGACGATCGGCCGACTGGGCGGCACTTGGCCTGCGCGAGACCTTGGCCGACTGGACGGCACTGAACGCTCGCTCGAAGTTCTGGGGCGACGATCAGCGTTCAGCATTTCGCAACTGGGAAGAAGTGACGGACCCGCGCAATTCGTTGCGGGGTCGGCAAGGCGTGAACGAGCGCATCATGCTGCGTGAGTTGCTGCGGCGGGTGGACAGCATGGTATTGCTGGAGAACCGCCTCGATGCGCTCGTGCGGCTGCATACGCCACTCCCGCCTGGTAAGATCGGCGGAGCCATCGAGCCAGGGGTGCCGCAGAACCTAAGGCTGGAGTCGTTCTACGGGCCGAATGCCGGGTTGACCGAAGTTCTGGTCCCGGCGGGTTACGTGGCCGTGGCCTACGATCCGGTGTTCCGGCTCAGCAAGGATCGTAAGAGTTACGAGCCGACGCTATCCGACGAACCCACCGCACTCGCGGCGCCGGGCTTGCCGTTTTCGTTGGTATTTCGCGCCGAGCTTGGAGCCGAAGACGTTTTGTTGCAAATCGCCTCGGCCTATGAGGCCGCATCGATGCGCCGCATCCCGCCTCCCGGATTCCACGACTTCTAGGTCGCGTTTCGGCATGAAAACTCTTGATGGTGGGATCAACCCTACCGCGTTCGCAATCTGTAGATAGGCTGCTGCAACACTGGGCGCTCCCATACCTGACGGTCACCGAAGCACTGGAGCATGCAGCTGACTGGTGGATCAGCACCCACCAACGGTCCACACTCAACCAGCCCGGGAACAGGGCGGCTAACAGGGAGAAACGACATGGTTGATTTTAAAGCCAAGGTGCTGGGCGCGCTCGGGGCGCTGATGGTGCCGACGCTGGTCCTCGCTGCCGCTGAGACGAAGCGATTCAAGCAGTTGACCGTCGAGGAGCTCACGCCGGAGCAGCATCAAGTTGCGGACGAGGTACTCAAGGTGAGCAGCCTCGGAATCCAGGGGCCCTACAACGTCATGCTCCGTAGCCCGGTCATGGCCAAGCGGCAGGTCGCCCTGCTGGACTACATCCGCTTCAACACGTCGGTCCCGCGCCGGCTCAACGAGTTCGCCATCCTGATCCAGGCCCGCCTCTGGACGTCTCAGGTCGAGTGGAAGGCGCATTACCCCCTCGCCATCAAGGCCGGACTCTCCAAAGCCGTGGCTGCCGATCTCCACGACGGGAAACGCCCGACCAGCATGCAACCCGACGAGGCCGTCGTATACGATTTGTGCGTGGAGCTTTCCACGAAGCATGAACTCTCCGAAGCGACGTTCGCCCGTGCCAAGCAATCGATGAGCGAGCAGCAGATCGTGGATCTGGTCACCGTGTCAGGTACCTACGTGTTGGTGGCCATGCAACTTGCGGCCGGGAATGAGGGCACACCAGACGGCTCGACGCCCTTGGCAGCCATGCCGGCCGGCTGGACGCTGAACTAGCGACCAGCGTTCATGGCCGCTTTCCCCTACTTGAACGGGAACTCCGCTCAACCCGGTCCAGAATAGCTCGGCCTGCCTTTGACAGGGGCTAAGGAGGCGGCAAGTCTTGGCCCCCGCTACCTGAAACAACATCGCTGGATACCATCGTGGCGACGGCAGGATGGTCTAGCGCTTCCAACAATCCCCCCCACCTCACGGCTTGTTCCATCCAGGAGTAAGTCGATGACCTCGTCCAAGCATTTCAAGGAACTTCCACCCGACGTCCCCCACCCGCCGAGCGACCTCGAGCGTAACCCAGGTATCGGCAGCTCCAAGGGCGCGTTCCGCACCGGCGAGGATCCGGAATCCATCGAGGGCGACAACACGGTCGAGGGTGACGTCGAGAACGGCACCAACGCCCAGGGTGGCGTGGCTGAGCATGAGGAAGGCCGCACGAACAAATAAGGCTATGGTTGGAGACCTGCCGGCTCGCTTCAGGCTGGCGAGTGCCTAGGCCTTCCCGTCCTTCGGGAAATAGGGATTCTCCTGGGCCGCCCTCATATCCTTGGTGATGGCGGTGCGTACAAGGGCATTGACCTGCTGGCCGAAAGTGCTGGCCACTTTGGCCAAGTCCGGCAACGTCACTACACCCGGGAAGATCGAGTCCATTTGCTGCATGGCAAAGGCCTGTTTCTCCGCTTCCGGGTCGAACTCAGCTCCCATACGGGGCAAGAAGCCGGACTTCTCGCCCCGTATGTCCACCAGCTTCGCCACCGAGGTCCGCACCTGGTCTGGCGTCCGGCCGCCGAACGTCAGCGCCTCGAACTTGGTTTGAAGGGCCTCGGGCAGCTTAGGCTTGATGATCGAAGCCGCGTCGCAAAGCCGCTCGATATACTTGGAGGAGCGATAGAACCCCAGCCCTGGAAATGATTCTGCGGCGTAATGTCTAAGATCTTTAAGCAGGTCGCCCAAGTTCTCGTTGAACGACTGCAGCATCTGGTTGGCCGACAGCGCCTCTAGCTTCTTCGTCTTCAGCTCGTCGATGGCCTTATTCTTCGCCATGTCGTCAACGTAGGCGACGCCGTTACCCGCGATCTCCAACCGGCTGCTTTGCCCGGCCTTTACCACGTGCTGTAGCGGCCCCTCGCTGTGGTAGGCCTCAGCAGCGAAGAATGTCGCGTCCGCTTGCAGCGACTTCAACCGAGCAAGGAGCCCGGCCTTGGCCGTGGCATCCGTTGCAGCATCGTACTCCGCTTCCAAATTGCGCACTGCTGTCAGTTTTTCGGTGTACAGCGCGTTATTGGCTGCCATGGACGTCGCGGGATCGTGCTCCAGCTCCGCCGCCATCGCCAGCAGCTCGCGTTGCCCATCCGGAGAGTTCTCCAGCTTGCTGATCTTGTCTTCCTGCTTCCCGCGTTCTTGGGCCGGCAGCAGCTTGGCCGCCTCACGCAGTTGCTCCGCGCGGGCGATCAGGAACAGTGAATCCGCCTCGTCGAACTGTCGCTGCACCAGCACGCGGTCTGCGGCATCCGCCATGCCGTTCAGCATGGCTGCCTTATAGTCCTCGTACTCGTCCCACTCCATGAAACGGCGCAGCTTCATCAGCGCGCCCACATCCTGCCCCTGCTCCTTCATGGCACCCATGGCCTGGATCGCCGGGCTGCGCTTCTGATCGTCCGACAACGCCTGCGGCTTGGCCGCCGCCTCGGCATACAGGTTGGTGTCGAACACGATGCCGGGCGGCTTGCCCCCGAACGGCGCGGTGAGAGCCGTGTTGGCCAGCTGCACGATCTGGTAGTCCCATTTCACGTCATCCGTGGGCTTTGCCGGATGAGTCCGCACCGTTAGGTCGTAATCGCTTTCCGGGTTGTCGCTGCCGACGCTGCCCCAGATGAAGTCATACTTCTCCTGCAACCTCGTCATCTCGCCGTCCACCGTCATGCGGCGGAACCACCACATGCGGGCCATGAACGCCTTGGCCTCGTCGCCTCTTCCCGCCTTGAGAAGGCTGCGATAGTGCTCCTTCACCTTGTCCCAGGTGCCCAACTCAACCATCGCCGCGTGGGCATCCTTTACATCGATTCCCTTGGCGATTAGCGCCACTGCCGCCTTCACCGTAGCCGGATCGGTCTGACGGTCGGCACCCATGGCGGCCTGGGTTTCCTTCATGGCCCGGGCAAGGTCGTTCTGATCCTGCTCCGTCAGATCACCCTTGATCGCGGGCCGCGCGACCTCCGGCAGCCGGGTCGGCTCACCAGCGTCTGGGTTCGGCTTCGGGCGCAGAGCCTTCAACGCTTCCTTCAGTTCTTCCGCCTTACTCGCCATCAGCTGCAGCGCCTCTAACGTACCGACCGCTGCTTGCCGGTCGATCTGTTTCAGCATGTAGGTGTCGCGTGCCACCCCGGGCTCGATCCTCGCCAGCAGTTTCTGGATCGCATCTGCCCGTGCCGCCCGACTATCGCCCGTGGCGCCCGCCGCCGGCAGCGTATTCATCCCCTGTTGCCAATCCGTGAGGTGAGCCTGGCTGACTTCCCTTGCCCGTACATTGCAGGTTTCGATCGCTGCCATGACGTCTCGCTTGAGATCCTGCACCTCCCGCACCGGTTGCTCACCCGCATCCGCGGCCAGCATTTCCTCCACACCCAACGCGCTGGCGATGTCCTGCAGCGGCCGCATGGCAATCTCCGGCGACTGCGTTCCCACCGCCTCATATGTCTTGCGCAACGTTGCCAAGCGGCCCCTCGACACGCGCCCGGTGGTGGGCGCAACGTCAGTTGCCCCGCTGCCGACGCCGAACGCGTCTTTTATGGCTGTGTACCATTTTTCGAAGAGGTTATCGGAGCGGGAGCGGGTGGCACTGTGCGACATGGGGGAACTCCGAAACTTATACAGCCAGCGCCTGGGCCAGCTTGCCCAACGCCTCGCCCAGGGTCGGCCCGATCGGCGTCTTGATGTCGGGATACAGGTCACACGCTGTCACCCGCGCGTCCGACCGCACGAAGAGCTGGTATTCCACTGCGGCTTGCGCCGCCTTCTTTGCCAGCGGTGGCACCGCCGCTCCGGCCGCCTGCCCAAGTTCCAGCAACGCTGCATGCAACCCGACCTTACGGCGATCGGTGATGCCGTTCAGCCCGTATTCGGCTATGCGGTGTAGTTCGTCGTCATCGGTGTCCAATAGTGCCTTGCGGATGTCGTTTAGCTGCGCTTCCACGCTTTCGGACGCGTCACGCCACGTGGCAAGCGCGGCGCGGAACGAGCGCTTGAACGCAACCTCGTCGAACGTCGCGGCCGGGCCACCATCCGGCGGCGCCGTGGCGACGATCACGCCCAGTACACGTTTCACCCATTCTGCCTTCGCGTCACCCGGCATCGCCCACCTCCGATTCAGGTAAATACACCACGCTGTCGGAGGCAGCCCAAGTCGGGACAACACCGAAAATTCCGTGGGGCAGATCTTTGATGCTGTTATCGCAGGCGAATCACTGCATGCCAGGAAACACAGCTACGAGCCCGGCCTGGATACCAGGGGGCGACGAGGCGGTCGCGCGATCAGGTCGAGTTATCGAGCGTCGTCGACAACTCCGAACGATTTGACCGATGGTGGCGATCTCGCCGCGCATCCCGCGTGCTAAGCCGTTTCATCGACTCAGGAGTAGATCATGCACGTCGGAACGCATCCTTTCGGTCCGAACGCAACGCCGCTGCCCGTGCTCGGCTTTGGATGCGGATCGGTCGGCGGGTTAATGGTACGCGGTGCTCGCGCCGAACAGGAGCGCGCCGTCGCTCGTGCGCTTGAGGTCGGGATCAACTATTTCGATACTGCGGCAAGCTATGGCGACGGCGCGTCGGAACAGCATCTGGGCAGCGCGCTCCGGACGCTTGGCGCGAGGAAGGTCGTGATCGGAACGAAGGTCGGTCTGCGCCCGGCCGAATTCGGCCGTATCGGGGATGCGGTAACGGAATCGCTGCACGCGAGCCTGCGACGACTGCAGCGCGATCACGTAGACATCTTCCACCTGCACAACGCCATAACGCATAACGGGGGCGGCAAGAGCCTAAGTGTGCGCCAAGTGCTCGAGGAGGTCGTGCCCGCCTTTCAAGCGCTTCGGACCGCCGGCAAGCTGCGGATGACCGGGCTGACCGCCATTGGCGAGACCGCCGCGTTGCAGCAGGTCATCGACGCCGGTGGGTTCGGCAGCGCCCAGGTGGTCTACAACCTGCTCAATTCCTCGGCCGGCGGTTCCTTGCCCGCCGGCTTCCCGGCGCAGGATTACGGCCGCTTGTTCGACCACACCAGCCGGGCGCGCACGGGCGTCATCGGCATCCGGGTGCTGGCCGGCGGCGCCCTGAGCGGCACGACCGATCGCCATCCGGTCGCCAGCCCCGCACCCGAACCAATCGGCTCGGCATCGTCCTACGAGACCGACCTCCAGCGAGCGTCACGGTTCATGCCGCTCGTCACGGAGGGCTTCGCGACCTCGCTACAAGAGGCTGCCATCCGCTTCGCGATCTCGCATCCCGCAATGGGAACGATCCTGGTCGGTATGGCAAGTTTGGCACAGTTCGAGGACGCAGTCGCGGCTACCGCCAAGGGGCAGCTTTCCGCCGACGCGCTGAGACGCGTCGCCGAGATCACCGGAAACCTTGCGCATGAACCTCGCTAGATCGGCAGCTCATGCAATCGAATGATTGTTCGGCAATTATTATGCCGTCGGCCCAGTTCTAAATCGACTGGTATCCGACGTTTTGCTTCCGAGCATGCAAGAGGCAACGGCTGAAATTCCGCTCGATGTTCGTTACAGTGCGGATGACGCCAGTATCCCAACAGGATCCCTCTTGGTGGACTGTTGCCAGTCCGGTTTTCATGGGCTTTGTTGAAACATGCTCGAGCCACATATCTGCTCCACCAAAACCGAACTCGGTCGCTGTGCGGCCGAGGCAGGAGCCGAAGCCATCCGCGCGGCGATTGCGGCACGGGGTGAGGCAACGATTGTTCTTGCTACGGGCGCCAGTCAGTTCGACACCTTGGCCGCCCTTGTCGCGGCGCCAGACATCGCGTGGAATCGCGTAACGGCGTTCCATCTCGACGAATATATCGGCCTTGCGCCAGAGCATCCTGCCAGCTTCCGTGGCTATCTACGCAAACGGTTTTCCGAGCCACTGGAAGGTCGTGCCGGTTTGAAGGAAATCGACGGCGGGGCAACAGACGTCGAAGCCGAGGCCGGCAGGATGTCGGCGCTGCTGGCAAACCGAACGGTGGATGTGTGTTTCGCCGGGTTGGGCGAGAACTGCCATCTGGCGTTCAACGATCCGCCAGCGGATTTCACCACCGATCGACCCTTCATCGTCGTGACGTTGGACCAAGCCTGCCGGGCGCAGCAGCTCGGCGAAGGATGGTTCGCGACGCTTGATGACGTTCCACGCCAGGCCGTCACCATGAGCGTGCCACAAATCATGCGCAGTGCGCTGATCGTGCTGTCCGTGCCCGATGCGCGGAAGGCCCAAGCCGTGCGCGACGCCGTCGAGGGGCCGGTCACGCCCCTGCATCCGGGATCGATCCTGCAACGCCATCCCGCAGTTCGGCTTTACGTCGATCCTCCTGCGGCATCGTTGCTGCGCGGCCGTTCCGGCTCGTGATGGATGGCCTAGTCGACTTACAGGTCAACGGTTTCGCCAGTGTCGACTTCAACGCCGCGGATGATTCACCGGCGCTGACAGCCGAGACCCTTGACCTCGCCTTGGAGGCGATGCTGGCGACCGGAGTCACGTGCTGTCTGCCGACCGTCATCACGGCACCTTTGGAGGTGCTGGCACGCCGCCTCCACACATTGGATGTGGCGATAGCCGGGAGTCGGCTCGGCCCGTTGATGTGCCCCGGCTATCACCTGGAAGGTCCCTTTCTCAACTCGGCGCCGGGCTACGCCGGTTGTCACCCGCCGGGCGCCATGCTGGCGCCGGATTTCGATGTAATTCAGGCCCTGGGAGCCCGGTTGCAGCGCCCGATCCTGATGCTGACGCTCGCGCCGGAGCTTGCCGGCAGCACTGCGTGCATTGCGGCAGCCCGGCGCGCCGGCATGCTGGTAGCGATCGGCCATAGCGCGGCGCCGTCCGATACCGTGACCCGCGCCGCGTCCGCGGGCGCAACTCTCTCCACTCACCTGGGCAACGGTTTGCCGCCTTTGATGGCCAAGCTCGACAACTCGATCTTTGCGCAATTGAGTGACGACCGTTTGTGCGCCAGCTTCATCGCGGACGGTATTCACGTTCCGCCCTTCGCGCTGAAGGCCATGATCCGCGCCAAGGGACCCGGCCGAGCTTTCTTGGTGACCGATGCCACCGCCGCTGCAGCCGCTCCACCGGGCTTGTATCGATTTGCCGATCTGACGGTGACGCAAGGTGCCGATGGATCGGTGCGGGTGCCGGGCGCGCTTGGGCTGGCCGGGTCGTCACTGTGCCTCGATGCGGCGGTGCGCAACCTAGTCCAGTGGAGGATCGCGACACCGGACGATGCTCTGTCCATGGCGTCGGCAGTCCCGGCCGCGGCGCTCGCGCCGGCGTTGGATGCTTTTGGCATCACGTTGCCGGAGAGCTCGGTCGATTGGTGGCCCGGGCTGTATCCAGCTCGGGTCCGTGTCGGCGGCGTCGAGCGGTGTTTTACCAACCCATGCGTAGAAGGATTGCCCGTTCATGGTTGACCGTTTCCTGCCACGCCGTGCCGTGACCGGTGGTCTTGCCGGATCGGCGCTGGCTGCGACGACGTTTGGCAGGCGAGCGCATGCCGCACCGCCGCCACGGCCGACAGCTCCGGTGGCGCTCAACATCATCGACGTTGCCGGCGCCCTGGCACTGCATCAGCAGGCATTCGAGGATTATCGGGCGACGCATGGCAACCTCGTCTCCCACATCGCCTTCGTGAAGGCACCGGCACCGGAGCTGGCCAGCAAGATCAAGGCGCAGCAGGACGCCGGCCGCAGTGACCTAGATCTCGTTCTCACGGCGAGCGATGGGCTTTCGGCCGGGTTGGCGCAGGATCTCTGGCAGCCTATTTTGCCGGCCTACGCAGACAGCTTTCCGGATCTCTACAACAACTACCTGCCCGCCGCGCTAAACCTGCAACGCGCGCAAGGTGGCGATTACGGGATCGTCTGCTCGTACTATCCGTCCGGGCCGCTCTTGGAATATCTCCCGGATACCGTTCCTGTGCCGCCAGGCTCGGCTGAGGAGCTTCTGGCGTGGGCCAAGGCGCATCCCAACCGCTTCATGTATGCGCGACCGACCAACTCCGGGCCTGGGCGAACCTTCATGATGGGATTGCCCTACCTGCTCGGCGATCGAGATCCCAAGGATCCCGTCAATGGCTGGGACAAGACGTGGGCGTATCTGCAGGAGCTGGGCAGCTTCATCGAATATTATCCGACCGGAACGGGCGCCACGATGAAGGAGCTGGGCGACGGCTCTCGCGATCTGATCGTCTCGACGACGGGCTGGGACATCAATCCTCGTGCACTGGGGATCGTGCCCAAGGAGGCCAGGATCGCGGTGATGAAAGAACATCACTGGGTGTCCGATGCCAACTACATGGTGGTCCCGAAAGGGCTTCCGGCCGATCACTTGGCGGTCGTCCTGGATATGATGGCCTATGTGCTGCAGCCGAAGATGCAGGCTTACGCGTATGACGAGGGTTATCTGTATCCCGGCCCGGCCGTGAAGAACGTGCCGCTCGATTTGGCGCCGGCCAAGAGCCAGACCGTCATTGGCGAGTATGGCCGACCTGAATACGCGTCGCTTTTTGCTGATTACCCGATCGAACTGCCGCTCAAGCCGGAGCAACTCGTCCTCGCCTTCCGGCGGTGGGACGAGACGGTCGGCAGCAAGGCTGCGCGTCGCTGACACATTTGAAGGTTGATCGGCATTGCTTGTCCGTATCACCCCTCCTATTTTCCGAAGTAGAGGTCAGTCGTAATAAAACTGGTTCTGCTTGGCCCACGAGCTGGCCGGGTAGCGGCTTTTAAGAAGCGTGAAGGCCCGTTTGCCGGAATGGTTGTGGCCTTGCCCGTAATGTCCGACGTGGATCACCCAGTGCAACGCTTCCGGCACGCGAGGATCTCGCGGGTGTTGGTTCGCGTAGTCCAGGATGAAGTCCCAGACGTAGGTGGCACCCGGCGGGGCCACGAGCGGCTTGATGTCGACGCCGGCTGGATTTGGGAATGCATCGCGACGGTCGGCAGTGTAGCCGCCCGTGTCCACGTAACGGCCCGGTGGCGGTAGCAGCCGGCGCTCGGCCGTAGCCCGGGCCGCCGCCGCGGACAGGAACGATGGAGGACGGGGCACAAAGCCGCCCGCACTGCAGATGGTCTTGCACACCACGTCCGGGAGGCGCACGTGGCCATCACCGAGGTCGGTGCCGGCAGGAACATCCACCTGCTGGTAGCCGTTATTGCCGTACAGCACCGGGGCAGGCGGGATGATGTCCGGGTCCGGCCGGCCCAGCACCACCCAGTTCGGCCAGTTGCCGCCGAACTCCGCCACCGTGCCGGTCGGCCTCGTGTAGTCCAGCAGGTCCGTCCGCAGGCCCGGAAGCTTGGCGAACACCAGGAACTCCGCAAATCGCCGATCCGCCCCGGCGGGTGCGGCGGGGATCGCGGCGAAATCCGCCGACATGACCGGCAGCAGGATCTGCAGCTGCCGCGACAACGTGTCGGTGGCGGCCGTGTCGTGCAGCAGCACGGCGCGGGCGAAGTTGGTGAGCGCGAGGTCGAGGCGAATGGGTGCAGGCAGCGACGCCTCGCTGCCCAGCGCCATCCGACTGGATAGGGCCATGCGGTCTATCAGGTAGCTTGCATCATCGCCCAGGCCCCTGGTGGCGATTTCCGCCGGTGCGTCGAACAGGCCGGTGGCCGTGCTGCCGTAACCCCAGTCCTGACTCTTGCAGTGGTCCGCGTCCGTGGCGCAGATGCGGGCGCGCAGTGCCAGGTGGGCTATCTCGCTGGTGTCCGTGGCCACCAGCATCCGTTCCGCCATGAACAGGTTGCGACTGGTGCCGGTCAGGTCCGTACGGGCCAGCACGGGATCGAGCAGGGCACGGATCGCAGCCAGGTCGGCGGTGGCGACCGTCAAACGGATGCGATGATACAGGGTGGTGAGGTAGGCCGGAGCGCCGGGTTCCAGTGCCGCAGCAGCCTGCAACTCGGTGGTTGAAGCGGGGTCGTCCGGCTGGCTGAGGGCGAGAGCGGCCAGCAGCCAGGCAGCGTCCTGCGTGACGGCGTAGCGGTCGCGCGCATGGGCCAGGGCGCCGACACGGCGTGCGTCCGCCGCCCGGGCACGCTCCAAGGGTGTGCCGCGATCGTCGGGCGCCACCGGTGGGGCGCCGGCTCCGGTTTTGAACGTCTTGATCCAGTCCAGGAACTCCGGGGCCGGCACTCCGATGTTCAGCGACTGCAAGTCCTTCAGGTCCGCGGCGGCCTGTCCGGTCAGCGTGGGCTGCGCCAGGGCCATGGCCAGGCGAGTGGACGCGGCGGCCGGGTCGCCGCGTAGTTGGGCCATGTTGCCCAGGCTGGTCGCCGCATCGTGCAGCACGGCGCCGGGTGGAATGGCCGCTGCCGCCGCCCGCGCCGCCGCCAAGTCCGGCGCAGCCTTGGAGGCCAAGCCCTGACGCAGCAGCGCCCGCACCCGCAGGTAGGGTGCCATCGTCCGCCAGGGTGACCCGGCATCGGCGGCGATCGCCGCGAAGGCCGCTGCTGCTGCCGGGTAGTTCGCCCCGTAGAAGGCCAAGGCCGCTTCCTGGTAGCGGTGGTCGGCCGCCAGCCAGTCCGGTGCGGCAGCCGGCAAGGCCGGCAGCGCCGCAACCGGCGTGGCACAGGCGCGGAACACGGTGTCCTGCCCGCCCAGCCAGGCGCCGACCTCCGGTGACGCTGCGCCGTGGGCTCCGGCCCGGTCCGCCATGGTGCGCGCGGCGGTGCGAAAGGCGTCGTCCAAGCAGTTGGGCTCGCTGGTGTGGTCGGGACCGGGGCGTTCCGTGTCGATGCTTGCCAAGGCGGGGGCGCCCGGCACGACCTTGCGCGCGTTCAACCAGGCGGTCACGGCGTCGGTCGGACCGTAGCTGGTGGTGCCGCAGCATGGGACCGCCAGCGCCGCCAACGCCTCGTCGCTCACGGCTTGCCCATGCAGGCGGCGCCAGCCGACGAACAGCAGGCTGGCGGGGGAGCTGGCCAGGAGCACGCCGGGAGCGCCGGCTTGCAGCAGGTGCAGGTCGGCCGCGGATCCACCCAGTTCGTTCAGGCTCCAATCGTTGACGTTGCCGTCCGTAGAAGCGCGGACCGGGCTGCCCGCGAGGGTCACGGCGCAGGCGAGGAGGAGTATGGAGCGGAACCGGAAGACCATACGCTTATCCTGGTGGGAGGGCGGCGATCGCGGCCGCATCCCACGGTCGCGGATTGAAGATATACACGCGACGGCCCGGCGGCACGACCGTAGGTGTGTCCACGGCGATCCCCACGGCATCGCGGCAGCGCCGATCGGTGAAATCTCCGCCCGCCGCCAGCTTGGCCCGTAGCCGGTAGCCGCCAGGCCCCATGCGAAACAGCATGGGTACGATCTCGTCCACCGGCGCCGCATCCAGCCAGGCCTCGTTCTCGCACCAGGAAGCCAGCGCGGTCATGGACAGGGTCGCGCCAACCGCCAATCCGGTGCGGACGCCTCGCAGCACGTCAAGCAGGGCGTCGCGCTGGCTGGTGCGGACTTCCATGTCCACCTGCACCTGTGCCGCGCCTCGGGTGAACGCCAACGCCGCACCCACGACCTGGTCGGCCAGCGCCGGGCTCCACTGCAGTGGGCGGCTCTGGTCCAGCTCGATATGCACCACGGCGATCGGCGGCGGACGACCCGGCGCCACCACCAGCGGAAAACGCCGCCCGCGCCGCACCACGATCGCGTCGCCACGCAGCCGGATGAATCCGGTCACGGCGGCGATGCCGACATCGGCAGGCAGCGTGTCCAGGATCTCCGGCCGTTCCCAGGCCCAAACGATGCGTGCCGACCGTGCCTGGGAGGGAGCGGCGGCCAGCACGGCGCAAGCGAGGAGAACCTCAAAGCGCGCGGCAAACGGTTTGCTTACCGATCTCGCAACGAATCGTCGCGGCACACTGGCCATCGGCGCTGTTTTCACGGCAACAGCAAGGTTGGCCGAGAGCGGATCGTCGCCGTCACCATGCGGCGGCGGGCGTTTCGCAATCGCTGCGTCACGGTGCACGGGAGGCTTGTAGCCGGCGCGCTCAAGACGATTTCGGTCGCTCGCGAGACGGCACGGTGACGGACGGTGCGGCCCCATCCAAGCCCACAGGCCAAGCCTGCAGCGCCGTTGCCGCAACCGCCCGCAGTTCCTCGGCCGATGCACCATCCAGGGCCTGAACGGAAAGACCCTGGAGGACCGAAGCAACGAAGCGCGACAGCGTTTCCGCATTCGTCGCAGTAGATAGCATCCCCTCTGCCACGTCCTGCTCGATGCGGTGCTGCAGCGCGTCCTTCAGGCCCGAGCGGAGGGCGCGAAGCTCGACCGCGAGGCTGGCGTTCTCCGCACCCGTCATCAGCATCCCGCTCGAAATCATGCAGCCGAGCGGCCGTCCCGGCCGGGTCACGGCGGCCACGCCACGCTCCAGCATCCGCCGCGCCGCCTCCAGGGCGGTAGGAGCGGCAGCCATGTCCGCCGGGGTCATGCCGTCGGTGCCGTAACGGCGCAGCACGGCTCGGTAGAGATCGGCCTTGTTGCCGAAGGCGTGGTAGAGGCTGGGCGGCGCGATCCCCATGGCCGCCGTCAACTCGGCGAGACTCACGCCCTCGTAGCCATGCCGCCAGAACAGCTCCAGCGCCTTTTCCAGCGCTTCCTCCCGGTCAAAGGTGGATTGCCGGCCGCGCGGTCTTGGCGGTGCGGGTCGGCCCGTGACGGGCTTCGTGCTCATACCGACCGTAGATAGCGACTTGACAGAGGCTCGCCAACCTATTTCTTTAGTGATCAATAAACTATAGCAACAGGTCTTATCGATGATTGCAGAACATGGGATTGCACGCCGATCTTTGATGCTGGCAGCGACTGCGGTTGCCGGCCTGGCGCGGCCGGTTGCAGCCCAACCCAGGCTGATCGGGCCTGCCACGACGTTCCGGGTCGTTTCCGCCGATGGCACGGTGTTGACCGGCGATGCGCAGGGGGATCTGGAGGCGCCTGAGATCCTGTTTATCCATGGCTTGCGCCAGAGTCGGCTGAGCTGGGCTAAGCAGTTCGCCGATGCGGCCCTGTCGAACTTCCGACTGGTACGCTTCGACCTGCGCGGACATGGCGACTCCGACAAGCCCGCCGATCCCGCAGCCTATGCCGACGCAGATCGCTGGGCAGAGGACGTCGCAGCGGTGATCGACGCAACCAGGCTACGCCGTCCGGTATTGGTCGGCTGGTCCCTCGGCGGCTATGTGGCGGGCGCCTATCTACGGCAACAGGGTGTGCGACGGATATCCGGTCTCAATCTCGTCGACGCGGTCAGCAAGCTGTCGCCAGAGCTGCTGACGCCATTAGCCGGCCGTTTTGCCGGGAGCACTAGTTCGCACGATTTGGTCGAACGGGTAGCGAAGACCGTCGACTTCCTCGCCGCCTGCTTTCACCGGTCGCCAACAGGCGCCGACCGCGATCGCATGCTCGTCGTCAACGGCATGACGGCGCGGGCGGTCAACGAGGGCTTCACCAGCGCCTCGATCACCGATCTCGAACCGGTCTTCCAGGCTTATGCCGGTCCCGTCCTTCTGACGCACGGCGCCCACGACGCGCTGGTGCGCCTCGCCATGTCGGAGCGCGTGGCGGCGCAGCGACCCGGTCGCCGACTCTCGATCTTCCAGGAAAGTGGCCACTCGCCATTCTGGGAGGAGCCGGAGCGATATGGGCGGGAGTTGGCCGCCTTCGTGACAGCCATTCCCAAAAGCTGACGGGAGACGTCGTGATAAAGACCTATCCGGGCGATCCGCCCTTCTTCCCGGGCTTTCGCACCTTGGACGTCGAGGCAGGCGGCGTCCGCTTCGCCGGCGTGACCGGTGGGGCAGGTTCTCCCCTGCTGCTGCTGCACGGCTTCCCGGAAACGCACATCGCCTGGCGCAAGGTTGCGCCCGCTCTGGCGGCCCGGCACAGGCTCCTCATCCCGGACCTGCCAGGCTATGGCGCGAGCCGAATGCATGCGACGACCCCGCGCTGGACCAAGCGCCGCGTGGGCGAGGCACTGGTCGCTTTGATGCGTGTCCTGGGACATGAGCGCTTCGCCCTGGCCGGGCATGACCGCGGAGCTCGGGCTGGATATAGGCTGGTGCTCGATCATCCCGGGGTCGTCACGCGCTTCGCCTCGTTGGCCGTCGTCCCGACCTTTGATGCGCTGCAGGCCGCCGATCACCGTTTTGCCCAGATAAACTACCACTGGTTCCTGCTGGCGCAGGCAGCGCCTCTTCCCGAAACCATGCTTGCCGCTACAGCGGATATGGTCCTCGACCGGGAGTTCGCGTCAAAGGGAGCGGCCGGCGAGATGGTGATCGAAGTCTCTGCGCGGAACGCATACCGGGCCGCGTTCCGAGACCCGGCCGTGCAACATGCGATGTGCGAGGATTACCGGGCTGCGCTGGACGAGGACCACCTCAACGATGCCGCGGATCGCGCGGCCAATCGCAGGCTCGACTGCCCAGTGCTTATGCTCTCGTCGCACGATCAGATTGTGCCCGGGCGGCCCTCTCCGACTAAGATCTGGGAAACATGGGCTAATGACGTCACCGGTGCGATCACGACGGGCGGCCACTTCCAGTCCGAAGATCGCCCCGCAGAAGTCGTGGCCAGCCTCCTGCCGTTCTTTGGCGCGGCCGCGGGAGTTACGCTTTAGCCGTGTGACGTCTTTCGGCGCTTTGGGGATTTGAGGTGAGCGCGGCAAGGGTGGTGGACGGCAGCGGTATGCTTGTGAGGCCGTCACCCCTCAGGATGTGGCAGCTCGGCCTTCAGTGGAGTTTCGTCGGCGACCTTCTCCAGCAACGTCCTCAGGCTCTCCAGTTCGGTCAGATGTTCTCGCGTCAACTGCGCGAGCAGCGCCGCAGCTTTCTGGGTCAAAGTCAGGTGTAGCCTGCGGCGGTCGATGGGGGATGGCGTCTTGGTGATCAGGCCGGCCTCCGCCATGCGTGACACCAGCTCCGCCGCGGTATGCGGAGCGATCAGGAGCTGGTCCGCCAGCGTTCCGACCGTGGGAGGCACGGAGCCAGGGTGTCCGGCGATGGCAAGCAATGCCTGGTGCTGCTGCGCCGGCAATCCAACCGTGTTAGCGGCGGCTTCGCTGAACGACAGGAACCGGCGTAACTGATGACGAAATGCGGCGATCGACACGTACTGCGCTCGGGTGAGCATTCTTGCCTCCTATCGCATAGCCGTTATCCACCTGCAGAATATATCGCAATACGATGTATAGCGTATAGGAGGCCGTCTGAGGAGATCCAGGATGGCAGACGGTAGTACAGGCGCAGACCTTGCGAACGGCAGGAGCACGCGGCAGCTCGCGGATTTCCGTTCGGATCACCGGCTGCTGCTGCTGGCCGGCATGGCGATAGTGGTGGGCACCGGAGGCGCCTTGGCGGCCTGGCTGCTGGTGCAGCTGATCACCTTGGTCACGAACTTGGTCTGGTTCGGAGCGGTGGATACCGTGACGCGCCCGATGGCGTTGGCGACGCCGGGTCTCTGGATGGTGGCGGCGCCCGTGCTGGGCGGGCTGGTCATCGGCCTAATGGCCCGCTTCGGCTCGGAGAAGATCCGGGGTCACGGCATTCCGGAAGCCATCGAGGCGATCATCATCGGCGGCAGCCGTATGTCACCCAAGGTCGCGGTGCTGAAGCCCATCTCGTCGGCGATCTCGATCGGCACCGGCGGGCCGTTCGGCGCCGAAGGGCCGGTCATCATGACCGGCGGGGCCATCGGTTCCTTGTTCGCGCAGTTCTTTCATCTCAGTGCCGCCGAACGGAAGACGCTGCTGGTGGCAGGCGCTGCGGCGGGCATGACCGGCATCTTCGGCACCCCTGTCGCGGCCGTGCTGCTGGCGGTGGAGTTGCTCCTGTTCGAATGGCGGCCGCGCTCCTTCATCCCCGTCGTGGTCGCCGCGATGGTGGCGATCGCCTGGCGGCCGCTGCTGTTCGGGGCCGGGCCGCTATTCCCCTTTGCGGGCGCCGGGTCACTTGCCGTTTGGGGGCTGCTGGGTGCCGCAGCGATCGGGGTCGGCGCCGGGCTGCTGTCCACGGTGCTGACCAAGCTCCTGTATGGGCTCGAGGACCTGTTCGAGCACCTGCCGATACACTGGATGTGGTGGCCGGCGCTGGGCGGCATCGTCGTCGGCCTGGGCGGGCTGATCGAGCCGCGCGCGCTGGGCGTCGGCTACGACGTGATCGGCGACTTGCTGAACGGAAACCTGGCGCTGCATGCCGTGCTGCTGATCCTGGTGGTGAAGGCGGCGATCTGGCTGGTGGCGCTGTCGTCCGGCACGTCCGGCGGCGTGCTGGCGCCCCTGCTGATCCTGGGTGGTGCCATGGGCTGGCTGGCCGGATATTGGCTGCCGGGCGCGCCCGGCGTCTGGGCGCTGCTGGGCATGGCGGCGATGCTGGGCGGCACCATGCGCGCGCCGCTGACGGGCGCGCTGTTCGCGGTGGAGCTGACCGGGAACCTCGCCCTGCTGCCGTCCCTGCTGGTGGCCACGACAGTAGCGTACGGCGTCACCGTGCTGCTGCTCCGCCGGTCCATGTTGACGGAGAAGATCGCCCGCCGCGGTCAGCACATCACCCGCGAATATGGCGTCGATCCCTACGAGCTGACCCGGGTGGGCGCCGTCATGGCGCGCAATGTGGACGTGCTGCAGGCTGACCTGTCAGTGGGCCGCGCGACCCAGATCCTGGAAGCCGGTCGCCACCGCTTCTATCCGGTGGTGGATGGTGACAACCGCCCCGTCGGCTTCGTATCGCGCGCAGACGCGCTCCGCTGGCTGCGCGAGATTACCCTGGTGGACGGCCGGCAACCCGACGGCACCGTCGGCGAGCGTGTATCCGACGCATCGCTGCCGGTCCTGCATCCAGGCGACGTGGTATCGCAGGCCGTGGACCTGATGCTGTCAACCGATCAGGGCCGGCTTGCGGTCACCGATCCGGTGTCGGGCCAGCTGGTCGGCCTGCTCACCCGCAAGGACCTGCTTCAGGTCCGCGCGACGCTGGTGCAGGCGGAAGGAGAACGCCAGGCCTTTTTCGGACGCACTGGACCCAAGCCGGCATGAGCAATCGGCGGCAACCCGGCAAGCGCGCGGCAGTCGCGGCGTGGCTGCACGGCTTTCTACCTGCGCCATTCAGCGCCGGTCTCACGGAACGGCTGCGTTCCTGCTGCGGCGCGCTGCTCGGCCTGCTGCTGACCGGGGTCATTTCTCACGGCGCGGTAGGCGACGGGGCGGCCTTGCCGCTGCTGATCGCGCCCATGGGGGCATCCGCCGTGCTGCTCTTCGCCGTGCCGGCCAGCCCGCTCGCGCAGCCCTGGTCGATCATCGGCGGCAATCTCGTGTCGGCGCTGATCGGCGTCACCTGCCTGCGCCTGCTGGGCGATCCCCTGCTGGCCGCCCCCCTGGCCGGATCGCTGGCCATCGGCGCCATGTTCGCCCTGCGCTGCCTGCATCCGCCCAGCGGTGCCGTTGCCCTTACGGCCGTGCTAGGCGGCCCGGCGATCACCGCCGCCGGCTACGACTTCGTGCTATTCCCCGTCCTGTTGAACTCGCTGGCGCTCACGGCCGTCGCGCTTGCCTTCAACAACGCGACCCGGCGCCCTTACCCACACCCGCAGCAGCCCGCTCGAACGGCGGCGCACCGGACGACGGACCAGGCACCCACCACCCGGCTCGGCATCGGCCCGGCCGACCTGGAAGCGGTGCTGCGGCAGTATGACGGCGTGCTCGACATCAGCCGCGACGACCTGGCCCGGCTATTCCAGCGAGCGGAGATGCACGCCTACCGTCGCCGCTCCGGAGAGATCACCTGCGCCGACATCATGTCACGCGACGTGATCGCGGTGCAGTTCGGCACGCCGCTCCAGGACGCATGGTCGCTGCTGCGCCGCTATGGCATCCGCGCCCTGCCGGTGCTGGACCCGGCGCGCCGCGTGATCGGCCTCATCTCGGACGTGGACTTCATGGCCAACCCTGAGCTCGACGTCTACGACGGGCGCTGGCGGCATTTCCGCCGCCTAATCCGCCGGCCGGACACGATACACAGCGACCGGGCGGAAGTGGTCGGGCAGATCATGCCCCGCGGGGTCCGCACGGTGGCCGAAACCAGCCACCTATTGGATCTGGTGCCCTTGATGGCCGATGCCGGCGTGCGGCACATTCCGGTGGTCGACGCCAACCGCAAGCTGTCCGGTATCATCTCCCAGGCCGATCTAGTCGCGGCCCTCTACCGAGGCAGCACGGGCACCGACGGGGTATAAGGCGCCTGGACGGAGGATCGGGTCTGGTCACAAGCTTTATATCCATTATGCTGGATATATGGAGAGCAGCATCGCCGTCTCGGCATTGGGAGCGCTCGCACAAGGCACTCGCATCGACACCTTCCGCCTGCTGGTCCGCCATGAACCTGGTGGTCTGGCCGCCGGCGAGGTCGCCCGTCGGCTCGACGTGCCGCAGAACACCATGTCGACGCATCTCGGCATCCTCGCCCGCGCTGGCTTGGTCCGTTCCGAACGTCGTAGCCGCCAGATCATCTACCGTGCCGATCTGGACGGGCTGAGACGGCTGATGCTGTTCCTCGTCAAGGATTGCTGCGCCGGCAACGCGGAGTTGTGCGCACCGCTGGTCGCCGAACTCGCCCCGTGCTGCTGAACGGACGCCCCATGCCGACCGATACCGTGATGTACCACAACCCCGCCTGCGGCACGTCGCGCAACGTTCTCGCGATGATCCGTAACGCCGGCATCGAGCCGCACGTGGTCGAGTATCTCAAGACGCCGCCCAGCCGCGCTCTGCTGCTCGAGTTGATCGGCCGCGCTGGCCTGACGCCACGCGATCTGCTGCGCCAGAAGGGAACGCCCTATGCCGAGTTGGGCCTTGCCGACCCGGCGCTGTCCGACGATGCGCTGGTGGATGCAATGATGGCGCACCCTATCCTCATCAATCGGCCGCTGGTGGTATCGCCGATGGGCGTGAAGCTCTGCCGGCCCTCCGAAGCCGTGCTCGATTTGCTACCTGCCGAGCAACTAGCCGCATTCGCAAAGGAGGACGGCGAACCGGTGGTGGACGCCGCAGGGCAACGCGTTCCCTGATGCTGCCCGCGGTTCTGATCTTCGTGGCCACGATCACGCTCGTCATCTGGCAACCGAGAGGCCTCGGCATCGGCTGGAGCGCGCTTGGCGGTGCTGTACTGGCATTGCTGGCCGGGGTCGTCTCGCTGTCCGATGTGCCCGTGGTATGGGGGATCGTCTGGAACGCGACTGCCGCGTTCGTGGCGATCATCGTCATCAGTCTGCTACTCGACGAAGCCGGATTCTTCGAGTGGGCGGCGCTCCATGTCGCCCGCTGGGGCAAGGGACGGAGCCGCCGACTGTTCGCCCTGGTCGTGCTGCTCGGCGCGACCGTGTCGTCGCTGTTCGCCAACGATGGTGCGGCGCTGATCCTGACGCCGATCGTCATCGCCATGCTGCGGGCGCTCGGGTTCAACAACAAGGCCACGCTCGCCTTCGTCATGGCGGCAGGTTTCATTGCCGATACCGCCAGCCTGCCGCTCGTCGTCTCCAACCTGGTCAACATCGTCTCTGCCGACTTCTTCCATCTCGGCTTCGGGGATTATGCCAGCGTGATGGTGCCAGTCGACCTAGCTTCGATCATTGCCACCTTGTGTGCGTTGCTGTTGTTCTTCCGGCGCGACCTGGTCCCAGCCTACGACGTAGCGGCGTTGCGCGTCCCCGGCGACGCCATCCGCGACGCGGCGACGTTCCGTGCCGGATGGATCGTCCTCGCACTGCTGCTCGCCGGCTTCTTCCTGCTCGAACCGCTCGGCATTCCGGTCAGCGCCGTCGCTGCCGCCGGCGCGATCCTGCTGCTGGTGATCGCCGGGCGCGGTCACGTGATCCAGACGGGCAAGGTGATACGAGGCGCACCGTGGCAGGTCGTGATCTTCTCGCTTGGCATGTACCTGGTCGTTTATGGTCTACGCAACGCCGGCCTGACCAACCATCTCGCTTCGCTGCTCGATCGCACCGCGCAAGGCGGCGTATGGGGCGCCACGCTGGGAACGGGCATGATCGCGGCCCTCCTGTCATCGGTGATGAACAACATGCCGACCGTGCTGATCGGCGCGCTGTCGATCGACGCCACTCACGCCGCCGGCTCGATAAGGGAGGCGATGATCTACGCCAACGTGATCGGCTGCGACCTCGGCCCCAAGCTGACGCCGATTGGATCGCTGGCGACGCTCCTGTGGCTCCATGTCCTGGAGCAGAAGGGCGTGCGGATCGGATGGGGCTACTACTTCCGGGTAGGGATCACGCTGACCGTGCCTGTCCTGCTCATCACGCTGGCGGCTCTGGCGCTACGGATTGAATATGCCTGATGCCCTGCCGTGACTTGCCTGCTCCCGATCACTTGCCTGCACTCGATGTCGCGTATGCCATCCGGCGACCTGCGCTCGGGCTAGGCCCCTCCGATCCGCCGCCGCGCATCCTGTTGCTGTATGGATCGCTCCGCGAACGGTCCTTCTCCCGCCTGTGCGTCGAGGAGGCCGCACGCCTGCTTCGCTTCTTCGGCTGCGAGACCCGCATCTTCGATCCGTCCAGCCTGCCGCTGCCGGACCAGTACCCTGGTGACGATCATCCCGCCGTCCACGAGTTGCGCGAGCTATCGCTTTGGTCCGAGGGCCAGGTGTGGTGCAGCCCGGAACGCCATGGGCAGATAACCGGCATCATGAAGCTGCAGATCGACCATCTCCCGTTGTCGATGGGCGGGATGCGTCCAACGCAGGGACGCACGCTGGCGGTGATGCAGGTGTCGGCCGGGTCGCAGTCGTTCAACACCGTCAACACGTTGCGCGTGTTGGGGCGCTGGATGCGAATGGTGGTGATCCCGAACCAGTCCTCTGTCGCCAAGGCGTTCTCGGAATTCGACGATGACGACCGCATGAGGCCATCGAGCTACTATGACCGGATCGTGGACGTGATGGAGGAGTTGGTGCGCTTCACCGTGTTGCTGCGCCCGCATACCGTCCAACTCGTGGATCGCTACTCCGAGCGCAAGGCTGCCGCCGTGCCGATCGACATGGGTGCCGACCTATCGAGCATCGCGACCATACCCCAAGCTCCGCGGTCCTGATAAAACTTGACGAAAAGCTGCCTTCACCTGGTTACGATCAGCCTTTTGCTATTTGGTAGCGCGCAATGTTTTCCGGATTGGGCGGGTAAAGCCCCGACAATGCCGCGCCGTTGAGCACCTCGGACAGGATCCACGCCTCGAGTTTCTCTTGCTCCAACGCCGGCTGAACGAGAGCGGCGACCAGGGCTTTCGGAACGACGATGGCGCCGTCGCCGTCCGCGACGATGACGTCGTCAGGGTAAACCGCGACGCCGCCGCACCCGATCGGCTCCTGCCAGTTGACGAAGGTCATGCCGGTGACCGCCGGCGGGGCTGCGACGCCTTGCGCCCAGATCGGCAAGCCGGTCGCGACGATGCCTTCCAAGTCGCGCACGACGCCATCGGTCACGAGGCCGGCCACGCCACGCTGGCGCATCCGGGCGCAAAGAATATCGCCATACACCCCCGCATCGCTACAACCGCCCGACGCGATGACCGCGATGCAGCCATCCGGCATGGCCTCCACCGCCGTCCGGGTCGAGATCGGAGCCGACCAGGCGGCGGGCGTCGCCAGGTCCTCGCGCATCGGGATGAAGCGTAGCGTGAACGCCCGGCCGGCGATGCGCCCCTGGCCCGGCGCCAACGGCCGGGTCCCGCGCAGCCACACGTTGCGCAGGCCTTGCTTGAGCATCAACGTGGTCAGCGTTGCGGTGGAGACGCCCCGCAGCGCTTCCATCATCCGTGCGTCCGATATCCCGCTTGCCGTGGCGTCGTTCTCGCTCATGCCAAAATCCTCAAATGTTGGCCAACTAGCCGCCATCGACCCGTTGCACCGTGCCAGTGACATAGGATGCCTGGTGGCTGGCGAGGAAGGCGGCACCGTGCACCGTCCGAGACGCGATCACTGCCGTTCCGAGCCACTTGGCTCGGGAGCAGTGCACTAGGTCTTTGTCGCGCTAATCTGTTGCGCGCCGACAACGCCGCGCCGAGCACGCCATGAAAGGGCCGCAGCGAACACGATCGCTGAACAGCACGTCGCCAGGGGCAGCCCGAGCGCCACCCCATGTCGGCTCGCCAATCCATCGCCGATCGGCGTTCCGGCAGCCCGCTCCGCGAGCACGACGGACCAGTATGACACCATGGACGCGGCAAACAAGCGCTCTCGCGCGACGACAACGCCAGCGAGCAACGCGGTCAGGATGACCGCTGACATCATCAAGCCCAAGCTATGGCTCACGAAATCACCGACCACCGTGCCGAATACCCCGCCGATGAACATCGCCGTCCAATACCGGCCGTCGACCATAGGTGAGGCTTTCGCTCCTCCTGTGACCACGGGACGCGTTCGTTTACCGCAAAGCAGGGTCAGGATCGCCAAACCGGCGGAAAGCAGCAGAACATCGAAGCTCAACTGCTCGGTCAGTAAATCCGCGATGTTGGTCGCCGCGGCGCGCAGCAGCACGATAGCGACCCAGTAAGCAATCTCCGTCTCTACTTCGACGGTTCTGTCGGCCCAAATGGCGCCGGCGCAGATAATTACCAGCACCGTGAACGCGACTGGCCCGGATATCCCCAGATGGCCGGTCCAAAGGTCACCGAGGTTGGTTCCCAACGCACTTGCCGCCAGCATCGCGATCCAGAAATCGACGCTGGTGCCCAGAGCCTTGACGCGCCTAGCCCGTGCAATGCGGGTTGTCATCATTCAGGCTTCCTGGCCGTGGAGAGGTGTCTTGGACGGCAGCGGCAAAGCGGCAGGTACGTCGAACCGGCGTGACCCGGCCGACGCACCTAGCCCCTTGACGCTAGACTTGCCGCCGGCGCGCAGCCAGAGCGCCCAGCACGCCGACGCCGAGCAGCGCCAGCGACATCGGTTCCGGCACTGTGGTGTTGCCGACGGCGAAGGCGGTCGAACTCGAGAGCGTCAGCGACGTGATCGCGGCCGATGGCGTGATGGCGATGAGGCCCTCGGGCTCGCCGAGCGGCAGCGCGTCAGTGCGGGTCGTGAACACGGTGCTCGCGCCGAGATTGGTGGTCGC
>CAZTJC010000005.1:96597-108071 GCA_964613945.1 uncultured Acetobacteraceae bacterium
GGCGTCGCGCCCGGCGAGCCCGACAAGTCGAACGTGGTCGCATGCGCGCCACCGGTGAGCGCGGCGGTGATCAAACCGGCCATCAACATCAAACGAAACGACATTGTCTTCTCCTTCATCACTTCATCGGAACTGGATGCATCAGCCCGCCCGCCGTCCAGAGCGCGTTCAGCCCGCGCTCCAGCCCGAACCTCTTCCCGACCGTCCGGTCGAAGATCTCGCCGTAATTGCCCTCGGCCGCGATCACCCGGACCGCCCAGTCCGGCTGCAACCCCAGCGCCTGCGCGACCGACCGGTCACCGCCCAAAAGCCGCTGCGCTCGCATGTCCGTGCGCGCCTTCGCCTGCTCGACGTTGGCCTGGGTGATCCCGAGCGCCTCGGCCTCGATCAACGCGCTGATCGTGTATTGGACGATCAAGCCGAACCGCTGGTCGCCATATCTCCACGCGGGCACGATGGGCTCGACGCCGAACCGCTCCGGCAGGAACACGAACTCCGGTGCCGCCGCCGGGAAATCCGCCCGCGAGTCGGCGAGCCGCGATTCCAGCGCCGACCCGGCCGCGCATCGCGCCACCGCGACCGAGGCGTCCATCTCGCCCTGCTCGGAATGCGCCTGCAGCGCATAGCCGACGCCGCGCGCCGTCATTTCGTCCCGTAGTGTCCGCTCCGCGGGCGTATTCTCCATCGCGCAGACCAGCTTGTCCTTCAGGCTGGCAGCGCTCTCGTAACCGGCCTTCTTCAGCACCAGAAATCGCTGACTGTCGTAGAACACCGCCGGACCGAAGCCGACGCTCCATTGCATCGCAACCTCGGCACTTGGCGAGACACCCATGACCAACTGCAACGCCCCGCTATGCAGCCCGGCGAGGGCATCGGGTTCCCCGGGATAGGCCACGATGTCGGCCTTGGCCGCGTCACCCAGGACCGCCACCGCCACCGCACGGCAGAACTCGGTGGTCAGGACCGACAGGTCGCCATGCTGGTCCTGTCCATTCCAATCTTCCGCCGCCTCGATCGTGCCGCACGCCAAATGCCCCGCATGCTCGATCGCCTCCATGCTGTGCGCCGCATCGGGAACGGTGGTTTCGGCGTGCAACACCCCTGGCAGCACGAATGCCACCAGGGAAATGGCGAGATAGGACGCTCCGCGCATGCTACGGCGTCCAGGTGCCTGAGGTCGGCGTGCCGGGCGAGTTGCTGGGGCGCGGGTTGACGTCGAGCGGATACGGGTCGGTCGGCTGGCCGGCCTGATACGCGGCGACGGTCGGGAAGTCGGTCGGCAACACGCCGATCGCGGCACAGGCGCCGTTGGTGTAGCCGTTCGGCGAGTAGTTGGCGCTGGCCAGGTGCGGCAGCGTCTGGATCTGCTGCGGGCTGAAGGTCGCCACCGACGGCGAGATCGGGTTGTTGGTCTGCATCCGCGTGTAGTCGAACACCTCGGTCAGGTCGCCGAGATTGTTGGCCGGGTCATCGGACGGGCCTAGATTGGCCTGGCCGAGGTTCTGCTGCCCGAGTTGGCGGGCATGCGCCTCGTCCGGAAGCTGGGCGAGCGGCACGAGGTTGTAGAGTTCGTTGATGAATTTGATCACCGATCCATGCTCGCTGTACTGGTGCGAGATGGCGCCCTGCAGCGACCAAGGCGAGATCACGATCGTCGGGATGCGCGGGCCGCCGGCCAAGACCGAGCCGTCGACGAAGCTGCTGCGCGGCGAGATGGGCGCGTGGTCGTATTGCCCGTCGGTCTCGTCATAGGTGAGGACGATGGCGCTCTGGTTCCAATAGGGGCTGTTCGCGATCGCACTGATCATCTGGGCGGCGAAGCTTTCGGAGATCTGCCGATCGGAATAGCCCGGGTGGTCGTCGTTGCCGATAAAGGCATGCTGGATCGCCGGCGTCGGGTTGACTGGCGTCAGGCCCAGATTGTTGCTGTAGCCGCCGCGATAGTAGAACACGCCGCCCGTGGCAGGCAGGGTCTGGTTGGTCACCGCGGTGACTAGGTCCTGCGCGCCGTGCAGGTTGTTGGCCAGCACCTGCGTGTTGTCGGCGAGATAGCCGAAATAGGCCGGGGCGTTATGGTGCAGCACATAGCCGGTGTAGAGCGACGGGTTGTTGCTCGGGTTCGGCGTGCCGGTTCCCTGCGGCTCGTACGGGTCCGGCGCGTCGTTGCCGTTGAAGCCCTGCTGATACCATCCCCAGTTCACGACCTGGTTTTTCGTCGCGATGGTGAAGATGTCGTGCTGCACGTCGATCAGGTCGGCCCGCGGGTTCTGGTCCGCCTTGATCGTCTGGCCGATCGCCGAGCCCATGAAGGAGAGCGGCTGCGACGCGAAGGTCAGATTGGGCGCAGGATTGGCGGCGTTCTCGTCGAAATTGTACGGCGGTTTGACCGCGTTGGGATCCTTGTTGGAGCCCGGGAACGGACCGGGATCGGCGACGATCGGCACGAACGCGTTGGTGTTGCCGGCCACGGTGGACGCGTACGTCGCTCCCTTGGGGTTCGGGAAGGCCGAGTTCTGATAGGTGAAGGTCGGCGCCTGGCTGTTGTGCAACGCCCACTGCGTCTCACCCGCCTGCCCGGCGATCAGTGCGATCGCGTTGGGGGTCGACGGCCCGACGATCGTCTGGTGGAAGTTGTCGAACAGCGCGAAGTTCTTCGCCCATGACCAGAGGAACGGGATGGTGTCGCAGTCCAGGTGCGCGGTGACCATCTCAGCCTGCTGCTTTTGCGCCAGCGTCACCGATGTCGGCGCGGCGCCGTTCGGCTTGACGATGGCGCCACCGGGCGTCGCAGTCGTCAGCCCTTCCTGGTTCATCGCGTAGCGATCGTTCGCAGCGACGCCGTTGATCACGTCGAGGTCGTTGGCCATACCCTGATGGCCGTGGTCGACGGAAACCTGGTCGGCCGGGTAGATCGGCACCACCGCGCCATTGCCGCCGAAACCGCCGACCTGAACCGCTTGCGGCAGGAGGAACGGCGTCTGCGTGACGGCATTGAGGCCGGTATCGAGGTAGCGCTGGATGTAATTGGCCGTCTGATTGGCCGGGGTAAGGCCAGACGGCGCACTCAGCAGCCCGTTGGCGCCCGGGAACGTGCCGAAGTGATGATCGAACGACTGGTTCTCGTTGAAGATGACGAAGACGTATTTCACCTTCTGCTGCAGCAGCGCAATCTTTTGCTGCGTCGTCAAAGGCGCGTTGCCCGACGACTGCGCCAATGCGGCTGTAGCGTTCGACAGCATTGCGAAGATTCCAAGCACTGAGCAGGTGCTCTTCAGCAGTTTTTTGCGCGTCATGGGAACCGTCCCTTCGGGAAATCCAGAGTAGATCGCCCACTTCATTAGGCCGCGTCGCTACCGCGTGCGATGGCGTTTTGATGACAGTTTAGGAGAATGGCGCTGTTGGACATGCGGAAGGGGCCGCTCAGAACCATACCGAGGGTGCCGGCAGGCATGGGTCGTCACCGCAGAATATTGGGCTTGGCGACCGTCTAGGACATTCGAATTGGCAGCATCGTTAGGGCGGGCTGCGGCGCTTCGCGCAGTTTCAGGTCGTAATTAAACTCACCTGAGCGGTCATTCACTAAGTATCGGGGTTGTCGTCGGTAGCGCAGTCGCCAAAAACCGTTCCTTGCGGCGCGATCGTTCCGCTCTAATCCACAGGACGATCTGGAACAGGATCAGCACCGCACTCGCGGTAATAAAGCCCGCACTGATCGGTCGCTCCACGAACACGCTGAGGCTCCCACGGGAAAGCAGCACCGCACGACGGAAATTTTCCTCCACTAGCGGGCCGAGCACGAAGCCGAGGAGGATCGGCGCAGCCGGGAAGTCAAGCGCGGCAAAGATCGCGCCGATGACACCGAACGCCAATACTTCCCAGACTTGAGCCAGATTGTGGTTGGTGCTGAACACCCCGACCGCGATAAAGAACAGCGCCGATGGATAAAGGTATCGATACGGCACTTGCAGCAACTTCACCCAAAGCCCGATCAGCGGGACGTTCAGGATCAGCAACAGGACATTGCCGATCCAGAAGCTGGCGATCAGACCCCAGAACAAGTCGGCATGCTCGGTGATCAACTGCGGACCGGGCTGGATACCCTGGATCAGCAACGCGCCGAGGATCAACGCCATCACGGCGTCGCCCGGGATGCCCAGGCTCATCGTGGGGATGAAGTCGACCTGGGTCTTGGAGTGCGACGCCGCTTCGGGGGCTGCCACACCCTCGATCGCACCATGGCCGAAGCGACCGGGGTCACGCGCGATCTTCCGTTCCAGAGCGTAGGCCAGGAACGTCGTGATGGTCGGCCCCGTGCCCGGCATCGCGCCGAACAGCGTGCCCACTGCCGTGCCACGCACCATCGGCCAGAAGGACTGGCGCAACTCGCTCAAGCTAGGACGCATGTCGCGCAGCCTGACGGTGGTGCTGCCGCCAACGGCCTGCATACGGTTCACGCTGCGCAGGAATTCCGCCACGCCGAACAGGCCGAGTGCCAACGCCACGAGCTCCACGCCGTCATCCAGGGCCGTGATCCCCAAGGTGAAGCGCTGCGTGCCGGTACTGACGTCGGTGCCGACCACGCCGAGCAACAACCCGATGACCGTCATCGCGACGCCCTTCAAGGGTGAACCCCGCGACATGGTTGCCCCGGCCAACAGCCCGAGCAGCATGATGGAGAAGATCTCCGCCGGGCCGAACTGGAAGGCGATCCGCACCAATAAGGGCGAGGCAACGATCATCACGATGATGCCGACGGAGGCGGCAAAGAACGAGCTGATCATGGTGATGCCGAGCGCGGTGCCGCCCTTGCCCTGCTGCGTCAGCGGGTATCCGTCCAGGCAGGTGACGGCGTGCGGCGGGTGACACGGCAGGTTGAGCAGGATCGCCCCGATCGCGCCGCCGTACTGGGACCCATAGAAGATGCCGGCGAGCATCAGTATCGCGGGGATCGGCGCCATCGTATAGGTCAGCGGCAGCAGCATCGAAATCGCCGACAGTGCACCCATCCCGGGCAGCACTCCGATCAGATTGCCGATCAGCACGCCGACGAACGACCACATCAGATGCGAGGGCATCAGCGCGACGCCGAACCCGGTCCACAGATCATGCAGCGATTGCGAGATCATCGGCTCAGCCCCAACGGAACAACGGGAACGGCACCTGCAGCAGCCACCAGAAGATCAGCACACACGCTGCGGTCATCACCACGCCGAGCAGCGCCGCGCCCCCTATGGTGTTCTGGCGATCACCGAGTGCGGAAATGAAGACGACGGCGAAGGTGGCCGGGATCAAGCCGCCGAACAAGCCGAGCACGACGAAGGCGGCGATGCCGACGCAGATACACAGCCATCCGCGCCACTCCGGTGCCAATCGGGTTGCCGGCGTGGCCGGTGCCTTGGCGGTGAGCATGAGGATGATGCCGGTCACGCCCAGGATCACACCGAGCCCGAGCGGGAAGTAACCCGGCCCCATGCGCCGGAGCGAGCCGATGTCGTAGCTCGTGGCCTGCCACACCGTTGCCAGGCCGAACGCGAGCATCAGCAGCCCGCCGAGAAAATCCTTGCGGTCCTCGAAGCGTATCATTCGAAGCCGCTGCGCTGGCGCAGGCCGGCCATCGCCGCGCCGGTCAGCAAGGCAACCAGCGCCTCCGCCTCGCGCGGCATCGCTGCCCTGGTGCTAACCGCGGCGGCATAGACCGTGGACAGATCGTGCTCCGGCGGCAGCGGTCCGACCAGCGCCAGGCCGGGCGTGTAGAGGATCTCGGTCATCTGGGTGGTGCCGATGCCTCCTTCGGGCGCCTCCTCCGCCAGCGTTCGCATCGCGGTTTCGCCGTTGGGGAACATGCGCAGCTTCGGGGTCATCTCCGCCTCGAGACCCAGCGCGCCGAGCACGGAACGCACATGGATGCCAGCCGTGCTTTTATAGGCGTCCGGCATGTAGACGGCGCTTGCGGCACGCATGGCGGCCGCGAACGCTGCGCCCGTCGAGACGTCCGGCTTGACCTGATCCGCCGGGACCGCGACCGCCGTCCGCACCGTGCCGATCGGTGCCACGCCACGCACCGACCCGGCCGTTTCCAGCTCGGCGAGCTGCCGAGCCGTCAGGATCAGGAGGTCGCACGCCTCCCCGCCCTCGAAGCGCTCGCGGATCGCGCCAACCGCGCTGAACGATCCCGAGATCGTGGCGCCACTGCTCGCCTCGAACCCGGCCTGCACATCACCGACCAGCCCCTTGGCGGCCCCTGCACTCAGCACGCGCAACGTCATCCCAGCTCTCCCATCTCATCGGCGGCCGCGGTCACCCTCTCGGGGGTCAACGGCATCTCCCGTATCTGCACGCCCAGCGCCGCCGCCACGGCATTGGCGATGGCGGCCGCAGCGGGGGCAACCGACGCTTCTCCAGCGCCGACCGATGGCTCGGCGGAGTCCACGATATGCACGGACACCGCTGGCACCTCGGAAAATTTCAGGATCGGGTACGTGTCCCAGCTATCACTGGTGATCCGGCCGTCCATGAACTGTACGGCCTCCTTCAACACCCAGCTCGTGGCCTGGATCGCACCGCCCTCGATCTGGTTGGCGACCCCGTCCGCATCGACGACGATCCCGACATCGCAGGCGATCACGAGGCGCCGTACCCGGATCACAGCCGCCGCCTCGATCTCGGCGACGACAGCGCAATAGGCGCTGGTATTCTTGTATCGAGCGTAGCCGATGCCACGGCCCCAGCCTTCAGGCATCGGCGCTGTCCAATCGGCATGCGCGACCGCTGCTTCAATGACGGCCCGCGCGCGTGGATCGGTCGTGTGACGCAGCCGATAGGCTACCGGGTCGACCCCGCTCTCCTGCGCCAACCGGTCCATCATCTGCTCGGCGGCGAACACGTTCATCAGCGCGCCGAGCGCCCGCATGGCCGAGGCGCGCAGCGGCATGGAGAGGATACGATGGTCCGTGATCGACCATGCCGGGAGATCGTAGGAGGGTTCCGCGTTGCGGTCGGCGCCGCCGCCAACCGTGCGCGGTGCATTGATCGCCGGTTGCCGCTCGAATGGCGGGTCTAGCGACCAGGCGCCCAACAAAGCCGGGCTGCTGCCGCGACCGGGTCGGGTGCTGTGCCCGTTACTCCAGATCGTGTGCCGCCAATCGAGGATGGCGCCCGCGGCGTCCAGATCGACCTCGATCGTGACGGCCATCGCCGGGCTGAAGGGTGTCCACGCGAGTTCGTCCACCCGCGACCATTGGACCCGAACGGGGCGACCCTCGACATGGCGGGCCAGGAAGGCCGCGTCGAACGCCACGTCATCGGCCGGGTTGTGACCATAGCAGCCGGCACCCTCGACATGCTGCACGACGATCTGCGCGGGCTCGAGCCGCAGGGCCAGAGCGAGGTCACGACGCAGGTTGAAGATTGCCTGGCTGTGCGACCAGACCGTCACCTGGGCACCCTCGAAGCGAGCGATGGCGCAGGACGGGCCGATCGAGGCGTGGGCGAGATAGGGTTTGGCGAATTCGGTGCGGATCGTTCGGGCGACGACCGGTTGATTGCCGGGCCGTTCGCCTTGGACCACACGACTTGTGTCTGCCGGCTGTAGCCGCAGCCAGGCTGCCAGCCCCTCTTGCGGCGGGAGCTCAGCCGGTTCCGACCACCTGCACTCCTTTGCCAGCACCGCAGCGGCCGCCACCACCTCGGGCTCGGTCGTCCCGACGACGCCGACCAGCGAACCGTCCCGCACGACGGCCAGCACGCCGGGACATCTGCGCGTTGCGGTATCCCCTATGGACAGCAGCTCCGCCCCTGGGCTTGGTGGGCGCACGATCCGGCCGTGCAGCAGGCCGGGCAAAGAGATGTCGTGGATGAAACGGGGTCGGCCGAACACCTTGTCCGGCAAGTCGGTGCGACGGAGGCCGGCACCGGCGACGGCCAGCGCTTCCGGCTCGCCGGTCGCGTCACGATCGAGCAACGCATCGTCGGCCAACGCCCAATAGCTGGTGCGCCCACCGATCACGCCACGCTCGATGCTCATGGCCTCGGACGGCAATCCCACCCTCTCTGCAGCCCGGCGCAGATAGATCGTGCGCGCCTCCAAGCAAACTTGCCGCAGCGCTGCCCCGGAATCCCGCACCGACAAGCTGCCCGAGGTGACTCCCTCGTCCGGACTATGCGCCGTGCACGCGGGCATCATGCGCACCTGATCGGCCCCAAGCCCGAGCGTATCGGCGACGATGCCGGTCAATGCGGTCAGGATCCCCTGCCCAAGCTCGACCTTGCCAGAGGAGACCTCAACCCAGCCTTCCCGGCGGACCCGCAGCCATTGTCCGAGGCGAGGATTAGCCCGCAGCGACGCCGACATCGTCATACCGCCGCCATCACCGCACGCACGATGCGATTGTGCGCGCCGCAGCGGCACAGGTTTCGGTCAAGTGCTTGCCTGATGTCCGCCTCGGTCGGCGCCGGGTTGTGCAGAAGCAGCCCGGCGGCACTCACCAGGATTCCGGACAGACAGTAGCCGCACTGTCCCGCCTGATGTGCCAAGAACGCCGCCTGCAACGGGTGCGGCCGCTCCGGCGTGCCCAAGCCCTCGACCGTGACCACGGCCTTGTTCTCAACTGCCCAGAGCGGCAGCGTGCAGGAGGGCTGCGCGACGCCGTCGACCAGCACAATGCACGCCCCGCACTGGCCCGCGCCGCAGCCGAAGCGCGACCCGGTCAGGCCCAGCGTAGAGCGCAGGGCGTCCAGCAACATGACGCGGTCATCGAGCGCGACCTCGACTGCTTCGCCATTGAGGGTCAGCGCCGGCACGAGCGCCTACTGCGTGGCACTGGCGCCAGACAGCTTCACCACCTTGGCCCATTTCGCGATGTCGGCGTCCATGAACGTCCGGAAGGCTGCCGGCTGCATCACCATCGGCACTGCCCCGTCTTTGCTCCAGACATCCTTCACCTCCGGACTGCCGACGATGTCGCTGACGACCTTGTTCAGTCGATCCACCGCCTCGCTCGGCATGCCTTTGGGGCCCATGATGCCCAACCAGATCACCGCATCGTAGCCCGGCACCGTTTCCGCCACCGTCGGCAATTCGGGAAATACCTCGGACCGCGCCGTCCCACTCGTGGCCAGGGCCACTGCTTTCCCGCTCTTGATGAAGCTGGCCATCGTCGTCGTCGCGTCGAACATCATGTCCACATGCCCGCTGATGACGTCGACGCGCGCCGGGCTGCTGCCTTTGTACGGGATGTGCAGGATGTCGACGCCAGCCATCTGTTTGAACAACTCGCCGGCCATATGGTACGGAGTGCCCGGACCCGAGGACGCGTAGCTGAGATCGCCGGGCTTGGCCTTGGCGCGCGCAATCAACTCGGCCACCGTCTTGACGCCCAGATCCGGCCGCGTGACGAGCACGAGATCGGAGCTGTTGATCGGCGCAATGGGCACGAAGTCGGCCATCAGCTTGAACGGCTTCTTGGCGAACAGCGTCTCGTTGACCGTATGGGTGTTGGAGATCAGCAGCAGCGTGTAACCGTCCGCCGGTGCATTCTTGACGTATTCCGTTCCGATCAGCGACCCGGCGCCGGGCCGGTCGTCAACGATGAACGACTGCCCGAGCGCCGCCTGCAGCCGCGGTGCGAGCAGACGCGCATACACGTCCGCCGAGCCACCGGCCGCGAACGGCACGATCACCGTGACGGGCCGGTTCGGATAGACATCGGCCGCCTGGAGCGGCCTGGCAGCGAGGGTAGCGGCAAGGGCTAATGCGGCCCGGCGGGTCAGTGTCTGCACGGATATCCTCCCTCGACGCGGCGCCCCGTTAGCCGGGGCCTGTCCGCTAGTTAGCGACGGTGTTGGTGAGCGTACCCAGCCGATCGATGCTGATGGTCATGGTGTCGCCGACCTTGAGGAAGCGCGGCGGCTTGAACCCGATGCCGACCCCGGCGGGCGTGCCGGTGGCGATGACGTCGCCGGGCTGCAGCGTGATGCCGGCCGACAGGGTAGAAATGATGGTCGGGATGTCGAAGATCAGGTCGCTCGTGTTGGCATCCTGGCGCAACTCGCCGTTGATCCAGCATTTGACGTTGAGGTCAGCGGGATCGCCGACCTCGTCCGCGCTGACGGCCCAGGGACCCATCGGGCAGAAGCTGTCCATCGACTTGCCGATAAACCATTGCCGGTGCTTCTGCTGCAGATCGCGCGCCGTGACGTCGTTGATGATCGTGTAGCCCCACACGTGGTCGAGCGCGTTCGCCTTGCTGATGGAACGGCCTGGCTTACCGATGATCACCGCGAGTTCTGCTTCGTAGTCGAGCTGTTCGGTCAGATCGGTGAAGGCATGCACCGGGGCACCGCTGGCGACGATGCACGAGGCGGGCTTGGTGAAGATCACCGGGAAGTCCGGCGCCATCTCGCCTTTGGCTGCAGAGGTGTCATAGCCGGAGTTGGCGAACTCCTTGGCGTGCTCGTGATAGTTCTTGCCGACGCAGAACACGTTCCGGCGGGGCTTGCCGATCGGTGCAAGCACGGCATGATCACCGAGCGGTGTCCATTGCGATACCGCTGCCAGGGACGAGTTGCTCGCAATCAAGTCGACAATGTCGCCGCTGAAATCGGGAACCAAGGTCGATACGGGGCAGAAGCTGTCGCCGTCGGGCGAGATTACCGCAGGCTGTGCCTGTCCATCGAGCTCGAGCATGGCCAAACGCATTGCGGTTCCCCGGATTGGTTGATATTGGTTTGCTGTAACAACTAATAACTTGCAGAAACCGCAGGGTCAACCGTGCATCGTTGACGCCCAATTTGGACCAATTGCGATGATTGATCAGAGTTTTGCGCTCAAGGAAGCGCTGCTTGCGGACATACAGGGCGCTCGCTGGCGACCCGGCGAGCGGTTGCCGACCGAACGCCAACTCTGCACCGACCACAACGTCGGCCGCGCCGCGGTCCGGCGAGCCCTGGCTGAGCTGAAGGAAATGGGCCTGATCACACAGACCGTCGGCAGCGGGACCTATGTATCGCGCTCACTTCAGGCCCCGACCAACGCCTCCGTACTGAGCCCGGCCACGTTGATGGAGGCCCGACTGATCCTGGAACCTGCGCTCGTGCCGCTCATCATCCGTTACGCGACGAGCGCCGATTTTGCTGCCCTCGAAAAATGCTGCGACACTGGCGATCACGCCCCCACGCTGGAGGCGTTCGAGCAGAGCGATGGCGAGTTCCACCTCCATCTGGCACGCGCGACGCACAACGAATTCCTGATCGACACCTTTCAGCAACTCTCGCGAGCGAGAAACACCGCAGAATGGGGCAGTCTGAAGCGACGGAGCGCTACGGTGGAGCGTCGCCTTCTTTACGGGCAACAACACCGCATTTTGCTCGGTCACCTACGCGATCGCGACACTGCTTTGGCCCGCGAAACCCTGGCGTCTCACTTGTCCGGCGTAGCGAGCAACATGTTCGAGTAACTCTGCTATCCAGGCCTGAGG
>CAZTJC010000005.1:108171-115141 GCA_964613945.1 uncultured Acetobacteraceae bacterium
TCGACGCCGGCACGGCGCAGCTTGCGATGCGTCCGGACGGTGTTGGACAGGAAAAGATCGCGCGTGCCGCTGGTCAGGATGGTGGGCGGGAAACCATGCAGATCACCGTAGATCGGCGAAAGCATCGGATCCTTCAGATCATGTCCGTTGGCGTAAAGCAGTGCGGCCCGGCCGAGCCAACCCTTCCAAGTGACCAGGATATTATCGACCCACTCATTGGTCGCATAGGTGTCGCCCATGTCGGTCAGATCGGCCCATGGCGTCCCGGGCGCGATCGCCGCCGGCAGCGGCAAACCTTCGGCTTTGGCGCGCAGCACCATCGCGAGCGTCATGCCACCACCGGTGGAGGTGCCGAAGATGGCCGTCTTCTGCGGATCGTTGGTCTTCACCACGGCTTTCCAGACCGCCATCGCGTCGTCCATCGCAGCCGGATACGGAAAGTCAGGCGGCATCCGGTAATCGACCGAGATCACCTTGAACCCGCCATATCCCGCCATCATCAACGCTTCCGGCAGCGCCGCCCGACCCGGTGCAAATACGTAGCCGCCACCATGGACGTGAACCAGCACGCGGTCGGCGTTCTGCGGCGGCATGGCGTTTGGCGTGACGATGAACGCCTTCACGCCGCCGATGACCGCATCCTGGATTGTCACACCCAACTTTTCGGCAATGCCCGGGACGGCCTTGGTGACCACGGCGGCCCGGCTGTCGATCAGGTCGTGCCATTCGGCTGCGTTCTTCGGGTCGGCATTCATATAGGCCGGGAATGGCGCGGCGATCATGGCCTGGAGCTGGGGGCTGACCTCGTCGTCCGGGACAGGGATGCTTTGCGCCGGTCGCGTGCGCGGACCCGGCTTGCTGTTCGCGGCCGCCTCGTCGCGCGCCAGCTGGTCATAACTGGTTGCCGTCTGCGCCCAAGCCGGCGTGCCAAGCAACAGCGCTGCGGCCATGGCAGTCTGAAGAGTGAACCGCATGCTTCCTCCAAGTTTTTCATGTGTCTAAACCTGCAGCAAGATTGGTAGCAAGCGTGCGGCTTTCCTGCCTTGCTGTGTTCGGCTGACCAGAACATGGTTACTTTGAAGCATAGCGATTAACCCGCAGCACGCCGGGGCGGCTTTTCGGCGTTGCGGCTTCGGCACTCAGCCTTGGGCCGGCATGGTGCGGGCAACCTGGGCGGCGCTGATCCCTTCGAGGGCTAGTCCATAGCCGCTGCCCTCTTCGACCAGCCGGCGCAGGCGCTGGGTCAGCGCGATGCGCGTGTAGCGGGCCGTGAGCGGTGGCAACGACGCGATGCCGTCGGCGATCTCGTGTGCGCGGGCCAGCAACCGGTCAGCCGGCACGATCTCGTTCACCACGCCCCACTCCTTGGCCGTCGCCGCATCCAGCACCTGCCGGGTCAGTAGGAAATAGCGACCTCGGATCGAGCCGATCACTTCGGGCCACAGGACGTGCATGCCGTCGCCGGGGACGATGCCGAAGTCGAAATGCGGTTTGTCCTGAAACACCGTCTCCGGGGTCGCCAGCACGATGTCGGTCAGCAACGCGTATTCGCTGTGCAGCAGCACCGGGCCATTCAGCGCCGTGATCATCGGCACTTCCACGTCCAGGATGTTGCTGAGCACCTTGCGGCCCTCGCGGAAGATCTTGTCGTAGCCGAGCGGGGTGAAGAAATCGAAGCCGTCGGGGCTGATGGCGTCCATGAACGCATCTCCCGTGCCGGTCAGGATCACGGCGCGCGTGTCGCGGTCCTCGCCGATGACGTGGAACAGATCCACGAATTGCTCGTGCGTGTGCCCGTTGAAGACAAGTTTGCCGCCATTGCTGTGGAGTGCGACCTCGAGCACGCCGTTGGGCTTGCGGGTCAGTCGGGCATTGGGGAAAGCGTCGCGATACGTCTCGAAGCGGGTCATAGCGTCTGGTCCTCCCTGAACCGACGATGATCGGTCGGTGTGCAGAGAGTGCTATCGTGCCTCGTCTTCGATTGGATCGGGCTCCGAGGCCATAAAGGCTATTCCGCTTGGGAATGTGTTTTGGAGTTCTCGGCCATGATGCTCGCCACGAAGGCGGCAAATTGGCGAGCCTTGGCGCTGGTCATGCGGCCGGACGGGAACACCGCCCATAGATCGATCGGCGGCAACGCCCAGTCCTGCAGGACCCGCCGGACGGCCCCGCTGGCCAGCTCCTCGGCAAACATCCAGTCCGAGGTGACCGCCAGCCCCATACCAGCCAGCACCGCCGCCCGGCGCCCTTCGGCTGCGCTGACCCGCACGCGGCCGTGGACCGCGACGGACACCTCCGCACCATCGCGGGTGAAGGACCAGGCCCTGGCGAGTTGGCTGTGCGTCACCGTCTCATGATCCGCCAGTTCGGCCGGCGTTCGCGGCTCGCCTGCCCGCGCAAGGTAACCCGGCGTCGCCACCACCGAGCGCCCGCCCGTCGCAAGCTTGCGCGCCGTCGCCGCAGAGTCCGACAGGCTACCCATGCGAAGCGACACGTCGATGTTCTCGGCAACCAGGTTGATGACACGGTCGTCCAAGATGACGTCCATCTCGAGTTCGGGGTGCTGATCGAGAAAACGGGATAGCTTTGGCACGATATGAAGACGCGCGAAGGTGGTGGCGGCCGAAATCCGCAAGCAACCGGACAGGCCGGCGCCCACGCCCCGTGCCGCAAGCTCCGCTTCGTCGGCTTCCCGAATGGCGACACGCGCCCGTTCGTAGAAGCGCTGGCCCGCCTCCGTGGGGGCCAGGCTGTGCGTTGAGCGGACCAGTAGGCCCACCTGCAAGCGGTTCTCCAGCTGCGCGATGGTCTTCGAGACCGCCGGCTGGCCCACGTTCAACTGCCGCGCCGCAGCCGAAAAGGAACCGGTCTCCACGACCCGCACGAAGGTCACCATTGCTTGAAATCGGTCCATGTCATTCCCTGCTGGAATGAACGTTATCACCTCGCGCCTGCTGCCCTGTCGAGCCTCAACGGTGCACCACCGATCCACGTGCTTCAGGAACCCTTGGGATGTTGGACGTCCACACCTTCGCCATTCCCGACGGCATCGATGTGCCGATCGCCCTGGAAGAGCTTGATCTCAACTACACGCCATATCCCGTGAACGTCTGCCAGCACGCGCAGAAAACGCCTGAGTTCTTGATCGGCAACGCCAGCGACAAGGCCGGATGCGACACCGGCAGACGATTCACATGGATGGTAGCGCCTCGATCGGTAAAGCTAGCTATTTAGCTGCTTGATGCCTGGGTGCCGGGCAGGCAGCGGTCAGACAACGGGATGGAGCACGAATGACGCAGAAGCCACAAACCGTGTTGGTTATCGGAGCCACCCGCGGCCTTGGCCTGGCACTCGCGGAGGAGTGGTTGGGCCGAGGGTCCCAGGTGATCGCCACCATGCGTGATAAACCGCAGGGATTGGAGAGTCTGGCTGCGCGCTATCCCGGTAATCTTGAACTCGAGCAGGTCGACATCGTGGAGGCCGACACGGTGACGGCGCTGCGCCAGCGCCTCGACGGCCGTGAATTGGATATTCTGTTCATCAATGCCGGCATCGCGCGCAGCATCGAGTTGTCGCCGGTGCAAGCCGAGGAAAAGGACTTCCTCGACATGATGCTGGTCAACGCGTTCGCGCCGATCCGGACGGCGGAGATCCTGGGCGACCTCGTGCCGGCCGGTGGCACGATCGCGATCATGACGTCCGAACTCGGTAGTATCGCCAATGCGAATGGGTCCTGGCAGCTTTATTCGTCAAGCAAGGCGGCCCTCAACATGCTGATGAAAGGCTATGCCGCCCAGCACGACGGCAGCGGTCATACGTTGCTGCTCGTCGCCCCCGGCTGGGTGCGCACGGAGATGGGCGGTAGTCAGGCGTCGCTCTCGATCGAACAAAGCATTCCCTTGGTCGTCGACATGATCGAAGCCAACCGCGGCAAGCCGGGTCTTCGCTACGTGGACCGCTTCAACAAGCCGCTCCCGTGGTGAGCCGCATCCGCTCGAAAGAAGCTCCCATGACGGATGCCGTGTGAGATGAGTGATACGATACCGACCCGATCAGGCGGCCGACGGCTGCACCCCTGGCCGGTCCGGATCATGCACTGGGTCAACGCGGTCGCGATGCTGGTCATGATCACCTCCGGCTGGGGGATCTACAATGACGACGTCATCGTCCGTGGACTGCACTTCTCCAAAGACCTGCGCCTCGGCGACTGGGCTGCCTGGAGCCTGAACTGGCACTTCGCCGGCATGTGGCTGCTGGCCATCAACGGCTTGTGCTACCTCATCTACGGCGTACTCACGGGCCGGTTGCGGGAGCGCCTGCTGCCGATCCGCCTGCGCGACCTCATCCGGACTGTCGGCGAGACGCTGCGTTTCAAAATCAATCATAGCGACCTCACCACCTACAACGCCGTCCAGAAGATCCTCTATGTCGTCGTCATCCTGGCCGGCATCGCCCAAGTCGTGACCGGGCTGGCCATCTGGAAGCCGGTCCAGTTTTCAGGATTGATCTCGCTATTGGGCGGCTTCCAACCGGCCCGGATCATCCACTTTGCCGGGATGACGGTAATCGTCGGCTTCCTGTTCGTCCACGTCGCGCTGTCGCTGCTGGTGCCGCAGACATTATGGGCCATGCTGACCGGCGGGCCGCGCCTGAGCCCCTCCCGTCCTCGCGCATCGGAGAAACTGCCATGAGCGTCCGCCCCGTCAAGCGGCCTGATCCCAGGATCCTGGACGATCACAGTCCGCTGCTGCGCTCGCTCGAACGACGCTGGCTGTTCCGTGGTGGCCTATCGCTTGGCGCCCTCAGCCTGCTCACCGGATGCGACGTGACCCGGCCCCAATCCGTCCAGGACGCCTTGCTTGCTATCTCCAGGATGAATGACAGCGTGCAGGCCTGGTTGTTCGACCCCACCAAGCTCGCGCCGACCTACCCGGCCTCGGCGGTGCTCAAGCCGCCCAAGTTCAACGCCTACTATGAGGTGACGGACGTCAAGCCGGTCGACGGGGCGAACTGGCGGCTCGATCTGGCCGGGCTAATCGCCGACAAGCGGCCCTGGACGCTGCCACAGATCAACGCCCTGCCGCAGCAGACCGAGATCATCAAGCATATCTGCGTCGAGGGATGGGACTATATCGGGCAATGGACTGGCGTGCCGCTGCGCGCCTTCCTTGAGCGCGTCGGTGCGGATCTCACCGCCAAATACGTCGCCTTCAAAACCGCGGACGACTACCCCAGCAGCATCGACATGGCGACGGCTCTGCACCCGCAGACGCTGCTGGCGACCCAGTATGCCGACGAGACGCTGGCCGACCCGTTCGGCTATCCGCTGCGGCTGCGGATGTCGACCAAACTCGGCTACAAGAACCCGAAATGGATCACGGCGATCGAAGTGACGAACACCTACTCGGGCGGCTACTGGGAAAAGCTCGGCTTCCCCTGGTTCGCCGGCCTATGATCCCCCCTCGCCCGCTCGCCGCGGCCGCACTCGTCCTGCTGCTGACCGGGTCGGCTTACGCCCAAAGCCCTACACCGGGCGGAATGCCGCCACCTCCCGGCATGAGCATGGCCGCCTCAGCCGCCATGCGGTTCCCCCAGCCAGTGCGGGTCGGCGACCTCCTGCACCGCGACGTCATCGAACCTGTCGAGAGCCAAAACTACGTCGGCAAGGTGGAACAGGTCGTCAGCGCGTCCAATGGAAGTCTTGCGGTAGTGATCACGGTGGGCGGTTTCCTGGGCTTCGGCTCTCGGTCCGTGTCCGTGCCGGTCGACGCCCTGGTACTCCTCGGGAACGTCGTCGAAGTCGACGCCTTTACTCCGGCTCAGTTGCGGCAACTGCCGATATTCTCGCCCAGGGGAACGGTGCCACTCGCTCCGGACGCGATCATCAAAGTCGGCTTGGCCAAGCCGTCTCATTGAACTCGCAGCGAGCGGCGCTGTTGCAATCCCAACCGTAAGGCAGGCGGCGGGATATCAGCGTAACGGAAGGGCCGAGTACGTTGCTTGATGATCGAGCCGCGCGGTAGTGGTTGGTAGGCTTGGAAGAGAGCGGAAATACCGAGGCTCGAGGCTCTTGATGGCACACCAGGAAGAAGCTGCAGACCGAGTCTAACTATGTCACGGCTCGCCCAACCCTGAACCCAGCATCACGCTTCATATAGAACTCGATATTAATGCAATTTTATCTATCGTAGAACTGAAGCATCCGAAATAAATTGGTCTCCAATTCTACCGTGTTGATAAAGTAAGCAGCGACCTATCTCACGAGGCTAGATGTCCTAACTTGACTGCTACCGGTCTACAGACACCTTCACTCGAATAATTTGATGCTTGAACTTTTGCGGCCAAGCCAGCTGACCGTTTCGCCCGTGCAATGCCCAAGTGACTTGACGTCCAGCTACTCTGTCTCCAGGGTCTCACATTAACATCAATTAATAGACTGAGGGACGGCCAAAATGACTGCAAACCCGACCAGAACTGCGCTCGCCTGCGCTTCGGTGATGGCCGCGATGTTGGGTGCGCCAGCAGCGCACGCCACCTCTATCCTCTTCGTCGGCAATAGCTTCACGTATGGTGAGCCAGCTGGCGGGGCTCCGATCGTGGAGTACTATCAGCCCAGCACTGTGACCGACCTGAACCAGAGCGGCATTGGCGGCGTGCCAGCATTGTTTAAGGCGTTCACGGTCCAGGCCGGCCTGAACTACACGGTGAGCCTGGAGACCGTCCCCGGAGTGGGTCTTGACTACCATTACGCCAACAAACTGCCGTTGCTGACCACCCAGCCTTATGACGTCGCGGTCTTTCAAAGCTACAGCACGCTGGACGGATCCCGTCCGGGTAACCCGGCAACCTTGATCAGCTATGCCGACCGTCTCGCCCAGGCCTTGGATGCCCAGAACCCCAACCTGCATGTCTTACTCGACTCGACCTGGTCGCGCGCAGACCAGACCTACCTCCCCACTGGGCACTGGTA
>CAZTJC010000005.1:115241-142770 GCA_964613945.1 uncultured Acetobacteraceae bacterium
CTTCCAGAGCCCGCCTCTCTGCTAGCACTCGCAAGCGGCCTCGTCGGCTTGGTGTTCACCCGTCGCTGGGCTAGGACGGCGTTTCGGCAGTCATAAACCCGAAAACACACCCGGTCGCATTTGCGCCTCGACGATCCACCCGGGTCTAGACCGAGACGATCCTGTCCGTGGATTGCCGGGCCATAGGTCTAATGAACGATGGTTTGTGGTCGGCCTGGACACGACGTCCTGGCTGGCCCGCCATCCCGTTGGCGGCGTCTGCTCGTTTAGCCCAGCGGATCCAGTGCTGGCTTTATGTGGCGTGTCGCTCCGAGATTTTACGGGAAATTTTCTTGTCGCGAGATCACCGACGATCCCATTTCAGCAACAAATTGTCTCATTTCCAGGTCGCTTAGCTACTTGATCAGCAAGCGTCTAAGCAGAATCGCGCATCTACGCGGATAAACTAAAATCACCCATTTAATGGAGCTGTTTACTAAAAATTGCTCCGTCGGAGATTTGAGTAAGCATTAATTAAGGATTTCAGGCGAATGTTCTAGCCGTTGCCTGCCTTGCTGGCCTGTCAGCATCAGAGTGAGGCTCAGGAAGCGTCGACCATGGATATCGGCTACACTCCAAACCGTTCCGCCTTAGGCTTTGCAGGCACGCCGGCTGAGAGTAGCCAGCGTTGGCCAGCAGTGATCCTGTGTAATGCGTTTGCGGCCATCACGGTCGCCTTGCTCCCTTTTGCAAACGTTTCGGGCCCAGTCCTGCCAGGCTTCATCCTCATCAACCAGACCGCACTCGTGGCTGCATACGGACTGAGCGCCTGGGTTTTATTCGCGCAATTCAGCCAAACCCGGTCCGTTCCTTTGCTGCTGATCGCCGGCGGCACACTCTTCACCGCCGCCATCGTTACTCTACAGCTAATAAGTTTTCCGGGCGTCTTGGCAGTTGGACGGTTACTTGGGGCGGGGCCGCAAACGACGACGTGGCTTTGGACGTTCTGGCATCTTGGCCCGCCGCTATGTGCCTTGGCCTATGTCGCTGCAATCCGGCGTGACCAGCCTCGAGTAGTGCGGGTGGAAAAGGTGAAAGCTGCAGCCTCGGTTGCGATGCTGTTCGGCCTTGGTGCCGCAGGCGCTGCCGCCGCGGTTTCAACTCTCGGCCTGCCTTGGCTACCGAACCAGGTTACCGGTGACGACTATGCGGCGCTGACCACTTCCGGGGTTGGGCCGGGCGTGCAGGTGCTGACCATCGCTGCGCTTGTTGCCGTGTGGCGCAGTACTCACAGCCGCCGCACGGTGCTTGAGGTCTGGATTGTCGCGTCCCTCGCCCTGTTGGTGCTCGACAACATCCTGACCATGGCTGGCGGTGTTAGAGGAAGCGTCGGCTGGTACGCCGGCCGGATCGAAGCGTGGGTGTCCTCCTTCGTCATCCTGTGGGCCTACTTGCAAGAGGTAGACGCTCTCCGGCTTCGCGCCGGGTTGGCAGCCGAGGAGATTGCGCACGCCGAATACGTGCTGCGGCAAGCGCAGAAGATGGAGGCGGTCGGTCGCCTCACGGGTGGCATCGCGCACGACTTTAACAATCTCCTGATGGTCACGACCAGCGGCTTTGACATGATTCGCCGCCGGCCCGGGGACCAGGCGCGGGTGATCAAGCTTGCCGAAGCAGGGCTGGAAGCGACACAGCGCGGTGCCAAGCTCACGCGGCAATTACTGGGATTTGCCAGCCGGGCGGCCATCCGGCCGGAGACGGTGAACCCCAACGCGCTCCTGCTCGACTTTGAGCCGTTGGTGCGCCGGGCCGTGAGCGAGGCGATCATGGTAGAGTTTGTCCTTGACCCGGCTCTACACCCTGCGCGAGTCGACCGTACCGAGTTCGAGGCAGCCGTGCTGAACCTGGTGGTGAATGCTCGCGACGCCTTACCCGGAAATGATGGTCGCATCGTTATCACAACCCGGAACGCAGTTCGCGCCACGGCGGAACCATTGTCCGGCGGCACGGGAATACTGCCATCGGGCACATACGCCGTCGTGTCTGTGTCGGACACCGGCACCGGCATGGATGAAGCAACGCGAGCCCAAGCGTTCGAGCCTTTCTTCACCACAAAGGAGTTCGGCAAAGGATCCGGCCTAGGCTTGAGCCAGATCTACGGCTTCACTCGCGCGGCCGGTGGCGGGGCCGCGATTCTGTCCACGCCCGGCAAGGGCACCGCCGTCGAACTATGGTTGCCGCGCGCCGAGGCAGGTGCAACCGCCGCAGTTTCAAGTTCGGCATTGACGCCTGCTTCCGCTCTCCGGCGCGCGGAAGACGGTGAGGCGGTGCTGGCGGTGGAGGATGAGCCTGCCGTGCTGGCGGCTGTGGTCGAGAACCTGTCTGACCTTGGCTATAAGGTTCTTCCAGCGCGCGATGCTGCAGAAGCACTGGATCTGTTACGCGGCAAGTCGCGGGTGGACATCCTGTTCTCGGATGTCGTGATGCCAGGCAGCATGAATGGGGTGCAGCTTGCGGTTGAGGCAGGGCGGCTGCGCCCAGGCCTACGCGTGCTGCTTACGTCCGGCTATACGAACGAGGCATTGGCAGGGGAGCACAAAGTGCCCATCGACGTACCGGTGCTGTCAAAGCCCTATCGACGGGAAGAGCTTGCGCGGTTGTTGAAGACCGTGAACCAGAAAGCAGCTTAAGCCCGTTACCACAACGACACTCCTGGAGCCGGCGGCGTGTTCACCAGCCACGCAGTCTCGATTGCGCTTCGGGCCGGTGGGGCAGTTTCCGTAAAGCTCATCTTGGCTGAAGGCAGCGCGAGCTCTGCGTCTCCTTTACGATCGGATCGAGCAGATTTCGATGCTCGAAATGGCCAAGTTGATTGGGCGACTGAGTCACCGTCTGCTCGAGGTCACAGGTCTACCCAGACCGCGATGCACTGATCGAGCCATGGCGAATGTCGGTCGTACTCCACGGCAGGAACTCACCGACACGGCTGACCGGGTAACCAGCGATGCGCTCAAGCAAGTGGCGCAGGTATGCCTCTGAATCCGAGCCGTGTAGCTTGGCGGTCCCGACTGAGCTTCAAATAGCGGCCGTCCGCCACCGACCTCGGTGGATACCAAGCCGGCGCGCGACATCATCATCCGGAAATGCTTGGTTCGACGCACTCGCCGCAAACCGGTTGCCGACCGTTTCGCTTGGGAGGGAAGCCGCTACGGCCAGAACTCCGGCAGCGCGAGCGGGCCGGGTTTGACCTTGCTTGAGTTGGTCATCCGTATCTAATCTCATTCGAGACGAGATAGAGGGAGGGAAAGCGTCGTCGCTAGCACGGGTGCCCTTCTGTGGAGAACCAAGGCGATGAACGTTCTTTCCCCGGTAGCTCCTTTGTCTACAGTGGCAGCCGCCGCCGGCTACCAAACTGGCTTCGGCAACGGGTTTGAGACCGAGGCGCTGCCAGGCGCGCTGCCGGTCGGCCGCAACTCTCCGCAGCGGTGTGCCTACGGGCTCTACGCCGAACAGCTTTCCGGCTCGCCCTTCACCGCGCCGCGCGCCACGAACGAGCGCTCCTGGTTGTATCGTATCCGGCCCACGGTCAGCCATTGGGGTGATTTCCGGCCCATGGCATGCGGCCAATGGCAGACGGCGCCGTTCAGCACGCCCGCCCTCCCACCGGCGCCGATGCGGTGGGATCCTCTCCCACTGCCCGATGCGCCAGTCTCGTTCCTGCAGGGCGTGCACACCATCACCGTTGCGGGTGACGCCGGGTCGATGGCGGGCATGGGAACGCATGTTTATCTCGTCACCACGTCGATGGTGGACGAGTATTTCTACAATGCCGACGGCGAGTTGCTGTTCGTTCCGCAGCAAGGCGCGCTGCGTCTGTGGACCGAGTTCGGCATCATCGATATCACTCCCGGCGAAATCGCGGTGGTTCCGCGCGGCGTGAAGTTTCGGGTCGAGCTGCCGGGCGGCCCGGCGCGAGGCTATCTGTGCGAGAACTACGGTGGTGGCTTCACCCTACCGGAGCGCGGCCCCATTGGCGCCAACTGCCTGGCTAACCCGCGCGACTTCCTCACCCCCGTCGCGGCTTACGAAGACCGCGACGCCACATCCCGCATGGTGGTCAAGTGGGGCGGCACGCTGTGGCAAACCGACCTGGACCACTCACCGCTAGACGTGGTGGCCTGGCACGGCAACTACGCGCCATACAAATACGATTTGCGCCGCTTCTCGCCCGTCGGCCCGATCCTGTTCGATCACGCGGACCCAAGCATCTTCACGGTGCTGACCTCATCCAGCGAAACGCCCGGCACCGCCAACATCGATTTCGTCATCTTTCCGGAACGTTGGGCAGTGGCTGAGAACACGTTTCGTCCGCCCTGGTACCACATGAACGTCATGAGCGAGTTCATGGGCCTCATCTACGGCCAGTATGATGCCAAGACTGGTGGCGGCTTCGTCCCTGGCGGTTTCAGCTTGCACAACACCATGCTTCCGCATGGACCCGACCAGGGCGCATTCGAGCGCGCCAGCACGGTCGACCTCGCGCCGCACAAGTTGACGGGCACGATGGCATTCATGTTCGAGACACGGTTTCCGCAGAAAGTCACCGCCTTCGCCGCGACCGCGCCGCAACGCCAGAGCAGCTACGCCGACTACGGCGACGCCCTCGTCAAGCGCTTCGACCCGACCCGGCCATGACCGTGCCCAATCAGACCCATAACCACGCGCTCCGTTGCTGGAAGCCGGTGCCGACGAGCGATGCGCGGGTGCTTGGCATCGCCTGATGCGGAGCAACATCAACCGCGAGCTCGCCGACGGGTTCGACCTTGGCCAGCTATCAGCAGCCTTCCTCGATGATCCCTACCCCACTTATCGAGCGCTTCAGGCCGTCGCACCGTGCAAACTCATGGCAAATGGCCAGTATTTCATCACCCGATACGATGATCTCTCGGCCATTTACCGAGACGCAGCGCTATTCTCGTCCGATAAGACCGTAGAGTTCCTGCCTAAATATGGTCGCAGTCCGCTCTACGAACACCACACCACGTCCCTGGTCTTCAACGATCCACCCTCGCACTCGCGGGTCCGCCGGATCATCGCAGGCGCGCTCACGCCACGAGCGATCGCCGGGTTGGAGCCCGAGCTTCGCTCTTTGATCGACCGGCTGCTCGGCGCGATGACCAACGAGCCCGTCGACTTAATCGAAGAGTTCGCCGCCGCGATCCCGGTCGAAGTGATCGGCACATTGCTGGGCGTGCCGGTTGATGAGCGAGGGCCTTTGCGGGCGTGGTCGCTGGCGATCCTGGGTGCGCTCGAGCCCGTGCCGACAAAGGTACAACTCGAGCAGGGCAATGCTGCGGTCGAGGATTTTCTCGCTTATCTGCGCACGCTGGTTGCGCGCCGCCGCCGCGCGCCAGGCGACCCGGCTCGGGACGTTCTGACCAGGCTCATCCTCGGTGAAGCCAATGGCGACAAGCTTTCCGAAGCTACACTGCTACACAACTGCATATTCCTGCTCAATGCCGGCCACGAGACGACCACCAACCTGATCGGCAATGCCCTTGTGCTGCTCCATGACAACCCCGACCAACGCGCCCGCCTGTTGGCCGACCCGACCCTGATCAAGCCCTGCGTCGAGGAAGTGCTGCGAATGGAAAGCTCGAACCAACTCGGCAACCGGCGAACCACGGCGCCGGTGATGTTGCATGGCACGGAGTTGCCGGCCGGCGCACAACTCGCGCTCTGCATCGGAGCGGCTAATCGCGATCCTGCGCATTTCGACGAGCCCGACAGTTTCGATATCAGTCGCATGCCCAACCGTCATCTGGCCTTCGCCGCCGGCCCGCATCAATGCGTCGGAATGAGCCTGGCGCGACTGGAGGGAACGGTCGCGATCGGCTCCTTCATCGAGCGTTTTCCCAACTATCGCCTGGACGGCCGGCTGGAACGCGGCGGGCGGGCGCGTTTCCGCGGCTTTGCCCGAATAAGCTGCGACCTCGGCCTTTGATCAAGGAGCCTTCGCATGACCAAACCAATATCCCGCCGTATCGTTTTGGGCGGCCTTGCCGCGGCCACCTTGAGCCAGGCACGGGCGCAGTCGGCGCGACCGGTCCGCATCGGCGTGCTGACGGACTCCGCCGGCCCATACGCCAATAGCGGCGGCGCAGGCTCGGTGCTGGCCGCCAAAATGGCGGTGGCCGATTTCGGCCCGACAGTGCTGGGCGTTCCGATCGAGGTGATCAACAGCGACACTCAGAACAAGCCAGACGTCGCCAGCGCCACGGCTCGGCAATGGTATGATGACGGGGTCGACGCCATCATCGACCTGCCGGTCACGCCGGTAGCGTTGGCGGTGCAGCAGATCGCGAAGGAAAAAAGCCGAACGGTGATGATCACCGCGGCAGCGGTGACGGAGTTCACCAGCAAACTCTGCTCGCCGGTCAGTTCGCATTGGGCCGACGACACCCACGCAATGACGGCCGCGAGCGGGCAGGTGCTGACCGGCTTGGGCGGCACGTCGTGGTTTTTCATCACGGTGGATTTCAGCTTCGGCCTGGCATTGCAGGCCGAAGCGAGCAAGATCGTCGAGGCGGCGGGCGGGACCGTGATCGGGTCGGCTAAGTTCCCGATCGGCAACACCGATTTCTCGTCGCAGATCCTGCAGGCGCAAAGCTCCGGCGCGAGGGTGATCGGGCTGGCAGCCGTCGGCGGCGATCAGGTCAACCTGATCAAGCAGGCGTCCGAATTCGGCCTGACGACCAGCGGCGCGCAGACCATGGCAGGGTTCCTGGTCTACATCAGCGACATCGAGGCGCTCGGCTTGCCGGTGGCACAGGGGCTCAGCTTCGGATCGAGCTTCTACTGGGACAGCAACGACGGCACACGGGCGTTCACCAAGCGGTTCATGGCCGAGCGCCACACGGTGCCGACCAAGAACCAGGCCGCGATCTACGCCGCAACGCGACACTACCTTGCGGCAATGGCCCAGAGCGGCACCCGCGACGCAGTGACGGTCAATAAGGCCATGCGGGCGATGCCGGTCGACTGGTTTGGCGAGAACGTCGTGTTGCGAGGCGACGGCCGTCTTATGACGCCGATCACTACCTACCGGGTCAAGGCGCCAGGCAAAAGCAGTGGCTCATTCGATCTCTACCAGCCGATAGGACGGGTCCTTCCCGAGCAAGCCTACGTGCCGGCTTCCCCGCAATGTGGCTGATCACGGGTCAAAGCACGGCAATGGTGGCGTGAGCTGCTGCCGGGATCGTGGGTAGGCTGTTGAAGCTGACGCCTTGACCCACTCGAGGATCGACGCCCGGACCGGGCCGGCAATGCGGATCCTGAGTTCGGGTTCGAGCAACACGCGGTCCGGGCGGTGCACGGCCGCGGCATCGCCCCAAGTGCCGGCTACATCATATTCAACAACACGAGGACATCGAACATGACAACGATCCGCGATCTATTGCAGCCCAACAAATGCCTAGGGCTTCCAGGCGTGTTCGACGGCATCTCGGCCCGCGTGGCCGACAGCCTCGGCTTCCCGGCCCTATACATGACCGGCTACGGCGCCGTGGCGTCATCCCTGGGCGTCGCCGACGCCGGCACCGCTACCTTCTCCGAGATGCTGGACCGGGTGCGCTGCGTCGCTGGCGCCGTGTCGGTGCCATTCATCGCCGACGGCGACACCGGCTATGGCGGCCTGCTGAACGTGGACCGCACGGTGCGCGGCTACGCGGCGGCGGGCGCGGCCGGCATCCAGCTCGAAGATCAGGAGTTCCCGAAGAAGTGCGGGCACACGGAGTATCGCCGGGTCATTCCGATCGACGACGCGATCGCGAAAATACGCGTGGCTGCCGAAGCGCGTCCCGGCCCGGACTTCCTGATTGTAGCCCGCACCGATGCCCGCTACGCCCATGGCCTCGACGAAGCGCTTCGCCGCGCGGAAGGCTTTCTCGAAGCCGGCGCCGACATCCTGTTCGTCGAAAGCCCGGAATCGCACGAGGAACTGCGCCGCATCGCCGAGACGTTCAAGGGAGCTACCCTGCTCGCCAACATGGTCGAGGGCGGCCGCACGCCATATCTCGGCACGGACGAGTTGGCTGGCCTCGGTTACGCCGTCGCGATCTACCCCGCCACCGGCTTCCTTTCCGCCGCTGCGGCGCTGAAGAGCGCCTACGGCCACCTCAAGGCGACCGGGATCGGAACCGGCGGCCCGGCGGAGATGATGCCATTCTCCGAGATGAACGCGCTGATGGGCTTTGCCGCCGTTCACGAGTTCGAACGGCGTCACGGCCAGACCGACGCCCGCTTGTAAGGCGCTCCGACATGACCGCCGCCGAACGGAACATCGCAGCCCGGCTGGATCGCCTGCCGATCCTGCCGTTCCACCGTCGCCTGTTGTTCCTGATCGGCGCCGGCATGTTCTTCGACAGCTTCGACATCTACCTGGCCGGGTCGGTGCTCGGAGCCTTGCTGCACGACAACTGGTCCGACCTCGCCTCCAACGCCCGGTTCATCTCGGCGACCTTCGTCGGCATGGTCATCGGCGCCGCCGCGGCCGGCTGGTTGGGCGATAAGTTCGGGCGGCGGTTCACCTACCAGTTCAACCTGGCGATCTTTGGTGCGGCCTCGCTGGCCTGTGCGGCGGCGCCCACGATGGGATGGTTGATCGCGGCGCGCTTCGTGTCCGGCATCGGGCTCGGCGCGGAGATCGTGATCGGCTATGCGACCATGCTGGAGTTTATCCCGCCGCAGCATCGCGGGCGGTGGGCGGCGTTGCTGTCGCTGGTAACCAATTTCGGCCTGTTCGCGGCAACGCTGGTGAGTTGGCTGGTCATTCCGGCCTTTGGCTGGCGACCGATGTTCATGATCGCGGGGTTGGGCGCCTTCGGGGTATTATGGTTGCGCAAGGCGATGCCGGAATCGCCGCGCTGGCTGGCCTCCGTTGGGCGCGTAGCGGAGGCCGATGCGATCGTCACCGGGGCGGAACGGGAGGCGCCGGGCCTTGATGTGCCGGCACTGCCGGAGTTGGCTCCTGCCGCCAGCGGCCTGTCGCGCGCCGCCTTCGTGCGCCGTGCGGTGATCGGCAGCGTCATGCAGTCGGTGGTGGGCATCGCCATCTACGGCTTCGTCGCCTGGGTGCCGACCTTCCTGGTCCAGCACGGAATGGGGATCAGCCAATCGCTGGGCCAGGCTGTGCTGATGTCGTTCGGCGGCCCGGCCGGCGCGGCGCTGGGCTGGTTGTTGAGTGATCGGGTCGGGCGGCGTCCCGCGATCATCGGCGCGTCGCTCGCGGCCGCGGTGTGCGGATGGGCTTTCGCCCATGCGCCGAGCCAGCCCGTGGCCACCGCCCTGGGCTTCGTGATGTTCACGCTGATCTACTTCCTGGTCGCCGTCATCATCGCCGGCTACGTGCCGGAGCTGTTCCCGACGGCATCGCGCATGCGCGGCAACGCCATCACCAGCGTCGCGGGCCGGCTGACGGCCATTGCGGTGCCGTTCGCCGTGGTGTGGCTCTACAATGCCGGCGGGGTGGAGGCGGTGCTCGGCGGCGTGTCGGCCGCCCTGCTGGTGCAGGTCGTGCTGGTGGCGTCGTTTCGCGAGGAAACCAACGGCAGGAGTCTCGAAGCGATCGCGGGAGAGGCCGAGACGGCGGTATCGTAACGGCCGGATTACGGCCTAGTATCACCGAAAACAGGCCAACACTCGGCCACACGGGGGAACGATGATTTCCATGACGATGATGCGGCGTATGGTCCTGCTGGCGGGTTTGGCAACCGCGGTGCTCGCCGGGTCCGGCGCGGTCCAGGCCGAAACGATCACGGTGACGCACTGGGGCGGCCAGTTCTACGGCGCGCCCTATGCCGTCGCCATGGACAAGGGCTACTTCAAGCAGCACGGCGTCGACGTGACCGGCTTCCTGACCGCGCCCGGCGGCGGAACGGCGGTGCGCAACACGCTGGCCGGCGGCATCCCGTTCGGCGAGGTGTCGCTCGCCGCGGCGGTGCAGGCGATCAACGCGGGCGAGAAGATCGTCATCGTCTCGGGCGGGGTGCAGAGCACGGGCGACCAGCTATGGGTCGCAAAGGCCGGGTCACCGCTGACGGGCATCAAGGAACTGGCGGGCAAGCGGGTCGCGTTCACCGCGCCGAACTCCGTTTCCAACATGATCATCCTGATGGCGCTGAAGGCCAACGGCATGACCCGCGACCAGGTCAAGCTCGTGCCGGCCGGCGACCTGGGCGCCAATCTTTCGGCAGTGACCAGCGGCGCCGTCGATGCCGGTTTCAGCGACACGTTGGTCTACTCGCAGCGCAAGGACCTGGTTCAGCCCGTCTTCTACGTCAAGGACGTCATGTCGCCGCAGATGATGCAAACCGTCTGCATCACCACAACCGACTTCGCCAAGGAACATGGCGACATCGTCCGCGGCATCATCGCGGCGCGCAAGCAAGGGCTAGACTACCTCGCCGCCCATTCGGAGGAGGCAGCGGACATCCTTGCGAAAGCCTACAATAATCCCGACGCCGCCGCCTTTCGCCTCCACATGAAGGATCTCCTGGGCATCAATTACTGGAGCGACGGCCGGCTCGACTACACAGCCATGGACCGCATGATTGAAGGGCTGCAGATCACCGGGCAGCTCAAGCAAGCGCCGGATTGGACCAAGATGGTGGATCTTCAATTCTTGCCGCCGGAGCAACGGACGGCACGCTGATGGCGCCAGCGCACGAGGCTCATGCGACGCTGCGCGGCGTCGTGCGCCGGTTCGGTGGCAAGCAGCCGGTGCATGCGCTGGGGCCGATCGACCTCGACCTTGCGCCCGGCGAGTTCTTCTCCGTCGTCGGCCCGTCCGGCTGCGGCAAGTCCACCCTGCTCGACGTCTTGTCCGGCCTCGGCGTGCCGACGGAGGGCGAAGTCAGCTTCGAAGGCAAGGCGCTGCGGGGCGCCGTGCCGGATGGGATCGGCGTCGTGTTCCAGGAGGATGCGAGCTTCGCCTGGCTCACCGTGCGCGACAACGTCGCCTTCGGGCTGCGGCGCGCCAAGCTAGACAGGACCGAAGTCGCTCGCCGCGTCGACCGCGCGGTCGAGTTCATGGGCTTAGGTCAGTTCGCGTCGCACTACCCGGCGCAGCTCTCCGGCGGCATGCGGCAGCGTATGTGCATCGCGCGGACGCTGGTGCAGCAACCGCGGCTGATCCTGCTGGACGAGCCGTTCGGGGCCCTGGATCAACAGACCCGGCTGTTGATGGGGGACGAGTTGCTCCGGCTCTGGCGCGAGACCGGCGCCACCGTGTTGCTCATCACCCATGCGCTGGACGAGGCGGCGATGCTGTCCGACCGGGTCGGCGTCATGTCGGCGCGGCCTGGGCGGTTCATCGACCTGGTCGAGACCGGCTGGCCGCGCGACCGCGATAGCCGGGTGGTGTCGGACCCGCATTTTGGCGAGCTGACTGCACGGCTCTGGACCTCCCTGCGGGTGGAGTCGATGCGCACGATGGGGCGGGCGTGAGCCGCGCCACTGCTGTTCTCCTGGTGCGCGCGGGATGGCTGGTTGGCGCCGTCCTCCTGCTCGAACTGCTTTGCCGGACTGGTACGATCTCGCCGCAGGCGGTGCTGGCGCCGAGCGCCATGGTGTCGGCCATGGTCGAGGTGATCGCTTCCGGCGACGCCACGGAGCCGATGCTGAGCACCTTCACCACAGTCGCGCTGGCGTTCGTGCTGGCCGTCGTGCTGGGGATCGCCGGCGGCGCGGTTGTGCACGCGATGCCGCGTCTGCGCCGGGCCATCGACCCCATCCTTGCCTCATATTACGCCGTGCCGACCTTCGTATTCTATCCGCTGCTCGTGGCGCTGCTCGGGTTGAGCATGGCGCCGCTGGTCGTCCTAGGCGTCTTGTCCGCCGCCCCGGCGATGGTGATCGCCACGCTGGCCGGGCTGGACAGCTTGCCGCGCGTGCTGCGCCGGGTTGCGCGCGTGCAGCGGCTGGGGCCGGTGCAGACGTTGTTCACCGTGATCCTGCCCGCAGCCATGCCGTCGCTGTTCGGGGGCATCAAGCTCGCGCTTTCCTACGCACTGATCGGCGTGATCGCCGGCGAGTTCATCCTTTCCGGCAGCGGCCTCGGCTATGCGATCTCCTACGCCTATCAGAGCTTCGACAACCGCACGATGTACGGATTGATGCTGTTCGTGTTGCTGGTCGCCGTGACGGCAAACGGTCTGCTTTATCATTGGGAAGGGCGGCTGCTGCGTCGCCGCGTGCGGGCATGAGCGTCACCACGTTGTCTGCCGAGGTTGAGCGCCGGCGCCGGCCGCAGTTGCTCGACCCGGCGCTGCTGATCGTGATCGTGTTGCTGCTCTGGCAAGCTGTCGGTAGTTGGACACAGGGCGTCGCGGTGAGCCCGCCGTTGACGACGTTTGCCTACGCTGCCGAACTGCTGACCACGACCCGGTTTTGGGACAATGCGGGAGCGACGGCGGCGGCGTTCCTCATCGCCTTTGGGCTGTCGGCCGTGTTCGGCTTGCTGCTCGGGCTGCTGCTCGGCCTCCGGCGGTTTGCCGGCGACGTGGCCGAGCCGATCCTGGCAGGGTTCTATTCCATCCCGAAAGTGACGCTGTATCCGGTTGTGCTGCTGGTGTTCGGGCTCGGTATGAGCGCGAAGATCGCGTTTGGCGTCATGCACGGGCTCGTTCCGGTAACGTTATTCACCATTGCAGCGATCAAGACGCTGCCATCAGTGCTCCCGCGAGCGGCGCGTTCGATGCGGCTGACGCCGATGCAGACCATGCGTTGGGTGCTGGTGCCGGCGTGCTTGCCACAGATCGTCTCCGGGCTGCGATTGAGCTTCTCGCTTAGTCTGCTGGGCGTGCTCATCGGCGAGATGTTCTCCTCGCAGCAAGGTCTCGGCTTTCTGCTGGTCAGCGGTTTGGCGCAGCATAACGTGAAGCTATCAACAGCGGTCGTACTCCTGATCGTCGTGTCCGCGATCGGTGCCAACATGGCCATGCTGCGGCTCAGTCGCATGACACGCCAGTAAAGATTAATCGGCTGCGTCGCCTGCAGCATGGCCCGGTCTGGCAGTGGGTGCATCGACGGCTATGCCTCTGCGTGTCAGTGGGTTCGGTGCTGGCACGATCCGTCCGGGCACGCGGCACAACGCGCTTTCGCGCCTAGCGAAGATCGCTTGCCGGAATAAGGCTGTCAGTCTGGCGATCGGATGCGCTAGCCTCCGCCCAAGGGTGCAATGACGCCCTGGGAGGAACCGACGGATGCTGGACGATACCGGCCCGCGCACGATGTTCGACAAGATCTGGGATCGTCACAAGGTGCAGGAGCGGCCGGACGGTCAGACGCTGCTCTATGTCGACTGCCATCTCGTTCATGACGGCTCCGCGCCGGCCTTTTCTCGGCTAGCGGAACGCGGCCTCCCGGTTCGTAAGCCGGGCATGACCTTCGCGACCCCGGACCACTACGTTCCGACGTCCAGCCGGGATGTGACCGCCATCGATGATTCCGAGCGACGCGTGATGGTCGAACGGCTCGCCGTCAATACGGCGCGCGAGGGCATCACGCTGTTCGGGCTCAACGACCCGAGGCAAGGTATCGTGCATGTCGTCGGCCCGGAAGAAGGCCTCAGCCAGCCCGGCGCGCTACTCGTTTGTGGAGATAGCCACACGTCTACACATGGCGCCTTGGGAGCGCTCGCCTTCGGGATTGGGTCGTCCGAAGTGACGCATGTCTTGGCCACACAGACCCTGTGGCAGCGCAAGCCGCGCAGCATGCGGATCACCGTCGATGGCGAGTTGGCGCCCGGGGTGACCGGCAAGGATGTGATCCTGGCGATCATCGCCAAGATCAGCGCAGCGGGAGCCACCGGGCACGTGATCGAATACGCCGGCAGCGCGATACGCGGCCTCTCGATGGAGGGCCGTCTGACATTGTGCAACATGTCGATCGAAGCCGGTGGCCGAGCCGGCATGGTCGCGCCCGACGAGACGACGTTCGCCTACCTCAAGGGCCGTCCCTACGCTCCGGTTTCACAGGAATGGGATGCGGCGGTCGCCCGATGGCAATCGCTGCCCAGTGATACCGGCGCGGTGTTCGACACCGAGGTGTCGCTCGACGCCGCCGCGATCGAGCCCATGGTCACCTGGGGCACGAGCCCGGAGAACGCGGTGCCGATCTCGGGCGCCGTGCCCGACCCGGCGAACGAGCCCGACCCGGACCGGCGGCTGTCGCTGGAAAAGGCGCTGGCCTACATGGGGCTGCAGCCCGGCACGGCGATGACGGAGATTTCAGTGGATCGCGTGTTCATCGGATCCTGCACCAATGGCCGGATCGAGGATCTGCGGGCCGCCGCCGCGGTGGCGCGCGGGCGTCGGGTGGCGCCGGGCGTGGTCGCCTGGGTGGTTCCGGGCAGCGGATTGATCAAGCTGCAGGCGGAGGCGGAGGGTATCGACCGGGTGCTGACCGAAGCCGGGTTCGATTGGCGGCAGGCGGGCTGCTCGATGTGCCTGGGCACGAACGGCGATATCGTTCCGCCCGGCCAACGCTGCGCTTCGACCTCGAACCGCAACTTCCAAGGGCGTCAAGGCCCCGGCGCACGAACCCACCTCATGAGCCCGGCAGTTGCGGCTGCAACGGCGATTGCCGGGCATCTGGCAGATTTCCGGACCTTGCCGGGGCAGGAAGCATGACCGCGCGCTTCACCGCCATCGACGCGCCGGGGCTGCCGGTGCCTGGTCAGAACGTCGACACCGATCAGATCATCCCTGCCCGCTACCTGAGCCGCGACCGCGAGCTTGGGTTGGCGGACTGCCTGTTCCACGATTTGCGTTTCGACGACCAAGGTCATGAAAAGTCGGACTTCGTGCTGAACCGGCCAGGCTTTCGGGCAGCCCAGGTCGTGGTGGGCGAACATAATTTCGCATGTGGCTCCTCGCGCGAGAACGCGGTTTGGGCGTTCCACGACTACGGATTCCGGGTCGCGATCGCGCCATCCTTCGGCGACATCTTCCGCAACAACTGCTTCCAGAACGGCATGCTGCCGGTCGTGCTGCCGCGCGCCGACGTAGACTGCCTGCTGGCGCAGTTGCAGGCCGAGCCCGGCGCGCATGTTCGCGTCGACTTGCCGTCACAAACGGTGACCTTCCCGGATGGGAGCGTGCACGGCTTCGAGATCGATCCGTTCAACAAACACTGCCTGCTCGAGGGCGTGGACGAGATCGCCTTCACGCTCGAGCAGATCGACGACATTGCAGCGTTCGAGAACCGATACGGCAGGGAGAACAGGCCATGAAGATCGCAGTATTGGGCGGGGATGGCATCGGTCCCGAGGTGACGGCGCAATCGGTCAAGGTTCTGCGCAGCCTGGCTGGCAACAAGCTCGACCTCCAAATGACCGAGGCGCCGATCGGGCAGGCCGGGGTGGACGCGGATGGCGTGCCGCTGCCGGAAGCGACGCTGAAGATCGCAGCGGAATCCGATGCGATCCTGTTCGGCTCGGTCGGCGGTCCCACCGACGAGTTGCCGGATCGCAAGAAGCGTCCCGGCGCTGGGCTGTTGAAGCTGCGCAAAGCTCTGACGCTGTTTGCGAATTATCGCCCGGCGATCCTGTTCGACGAGCTGATCGGCGCGTCGACGCTGCGGCCGGAAATCGTGCGCGGGGTCGACATGCTGATCCTGCGCGAGCTGAACGGCGATCTGTATTTCGGTGAGCCGCGAGGCGTCCATATGGAGGACGGCAAGCGCGTCGGCATCAACACGATGCGGTATTCGGAGGACGAGATCGCCCGGATCGCCCATGCCGGCTTCAAGGCGGCACAGGGCCGGCGGGGCAAGCTGTGTTCGGTCGACAAGTCCAACGTGCTGGAAACGATGCAGCTCTGGCGCGAAGTGGTGATGGAGGTGGGGCGCGAGTACCCGGACGTCGAGCTGTCCCATCTGTATATCGACGCGGCATCGATGCTGCTGATCCGCGATCCCCGCCGGTTCGACGTCATCGTCACCGGCAATGTGTTCGGCGATATCCTGTCCGATGCGGCGGCGATGCTGACCGGGTCGATCGGGATGCTGCCGTCGGCGTCGATGGGGCCGGGAACGCAGGGACTCTTCGAACCCGTGCATGGTTCTGCCCCGGATATCGCCGGGCAGGATTTGGCAAATCCACTGGCCTCGATCCTGTCCTCGGCCATGATGCTGCGCTACTCGCTGGGACTGCCTGATGAGGCCGCGCGGGTCGAGCGGGCCGTGCGCAGCGTGTTGGCAGCCGGGCTGCGGACCGCCGACATCCACGAGGAGGGAACCCGGCGTGTGGGCACCAGCGAAATGGGGGACGCGGTCGTCGCGGCCCTCGAACTCGCCGCATAACGGGAGGTGTCGGTGAGAACACGCCTGTCTTGGCTGGCATTGACCCTGGCCATCGCCCTGGCCCCGCCGGTCCAGGCAGCGGAGAAGCTCGAAAAAAGCTCGATCGCGATTGGAACCGCGTCGCTCGGTCTCACCTACCTTCCGGTGATCATCGCGGATCGCAAAGGCTACTTCAAAGAAGAAGGACTATCGGTAGAGATCAATGCGTTCTCCGGCGGCTCAAAGGCGCTCGAAGCGCTGCTCGGCGGCAGCTTGGACATGGTTTCCGGCGCTTATTCCAACACGCTGACCATGGCCGCCCGCAACATGAAGCTGGTGGAGTTCGTTGAGCAAATCCGCTGCCCAGGCTTTGCCGTGCTGGTCTCCAAGCGGAAGATGGCCGCTTATCACGGTCCAAAGGACATGAAAGGCTGGAACATCGGCGTCAGCTCACCGGGGTCCAGCACGAACATGGTGCTGAACTACGTCCTGTCGAAAGCCGGGGTCGATCCGTCGGACGTGTCGATCATCGGCGTCGGCACGGCAGCAGGCGCGGTCGCCGCAATGCGGGCAGGACAGATCGACGCCGTCATCAACAGCGACCCGGTCAACACCATACTGATCCAGAACGGCGACGCGACCAACGTCGTCGACATGCGGACGCCTGAGACGAGCGACGCCGTGTTCGGCGGCCCCTACCCCGAGGCCAGCGTCTACACGACGGCCGCTTTCGCGCAAAAGAACCCGCGCACCATTCAGGCCGCCACCAACGCGGTCGTCCGAGCGGAGCGCTGGATGGCCCAGGCAACGCCCGACCAGATCGCCGATGCGCTGCCCGAGGAGTATCTGCTCGGTAACCGCGCCACCTATATCGCCGCATTGGGCGCGATGCGCAGCTGCTACTCACCGGATGGACTGATGAGCAAGCAGGCAGCCGAAACGGTGCTGAAGGTCCTGAGTGCGTTCGATGAGAACGTGCGTAACGCCAAGATCGATCTGGGTGCGACCTATGACAACAGCTACGTCAACCGAGTTCCGGCCGACGCAAAATAGCTCTGCTCGGGCCCATGCTGCGGTAGAGTTGCGCGGGGTGACCTGCCAGTTCGTCGCCAGCGGTGGCGGCACTTACACGGCAGTCTCCGACGTGGATCTGCGGATCGAGGATGCGGAGTTCGTGGCGGTCGTGGGCCCGACCGGATGCGGCAAGAGCACGTTGCTGAACGTCGCATCCGGCTTGCTGCAGCCATCGTCAGGCGAGGTGCTGGTATTCGGCCGGCCGCTCGAAGGCTTGAACCGGCAGTCGGCCTATCTGTTCCAGGCCGATGCGCTCATGCCTTGGCGAACGGCACTGGACAATATCGCCGCCGGGCTGCTGTTCCGCGGCGTGAAACGTCCGGAAGCGGCGGCGGCGGCGCGGGATTGGCTCGGCCGCGTCGGGTTGCGGGCGCATGCCGATCGGTTCCCGCACCAGATGTCCGGCGGCATGCGCAAGCGCGTCGCGTTGGCGCAAGCGTTGATCCTCGATCCGCCGCTGCTGTTGATGGACGAGCCGTTCAGCGCCCTAGACATCCAGACCCGCCAGTTGATGGAAGACGAGCTCCTCAAGCTGTGGTCCGCGAACCGCAAATCGGTGATCTTCGTCACCCACGATCTCGAGGAAGCAATCTCGCTGGCCGATCGCGTGGTGGTGCTGGCCGCCGGGCCCGGCACGCGGCCGGTGGCCGAGTTCACCATCGATCTGCCGCGACCGCGCGAAGTGTCGGAGATACGGATGACGCAGGAGTTCCTCAGGCTTCATACCGCCATCTGGCAGGTTCTCAAGAAAGAGGTTCTGAAGAGCCATGCGCATGCCCAGATCTAGAACGGGCGGAGCACAACGCTCGGTCCTGCACTACCAGATCCTCCTGCTCATCGGCGTTTTCGTCGCCTGGTGGGCTCTGGTGAGGCTTGAGATCCTACCGCAGTTCTTTTTCGGCGATCCGGTCGGCGTCCTGAATCGTCTGATTCGCTGGTTCAGCAGCGGCAGCATCTGGATACACCTCGGCAACACATTGATCGAAACGATACTGGGGTTCGGCATCGGTACGATCAGCGGTCTTGGCTTTGGTTTATGGCTGGCGCTCAACCCGACCCTGGCCCGCATCTTCGACCCCTTCATCAAGGCCGCGAACTCGATGCCGCGACTGATTTTCGCGCCGATCTTCGCGCTCTGGTTCGGGCTCGGGATCTGGTCAAAGGTCGCGCTGGGCGTGACGCTGGTCTTCTTCGTGGTGTTCTTCAACGTTTTCCAGGGTGTGCGCGAAGTCAGCCCTGTTGTGCTGGCCAACGTGCGGCTGATGGGTGCCAACCGTCGCCAATTGATGCGGTGGGTCTACTTGCCGTCGGCGACGAGTTGGGTGTTCTCCTCGCTGCACAACGCGGTTGGTCTGGCGTTCGTCGGCGCGGTCATCGGCGAGTACCTTGGGTCGTCGCGGGGCGTCGGCTACCTCATCCTGCAGGCCGAGGGCGTGTTCGACATCGACAGCGTCATCGCTGGCATCCTGCTGCTGACGGTGTTCGCGCTCGTGCTCGACATCATGGTCTCCCGCGTCGAAGCTCGGCTGTTGCGGTGGCAAGCGCCGGTGCAGGCACAGACCGTGCAAACGGAGACGCTGAAGGTGACCGGAGTCGCGGCCCAGGTGGCCCGCGCATGAGGCGGATCGCAGTGCTGGACGACTTCCAGGATGCGGCGCAGGGCGGGGCGAAGTGGGCGGATCTGGCGGAGCGTGCAGAGCCCACCTTCTTCAACGACAACGTCACCGGCGATGCGCTGGTCGAGCGGCTGGCGCCCTTCGAGATCGCCGTCGCGATCCGGGAGCGCACGCCCTTCCGACGCGCCCTACTCGACCGCTTGCCGAACCTTCGCATGATCGCGACCACCGGAATGCGCAATCTGGGGATCGACGTGGCAGCCTGCCGGGAGCGCGGCATCGTCGTGAGCGGCACGGAAGGCAGCGGCGCACCAACGGCGGAACTGGCATTCGGCCTCATCCTGGCGCTGAGCCGCAACATCGTCGCCGAAGACCGTAGCCTGCGCGCCGGCACCTGGCAGACGCGACGGATCGGCCACGTCGTCAAGGGGCGCACCCTGGGCCTGGTCGGCCTTGGCAAGCTCGGGACCGAGGTGGCGGGCATGGGCCGCGCCTTCGGGATGGACGTGATCGCCTGGAGCCCGAACCTCACGGCGGCGCGTGCCGAAGCCGGCGGTGCGCGGCTGGTGGACAAGGCTGATCTGTTCGCCCGTTCGGATTACATCAGCCTACATATGGTTCTCAGCGAACGGTCGCGCGGGATCGTCGATGCCGCCGCGATCGGTGCAATGCGGCCGGAGGCTTGCCTGGTCAACACGTCGCGCGCCGGTCTCGTGGATCAGGCGGCGCTGGTAGCGGCGCTGGCCACGGGGCGGATCGGCGGCGCCGCGCTGGATGTGTTCGATACCGAGCCCATCGCGCGTGATGCGCCCATCCTGCAAGCGCCGAACACGATCCTGACGCCACACCTGGGTTACGCGACGCAGGAAAACTACGGGACGTATTTCCCGCAGGTGGTAGAGAACATCGCCGCCTTCCTCGACGGCAACCCGCGCCGTGTTCTGACCCATGACTGACAGGCCGCCCACCACGCTGCAGTTCAACACTACCGTCCGGTTCGGCTACGGAACGCGTTCGCTGTTGCCGACGGAATTACGGGCGCTCGGCGTGACCCGGCCCATGATCATCACCGATCGCGGCGTGATCACCGCCGGTGTCGTCGATCTGGCATGGGAAGCGATGCCCGAGCCTCCGACGGCCCGGTTCGACGACACTCCGCCGAACCCGACGGAGGCTGCGGCATCGGACGCGCTTGAGCTATTTCGCAGCTCCGGCGCCGATGGAATCGTCGGCATCGGTGGCGGTGCCGCGCTCGACCTCACCAAGGCGATCGCCGTTCTGGCCGGTGCGGCGCCGGGTCGGGAGGGCACGCTTTGGGAATACTGCAACCGCCACCCGAAGCCTCGCGCGATCGCCGATCCGCCACCCCTGATCCTTCTCCCCACCACCTTCGGCAGCGGCAGCGAGGTCGGCCGTTCTGCCGTGATCATCTTCGACAATGGCATCAAGGCTGGGATCGGGTGTCCGAGGATCGTGAGCGTGGCGATTTGCGATCCAGAGCTGACGCTCAGCCTACCGCCGTTCATGACCGCTGCTACGGGAATGGACGCATTGTCGCACTGTATCGAGACGTTCTGCTCGCCGGCGCTCAATCCGCCCACCGATGCGATCGTGCTCGACGGTCTCGCCCGGCTTGCGTCCGCAATCGAAGTGGCGACACAGAATGGCTCCCACCGCGATGCGCGGTGGGACATGATGATGGGCGCGGTGCAGGGCGCCATCGGGTTTCAGAAAGGCTTAGGGGCAGTGCACGCCTTGTCGCACGCGCTCGGCCCCATCGGTTATCATCACGGCACTCTGAACGCGCTTCTTCTTCCCCACGTGCTGGAGGTGAACCTAGGCGGGTTGGGCGAGAAAGATGCCGGCCTTCGAAGGGCAATGCGGCTTGAACCGGGTGCTGACATTCCCACCGCGTTGCTGGAGTTGAACAAGCGCCTCGGGCTTCCCGCAGGACTTCGCGCCCTTGGTTTTGAAATGGCTTCGGCAGACAGCATCGCTCGCGCCGCGATGAACGATAATGCCCACCGCACCAATCCGACTTTGCTGATGCACGCTCAATACAAATCGATCTTGAACAATGCGATGTGACTATGTCGAACGGGTCAGTGATCGGCCATGATGCGACCCTGCCGCCAGTCTGGTGCCGATGTGGAGTTCGTTTGATGATCCGAGTTGCCGTCATGCTCGCCTTGCTGAACCTGGCTCTCGTCTCGACCGCTCGTGCCGAAACGACACGGCATTCCGAGACCGTCAGCTACACCGATGTGCACGGTGGCAGTGTCGCGCTGCAGACGATCGTCGAGGGTAGCGGACCGTCGATCGTCATGCTGCCGTCGAGCGGGCGGGATGGTGGCGCGGATTTCGATGGTGTTGCTGCCCGTCTCACTGCGGCCGGGTTCACCGTTCTGCGCCCGCAGCCGCGGGGCATGATGGCATCCAGCGGCCCGATGAACGGCGTCAGCCTGCACGTGCTTGCCGATGATGTGGCAACGGTGATCGAGCGGCTAGGCGGCGGGCGAGCCGTGATCGTGGGGCACGCGTTCGGGCATTTCGTCGCCCGCATGGTCGCCGTCGATCATCCCGCCCTCGTTCGCGGCGTGGTCCTCGCCGCCGCCGCGGCGTCGACATGGCCCCCAGAGATCGCCGCAACGCCACTGATCGCCGGTGATCCCACGCTGCCGGACTCCAAGCGTCTTGCGGCGCTGCGGCTCGGCTTCTTCGCCCCCGGCCATGACCCGGCGGCTTGGCTGGGAGGCTGGTGGCCAGCGGCGCAGGCGATGGAGACGAACAGCCGCGAGAAGTCTGGCGTGCAGCAATCCGAGTGGTGGTCGGCCGGCACGGCGCCGTTGCTCGAGCTGATCCCAGCCAGCGATCCGTTCAAGCCGCAGGACAAATGGGGCGAGTTGGCGGCCTCCTATGGTGACCGGGTGACGACGGTGGTCATCCCGGATGCGAGCCATGCTCTGTTCCCAGAACAACCCGAGAAAGTGGCCGACGCGATCATCGGGTGGGTGGGAACGCTGCGACCATGATGCGGCTCTACGTCTCGGCCCGCTCGCCCTTCGTGCGCGAAGTCCTGGTGGCGCTCTGCGAACTCGGGCTGGCCGGTGCCGTCGAACTCGTGCCGGTGCTCGTGCGAATGGATCAGCCGAACGAGACCGTGCTGGCCACCAACCCGCTCGGCAAGATCCCCGCTCTCATCCTGGAGGACGGCAGCGCCGTCTGTGGAACGCTGCCGATCATCGACGAACTGGATCGGCGCGCCGATGGTCATCTGCTCCCGACCGCACGCGTCGAGCGGAGCTGGCACCTGCGGCATCAGGCGGTGTCGCATGGATTGCTCGAGGTTCTCGTGCTGTGGCGCAACGAACGGGGCAAGCCGCCAGCCCAGCAAACGGCGGGATGGCTGGCCAATTTCGAGATCAAGACCGCCAACACGCTCGATGCGCTCGAGCGAACCATTCCCGAACTCGACGCCACCGGCTTCGGCCTGGCGCATGTCTCGATGGCGGCGCTGGCGTTCTACCTCGACTTCCGCTTCGCCGCGCTCGAGTGGCGGGCAACGCGCCCCCGGCTGGCGGCATGGGCCGCACAGGCCGGCGAGCGTGCTTCGGTACGAGCGGCGGCGGCACTGGCTGATGCGATGTAGCGCTAGTCGCCCTTGATTCCCTTTTCCTTGATCAGGGCGCCCCACTTCGCCGTATCATTCTTCAGCAAGGTGCCCAACTCGCCCGGCGTCGACGGCGCCGGCTCAGCGCCCATCGCCAGCAGCTTATCGGCCGACGCCTTGAGGGCGATGCCGATCGCCTGATTGAGCTTCGCTATGGTTTCGAGCGGCGTCTTCGCACTGACGAAGATAGCATACCAGTTGTTGGTGTCGACGCCGGCTAGCCCTTGCTCCTCGAAGGTCGGGACGTCCGGCAACGAGGGATGCCGATGCGCCGCAGCCACGCCGATCGCCCTCAACCGGCCGGCTTTGACGAAGCCGATCAGGCCAGGGACATCGCCGAAGAAGCCTTCGACCCGGCCGCCCATCAAATCCGTCAGCGCCGGCGCCGCGCCCTTGTAGGGCACGTGCAGGAAGGTCGCCCCGGTCGCGCGGCCCAGCTGCTCGATGGCGAGATGCGGCACCGAGCCCACGCCGGACGACCCCATCGGCGTGTCCTTGGCCGCCTTGGCGTTGGCGACGAACTCGGCCGCGGTCTTGGCCTTGTTGTCGGCGTTGACGACGAGGACCTCGACGTTGTTGACCACGAGAGAGACCGGGGCGAAGTCGCGCGCCATGTCGTAGGCGAGATGGTCGTAGAGCGACGTGTTGATCGCCGCGGCGCCGACGGAGGTGAGCCAGAGCGTCGATCCGTCGGCTGGCGCACGCAACACGTCCTGGGCCCCGAGCACACCGTTGGCGCCGGGCTTGTTGTCGACGATGACGGTGCGGCCGAGCGCCTCGCCGAGCGGGCCGGCGATGACGCGGGCAACGCTGTCGACGGGGCCACCTGGCGCGAACGCGACGACGATGCGCACCGGCTTTTGCTGTGCCTGGACCGGGGTCGTGCCAGCAGCGACCAGGCCTGTGGCAGCGATCAATAGAAAGCGTCGCTTCATCGTGTCCTCCCGTTTTCGTTGAGCATGACGGTTAAACCCCGTTACTGCGAGAAGCGGCCGTCCGGAACGGCACAAACAGCGCTTGCCGCCCTGGATCAGCCCGCCGTGAGCAGCGCCACGCCGTCCGCCGCGCGAACGCCCTGGCCTACCGGCAGCACGAAGAGCGGGTTGATCTCCGCCTCGATCAGCCGGTCCTGATGATCGGCCAGCATGGTCGAGAAGGCGACCACCGCCGCCGCAAGCGCATCGACGTCGCGGGCCACCGCGCCACGATAGCCGTCCAGCAGCGGCCAGAGCCGAAGCTCGCGCATGGTCGCGTGCGCCTCCGTCAACGACAATGGCCGGCCCGGCGGAATCAGCCGCAACACCGTATCCTGCAGCAACTCGGCCGTCACCCCGCCCATGCCCAGCAGCAGCACCGCCCCTAGCGGATCGCGCCGGCAGCCGAGGATCATCTCGAGGCCGCCAGCAATCATCTCCTGCACGAGGAAGCGATCAACCCCGGGATGACCGGCAGCATGCAGGCGACCGCGCATGCTTTCCAGCGCCGGTCCGATCGTCGTCGCCTCGAGTCCGACCTGCACACCGCCGACATCGCTCTTATGCGTAATGGCAGCAGACAGGATCTTGAGCACCACCTTGCCGCCGAACGCCGAAGCGGCGGCAACGGCCTCGCTTGCACCGGTGACGACGGCCTCGCGGACGCTCGGGATGCCGAAAGCGGCGAACATCGATTTGGCCTGTTGCTCGTCAAGTGCGCCGCGCCGGGCGGCGGCAAGCTCGATCGATGCCGAACGCTCCGGCATCGCGCCGGACACTGCCATTTGTCCGAGCGCGCTCAACGCCGCTGCGACGGTCTCCGGTGCAGAAAACGCTGGGATACCCTGCTCGGTCAGCCGCGCCGCGGCCGCCGGCGCGTGCGGGCTGACATAGGCGATGATCGGCTTGGCGCTGCCGGCGCCGCCCTCGCGCAAGGCGTCGCTCACCAGGCGCGGGTCGCCGACCGACGATGAACCGACGACCATGGCGAGCGCGTCGTAGCCGTCACTGTCCAGCAAGGCGCGCACGCAGGCGGACAGGATATCCGGGCGCAAGCCGGCGAGCGTCAGGTCGATCGGGTTGCCGTCCAGCGCTCCGAGCCCGGACGGCATCGCCGCCGTCAATCGGGCGACGGTCACCTCGTCTGGTGGCGGCGCCTCGAAGCCGGCGAGGCCGATCGTGTCGGCGATCAGCGTGCCGGCGCCGCCGGTCGAGGTCAGCACGGCGACCCGCTTACCGGTCAACCTTGGCTGCATGGCCAGCGCGGCCGGCAGGTCCACCAGGTCGCCGAAGGTCTGGACCCGGGTGATGCCGAGATCGGCGAAGAACGCGTCATAGACCCGGTCGCTGCCGGCCAGCGCGCCGGTGTGCGAGGCTGCCGCGCGGGCGCCGGCCTCGGAGCGGCCGATCTTCAGCGCGACGATCGGTTTGCCAGCGGCACGCGCTTTTTCCGCGGCGGCGCGAAAGCGGGCCGGGTCGCGGATGGTTTCGACGTAAAGCGCGATGACGCGGGTCGCCGGGTCATCGGCCAAGTAGTCGACGAAGTCCGCCATTTCGAGGTCGGCCTCATTGCTGGTGGCCACCAGCTTGGACAGGCCGATCCCGGAGGCCGCCATGCGCGAGAGCAGCGAGCCGAGGATGCCGCCGCTTTGCGACACGACGCCGACCGGCCCGGCGGCGGGGGGCTCGCCGGCCAGCGCGCCACTGGCCGAAAGCGGAATGGAGTTCGTGACGTTCACGAGCCCGATCGTGTTTGGGCCGAGCAATCGCATCGAGCCCGCCGCCTCCTGCAGCGCCGCCTGCCGGCTCCGCCCCGTCTCGCCGGTTTCGCCGAAGCCGCTGGCCAGGACGATCGCGTAGCGCACGCCGCGCTGAGCGAGTTGACGCACCGCATCGATCGACGCGGCAGCGCCGAGCAGCACGAGCGCCACGTCCGGCGTCTCCGGCATCACCTGGATGCTGGGGTAGCAGGTCAGTCCATCGATGGTCTCGGCCCGAGGATTTACCGGGTAGATGTCGCCGCTGAAGCCGCGCTGGCGGAGAAAGCGCATCGGCAGACCGGCAGTCTTGGCCGGGTCGGCCGAAGCGCCGATGAGGGCGACCCGGCGCGGGCTGAACAGCGTCTCGAGCACATGTACCATGCTCAGCCGCCACTCTTGGCTAGGAACGCCGACACCGACGCACGATGCTCCGTGCTGGTGTAGCAGATGCCCTGCGCCTGGCTGCTGCTGGCGAACAGAGCGGTCGGCGCGCTTTCGTAGGATTGGTTGACCAGCGTCTTGGCCAGCGCGAGCGCCGTGGCCGACCCGGCGGACAGGATCTTCGCCCAGGCGATCGCGTCCGACAGCAAGGTCTCGGGCGAGCTGACGCGGTCGACCAGGCCGATGCGCTGTGCCTCGGTCGTGTCGAGCGTACGCCCGGTAAAGATCAGCTCCTTGGCCATCGACAGCCCGACGCGCCGGGGCAGGAAATACAGGCCGCCGCCATCGGGAATGAGGCCGCGCAGCATGTAGGACCAGACAAACTTGGCCGTGCTACTGGCCATGACGAAGTCGCAGGCCAGCGCCGTATCCGCGCCCAACCCGGCCGCCGCGCCGTTGACGGCGGCGATCGTCGGCTTCGGCAGCGTGTGCAGCAGCATCTGCGCCCGGTGCACGCCTTGCTGCCGGCTCCAGCCGTTGAACCCGACATCCCCCGGCGGCGCGTCCATCCGCTGCTGCATGCCGGCGACGTCGCCGCCGGCGCAAAAGGCGCGGCCGGCGCCGGTCAACACCAGCGCCCGGACCGCCCGGTCGTTGCCGGCTTGCTGGATGGCGTCGACGAAGGCGGCGCGCATGGCGTCGCTCATCGCGTTGCGCTTGTCAGGCCGGTTCAGGGTGATGACGGCGATGCCGTCGGTGACGTCAGTGAGAACGAGGTCGGTCATGGGCTAATCCGCCGTGATCTTGTTTTCGGTGACCAGCTTGCGCCAGCGGGTGAACTCGCCGGCCATGAAGTCCCGCAGCGCGGCGGGGCCCTCCGGCCGCAGCGTGATGCCTTCCAGGCGAGCGCGCTCGATCATCTCCGGGCTCTTCGCCGCGTCGGCGATGGCCCCGGCCAGTTTGTCCACGATAGGCGCGGGCGTGCCGGCCGGGGCATAGACGGCGTACCAGCTATCGACGCTGTAGCCCGGCACGGTCGCCGCGATGCTCGGCACGCCCGGCAGCGGCGACTTGCCCTCCGGCGCCGTCGTGCCCAGCGCGCGCAGCCGCTTGTCGGCGATGAATGGTGCCGAGGCGGCGTTGGTGGCGAACATCATATCTACCCGCCCGCCCAGCACGTCGATCAGCGCCGGTCCGGCGCCGCGATACGGGATATGCAGCAACTGGACATGGGCGAGGTTGTCGAACAACTCGCCGGCCAGGTGAGCCGAGGTGCCGCTGCCCTGCGACGCGTAGGAGAGCTTGCCGGGACTCGCCTTGGCCGCGCCGATCACGTCGGCGACCGAGGCGAGCTTGCTGTCGGCGCGGACCACCAGGACATTGTAGGAGCTGCCGATCAGCGAGACCGGCGTGAAGGCCTTCTCCGTATCGAACGGCAGGTTGTGCTGCATGCTGGGATTGACCGCATGCGCCAGCGTGGCCACCAGCAGCGTGTAGCCGTCCGGCGCAGCCTTGGCGACGTAGTCGGAGCCGATCATCGTGCTAGCGCCGGGCCGGTTGTCGACGAGCACGGTCTGGCCGAGCGACTTCGTCAGCAGGGTGCCGAGCGTCCGCGCGATGGAATCGGTGCCGCCGCCGGGCGAGAACGGCACGACGAGGCGGATCGGCTTGTCGGGATAGGCGGCCCATGCCGGCGCTGCGGCCAGCAGGCCAACCCCCAGCAAGGCGGCGATC
>CAZTJC010000005.1:142870-163452 GCA_964613945.1 uncultured Acetobacteraceae bacterium
GGCTGCCAGCGGACGGCGCAGTAGCCATGCTGCTCGAGTTCCTCGAAGGAGCGATCGATCTCGCGCTGCAGGCGCAGCCAGTCGCGCGGCCGGCGGTGGGCAATGGCCGAGAGCGCAGGCGCCCGCTCCTCCGCCGGCAGTGCCCAGAGATAAGCGCGTCCGAGCGAGGTCAGCTCCATCGGCACGCGGGCGCCGGAGACGACGGTGCGGATACGCGCGCGATGGCTGGTGCGGAACGATTCCAGATACACCATGGAATCGCCGTCCGGGGCGGCTAGCCCGATGTTGACCCGCCACTCCGCCGCCTGCGCGCGCATCACCGGGCCGATGGCGGACAGGATCGGCGAGCTCAATCGCATGGCATGCGCCAGGCTCAGCACGGCCGGGGCCAGGCGGTAGGCGCGGGCCGCCGGGTCGTGCTCGAGGAAACCGGCGTCCACGAGCGTCTGCGTCAGCCGGCTGACGGTCGATTTGGCGAGCCCGGTGCGGTCGGCGAGTTCGCCGTTGCCGAGCAGAGTGAGCCCCGGCTTGAAGGCGCGCAGGATCGCGACGCCCCGCGTGAGCGAGCGATTGCCCCCGAAGCGGTCCACAGTATCCATCCAACAATTCCATCACGTGGAATAGCGAGTGTCTATCGGCGGAACCGTCGTGTCACACTAAGCTATCAGGTCGGCGGCTCAACGCACGGCCGAGGGGGAACACGGCCAATGACGATCCGCAGCCCGTCGGCTACAGCCTAAGCGCCATGCGCCTCCCCGACCTCACCCCCGAACAGATGGACCCCACGCAGCGCGAGGTGGTCGAAGAAGCCGTCGCCGGGAAGCGCGGCCGCATCCCGGGGCCGCTGCGCCTCTGGATCCGCAGCCCGGAACTGGGGCGGCACGCGCAGCGGCTCGGCGCCTTTCTCCGCTACGACACCACGCTCGGGCCGCGCTTGTCCGAACTCGCCATCCTGGTCACGGCGCGGCGCTGGACGGCGCATTACGAGTGGTTCGCGCACAAGCGGGAGGCGCTGAAGGCCGGGCTGGACCCGGCGATCATCACCGCCATTGCCACGCGGCAAGCGCCGAGCTTCGGAGATCCGGCGGAGCAGGCCGTCTACGACTATGCCATTGCCCTGCACGAGACGCATCGCGTGCCGCAGCCGATCCATCACGCCGCCGTCGCCGCGCTGGGAGAGCGCGGCGTGGTCGAGCTGGTCGGCTTGCTCGGGTACTACACGCTCGTCGCCATGACCCTCAACGCCTTTGAGTTCGAGTTGCCCGAGGGCGAGCAGCCCGAGTTGCAGGATTAAGCGATGCGATTGAATGGTAAGGTGGCGCTCATAACCGGCGCGGGCAGCGTCGGCCCGGGCTGGGGCAACGGACGCGCGGCGGCCGTCATCTTTGCTCAGGAAGGCGCGGAGATCTTCGCAGTTGACCGCGACCTCGCCGCGATGGAGGAAACCGTCGCCCTTGCCGCCGAAGCGGGGCAGCGCATCACGCCGTTCGCCTGCGACGTCACCGACCCGGCACAAATCGAGGCCACCGTCGCCGCCTGTATCGAACGGTTCGGCCGGGTCGACGTGCTGGTCAACAATGTCGGCGGTTCCGCCCCCGGCGGCGCGGTAGCGCTGTCGGAAGCCGCGTGGGACCGGCAGTTCGACTTTAACCTCAAGAGCGTTTTCTTAACCTGCAAGCATGTCATTCCGCACATGGAGCGGGCCGGCGGCGGATCGATCATCAACACCGCCTCGACCTCGGCCATCCGCTGGACCGGCGCGGCGCAGGTCGCCTACGCCGCGTCCAAGGCGGGAGTGATCCAGTTCTCGCGCGTCACCGCGGTCGAGTACGCGCCCAAGCGCATCCGGGTGAACACGGTGATCCCCGGCCAGATGCACACCCCCATGGTCGAAACCCGGCTGGCCGGTCAGCGCGCCGGCGGCGACGTGGCGACCTTGCTGAAGACGCGGCAAGCCCGCATCCCGCTCGGCTTCATGGGCGACGGACGTGACACGGCATACGCCGCCCTGTTCCTCGCCTCCGACGAGGCGCGCTTCATCACCGGCACCGAGATCATCGTCGATGGTGGCATGTCCGCCCGCTGCGATTGAGCCGGCAATGATCGATCTGCCAAATTTCCGCCCTCCGCCGGGAAGCTGCAACGCACATTGCCACGTGTTCGGCCCGTTCGAGCGTTTCCCCATCCCGCCCGACCGCAGCTTCGTGCCGCCGCTGGCGCCAGAGACGGCGTTGCGCCAGCTCGACGACCGGCTTGGCTTCGATCGCGCCGTGCTGGTGCAGAGCCAGGGTCACGGCTTCGACCACAGCGCAGTGTTCGACGCGCTGGCGGCCGGCGGCGGCCGTTATCGCGGCGTTGCGCTGATCCGGCCGAGCACGCCGAACGACGAGATCGCGCGGATGGACGCTGCCGGGTTCTGCGGCGCGCGCTTCAGCTTCATGCCCCATCTCGGCAACCCGGACCTCGACACGGTCCGGGCGGTGATCGCGCGGGTGCGCCCGTTCGGTTGGCATATCGCGATCCATGTCGCTGGCAACGGCCTCGTCGACATGGAGGCATTCATCGCCGGAATCGAGGCGCCATTGGTGATCGACCACATGGGGCGCCCGAACGACCTCAAGCCGAACAGCCCGCCGATCGACGCGCTGTGCCGGCTGCTCGATGGCGGCCGGGTCTGGGTCAAGCTGAGCGGCGCCGACCGGCTGACACACCAGCACACGCCCTACGCGGAGGCGCTCCCGATCGCGCAACGCCTCGCCGCCCACGCGCCGGAGCGTACGCTTTGGGGCACCGATTGGCCACACGTGAACCTCGACGGCCCCATGACCGACGATGCCGCGTTGGTCGACCTGATCCCGCAAATGGTGCCCTCGGCGGCGGGCCGGCAAGCCATGCTGGTCGACAACCCGGCCGCCTTCTTCGGCTTCGACAAGGCGGCCTGACCCGATGCTGAACAATCGTGACCTCTTGCGCGGGGTCTGCCTGATCGGCATCGCGCTGGTGTTCGGCGTGCCGGCGCTGCAATACCCGATCGGCGACCTCGCCCGCGCCGGACCCGGCATGTTCCCGCTCTTCGTCAGTAGCTTGCTGCTGCTCGTCGGCATCGCGACGGTGATCCGCTCCCGCTTCGTGGAGCGGAGCCCGATGACGTTCAGCGTCAAGAACGTGGGGCTAATTCTCGGCAGCCTGGTCGCGTTCGCGGTCCTGTCGCGGCTGGTGAACATGACGCTCGGCATCATCGCCCTGGTGTTCTGCGCCGCAGCGGCGGCCCCGCCCTACTCGGTCATCCGCAACCTGCAGATCGCCGCCGTGCTGATCGCCATCGCCTACGCGTTCCAACGCCTGTTCGGCCTCGAACTGAACCTTTACTGATGGAAACGCTGCACAACCTCGCCTTCGGCTTCGAGCATGCGCTGGCGTGGCAGAACCTGATGTTCTGCGCCATCGGCTGCACCGTCGGCACGCTGGTCGGGCTGTTACCCGGGCTCGGGCCGTTGGCAACCATCAGCCTGCTGCTGCCGCTGACCTACTCGCTGCCGCTGGACGGCTCGCTGATCATGCTGGCTGGCATCTATTATGGCGCGCAATACGGCGACAGCGTCAGCGCGATCACCATGAAGATGCCGCACGCCAGCAGCATCGTCGCCTGCATCGACGGCTACGCGATGACGCTGAAGGGGCAGACCGGGCTCGCCCTGTTCACCGCCGGGTTCTCTAGCTTCATCGGCGGCACGGTGGCGTTGTTCGTGCTCGCGGTATTGGCGCCGGCGCTGGGCGATGCGGCGCTGATGTTTGGCCCGGCGGAATATACCACCTTGGTGATGCTCGGCTTCTTCTGCGTCAGCTTTGTCACCACCGGCAATTTGCTGAACGGGCTGGCGATGTGCCTGATCGGCGTGCTGCTTGGCCAGGTCGGCACCGACGTCAATAGCGGACTGGCGCGCTTCACCTTCGGGCTGCACTCGCTTGATGACGGGATCGGCCTGGTCAGCATCGCGCTGGGCTGCTTCGGCATCGCTGAGATCACCAAGAACCTCGACAACCGTGAGCACCGGTCGCCGTTCACCGGCGCGATCAAGCTGATGCCGAGCTGGAGCGAGTTCAAACGCATCATTCCGAGCGCCTTGCGGGGCAGCGTCGCCGGCTCGGTACTGGGGTTGATGCCGGGCGGCGGGCCGGTTATCGCGCAGTTCGCGGCCTATGCGATTGACAAGAAGTTCAGCAAGTACCGCGACGAGATCGGCACCGGCATCCTCGAGGGCGTTGCCGGCCAGGCGGCGGCCGATGAGGCGGCGGCACGCACTAGCTTCATTCCGCTGATGAGCATCGGGATCCCGGAGAACCCGGTCATGGCGCTGATGATGGCCGCCTTTATCATCAAAGGCATCCAGCCCGGCCCGAACATGATCCCGGAGCACCCGGACCTGTTCTGGGGGCTGGTGGCCAGCATGTGGGTCGGCAACTGCTTTCTGCTGTTCCTCAACGTGCCGCTGGTCCGCTACTGGCTGTCGGTGTTCAAGATTCCCTATCGCGTGCTGTTCCCGGCGATCCTGTTCTTCTGCTGTATCGGCACGTTCAGCGTGAACAACAATCTCAACGACATCTACATCACCGCATTCTTCGGCGTGCTCGGCTACACCTTCATGCGCCTGCAACTTGACCCGTCACCGTTGATGCTCGGCTTCATCCTGGGACCGATGCTGGAGGAGAACCTGCGGCGCGCTTTGTTGCTCAGTCATGGCGACTTCTCCGTCTTCGTGACCCGGCCGATCAGCGGCGTGTTCGTGGGGATCGTCGCGCTGTTAATTGTCTGGCAACTGGTAAAGTTCGCGACCAAGCAGTCTCGATCACACGCTTGATGTCGAGGTGGGTCTGGCAGCCGGTTGTGTGACCTCCTGCCGGACCCAGGTCGCGAAGGCCCGGCCTTTTGATCCTGGAGGCCGGGCCTCGGGCCAGACGACGAAGTGTCCGAGCGGTCGCTGCACCGGCTGATCGAACAAGGTGACGAGGCGACCTGTTTTCAGGTCCTCCGCCAGCAAGCTCATCTGGCCGATCGCGATCCCGAGCCCATCGATCGCCGCTTGTAGGGTAAGAACTGAACTGGAGAACTCGGCGCCGGGTTGCAGCAGCTTTGGATGACCCACGGCGGTCAGCCAATCCGGCCAATCCCGCCGCCGGTAATGGGAGTGCAACATGCGGTGCCGCCCCAGCATGGTGGGCACGTCGGACACCTCCGTCACTAGGCGCGGGCTGCAGACCGGCTGGATGATGTCCGGCATGAGCAGATGGCTTTCCAGGCCCGGCCAGCGGCCCGTGCCGAACTGGATGGCGAGATCCACCTCGTCGCGATCGAAGTCGACCGGGGCGGCCGTCGTGCTGAGCTGGATCTCGATCTCAGGATGCAACGCGTTGAAGCGTGGCAAGCGCTGCAGCAGCCATTTGACGGCAAACGTGGCGTAGACCCGCAACCGCACCGGTTCGCACCCCGAACTGATCCGCGCCATGGCAGTCGCCTGCTTGATCTGGTCCAGAGCCGGCGCCGTTTCGTTCCAGAAACGCCGGCCTGCCTCCGTCATCGCCGTTCCGCTAGCAGCGCGCACGAACAGGCGCTGGCCGATGAAGCCTTCCAGCAACGCAATCTGCCGGCTGACTGCCGACTGTGTGACCCCCAGCGCGGTGGCTGCCGCCGTGAAGCTGCTCAGCCGGCCCACGGCGACGAACACGCGCAGCGCGTTCAACGGCGGCAACAACTCGGCCAAAGAACGCCTCCATGACTAAAACTCATGGCACCATGCCATCTGGGAAGTTGTTGGTCGAGCGACCCGGGCGCAGGAGTGCTGACGTCAGGAGACCAGCCGACCGTGGATTTCAGCTTCACCGAGGACCAGAAACTGTTCGCCGAGTCGGTTCGGCGCTGGGCCGACGACAAGCTGGCACCGGGCGCCCTGGCCCGGGCGCACGACCCGTATTTCCCGTTCGACGTTGCCAAGATGGCCGCGGAACAGGGGCTGCTCGGCATCACCATCCCCGAGGCTGATGGCGGACAGGGTGGCACGCTGATGGACGCGGTAATCGCCATCGAGCAAGTGGCCGCCGCCTGCCCCCGCTCGGCCGACGTGATCCAGGCCGGCAATTTTGGGCCGATCCGCACCTTCGCCGAATATGCCACCGACGATCAGAAGGCGCGCTTCCTGCCGGATCTGCTGGCCGGCAGGAACTCGATCTCGCTGGGCATGAGCGAGCCCGATGCCGGTTCGGCGGCAACGGAACTGCGCACCACCGCCCGGCTGGACGACGATCATTACGTCGTCGATGGCAGCAAGGTGTTCGGCACGCACAGCGCGGAAGCGTCGCTCTACCTGATCTATCTCCGCTTCGGCCCGGGGCTCGACGGCATCGGCTCCATGCTGATCGAGCGCGGCACGCCGGGCTTCACCGTGGGCAGCCCGTCCCGCTTCCTCAACGGCGAGGAGTGGAGCACGCTCTACTTTGAGAATTGCCGGGTGCCGCAGGCCAACCTGCTGCTCGGGCCCGGTGGCTTCAAGAAGCAGATCGCCGCCTTCAATGCCGAGCGCATCGGCAACACGGCGCGCAGCCTAGCCGTAGGTACTTATGCGTTCGAGCGCGCCAAAGAGCACGCCACGACCCGGCGGCAATTCGGCAAGGCGCTTTGCGAGTTCCAGGGCCTGCAGTGGAAGTTCGCCGACATGGCACTGAAGCTCGAGGGCGCGCGGCTACTGCTGTATCGGGCCGCGATCAATGCCGATCGCGGCTTGCCAACCGCGTATGAAACCACCTTGGCCAAGCTCGCCTGCAACCAAGCCGGCTTCGATGTCGCCAACGAAGCCATCCAGATCATGGGCGGCACCGGCTTCAGCGAGGAGTCGCTGGTCGAATACTGCATGCGACGCTGCCGCGGCTGGATGATCGCTGGCGGCTCGATCGAGATGATGAAGAACCGGCTGGCGGAAGAAGTGTTCGACCGCCGCTTCTCCCAGCGGCCGCCGCGCGCGGCGCAAGCCTGAGACGATGACGGAGACGGGCACTCTGCTGGCGCCGCGCAGCGTGGCGCTCGTGGGCGCGTCGGACGATCCGAGCAAGACCGCCTCCCGCCCGCTGCGCTACATGCGCGCTGCCGGCTATGACGGGACCATCTACCCGGTCGCCCGTCGTCCGACCGTGCTGGGCGAGCGCGCCTGGCCCGATCTCGACGCGCTGCCGCAACGCCCGGAACACGCCTTCATCCTGCTGCCTACCGACCCGGCCATCGCCGCCGTTGCCGATTGCGTGCGCCTCGGCATCCCCGCGGTAACGGTGCTGGCCGGCGGTTTCGCCGAGACCGACGCCGTCGGCGCCGAGAAGGAAGCGAAACTGCGCTCAATCGTGGAGGGCAGCGGCACCCGCCTGCTCGGGCCCAGCTCGCTCGGCTTCGTCAACCTGCACCAGAAATTGGTGCTGACCGCCAACGCCGCCTTCGCCGAGCCGGACCTGCCGCGCGGCGGCCTGTTCGTAGCGTCCCAGAGCGGCAGCATGATCGGCGCGCTGGCGTCGCGCGGCAAGGCGCGCGGGGTCGGCTTCGCGTGCCTGGTGTCGGTCGGCGCGGAGGCGGATCTGGGCGTCGGCGAGATCTGCGCCGCCGGGCTGGACGATCCGGACGTCACCGCTTTCATCCTGTTCCTCGAGACCATCCGCGACGCCGGATCGATCCGCGCCTTTGCCCGCGGTGCCGCCGAGCGCGGCAAGCCGGTGGTCGCCTACAAGCTCGGGCGCTCCCGCGCCGCGGCGGAACTGACGCAATCCCATACCGGCGCGCTGGCCGGGGAAGACGACCTGGCCGACGCGTTCCTGCGCGATTGCGGCATTGCCCGCGTGGAGACGCTGGAAGCGCTGCTCGAGGCACCGAGCCTGATGCGGCGCCTACCGATCCGCGCCGCGCGGGCGGCGGCCCCCGTGGTGGGCGTGGTCACGACGACCGGCGGTGGCGCGGCGATGGCGGTGGATCAGCTCGGCATCCGCGGCGTCGAGGTACGCGGCCCCGGCCCGGCCACCGTAGCCCGGCTCGCCGCCGCCGGCATCGAGGCAGGAGGCGGGCGCATCCTCGATTTGACGTTGGCCGGCGTGCAGTATCCGGTGATGCGGGCCGGGCTGGAGGCGATGCTGGCCGACCCGGCGTATGACCTCGTGCTCGCCGTCGTCGGCTCGTCGGCCCGGTTCCAGCCGGAGCTGGCGGTGCGTCCAGTGCTGGACTGTGCCGGGACCGACGCCCGACTGGCGGCGTTCCTGGTGCCGGAAGCCATGGAGGCGCTCGGCACGCTGATGCAGCAGGGCGTCCCCGCCTTCCGCACGCCAGAGGCCTGCGGTGACGCGATCGCCGCCGCTTTCGCCCGCCGCGCGTCTGGGCCGCCGGTTGCGCTGCCGCCGCCGGGTCAGAGTACGGCGCACCTGATCGACGAGTTGGCGGCCTACGATCTGCTGCGCGATCTCGGCATCCCCGCCGCGCCCGCTGGCGAGTGGCACGGCGCCATGCCGGCCGGGGTCGGCGTTCCGGTCGCGGTCAAGCTGCTGTCCGACCAGGTCGCCCACAAGAGCGATGGCGGCGGCGTCATTCTCGACGTGGCGGACCCGGCCAGCGTGGCCGCGAGTGCGGCGCGCATCCGCGCAGCGTTCGGCAATCCCTCGGCGCGTATCATGGTGCAGCAGATGCAGCGCGGGCTCGGCGAGGCGTTGATCGGCTACCGGGTCGACGCTGCGGTCGGGCCGGTCATCCTTGTGGCCGCCGGCGGCACCGCCACCGAGATCTATGGCGACCGCAGCGTCCGCCTCGCGCCGATCGACCGCGAGACGGCGGACGTGATGATCGCGGAGGTCAAGGGCTTCGCCCTGTTGCGCGGCTTCCGCGGCCGCCCCCACGGCGACCTGGATGCGTTGGCTGAAGCGTTGATAGCCCTGTCTCATTTGGCGCTGCGGCCCGAGATCGCCGAATGCGAGGTGAACCCAATGATCGTGCGCCGCCAAGGCGAGGGCGTCGTCGCGGTGGATGCGGTGGCCTGGCGGCGCGATACGACGCAATGAGCCGTTCCAACATGGCAACGAAAAACGAGCACGGGAGAGAACCGGTGTCGACAGAGTGGAAACGGCGAAGCGTATTGGCCGGGGGTGCCGCCCTGGCGCTGGCGGGGCGAAGCCGAAGGGCACGGGCCGCCAGCCCGGTGCGGATCGGCGTGCTGTCCGATATGTCGGGGCCGTATTCCGCCAATGCCGGACAGGGCTCGGTGATCGGCGCGCGTCTCGCCATCGAGGACTTCAAGCGCGACAACCCGGGCATGGACATCGACTTGATCGAGGGCGACTTCCAGAACAAGGCGGATATCGGCTCGGCCCTGGCGCGTGACTGGATCGACACCAAGGGGGTCACGGCGTTCGTCGACGTGGTGGCGTCCTCGGTCGCCTTCACGGTGGCCGATCTGGTGCGCGAGAAGAACAAGGTGGCGCTATTCACCGCACCCGCCACCGGCGACCTCACCGGCGCGCGCTGCAGCCCCAACCACGTGCATTGGGTCTATGACACCTGGGCGCTGGCGAACGGCACCGGCCGCAGCCTGGTCGAACAAGGCAAGAAGAGCTGGTTCTTCCTGACCGCCGACTATGCTTTCGGCCACTCGCTACAGGAAGACACCGCCGGCATCGTCAAGAACGCCGGCGGCACCGTGCTGGGCGCCGCGCAGGTGCCGTTCCCCGGCACGACGGATTTCTCCGCCTACCTGCTGCAGGCCCAGGCCTCCGGCGCACAGGTGATCGGCCTGGCCAATGCCGGGACGGACACGGTGAACTGCATCAAGCAAGCGGCCGAGTTCGGCATCAACCAGTCCCAGCAGTTGGCCGGACTGCTGTTCCAAATCGCCGACGTGCATGCGATCGGGCTCCAGCAGGCGCAGGGCCTGGTGCTAACGGAAGCCTTCTACTGGGACCTGAACGACGGCACCCGCGCCTTTTCCGCCCGTGCGGCGCCGCAGTTGCGCGGGCAAAAGCCGTCCATGCTGCACGCCGGCGCGTACTCGGCCGTGCTGCACTATCTGCGGGCGGTCAAGGCGGTGGGCGGTGCGGAGGATGGACGCCGGGTCGTTGAGCAGATGAAGGCGATGCCGACCGATGATCCGCTGTTCGGCCGCGGCAGCGTTCGTGCTGATGGCCGGGTCATCCACGACATGTATCTCTTCCAGGTGAAGAGCCCGACGGACAGCAAGGCGCCGTGGGACTACTACGCGCTGCGCAAGACCATCCCGGCCGCCGAAGCGTTCCGCCCGATTGACGCCGCCTGCAAAATGGCGCGCGCATGATCCCGCAAGCCGCGATCGACGCCGTGAACGCCGACCCGGTCATGCGCCGCTGGGGCCGGCTGCTCGATGCCGACGTGCTGCTGCAGGTCGGCGACCGCGCCTGCCGCTTCGGCGTGCGCGATGGGCTGGTCATTACCGTCCAGCCCGGAGCGGGCGTCATGCCGAGTTGGACACTGGCGTTCCGGGCGGAACCGGCAGCCTGGACGGCGTTTATGCAGCCGGAGCCGCCACCAGGCCTGCACGACATCATGGCACTGGTGAAGCGCCGCGCGCTCGCCATCGAGGGCGATCTGCGCCCGTTCATGCAGCACATCTTCTGGTTCAAGGGTCTGTTCGCCGCCATGCGGGAGTGCGGTTCATGATCGAGGACATCGTCGGCCGCTACCTGCGCCTGGACATCGAGGGCCGGCCGCACCGGGTCTATTTCGAGGAGGCCGGCACCGGCGTCCCGCTGATCTGCCTGCACACCGCCGGGTCCGACACGCGGCAATGGCGCGGGCTGTTGATGGATCCCGAGATCACCAGCCGGTTCCGCTGCATTGCCTTCGACATGCCGTGGCATGGCAAGTCCTCGCCACCGGAGGGCTGGTGGCGGGACGAGTACCGCCTGACCACCGCCACCTATGTCGCGATGATCCGCGCCGTGTCGGACGCGCTTGGGCTCGATCGCCCCGTCGTCATGGGTTGCTCGATCGGCGGGCGCATCGTGCTGGACCTGGCGGCCCGGCATGCCGACGCGGTTCGCGCGGTGATCGGCCTGCAATCCTCTGCCCATGTCGATCCGTATTACGACACGAGTTGGACGCATCGGCCGGACGTGCATGGCGGCGAGGTCTGCGCCGGCATCGTGTCCGGGCTCATGGCGCCGCAGAGCCCGGCCGACGAACGGTGGGAGACGCTGTGGCACTACATGCAGGGCGGACCCGGCGTGTTCCGCGGCGACCTGCATTTCTACAAGGGCGAGGGCGACCTGCGCGGCGAACTCGGCCTAATCGACACGGCGAAATGCCCGGTCTGGCTGCTCACCGGCGACTACGACTATTCCTGCCCGCCCGAGGCGACGCGGGAGGCCGCTTCCGGCATCCCCGGCGCGTCCGTCGCCATCATGGAGCGGCTCGGCCATTTCCCGATGAGCGAGAACTATCCGCTGTTCCGCACCCATCTGCTGCCGGTGCTGGATGAGGTGCTGAAGGCGGTATGACCAACCCGCTGCTCGCTCTGGCCGATTACGCCGCTGATTGGTCGCGCCGGCCGCTACCGCCCGCGCTCGAGCATCATGCGCGACGGGCGCTGGTGGATTGGGTCGCGACCACCCTGCCCGGAGCCGGGCAGGCGCCGGCGACGCTGCTCGCCGCCGCATTGTCGCCCGGCCGCGGCGAGGGTCATGCGGTCTGCTACACCGACGGACAATTAGGTGCCGTGCGCCACGCGGCCCTGCTGAACGGCGTCGCGAGCCACACGGTGGAGTTCGACGACATCCACCGTGATTCCGGCTATCACCCGGGCAGCCCGACCATCGCCGCGGCGCTGGCGGTGGCGCAGGATCGCGGTGCCGACATGGACGCGCTGCTGCGCGCGGTCGTCATCGGCTACGAGGTCTCCTGCCGAATCGGCATGGCGGTGCAGCCCAGCCATTACCGGATGTGGCACACCACCGGCACCGTCGGCACGTTCGGCGCGGCGACGGCAGCGGCCGTGCTGATCGGCTGCGACGCAAGGGGGATCGCCCACGCGCTCGCCACCGCCGCGACGATGGCAGGCGGGCTGCAGCAGGCGTTCCGCGGCGACGGCATGAGCAAGCCGATGCACGCCGGACACGCCGCTGACGCCGGCGTGCTCGCGGCCCTGGCCGCCCAGGCCGGCGTCACCGGCGCGCTCGACGTCCTGCACGGCCCCGCCGGCTTCGCCGCCGCGACCAGCGAGGACACGGGAAAATGGGATCGCGCCCTGGCCAGCCTCGGCGAGGACTTCGCCATCGCCGCCATCACGATCAAGAACCATGGCTGCTGCGGCCACATCTTCCCGGCCCTCGACGCGATCAACGCGCTGCGGGTTGTCAGCCCCTTTGGCCCCGACGACGTCGATCACATCCACGTTGCCGGCTACAGCGCCACCAAGGATGTCTGCGACCGGCCGCAGGCACGGACGGAGGCGGAAGCCCGGTTCAGCGTGCAATACTGCGTCGCCGCCCTGCTCCGCCTGGGCGGCGTTCGCCTCGCCGCGTTCACGGCGGCGAACCGTGCCGATCCCGCCATTCACGCGCTGATGCAGCGCGTCTCCGTCAGTCTCGCGCCCGACCTCGCCGACGCCTACCCGCGCCGCCGACCCGCCCGCGTTACCGTCACCCTAAACGATGGCAGGGTGCTCGAGCGTTTCCAGCCGACCCGCAAGGGCGACCCGGACGACCCGCTCTCGGATGACGAGCTGTCGGCCAAGTTCCTCGAGTTGGCCGGGCCCGCCATGGCGGGCGACCCGGCCCGACTGCTCGACGCGCTGTGGACCGGATCCGACCTTCCCGGCGTCATTCCGCTGCAGGTCACTGGTGCCCACGCACCGGATGCGCCTAGGGTCAACGAAAGGGCCGCCAAGGCCCACGCATGGGAGAGATGAATGGCGATTGCCACTTGGTTGCGCGCTGCCGCGTGTGTCCTGTTATCCGTAACCGCCGCACGCGCAGCGGACGCGCCGGCCGAGATCAAGATCGGCACGCTCTACGCCGGGTCCGGCCAGCTCTCCAGCGCGTCGGTGCCGCTGCACGTGGCGATGGAATGGTGGGCCGACGGCGTCAACAAGGGTGGCGGCGTGTTCGTGAAGGGCTTTAACAAGAAGATCCCGGTGCGCCTCATCTCCTATGACGACCAGAGCTCCCCGTCGCTGGCCGGCAACCTGACTAACCAGCTGATTACCCGTGACAAGGTCGACATCCTGCTGTCCGACAGCACCTCGGTGATGACCGCCTCGGCGGTGCCGATCGCGCGGGACAACAAGCAGCTCCTGTTCGACGTCACCGGCAGCAGCCCGAATTTCTTCACGCCGGACAACAAATACATCGTGTTGCTCGGGCTGGCGGCGACGGACCGGTATCCCAAGTCAATTGCCGACTTCGTCGCGCAGATGCCCAAGCTCGGCATCAAGACCGTCGCTCTGCTCTACACCACCGCCGACTACACCGCATTCCAGGCTACCGCCGTGCGCAAGGCCGTACAGGCCAATCCGGACCTCAAGCTGGTGTTCGACCGCGGCATTCCCGTCAACACCACGGACTACACCCTGCTGGTCAACAACGTCGGCGCCGCCAAGCCCGACGCGCTACTCGAGTTCGGCTATCCCGCCAACGAGATCGCCTTCCTGCACGCCATGCAGGACAATGACAGCAAATTTAAATTCCTGTTCACCGGCTATGGCCTGACCGAGATGTCGCTGATGCGCAGCAACGGCCTGGCGGACGTTCTAACCTACAGCTTCGCCCTCGCCAGCCCGGCGGTCTACGAGTTCAAGGTCAATTACGGGCTCGACCGCGACCACTTCAAGGAAGCCTTCGAGCACTGGGTCGAGGAGCATAAGCTCCCGGGCGTCGAGTTCGGCCTGAACGCGGTCGCCGGCTATCAGACCGGCCTGGTGATCGAGCGGGCGCTGGCCGAGGCCGACAGCCTCGATCAGCTCGAGCTTCGCCGGGCGGTGTTCACGCTATCGGGCAAGCTGGAGACGCTGGCGGGACCGTTCATCCTGGCGCCCGACGGATCGCAAAGCGGGGAAATCCTTCCGCTCGCGCAGATCGTTCCGGCGACGACGCCGGGCATCACGCCAGCCAGCACCATCAACAAGACGCACGGGTTTAACGTCGTCTGGCCTGCCGAGCTGGCCACCGCCAAGCCGATCTACCCGGCACCCTAGCCCATGCTGGCCTACGCGCTCGCCACTGGGTTGATCTTCGGGCTGTATTTCGCCCTGGTCGGCGTCGGCATGAACTTGGTGTTCGGCGTCATGCGCATCGTCAACCTCGCGCATGGCGACTTCATCATGCTGGGCGCATTTTCCGCGTTCTGGCTGCTGCGGGGCGTCGGCCTGCCGGTGCCGGCGGTGATCGCCATCAGCTTCGCCGTGTTCTTCCTGCTGGCGATCCCGGTCTACTACCTGCTGATCCCGCGGCTGTTCCGCTCCCGGGAGCCGGAGATGCTGTCGCTGATCCTGTTTTTCGGGCTGTCGCAGGTGATCGAGGCCGCGGTCTCCATGCTGTTCGGCAACACCGAACGCTCCATCCCCAGCCGGCTGCTCGGCGGCGGCCCGGTGCCGCTGCTGGGGCAGACGGTTCCGTTCGCCTGGGTCTATGCCGCGGTCGTTTCGGTGCTGATGCTGGGCTGCGTCTACCTCTATCTGTATCGCACCCGGCTGGGCCGCCAGACCCGCGCGATTATGGCGCAGCGCGAGGAGGCGCTGGCGATCGGGATCGACATCCACCGCATCTCCGCCATCGCGTTCGGCGTCGGCGCCGGGCTGGCCGCGGTGGCGGGCGTGTTCGCGCCCTTCATGCTGGGGTCGTTCACCCCGTCGTTAGGCATCCCGCTCGACCTCACCTCCTTTGCCGTCATCATCATCGGCTCGCTCGGCAATCCGCTGGGAACGGTGTTGGGCGGCACGATCTACGGTGTGTCGTTGATGCTGATGCAGACATATCTGAGTTCGTTCGCCGAACTGCTGCCCAACCTGGTGCTGATCGGCGTATTGCTGGTGCGCCCCACCGGCTTGCTGGGCCGGCAGGTGCGGCATGCGTAGCCGGGTCGGCTTTGCCGGGGAATGTCTGCTGGTCGTCGCGCCAGTAGTGGTCGTGTTCGCGCTGCTGCCGCTGGCCTACGATAACGGCCTGCTGCTGCTCAACTTCGTGGTGTTCCTGGTGCTCGCGCAGGGGCTGAACCTGACTTACGGCTTCTGCGGCTACCTGCCGTTCGGCTATGTCGGCTTCTTCGGCGCCGGAGCCTACGGCTTCGCCATGCTGGTCAAGCTCGCTGCCGTGCCGCCGGTGCTCGCCGTGGCCGGCGGCGGTGTCGCGGCGCTGCTGGTCGGCCTGCTGCTCACCCCGCTGCTGCGGTTGCAGGGCGCCTATTTCGGCTTGGCCAGCCTTGCCGCCGCGCAGGCGCTGCTGCATCTGGTCGGCAACCCCAACCTCGAAGCGGCAACCGGCGGTCCCTACGGCGTGCGGCTCGACGCGCCCTACGCGCCGACCCTGACCTACGGCCTGGCGCTCGGCATTCTCGCGCTCACCATGGCGCTGGTTGCCTGGCTGCGGCACTCGCGCTTCGGCCTGCAGCTCAAGGCCGCACGCGACAACCCAGTGGCCGCGTCCATGGCCGGCATCGACATCGTGCGCGGCCGTCTCGTCGTCTGGCTCGCCGCTGCGCTGGCGGCGGGCTGCATCGGCGCGGTGTTCGCCTGGCAGGCCTCGACCTTTTTCCCCGAAGCGGTGTTCGACCTCAACTTCAGCATCTTCGCCATCGTCTTCACCCTGTTCGGCGGCGCCGGAACGCTGGTGGGGCCGGTGCTGGGCGTGGTGCTGCTGTACGGGCTCTACAACCTGATCGGCGTCTCCGCCCCGCAATACTTCCAACTCGCCTTCGGGCTGCTCATCATGGTGCTGGTGCTGTTCTTCCCGCAGGGCCTCGCCGCCCTGCCGAGACTATGGCGGCGAGAGGCGGTGTCGCGTGGCTGAGCCGCTGCTGCAGGCGAGCGGGATCGTCAAGCGCTTCGGCGGCTTCACGGCGCTGGACGGCGTCGACCTTAGCGTCGCGCCCGGCGAGATCATCGGGCTGATCGGCCCGAACGGCTCGGGCAAGACCACCTTCATCAACGTGGTCAGCGGCCTGCTCCCGGCCGATGGCGGCAGCGTGTCGCTGTCCGGGGACGCCGTCACTGCCCTGCCCGCGCATCGCCGGGCCGCGCGCGGCATCAATCGCACCTTCCAGGTGCCGAAGCCGTTCGCCAGCCTTACCGTGCGGCAGAATCTGGAGGTCGCCGCCTACGGCCCCGACGGGCCCGCCGACCTCGACGCCGTGCTGGACAGCGTCGAGCTAGGCGGCGTCACCGCCCGCCGACTGGCCGGCGAGCTGACCAGCGTGCAACAGAAGATGCTCGACCTCGCCCGCGCGCTCGCGACCCGGCCCCGTCTGCTGCTGGTCGACGAACTCGCCTGCGGCTTCAACCCCACCGAGCTGGAGCGCGTCGCCGCCCGGCTGCTGGCTCTGGCGGAGAGCGGCATGGGCCTGGTCGTGGTGGAGCACCTGATGCCGTTCATCGACCGCATCACCCACCGGGTCGTGGTGATGAATGCCGGCCGCGCCATCTTCGGCGGCAGCCTGCGCGACGCGGTGCGCGATCGCCAGGTGGTCGAGGTGTTCCTCGGCGAGAGCGAACCGGTGCCAGCATGAGCCTCCTCGAAGTAACCGCCCTGGAGACCGGCTACGGTTCCATCCAGGTCCTGTGGGGCGTCGACCTCGACGTCCAGGCCAACGAGACGGTGGTGCTGCTGGGCCCGAACGGCGCCGGTAAGACGACGCTGCTGAAATGCCTGGTCGGCCTGCTGCCGGCGCGCGGTGGGTCGGTGCGGTTTGCCGGCGCCGATATCACCCGGCTATCGCCGCGCGCACGGGTGCAGGCCGGGATCAGCTACATGTCCGAGCTCGGCGTATTTCCCGACATGACGGTCGAGGAGAACATCGACCTCGGCGCCCTGTTTGTCGACCGCGCCGTCGCCCGGCGACGGCGGACCGAGCTTTACGCGCTGTTCCCCGTCCTGATCGAGAAGCGCAAGCAGGCCGCCGGCGGGTTGTCCGGCGGGCAGCGCAAGATGCTCGGCGTGGCCAAGGCGCTGGCGGCCGAGCCGAAGCTGCTGGTGATGGACGAGCCATCGGCCGGGCTATCGCCGCTGTTCGTCAGCACGGTGCTGGCCTCGCTAGCGCAATGCCGAGCCGGTGGGGTGTCGCTGCTGGTCGCTGAACAGAACGCCAAATTCCTCGAACTGGGCGACCGCGTGTTCACGGTGGAGGGCGGACGCATCGCCTTCGGTGGCACGCCGGACGCCATGCGCGCCGATGACGGCTTGCGCCGGGCTTATTTCGGATTGGGGGTCTGATGCTGCCGCTTGCCGGGATCAAGGTCATCGAGATCGCGCAGAACCTCGCTGGCCCCTACGCCGCGGAGATCCTGGCGACGCTGGGCGCCGACGTGCTGAAGGTCGAGCGACCCGGCGGTGACGACGCCCGCGGCTGGGGACCACCATTCGCCGCCGGCGCCGCTACCGCCTTCCAGACCGTGAACCGCAACAAGCGCAACATCACGCTCGACCTCAAGCTTCCGCAGGACCAGGCGGCACTGCACGAGCTGATCGCCGGCGCCGACGTGGTAGTGCAGAACCTGCGGCCGGGCTCGCTGGACGCGCTGGGCTTCGATGCCGCCACGCTGCGGGCGCGGCATCCGCGGCTGATCTACTGCTCGCTCTGGGCGTTCGGCGCCGTCGGCCCCATGCGGCTGGACCCCGGTTACGAGCCGATGGTGCAGGCGTTCAGCGGCCTGTTCGGGCTGAACGGCTGCGCCGACGGCCCGCCCTCGCGCGTCGGCGTGCAGGTGCTGGACCTCGGCTCCGGACTGTGGGCGGCGCTCGGCTGCGTGGCGGCGCTGTTCCGGCGCAACGCCACCGGCGAGGGCGCGACCGTGGACGCCTCCTTGCTGGAAACCGCGCTCGGCTGGATGGCGGTGCCGTTCGCCGCCTTCGCCAAATCCGGCACCATCCCGCCGCGCGACCGCACCGGCAACCCGAAGATCGTGGTGTTCGAGGCGCTGCCCACCGCCGACCGCGAACTGGTGGTGGCCGCGGCCAACGACCGGCTGTTCGCCAAGCTGGTGGGGGTGCTGGGCCATCCCGAGTGGGCCGCCGACCCGCGCTACGCCGACAATGCCGGCCGGGTTGCGCACAAGACGGAGGTGATCGCCGCCATCGCCGACGTGATGCGGACCAAGCCTTCCGAGCACTGGTCGGCACTGTTCAACGCCGCCGGGGTGCCGTTCGCGCCGATCAACGACATCGCTTCCCTGCTCACCGACCCGCAGGTGCAGGCACTCGGCATGCTGCAGGACGTGCCGGGCCTGGACATGCCGACGATCGGCTTCCCGCTTAGCTTCGACGGCCAGCGCCCCCCGATGCACAGCGCCGCGCCCGCCCTGAAGGAGCGCGATGTTCGCCCCTGACACGCTGGCCGGCCGCCGCGTGCTGATCACCGGCGGCGGCACCGGGCTGGGCCGCGCCATTAGCGAGCGTTACCTCTCGCTCGGCGCCTCGCTGGTGATCTGCGGCCGCCGTCTGCCGGTGCTGGAGACGGCCGCTGCCGAGATGCGCGCCGCCTACCCTGCGGCCGGCATCACCGCCCTCCGCTGCGACGTCCGCGACCCGGCGCAAGTCGACGCAATGCTCGACGCCATCTGGGCCGAAGCGCCGCTCGACATCCTGGTCAACAACGCCGCCGGCAACTTCCTGGCGCAAAGCCACCGGCTCTCGGTGCGGGCCGTCGACGCCGTGCTCGGCATCGTGCTGCACGGCACCACCTATTGCACGCTCGGCTGCGGCCGCCGCTGGATCGCCGCCGCGCGACCCGGCGTCGTGCTGTCGGTGCTAACGCTCTCGGCCCTGTCCGGCGCGGCCTTCACCATGCCCTCCGCCGTTGCCAAGGCCGGGGTGCTCGCGATGACGCGCAGCCTGGCGGTGGAATGGGGTCCGCACGGGATACGCTGCGTCGCCGTGGCGCCGGGCTCGTTCCCCACGCCTGGCGCCGACGCCGGCTTGTCGCCCGCTGCCCTGCCGCGGCCGGCTCCGGCGCGGATGATCCCGATGGGCCGCGTCGGCGAGTATCGCGAGCTGACCGACGCCTGCGCCTTCCTGGTCTCCGACCTCGCCTCCTACGTCAACGGCGCCTGCCTCACCGTGGACGGCGGCAAGCGGTTCCTCGCCGGCGCCGCGCAGAACGATACCGCAACCCTGCTGGGCTGGAGCGACGCGCAATGGGATGCGCTGCGCCCCACTCCACATCCGACACCGGAGCCCGCATGAGCGACCAACTAGCCGACAGCGCCGAGCGTCTCTTCGGCGGAAACATCGACAAGGCCCTGCTGCACGCGGCCGGCAAGGGCCGATTCCCGCAGGCGCTGTGGGACGAAGTGACGGAGGCGGGCTTCACCGCGGCGCTGCTGCCGGAAGAGGCCGGCGGCTTCGGCGCGACCGTGACCGAGGCGATGCGCATCCTGCAGATTTCCGCGTCGTTCAACGCCCCGCTGCCACTGGCCGAGACCATGCTGGCCGGCTGGTTGCTGGCCAAGGCCGGGCTGCCGCTCCCGGAGGGCATCCTCACCCTCGCCCCGGTCCGCAAGGCCGATCGCCTCACACTGGCGCGCGAGGGCGACGGCTGGCGCCTGTCCGGCACCGCCCAGCGCGTGCCCTGGGGGCGCGATGCCGCGGCGGCGGTGGTGTTGGCGGACAGTCCGGACGGCGCGATGCTCGCCAGTGTGCCGGCTATGGGGCTAGCTACCCATCTCGACGTCAACCTGGCCGGTGAGCCGCGCGATACGCTCTCATTTGACTTAATGCTGCCACCCGACGCCGTCGCGCCTGCGCCGATGACGACGGAGGCGCTGCGGGCCGCCGGCGCCGCGCTGCGCACGGTGCAACTCGCCGGCGCGCTCTCGCGGGCGCTGTCCGTCACCGTGGGCTATGTGCAGACGCGGGTGCAGTTCGGCCGGCCGATCAGCAAGTTCCAGGCGATCCAGCACAACCTGGCGATCATGGCCGGGCAGTCCGCCGCCGCCATCGCCGCGGCCGACATGGCGATCGAGGCGCTGGACGAGGGGCTGCGCACCGGCAAGCTGCCGATGCTGACGGTCGCCGCCGCCAAGGCGCGGGCCGGCGAAGCCGCCAGCGTGGCCGCCGGACTGGCGCACCAATCGCACGGCGCGATCGGCTTCACCCAGGAATACGAGCTGCACTACGCCACCCGCCGCCTGTGGTCCTGGCGCGACGAGTTCGGCAACGAGGCGGAATGGAACGGGATGGTTGGGCGGGCGGCGCTGCAGGCGGGCGCGGACGGGCTGTGGCCGCTGCTGACGAACGTCGCCTGATGGCGGACCTCGACACGCTGCTGTCACCGGCCTCGGTGGCGATCATCGGCGCCTCGCCGGACCCGCACCGTATCCGCGGCCAGTTGCTCGGCC
>CAZTJC010000006.1:0-154592 GCA_964613945.1 uncultured Acetobacteraceae bacterium
CCTCGCGAACTGCGGCGGTGATCGCATTGGCTTGCTGCACCTCATCCAGACAGTAACGATCCGCCTCAATCATCTGAATAAGGCCACGCACCTGCCCCTCGATCCGGCGCAGGCGTTGGACGATCGGTGCCCGTTCCTCGTCGGTTCTCGAAATAAGCAGCTTGCCGTCGCGGAACTCGTATTCCATTGCTTCGTATATACTCCAGGGCAGTATGCCCGGTGAAGGAAACGCAAATGTTTATGCGCATCGATAAGCTGCTTACTGAGCTTCCTGAGGCCAAAAAGCCCGACCCAAATGCTGCAGCAGCATTACAAGAACTTCTGGGCGGTAAATACGGGGAAATGTCCACCCTCGGCAACTATATGTTTCAAAGTTTTAACTTTCGGAATAAAACCGCTCTACGTCCCTTTTATAGCTTGGTGTCCAGCATCTTCGCCGAAGAACTTGGACATGTGGAGTTGGTCAGCAACGGCATTGCCATGCTGAATAACGGCCCGGGCAATCAGACCTCCAATGCGGACGTCACCAAGGCGCCGTTCAAGACCATGCAGGATACGGCGCTACCAGGTGCCTTCCTCTCCGCCGGCGGCGGCGCCACCCCGATCAACAGCAATGGAATTTCGTGGAACACCGACATGGTGACCACGACCGGCAACCTGATGATCGACCTGTTGCACAATTTCCACCTCGAATGCGGCGCACGCATCCACAAGTTGCGCGTGTATGAGACCATGACCGAACCGACCGGCCGCGAAGTTTGCGCTTACCTGTTGGTTCGCGGCTCACTTCACGCCCACGCCTACGCCCTGGCTCTGAAGAAGTTAAGCGGTGTTGCGATCGAGAAGATGCTGCCCACACCGAACATCGATCTGAGCCGCATTCCCGAGTGCCAGAAGTATCTGGACGAGGGTAAGCACCGCCGCCTATATCGCTTCAGCCCGGACGATTACGAGGAAGCGGCCGGCATCTGGTCGAACGACGAAGTTGCTCTGCCCGGTGACCCGCCAGGCAATCTCGAGGTGGTGGACGGTCTGCCCGAGGGTGGCAAGATGCCCGACCTGCTTGGGAACTACGGCGCGTTCGCTCCGGATTATGCACCGGAAGAGATTTTCGAGATCGCCAGCAAGCTCTACAAGAAGTCGCGCTAACCTCCACACGGTTGCCGGCGCTTTCATGCGCCGGCAACCGACCAAGGATTTCATCCACCGCACGACCCGGTCTATGCTGGCCCTACTGCCAAGGAGCCAGCTATGAACATCATGCTCAAGACGAACGATATCGCCAATCTCGTCGAAGCGGATCGTGCTCATGTCTGGCATCATCTATCACAACACAAAAGCTACGAAACTGTCGATCCGCAACTCATGGTTGAGGGGCGCGGGATGCGGGTATGGGATGCGACCGGCAAGGAATATCTCGATGCCACCTCGGGCGGCGTCTGGACCGTCAATGTCGGCTATGGCCGCGAGACCATCGCGGACGCCGTACGTGACCAATTAGTCAAGCTCAATTACTTCGCCGGCGCCAAGGGCAGCATCCCCGGGGCTCGCTTCGCGCAAAAGCTGATCGAGAAGATGCCGGGCCTGACCCGGGTCTACTATTCGAACTCCGGCTCGGAAGCGAACGAGAAGGTGTTCAAGATGGTTCGCCAAATCGCCGCGCGGCATCATGGCGGCCGCAAGTGGAAGATTCTCTACCGTGAGCGTGACTACCATGGGACCACGTTCGGTGCCCTAGCCGCCTGCGGTCAGCCGCAGCGCAACACCGATTACGGCCCGTATCCGCCGGGTTTCGTCGAGGTGCCGCACTGCCTCGAATATCGCAACCAGTATCCGGATCTCGCCGATTACGGAATCGCTGCGGCCGATGCCATTGAAGCGGTGATCCTGCGCGAGGGGCCTGACACGGTTGGTGCCATCTGTCTGGAGCCGATTACCGCCGGCGGCGGCGTCATCACCCCACCTGTTGGCTATTGGGAGCGGGTTCAGGAAATCTGCACCAAGTATCAGGTGCTGATTCACATCGACGAGGTCGTCTGTGGTCTGGGCCGCACCGGCAAGTGGTTCGGCTACCAGCAATATGGTGTTCAGCCCGATTTCGTGACGGTGGCCAAGGGCCTGGCCTCCGGCTACGCGGCGATCTCCTGCACCATCACCACCGAGGCAATCTTCGACCTGTTCAAGACCGACGCGTCGGACCCGATGAACCATTTCCGTGACATCTCCACCTTTGGCGGCTGCCTGGCCGGCCCGGCAGCTGCGCTGGAGAACATGCGCATCATCGAAGATGAGGAATTGCTGGGCAATACTGTCGCCATGGGTGAGCGCCTGCGGAACAACCTGCTCGGCCTCATGGAAAAGCATCCGGTCATCGGCGACGTCCGCGGCTGCGGCCTGTTCCAGGGTGCCGAACTGGTGGCTGACCGGGTGACCAAGGAGCCGCTTGCCGAGGCCAAGGTGCAGGCCGTGGTGGCCAAATGCATGTCCATGGGTGTCATCATCGGCGCTACCAACCGGTCGCTGCCGGGCTTGAACAATACCCTGACCCTCAGCCCGGCACTGATCGCCACCACCGCGGACATCGACACCATTACCGCAACCATCGGCGAAGCGCTGACCGCCGTGGCCTAACCCGACCTGAGCCAACGGGACGCCCCAGCATCCCTAGTTGTGCCTGCTCAGGATGCCGAGCACCGACCGCTAGGCTTACCCATGCCGCAAGACCTGCCAGGCGATACCGGCAACCAGCATCGCGACGATGACCGGCTCCATTGGGGAGCCGGTCCGGCATAACGGAAACGCCCAGGTCATCTTCAGCGGCCATGCTAGTCTCAGTCCGCGCGGCGTGAGCATGTCGGCCGCCAGATGCGACAGGTAGCCGATGGCGAGCGCGGCCACCGTACCGTGGCGGTAGCCCAACTGTATCAACACCATGACTAGCCCCACTACCGCCACCGCCGAATGCGTGATCCCGCGATGGCCGAGCATGGCGGCGATGCCGGTCGACAGCGGCCGGGTTCGGCGTCCAACCCAAGAGGCCGGATGGTCGATGTCGGGCAACAGCGAACCAGCAACGGCCAGCACGAGGTAAGCCGGCGCCGTGGGGGAAAGGTGGAGTAGCGGTGCAGTGACGATCCATGCCGCGATGCCGACAACGACGTGCGATCGGGCCATCATGGCGTCAGGCTCGACAGCAACACTTTTGAACTTGTTACAATTCCAGTATGAAAACCAGTTTGTCTACGATATGATTGAAATATTTCTCGATTCCGATCTGATAGTCATTTGTGATGCACTTAGTAACCGCCGAGCCGACCGCATCCGATGCTCGCGTCTATTTTACGCATCACACCTCTAAGCCACACACTCGATCGTCGGGCAGCATGAGTTCGGTAGGGCTCATCAGCAGATTACCTGAGCCCTGAACCCGAATGCCGTCACACCAACGTTTCTGAGCTTTGTTCAATACCCGCGATGCCGCTCCACCACGCCGGTCATAGGCTCGCCCCGTCGATAGGCCCGGATGTTGGCGATCACCGCCTCCGCGCCACCTTCCGGCTGCGTCATGCTGGCGATGTGCGGGGTCAGCCAGATCTGTGGATGGCTCCAAAGCGGGTTTTCGGCCGGGAGCGGCTCGGCATCGAACACGTCGAGCACGGCGGCCGAGAGATGGTGACTCTCCAGTGCCGCGATCAGGTCGGCCTCGACCAGATGCCCGCCCCGGCCGACATTGATCAGCCCGGCGCCAGCCGGTAGGGCATCAAACAGGGTTGCGTTCAGGACGCCTTCCGTCTCCGGGGTGAGCGGTAGAAGGCAGATCAGGATGTCGCAATTGCCGAGGAACGTGGGCAGCGTCTCCACACCGGCAAAACATTTGACGCCAGCAATCTCACGCCGACTGCGGCTCCACCCGCTCAAAGGAAAGCCGAATGGGGCCAATGCCGACAGCACGGCGCAGCCGAGCACTCCAAGGCCCATCACGCCGACACGGCTGGCGCCGGGCCTCCGGCTCGGACCACTTTTCCAGACCTTCTGACGCTGCCTGTCCAGATAGGCCGGCATGCCGCGGTGTAACGCCAGCACCGCCATAGTGACATATTCGACCATGCCGGCCGTCAGGCCCGGCTCGAGCATGCGGATAAGCGGGACATGGTCCGGTATCTGCTCGATATCGAGTTGGTCCACCCCGGCGGCCACCGAGAACAATACTTGCAGGTCCGTGTAATCCTGCAAGTCGCTCGGCAGCGTCCAAGCGCCGATATAGGTGATGTCGGCCTTGTTGCCGACATCCGGCCATATACGAAATGGCAGATCCGGCAGGTGTTCGGCGAACATGCGCTGCCAGATGGCGCCGCGACTGGGCTCCGACTTGTAGAGAAACGTCATCCAAATGCCTAACTAGCGAGGGCGAAGATGCCGACCAACCCTGCTGGGATGGGTATGCCGCGGATCATGCGGCCAGCCGGGAGATTGGCTTCGAGAAGCGGTCGCAGCGCGATTACATCATGCCGGCGGCAGCAAGGTCGGTGCCGTCCACTAGCCGGCTGTAGCGGAACGCGGTGGGATCAACGGAGGCCGAATCGCCGGTGATGAGGTCAGCGGCCAAGCGGCCGGCGCCAGGCCCGATGCCGAAGCCATGGCCGCTGAAGCCGGTGGCGAGAAAGAAGCCCGGCAGCGTCTCGACCGGCGAGATCACCGGAATGCCGTCCGGCATCATGTCGATCCAACCAGCCCACATGCCGCCAATGCCGAGCCCGGCTAGTCCAGGATAGGCCGCCTTGACCTTGGCGAGCGCAGGCGCCGCAATGCTGGTGTCGGGCGGGGGCGCGAACACGCGGTGTTTCTCGAATGGCGTCGGCCGATCCATCGACCATTTGCCGGCGATGGCCTCAGGGCCGCCAAGGAAGGAGCGGCCGACACCGATCTTCAGGCTCTTGCGGCGCGACTTAAAGGTCGGCCAGAACTGGCGGGCGTAGCGCATGCCCTGTGGCGTGACCTCGAGGCGGCCACGATCCTGCGCGGCGACGATGTAGCTGCCATCGAGCCGGCGGCTAAGGGTGAAATCCGGCGTGACCAGGCCGCCCGGCGTGACTTCGGGGCCCGGCGTGGTGGCGAACACGGTCGAACGGATACCGGCTTGCGGCAGGTCGATGCCGTGGCGGCGGCAGAACAGGCTCGACCATGCGCCGCCAGCGCACAGAACGGCATCGGCGGCGATGCGGCCCCGCTCAGTGATGACGCCGGCAGCCCGGCCACCGACGATGTCCAACCCGCGAACCGCGCAATTCTGCAAGATGGTGGCGCCCAACGCGCGGGCCGCTTCGGCCAATGCCGGCGCGGCCATGGTCGGTTCCGCGCGACCATCGGTGGGGCAATGAATACCGCCGATCCATTCCTGCTCGTTCCCGGGGGTCAGAGCCTTGGTTTCGGCCGGAGTAAGCAAGCGGTGGTGCACCTGGAACTCGCGCGCCATGTCGAGCCACGCCGACCAGGTCGCGAGATCGTTCTCGCTCTTGGTCGCGTAGATCAGGCCGGAACGGCGGAAGCCGGTATCAATGCTGATCTCCTTGGCCAGGGTATCCCAAATGCCCATGCTGAGGAGCTGCAGCGGCAACTCGCGCCGGTCGCGGTTCTGGGTCCGGCACCAGCCCCAGTTGCGGCTGCTTTGTTCGCCGGCGACATGGCCCTTCTCGACCAAGGCGACGCTGCGGCCCTTCTTGGCGAGGAAATAGGCAGCCGCCACGCCGGCGATACCACCGCCGATAACGACCACGTCAACCCGAGCCGGCAGAACGGTATCGCCAGCGAGCGTCGCCAGTGGCGGAACGGGAACAGTCATGCTGAACGCCTCGGGTCAGTGGTCAAGATGCACCGCAGCATAGGCACATGGCAGCAGCTCCATAAGCCGGAAACCGTCTGCCCGGCTCAGCTAGTGCCGGCTTGACAAACTTTTGGTCCGCCTGAATGCAAGCGCTTACATCAAACGGCTAAACAGTGCCGTGGGGGAGGCGCAGCTTGATTACTGTATTCGGATCCATCAATGCCGATGTGATCTTCAAGCTCGACCGGATTCCGGTGCCTGGCCAGACATTGATCGCCCATAGCTTAACAGTTCAGCCCGGCGGCAAGGGTGCCAATCAGGCCGTCGCCGCGGCACGCGACGGTGCAACGGTGCGCATGGTCGGTGCCGTCGGCGATGACGCGCTGGCCGAAGCGGCGCTGGCTGGCCTACGGCAAACGGCGATCAGCTTGGACGATGTACGCGTGGTGCCCGGACATTCCACTGGATGTGCGTCGATCTGCACCGACCGCGATGGCCGCAATCAGATCGCGGTGGCGTTGGGTGCCAACGGCTATCTCAGCGCCGGACAGGTATCGGCTGCGATGCTGGGGCCAACCAGCATTCTCCTGCTTCAGATGGAAGCTCCTCGCGCCGAGATCGAAGCGTCGATCGGCCGCGCACGGCAGGCGGGGGGACGCATCATCCTCAATTTGGCCCCGGCGCTGCCGCTGGATAGAGCGGCGCTGACGCAAGTCGACATCTTGATCGTCAATGAAGACGAAGCGGCCGATCTCGGCGCCTCGCTCGGCGTCGGCCCCGGGGCAGCCGCGCTGCGGGAAGCACTCGGCATCGTCGTGATCCGCACCCTCGGCCCATCCGGGGCGGAGGCGGCCACCGCCGACGGCGTGCTTCGGATACCCGCGCCGCTGATCCAGGCAGTCGATACCACGGCAGCGGGCGATTGCTTCGCCGGCGTGTTGGCGAGCCGGCTCGACGCCGGGCTCGACCTGGCTGATGCAATGCGCCGGGCCGTTATCGCCGCATCGCTCGCCTGCCTGCGAGAAGGCAGTCAGCAGAGTCTACCAAGCCGTCCGGACACCGACGCGTCCTACGCCAGCTCGATCCTTCCACCGAAAAGCCTCGCTAGCCCGATCAGCCGCCCTTGACGCCGCCCGCCGTCAACCCGGCCACGATCTGGCGTTGCATCAATATCGTCAGCAGCAGCACCGGCGCTGTCACCAACAACGCGGAGGCGGCGAGCGGGCCCCAGCTGATCTGCTCAAAGGTCAAGGTGTTGTAGACCGCGACCGGCAAGGTGCGGGAGTGCCGGCCGGCAAGCACGACACCGAAGATGAAGTTGTTCCAACTGAAGATGAACGACAGGATGGTGGCCACTGTGATGCCGGGCCGGGCCAGTGGAAGTGCCACGCGCCAGAACGCTTGCCAGATGGTGGAGCCGTCGACGAGCGCCGCCTCTTCCAGTTCGCTCGGCAAACCTTCGAAGAACCCGGCCATCACGTACACCACGATCGGCACCGTGATCACCAGATGGGTGATGATGATCGGCAGCAGCGACCCGGTCAGCTCGAGCCATTGAAACACCAGAAACAACGGTACCAAGTAGCTCAGCCCGGGCGTGATGCGCGCCACCAGGATCAGCGCGGCCGAAGCGGAGGCGCGGGCCTTGGCGATGCCGTATCCGGCCGGCACGCCGACCAGCAACGCCAGGCCGGTCGCGGAGAACGATACGATGACGGAGTTCAGGGTGTAGCCGACGAAATCCGTTTGCGCGAACACGGCGCGGAAATTGTCCAGCGTGACGGTGCTCGGGATGAACACCGGCGGATAGGCGATGTTGTCCGCCTCGGTCTTGACCGCCAATGACAGCATCCAGAGAAAGAACAGCAATGCCGGCGAGATCAGCACCAGCACGACGAAGGCGAAGCCCAACCGGTCGCCTAACCGTTTGATGGTGCGGCCGGTCATGCACGCACCGCCCGGCCGCGTGCCTTGGTCAGCAGCAACGTGACCGCCATGATCAGCACGAAGAACACCACCACGATCGCGCAGGCATAACCGATGTCGTAATAAGCGAACGCCTCCTGATACAGGTAAAGGTTCAGCGTCTCGCTCGAGGTGCCGGGACCACCGCCGGTGATGACGAAGATGGTGTCGAACGCCTTGAGCGCGTCCACCGCGCGCAGCACCAGCGCCACCAGGATAAACGGCCAAACCAGGGGCAGCGTGATGTGGCGGAAACACTGCCACGGCGTCGCGCCATCGAGCTTGGCCGCCTCATAGGGATCGATAGGTAGGCTGGCGAGGCCACCGAGCACGATGAGCATGACCAGCGGCGTCCATTGCCAGGTCTCGACCATCACCAGCGTCGGGATCACGGTCGAGTTCTCATACACCCAGGTCGATGGCGGTAGGCCGATCGATGTCAGCAGGTAGTTCAGCACCCCGAGTTGCGGGTGGAACATCATCGTCCACACCAGGGAGATGGCGACCGGCGTGGCCATCATTGGCAGGATGAAGATGGTGCGCGCGACCCCGCGCAACGGGAACTGCTTGTTGAAGCACAGCGCCGCCACGAGGCCGAGCACGGTTGGGAACACCACCGCCAGCGCCGTGAAATAGAAGGTGCGCAACACCGCCCAGACGAAGCGCTCGTCCGTGAACATCCGCCGGTAATTGTCCAGCCCGGCGAAGCTCATCGGGCTGCTGACGTGATAATCCTGCAGCGACATGTAGAGGGTGAAGACCCACGGAAACACGATCACCGCCGCGACCACGATGCCGGCAGGCAGGATGAACAGCCAGTACCGACGGGCATAGTTGTTGCCCGTCCTGGCCCTCACCGGCGCCAGCGTGCCTGCCGTCGCCTGGCTCATCCTTGCAGCGACTTCTCGAGCACGGGCTTGAAATTATCGGTCGCCTTGCGCAGCGCGGCAGCCGGGTCGGTGCCGCCGATCATGTCGGTCAGCGCGACGCCGAACACGTCGCGGAACTCGGTAACCGGCACGATCTCCGGCAGCCCCAGGCGGGCGATCTTAGCGCTCTCGAGCAGGGTGGCGAGCCATTCCTGGCCGAACGGGCTGTTCTTCATCAGCCCCGGGTCCTGGTAGGTGCTCAGCCGCGGCGAAGCGCCGCCACCGCCCGACACCATGTTCAGCAACATCTTCTTGCCGGTGGCCCACTGGCAGTAGAGGTAAGACGCGTTCTTGACCTTGCTCTTGGCCGAGACGCCGACCGCATCGGTGAACACCGAGCAAGCGTGCGTCTTGGGGCCGGCCGGCATCACGGCGAAGCCGACATGGTCGGCGATCTTGGACTTGGTCTTGTCGACCAGCGGCGGCGTGAACCCGACGCCGTCCATCCACATGCCGATCTTACCCTGCATGAAACTGGTCTGGCACTCGTTCCAGTTAAAGCCGACCACGCCGGGCGGGGCGCAATCACGCATGATGGCCTGGTAGTACTGCGCGGCGGCAACGGCCTCGGGCGTGTCGGTCAGCAGGGTGCGACCGTCCGGGGTAACGGTTGCCTGATTTTGGCCGAGCAGGATGTTGGTCCACACCGGCACGTTGGCGTTGCGCAAGCCGCGGGCAACGAAGCCGTAGGTGCCGGCCCCCTTGTCGGTCAGCCCGCGCGCGGCCTGCAGCATCTCGTCAAATGTGGTGGGAACCTTCACACCCTTCTGGGCGAACAGCTCCTTGTTATAATAGATGAGCCAGAAATCCGTCTCGAGCGGCAATGAATCCATGCGCCCGTCCGGCTGCGTCGCGGCTTCCACGCTGGGCTTGCTGAAATCGGCGAAGTCGAAATCCGGCGCGGTCAGGCTCGGGTTGGCGACATAGGGGCGCAGATCCTCGAGCCACTTGCCGTTACCGACGATGCGCTTGGAGACGTGCAGCGAATAATGGAACACGTCAAAGCTCGGGCGGCCGGTCGAGAGTTCTAGGATCGCCTTGGAGCGCTGCTGCTGCTCCGGCATCTGCTCGGACTCCACCTTGATGCCGGTCAAGTCCTCGAACTCGCGCTGATATTTCTGTAGCGTGTCGGCACGCGGGTTCTTGGACATGGTGACGACCACCGTCTGGCCCTTGCACTGCTTCCAGTCGAAACCGTCCGCCGCACGACCGATCGAGGGCAGGCCGAATGCCGACGCGCCGAGTACGCTGGTGCCGGTCTTCAACAGGGTGCGTCTGTTCATGGTGATGTCTCCTCTCGCGCCGGCATCTATGGCCGATCGTCGTTGACGCTAATCTGGCCGACGTTACCGCCATCCGCCACTATTTCCGAACGACCGGGCTACGCCGTTGCCCCGACCGACGATGATAGGGCCGACATCAGCATGTCAGACTGAGGCGCGTCAGCGCACAGCCTCGATCCAGAAGGTCCTGCGGCGACTTCTCCGGAAACATTTGCTGGTAGCGGCGGAGCAGAGCATCCCCGAGTTCCCTGGCAGTTCGGACGTTCGGCAGGGAGTCGGCGAACTGCTCGCTGGTGACCGCCTCGATGGGAAGATGCTGAATGACCTCCGTGCACACTCCCCGGCGAGCAAAGGACGGGTCTATGACCGGCAGGACCTCGGAGCCCGTCGCCGACCTTCTTCCGGCTCTGACGATCGGGACGATGGCGTAAACCCGGCCGACCTCGTTCAGCGTGAATTCGAGATTGAAATGCACAAAGCTGGTCCTCTCTCGCTCCAGAAAGCGGAAATCCTGTTCGTGCAAACGAATCAAGGCGTCGACCTCCAGGCGGGCACATAGCTCGTGGATTGGCATGACGATCTCTCGGCCATCCTCAAGGACGCCGATCGACGACGTGTCGGAGAGTGGGAGAGGGAGGTGATTGCCGGTTGTCATGACGCTTCCAGGTCGTGACGAGTAGCCTAGTCCCAAAGCGTCATTAGCGCGCGAACAAACACGTCATCCTGGGGCGCCGACTTGTCGGATCAAACACGCTCTGACACACGGAAATGCGATGATGGAGTAGAATTTCATGATCCCGATGGCCCGCGTCGCCTTTTTTGCTGCCCTCTCGCTCGCCTTGCTGCCGTCGCACGGCCAAGCAAAGACCTTCGACCTACCCGACGCCAACCCGGCGGCGAGAGTCTATCTGCCGGATAGTTGGAAGCCGTCCGAGGTCGAAAAAGGTGTCGAGGCGACGTCGCCCGACGGCGAGACTTACGTCGCCATCGAGACGGCCACCGCGAAAGGGATGAACACCCTGATCGACGAAGACATCGACTTCCTCACCAAGCAGGGCGTGGTGATCGACCGCTCGACGCAGCAATCCAACGACATGCAGAGCAACGGCATGCCGGCCTCCCTGCTGCACTGGAAAGGCAAGGACAAGGACGGCCCAACCGCCGTGACGCTCGGCATCTTCGGCGTCACGGACAACCTCGTCGTGCTGATGACCGCCTGGTCCTCGCCGGCCGGCGATAAGGCCAACGGTGCCGAGCTGACGAAGATCGTCGATGGGATCAAGCGGCGCTAAAACGGCTCGGCTAGGGGCAACGAGGTAGTCGCGGCTACCTGAACCGTAGATTGCCTCGCCCCAGTTGGCTCACCGACGTGCATCCCATCAGCCGCATGTCGCGCTCAATCTCGATGCGCATCAGGTCCAGCGCCCGCTCGACGCCGGCCTGGCCGGCCGCTGCGAGCGGGAACAGGTAATACCGCCCGACGCCCACGGCCTTGGCGCCCAAAGACAACGCCTTGAGTACGTGGGTGCCGCGCTGGATGCCACCATCCATGATGACGTCGATGCGGTCGCCCACGGCATCGACGATCTCGGCAAGCTGGTCGAAGGCCGACCGCGAGCCGTCGAGCTGCCGTCCGCCATGGTTGGACAACACGATGCCGGTGCAGCCGATCTCGACGGCCTTCTTGGCGTCGGCGACCGACATGATGCCCTTGAGGCAGAACTGGCCGCCCCATTCCCGCACCATGGCGGCGACGTCGTCCCAGTCGAGCGCCGGGTCGAGCATCTCGGTGAAGTAGCGGCTGATCGACACCGCGCCACCACCCATGTCCACATGGTTGTCGAGCTGCGGCAGCTTGAAGGACTCGTGGGTCACGTAGTTGATGCCCCAGGCCGGCCTCATGGCGAACTGCATCAACCCGGTCAGGTTGAGCCGGAACGGGATGGAAAAGCCGGTGCGCTTGTCGCGTTCGCGGTTGCCGCCGGTGATGCTGTCGACGGTGAGCATCATCACCTCGATGCCGGCAGTCTTGGCGCGCGCCATCATCTCGCGGTTCAGGCCACGGTCCTTGTGGAAGTAGAACTGATAGACCTGCGGTCCGTTGCTGATCCGGCGGGCTTCCTCAAGGCTGACCGTGCCCAACGACGACACGCCGAACATGGTTCCGAACTTGCCCGCTGCCGCAGCCACGGCGCGCTCGCCCTGATGGTGGAACAACCGCTGCAACGCGGTCGGCGAGCAGTAGAACGGCATGGCCAACTTCTGGCCCATGACCGTCACCGACATGTCGACTTCCTTGACGCCCCGCAACACGTTGGGGACGAGGTCGCAGCTCTCGAAGGAACTGGTGTTGCGGCGATAGGTGGCTTCGTCGTCCGCTCCGCCGTCGATGTAGTCGAAGATCGGCTTCGGCAACCGCCGTTTGGCCAGGCGCCGGAAGTCATGAAAGTTATAGCAGCCCTGAACGCTCATCTTGCCAATCCATGGAAGGTCATGTCCGGCCGTGGCGGACGCTTGTAAACGTTTGCCGCGGCCGGAAGGTCTCAGCGCCCCTGAATATAGACGACGTGCGTTTCCGTGAACTCATGTAGCCCATGTTTGCCATCGGCACCGCCGATGCCGGACTTGCGACGGCCGGCATGGAAGCCTTGCATGGCCTCGAAATGCTCGCGGTTGATGTAGGTCTCGCCGAATTTCAGCTCGCGGCTGGCCTGCAGGGCGGCGTTGAGGTCGTTGGTGAAGATCGACGACGTCAGGCCATACTCGGAATCGTTGGCCAGCGCGATCGCCTCGTCGATCCCATCCACGACCTGAACCGGCAGCACCGGGCCGAAGATCTCGCTGCGCATGATGTCATGCTCGGCTTTGACGCCGGTGATCAGCGTCGGCTCGTAATGGTAGCCGAACGGCCGATCGGCGATGCGGCCGCCGGTGACGACCGACGCACCGTCGGCACGGGCGCGATCGACCGCCTGGGCCACCTTGTCCAGCCCGGCGCGGTTGACCAACGGGCCCATGTGCAGATCGATCTCGACCGAGGGGTCGCCGTACCGGGTGCCCTCCATCAGCGTCTTCAGCTTGGCGATGAACTCGTCATGGACGGCGCGTTCCACATAGACGCGCTCGGCGCAGTTGCAGACCTGCCCGGTGTTGATGACGCGGGAATCGTAGATCGCCTTGGCCGCGAGATCGAGGTCGGCGCTGGCCAGCACGATCGCCGGCGCCTTGCCGCCGAGTTCGAGGTTGACCCGCGTGAGGTTACGACCCGCCGTCTGCATGATGCGCGACCCGGTGCCAACGCTGCCGGTGAAGGTGATCAGGTCGATGCCCTTATGCTCCACCAATGCCTGGCCGGTGGTGCCGCCGCGCCCGCCCACGACATTGACCACGCCGGCCGGCATCTCGGTCTCGGCAACCAGTTCCGCGAAGACGAAGGCGTTGATCGGCGTCTCCTCGCTGGGCTTGATCACGATGGTGTTGCCGGTGACCAGGGCCGGGGCCAGCTTGCGGGCGATCAGGAAGAACGGGAAGTTCCACGGCAGGATACCGGCCACCGTGCCGATCGGCTTACGCATCAGCAGGATGGTTTCCTTGGCGCGGTCGCTGGTGATCACCTCGCCTTCCAGGCGACGCGCCCATTCTGCCATGTAGTCGATGTAGTCGGCGGTGAAATCGACCTCGATTGCCGCCAGCGGCCGCACCTTGCCTTGTTCGCGGACAATGATGTCGGCCAGCTCCAAGCGATGGGCGCGCAGCTTGGCGGAAATCTGGCGTAGGAAGCCGGCCCGCTCGATGGCCGGGCGCTTCTCCCAGCCGATCTGGGCGCGGCGTGCTGCCTGGACGGCAGCATCGACGTCGCCGGCGCTGCTGGCGGGAACGCGGCCGACAAGGGCGCCATCGGCCGGGTTATGGACCTCGATGTAGTCGTTCGTGCCGTCGACGAACTTGCCGTCGATGTAGTTCCGGTAGTTGACGGGCTTGCTCGTGTAACGCTCGGCATGTGCGCGCAGTGCGGTCATTGACCATTCCTCCCTTTATTGTTGTTGTTGAAGCGGGCTCAGCCCCGGACGAGGCCGTCGTTCCAGACGAAATGAGCGTCGGACTTCACTTGCTCCGCCGTGAGGGTCGGGAAGCAGATGTCCTCCAGCGCTCCGTCGTAGCGGACGTAGTCCTTCATCGAGCGCAGCGTCGCCGTGCCCTGGATTGGGAAGAAGCTGGTCGGCTCCGCATAGTCGTAGATCATCAGGAACTGGCCGGTCGCCACCGTGCCGTCCGGCAACTCGACGCCGGGCGGGCAGGCCGACCAGGTGTGCGGAACGCCCTCGGGGATGTCCACCAGCGCCCCGTGCGGGATGACGTAGATGTCGCCGTTCAGTTCGACCAGGCCGACCCCGCCCGTCACCAGGATGCGTTCGGCCAATAGCCGGCGGTCCTCGTCCCGATCCGCCATGGTGACGTGCACGTGCCGCGGTAGGCGCAGCTCATGGGTGAAAGGGATGAAGCCGAGCTGCCCGCGCGAGGTCGACGGCTCGTCGAGTGCGCCGCCCGGATACATCTCGTGCATCGTCAACGGGATGTTGTCGAACGGTGTTTTGACGTTGGATCCGGTGCCGTGGGTGATCCGGCAGCCGTTCGGCAGCAGGAAGCCGAGCGGCTTGATGTCGGCGGTGGTCATGAAAAGGCCTCCAGTGTTCGGCGTTAAAGAAAGACCGTCGAGATCCAGGGGATGGCGGCGATGATGATCGTGCCGATCAGCAGCGCGATCATGTAGCCGACGACCGGGCGCATGCCCCGGTCCGGGTTGACCCGGCTGACGGCGCACACCGCGTAGTAGCCGACCCCAAACGGCGGGGCGAACAGACCGATGCCCATGGCCAGGATCACCACCATCGCATAGTGCACCTCGTTCACGCCTTCGGCCCGCGCGCTCGGGAACAGCAGCGGCCCGAACAACACGATGGCCGGGATACCTTCCAGCACGCTGCCCAGGATGATGAAGGCAACGATGTTGACGGCCAGGAAGGTGGGGATGCCACCCGGCAACTCGGTCATGAACACGGCCAGCGCGGATGAGAAGCCCGACTGGGTGAGTGCCCAGGCCATGCCGGTTGCGGTGCCGATGATGAGCAGGATCGCGCCGGACAGGATCGCCGTGGTGATCAGCATGGGGAACAGGCGACGCCAGTCGAACTGGCGATAGATCAGCAGTCCGATGACGACCGAGTAGGCGATGCCGATGGTCGACACTTCCGTGGCGGTGGCGACACCCTCCACCACGGCGGCGCGGATCACGAATGGCAGCGCCAGCGCTGGGATCGCCACGAGGAACGCGCGTCCGATGATGCGCGCCGACGGCCGGGCTGCCCCGCTCATGTCCTCGTTGCGATACCGCCACCATACCAGACTGCACAGCGTTATCCCGAGCACCAAGCCCGGCAATAACCCGCCGGTGAACAACGCGGTGATGGACACGCCGGTGATGGACCCGATGGTGATGAGCACGATCGAGGGCGGTATCGTCTCGGTCTGCGCCCCCGTCGCGGCCAGCAGCGCCACGAGGTCGCCTTCGTCGGCGCCGCGGGCCTTCATCTCGGGAAACAGCACAGGCGCCACGGCCGCCATGTCGGCCGCCTTGGAGCCTGAGATGCCCGAAACGAGATACATGGCAGCCACCAGCACGTAATGCAGTCCGCCGCGCACATGCCCGAGCAGCGAGGCGAGGAAGCCGACCATCGCCCGGGCCATGCCGGTCATCTCGATCAACAGACCCAGAAACACGAAGAGCGGGATGGCGAGCAGGATGAGGTGGCTCATTCCCTCGTCCAGCCAACCGATCACGACCTCGCTGGGAACGGTGGTGGTCAGCGTGATGAAGCCGAAGGTGGCCAAGCCGAAGGCAAAGGCGATCGGCACCGCGCCCAGCATCATCAGCGCGACCAGGCCGACGAAGAAGATCAACAGGTTTAGGTTGCCGAGCGGCGCAAGGGTCGGCGACAGGATGAACAGTACCGCGATGATGCCGCACACCGTCAACGTCGCGGCAATGACGTGCCGGGGCAAGGTCTCCGTCACCAGGCGCAGGATGGCGACCACCGACATCAGCCCCAGGCCGATCGGGATGGCAGCCGCCCGCCAAACGTTCGAGATCTCGAGCACTGGCGTGGTGACGAACGACTCGCCTTCCGCGAAGCAATATGCGGGCGGCAGGCACAGCGCGAGGAACGCCAGCGGCGCGACCACGGCGATGGCCTCGAGAAACGCCTTCGGACCCGGCGATAGCCGGGCGACGACGGCCGTCATGCGCATGTGCTCGCCCTTCTGGAAGGCGAGCACGGAGCCGAGCATCGCCAGCCAGAGGAACAGGATGCCGGCGAGTTCGTCCGTCCAAACCAGCGGCGACTGAAACACGTAGCGGGCCACGATGCCGGCAAACAGGACGCCGATCTCGACCAGCAGGATCAGCGCCGTCGGCACCTCGATCGTACGCCTGAGGATGGCTGGCCCGGATCGCCCAGCCGCTCCCGTCGCGGTGGAGCGGACCACCGTGAGACGCCGGGTCAGGCGTCTCGATGAGAGGGGCGTGGTCCATGGCTCAATTCAGCCCACCGGACGTCTTGGCCAGCAGCGACCAGGCTTCCTCGCCGAGCTTGCCCTTCCACTCGGCATAGAACCCGGCCTTGCTCAGCGCGTCGCGGAACGGCGCCTGGTCCGGCTTGTTGAACAGCATGCCGCCCGCGGTCAGGTCGGTCTGCAGCGACGCGTTGAGGGCTTCCGTGTCCTGGCGCTCGGCCATCCCGGCCTCGTTGACGTTCTTGGCCACGATGTCGCGGATGTTGGCGGGAAGTCTTTCCCAAGCCCGGCGGTTGGCGAGGAACCAGTAACCGTCCCACATGTGGCTGGTCAGCGAGCAGTATTTCTGTACTTCGAACAGCTTGGCCGCCGAGATCAGCGCCAGCGGATTCTCCTGCCCGTCCGTGACCCGGGTCTGCAGCGCGGAGTAGGTTTCGGCGAACGAGATGGTCGTCGGCGAGGCGCCGAGCGCCTTGAACATCGAGCTGGAGATCGGGCTGGCGAGCACGCGCAGCTTGAAATTGGCGAGGTCCGCCGGCGTGTTGATCGGCTTGGTCGAGCTCGTGATCTGGCGGAAGCCGTTATCCCAGATCTTGTCCATCGCCACGAGCCCGGCCTTGGCGATCTGCGCCCGCATGTAGTTGCCGAGGTCGCCGTCCAAAGCGCGCCAGACCGCGGGATAATCGGCAAACGCGAAGCCCACGCCGCTAATGGACGCGCTCGGGATCAGCGTGGAAAGGATGAGCGGGGAGAGCGAAAAGAACTCCACCGCGCCGGTCCGCAGCTGACCCAGGACGTCCTGGTCGCCGCCGAGCTGGTTGTTGGAGAACACTTTGAGCGCGAACCGCCCGTCGGTCTCGGCCAGGATCTTGTCCGACGCCTGCTGCGCGCGGACGTTCATCGGGTGGCTGGTCGGGGCGTTGTTGGCGTACTTGTAGGTGAACTCCGGCGTCTGTGCCCGGGCGCTGCGGATGAATGGTGCGGCCACCACCGTCGAGGCGGCGGCCGCAGTCAGCAGGGTGCGGCGTGAGGTAGGCAAGTCGTTCTCTCCCTATGGGGTTTCTTATTGTTTGGTTTGGGCGTCAGGCGTGGACGGGTTGCCCTGCCGTCGCCTGGCCGATCTTCTTCTCGCTGCGGAACAGCGCCTCCATCTCGAGGCGGAATGCGATCGCCTGCGCCGCCGTGTCGTACTCGACGTCCGACCAGCGCACCGGCTGGTTGGCCGGCACGGTGCGGCGGAGTTTCATGCCGTGCGCCAGGCCGATCGGCACCGCGCCGAGCGCCAGCGACGTTTCGGCCGGCACGACCTTGCCGAACACGGTGAAGCCGCCTTCGCCGTCCAGCGTGTCGCCGGGGTTAAGCGTGCGCTTGGAAACGGCGATCACGTCGCCGCGCCAGTCGCTGGTGGCGCCGGTCGGCTCGCCGCGGGTGGCGATGCTGGCGACCGATGTGCCGAGTTCCAGCCCGATCAGGTGATAGGGCTTGTACATCGCGGCGTAACGGCCGCTGTCGTCGGTCTTGAGCCCGTATTGCTGGAAGCAGTCGCGGACGTATTTCGTCGGCGCCTCGAACACGGCATAGACGCCCCAGCGCAGGTCGCGGAACACCGGCCGGCCATCACGCTCGATGGAGGATACCACCTCGACCGTGCCGCGCCGCTTGAGGATGCCGCCACCCTCGACCGGGCGCAGGATGGTCGGCAGGTCGTCCACCCCGCAGGGCGGGAAATCCAGGCCGTCATCCGGCGGTGCCAGGTCGCAGGCGTTCGACACCGCGGCCATCTCGAGCGCGGATTTCGTGCCGTCGAGAAAGGAGTTGAACATCTGCCGGTTGAAGTGCCCGCCGGCGACCTGCTCCTCGGTGAAGCCGTAATGACCCCACACGGTGTCGGGGGTGGATTGGTGATAGACGGGTAGGTACTTAGTCCCCTTGCCGGCACAGATCACCTCGAGCCCGATTACCCGCGCCCAGTCGACCAACTCGGCGATCAAGGCAGGCTGGTCGCCCGACGCCATCGAATAGACGATTCCTGCTTCGGCCGCGCGCCGCGCCAGCAACGGGCCTGCCAGGGCGTCGGCTTCGACGTTGACCATGATGATGTGCTTGCGGTGTTCGCAGGCGGCCAGCACGTGACGGATACCGGCGGCCGGGCTGCCGGTGGCATCGATGACAATGTCGATGAACGGGCTGGCGATCATCGCCATCGTGTCGTCGGTGACGAAGGTGGTCGCGGTCTTCGCCGCCTGCTCGAGCGACCCGGCCTGGAACCGCGAGTCCGGCCAGCCGACGCGCCGCATCGACTCCTGGGCATTCGATGGCGACAGGTCGGCGACGCCGACGAGGTGAACGCCCGGAGTGCGCCAGGCCTGGGACAGGAACATGGAGCCGAACTTGCCGGCACCGATCAGGCCCACACGGGCCGGGTTGCCATTGGCTTCGCGCAACTTGAGCTTCGCGTACATCGACATCTTTTGCCTCCCTCGACCGGGCGGCGCTGTCGTGCGCCGGGCCGTTGATCATTGGCGAGGGTTGTATGCGGGAGATTGCCGGGCGAAAATGCGTATCGGAGCAAGCCCCATGTGCAAAAATCCCAAGGTGTCGGAGTTCGACTGGAACGATCTGCGATCGTTTCTGGCGGTCGTCCGGACCGGTCGCCTGACGGTCGCCGCCGGACAACTCGGGATCGACCATTCGACGCTCAGCCGGCGCATCACCGCACTGGAAACCGCGCTGAAAGTCCGTTTGTTCGATCGGCTGCCGAGCGGGTACGTCCTCACCGAAGCGGGGCAGGGACTCGTCAGCGAGGCCGAGAAGATCGAGACCGTCGCCTTGCGGATCTCGTCGGATCTGGAGGACGCCAAGACCGCGATGACCGGCCCGGTCCGCTTCGCCACCCCCGAGGGCTTCGGCACCTACTTCGTGGCGCACCACCTGCACGCGCTATCGGTGCAACACCCCGGCGTCACCCTCGAACTCATCGCTGACCCCAGCGTCGTGAGCCTCACCAAGCGACAGGCGGATGTCGCGGTGACGATGGAGCGGCCGACCGACGGTCCGTTGCGGGCGCAGAAACTCACCGACTACGAATACGGATTATATGGCACGGCCGAGTTGCTGTCCGGGCACGACGATGCGGATTTCGACCTCAATGCCTTTAAGCTGATCGGATACATCCCCGACCAGTTGCCAACCACCGCCCACAACTATCTCAGCAAGATCGCCGGCACCCGCGAGGCGGATCTCAAGATCTCGAACATCGTCACCCAGATGACGGCGACGCTCGGCGGCTATGGTCTGTGCGTCCTGCCCTGCTTCATGGCCGCCCAGCATGTGAATTTGCGGCGTGTTCTTGCAAACCGGGTTTGCTTTACCCGATCATACTGGCTGGTCACCCATGTTGACGTGCGCGCGCCGGCGCGGGCGAAAGCGATCGTCGGCTACTTGCTCAAGCTGGTCAGCGAAAATCGCGACCTGTTTCTGCCATCGATCAATACCGGCGACGCGGGCGGACGTCGAACATCCCCTCGGTGACGTTGTTGCGCCAAAGATCGGCCGGCCGCAGGTAGCCGAGCGCGACGTCGGTTGATTTGTGCCGGGTCTGCCGCATCAAGTCCGCCAAGCCGGCGCCCTGATCACCCGCCGCGGTCGCCAGCCCGGCGCGTAACGAATGGCCGGAATAGCGCTCCGGATCCAACCCGGCGGCCCCCGCCGCTGACTTGACCAGCCGGGCGACCGCCTTGTCCGACAGCCCCAGCCCGGATAGCCGGCCGGCCTTGCTCATGCCGCAGAACAGCGGCCGGGCCGCGCGCGCGTCGGCGCCTGGACAGGCCTGCATGTCCGATGCGCCCTCGCGCAACTGGAGCCAGCGCTCGAACGCATGAAGCGGGCAAACGGACGGGGAGGCTGGATTGGCCCAGATGGCGACGGACTGACCGCGTCCGTGCTGGTCCGTCTTGGAGCGGGCGACCAGCACGGTGATGCCCCGGCCGGAAACCCGCGTCACGTCGCCGACCCGCAGCGCGACCAACTCCGACCGCCGCAACGCCGCCCCGAAGCCGAGCAGCAGCATGGCCCGGTTGCGCACGGCGAGCGGGCCGTCCGAATTTGGCAGCCCGGCCAGCATGGCCTGCAACACGTCCGGTACGGCCGGCGCCGCCTGCCGGCTTGGGCGCACGCCGCGGCTGCGCACGATGCCTTCGAGCGTCATTTTGAACCGCGGCTGGCTCAGATCGAGCCCCACACCGGCGAGCAGATGCGCGGTTCGGATCGCCGCAACGGCGACGCGGATGGACGAGACCGCGAGACCCTCTTCGGCCCGGCTGACGATGTAGAGGCCGACGAGCTCGGCATCGCCCGCCAACGGCTCACGCCCGAGATCCGCGCACCATTTCGAGAAATGCACCCAGGCAGATCGATATGTCCGCCGCGTACCGGCGCCCCGTGCGCCGGTGGCATACTCGGCGGCGCGGTCCGTCAGCAGGCCCAATTCGAGCAAAGCTGCGTCGCCCTGAGGCTGGATGGCCGGTGGATCGAAGGCGCTCATGTGTCCGCATAGTCGAGACGAATGACACCTCTCACGTCAACCCTCGGTCGATGAACTCGGCCCGACCATATCCTGTGGTCGCATCCATCGGTCGAAGTCCTCCGTCCGCCCAACCTTGACTATCCCGACCCGGTCGGTCGACCGCCGGGTCAACGCCGTGTGCAGCCATTCCAGCGCCGGAAGCAGCCGGCGCTTGATGACTTCGACTATCGCGATGTGCATGACGGTGGGGGTATTGGCGTGGAAGACTGGCTGCGGCTAACGTGGTCGTTCGGGTGAACGGGAACCCGGCTGCCTCGGGGATGACCGAGCAGCTTGTTGGCCCGGTTGGCGATAACGTCGTTGGCGTTCACGTTGGTTTGCGTGCCGGAGCCGGTTTGCCAATTGGCAACGGAAACTCGGGGTCGCGCGCGCCATCGGCACCGCAACGCGCTTCTCCAACTGGAAGGCACGTCTGACGTGAAAGTTCACCGGCGGGCCTGATCAAAAGCCCACCGGCGCCGGGAAGACTACCGGCTCGGGCTGGTCGTGCCGTTTGGCGCGGTGGCGGGAGGCTGACCCACCGGCGTTTGATCCGGCAGGTCGACGGGCTTGTTGTCGTTCAGGTTCCAACCGGTGTTCTTGTCCGTCGGCGTGGCTTGCACCATGGCGCGGAAAAACCACTGGTATTCGTCGATCTGCTGTTCGACCGATTGCAGCAGGTTGCCGGAGGTCGGGTCCACGTCGTTGACGTCGAGGATCGACTGGCGGACCTCGTCACCGACAACCTTGTAGGTGTTCGTCCACCAGACGATTAGCTGTGCATCGTCCAGGAAGCCGCCCGGGATTTCCGGGATCGAGGATGTCTGCACAATGGTGGTCGCGCGGCCATCTGCGGAGGAACCGATGGCAAGCAGCCGCTGCGCCACCATGTCGGCGTCCTTGGAAATGCCGTCATAATGCTCTTGGAACAGCAAGTGCAGCGGGTAGAACATCGTGCCCGATACATTCCAATGCGACTGCTTCAGTTGCAGCTGCAACTGCTGCAACTCGGTCAGCGTGCGCTGAAGGGCAGCAACCGTCTTCTTGTAGCCGTCATTGCCCTGTTGCGGCCCGACGAACGGGCGATTGGTGACCGTGTTGGTCGGAAACGTGCCGAGCGGCTGGAACATCTTGATCGTCTGGTTCGGCGAAATACTCCGCGCCTGGCCGGCCTGCTGCGGTTGTGCTGCGGTACCGCCGGACGACTGGGCGAAGACCGGGCTGGACAGAAGGCTTGTGACTAGAAGGACTGGCAAGAGGCGCATGTTCGTATTTCCGTGCAGGGTGTCGGAATGGCTAGATGGCTCCGGCCTTTCGATCGCCCAGGACACAAAACTTAAGTTGAAGGACGTATGGCCAGAGGTCGGCCTTCGCGAAGTTCGTAATTCCGTCCGTAAATGAATATTAGCGGACTAAACCTGGCTTCATTCGAAGAGCTAACTTTGTAAAGAAACAGGCCATCTACCTACGCAAAATATAAATTACAATGCCTTAAGATACTCGCCATATTTAAGAGTTTCGTTGGTTCTACCAAGGTGTGAAAGGCTTGCGCATCGACCTCGGCTATTGAAATGTACCCCGGCAACGCCCGCGCCATTGGCAGCCCGTTCGAGGTCAAAATTGCTATCGAGACCATCTGACGCGATCGGCGGCATCGGTAGGGAGCATCCCACGCTGAAAGGGCCGTTCGACGAAGGGATCGGCGTCAACTTGACCAACGGCATGCTGAACGACATCTACAAGTGCTATAACGGCATAACGGTGCCTGAGCAGATGCCCACCTAATGAAGGTTCTGATTTGCGAGCAGCCCGGCCGCCTTTCCGTCATCGAACGGCCGGAGCCGGTGCCAGGGCCGGGCGAGGCGCTGGTGCGCATCAAGCGCGTCGGCATCTGCGGCACTGATTTCCACATTTTCGCCGGCAAGCATCCGTTCTTACAATATCCCCGCGTCATGGGCCATGAACTGTCGGGAACGGTGGAGCGCGCGCCAGCAGGTAGTGGGCTTGAGCCAGGCCAGAACGTCTACATCGTGCCGTATCTGAGTTGCGGGCGCTGCGTCGCCTGCCGCAAGGGCGTCACCAATGCTTGCCAGAACATCAGCGTGCTCGGCGTCCACGGCGATGGCGGTATGGCGGAGTTGCTCTGCGTCCCCGCCGGCAACGTCATTCCTGTCGGCGACACGCCGCTCGAGGATGCCGCGATGATCGAATTCCTCGCGATCGGCGCCCACGGCGTCAAGCGCGGCAGCGTCACGGCGCATGATCGTGTCCTGGTCGTCGGCTCCGGCCCGATCGGCATGTCGGCAATCATCTTCGCCAAGGCACGCGGGGCGCATGTCACGGTCATGGACATGCGTGAGGACCGACTTGCCTTCACCAAGGACCGGCTGGGCGCCGATACGCTGCTGCTCGCCGATGCCGACGCCGAAGCAAAGGCGTCGGCGGCCACCGATGGCGACTTCTTCGATGCCGTGATCGACTGCACCGGCAACCTGGCCGCCATGCAGCGAGGCTTCGGTTTCGTCGGCCATGGCGGGCGCTACGTCCTGGTCTCGGTCGTGCGCGACGACGTCACATTCTCCGACCCAGAGTTCCACAAGCGCGAGATGACGTTGTTCGCCAGCCGCAACGCCCGACCCGACGATTTCGCCGAAGTGGTTCGACATATGCAGGCGGGCCGGGTACCAACGGCGGCGCTGAATACCCATCGTGGTCCGCTCTCGGCCGGCCCCGAACTGTTCCGTGCGTGGTCGCGGCCCGAAGCCGGGGTCATCAAAGCCATCCTGGAGGTTTAAGTCGCCATGCTAAGGACCCTGAGGCTACACGCGGCGGACAATCTCCTCGTCGCTCTCGACACCGTATCGGCCGGCACGGCCATCACCGATGCGCTCGTGGCTCGGGAGCGTATCCCCAAAGGCCATAAGGTGTCTGTAGAACCGATCGTCGCCGGTGCGGCGATCCGCAAGTTCGGTCAGGTGATCGGTTTTGCCGGATCGGACATCGCGCCGGGCAGCTGGATCCACGAGCACAACGTCGTGCTGCATGATTTTGAGCGCGATTACGGCTTTGCCACTGAAGCCGGACCAGCTGACGCGCTCCGCCAAGGCGAGGCGCCAGCCTTCTTTCAAGGCTTCCGACGACCCGGCGGGCGGACTGGAACGCGCAACTACATCGGCATCCTCACCACCGTGAATTGCGCCGCGACCGTGGGAGATTTCATCGCCGACGAGGTGAACCGCTCCGGTCTGTTGGCAGACTATCCGACCATCGACGGCGTGGTCGCGTTCACGCACGCGACCGGATGCGGCATGGGGTCAAAGGGGGAGGAATTTGACCTCCTTGCCCGCACGCAATGGGGCTACGCAAGCCACCCGAACTTCGCCGCCATCCTCATGGTCGGGCTCGGATGCGAGGTGTTCCAGATCGCGCGTTTCAAATCGCAATACGGGCTATCCGACGACACGCACTTCCAGACCATGACGATTCAGGAGACCGGCGGCACGCGACGCTCGGTGGTCGCCGGCGTCAAGCGGATCCGCGCGATGCTGCCGCTGGCCGCCGCCTGCAAGCGCGAGCCGGTCCCGGCGTCGGAGCTTGTCTTGGCACTGCAATGCGGTGGATCCGATGGCTACTCGGGCCTTACTGCCAACCCGGCGCTGGGTGCTGCGGCCGACCAGTTGGTCCGCCAGGGCGGCACCGCGATCCTGTCCGAAACACCGGAGATTTACGGCGCGGAACACCTGCTGACCCGTCGGGCCGAGAGCCTCGAGGTCGGACATAAGCTGGTCGCATTGATCGACTGGTGGAAAGAATATGCGGCGCGCAATGGCGGCGAGATGAACAACAACCCGTCGCCCGGCAACAAGGCCGGTGGATTGACGACCATCCTGGAAAAGTCGCTCGGCGCCGCGGCGAAAGGCGGCACGTCGACCTTGCGTGGCGTGTATCGCTACGGCGAGCTGATAGACCGGCGGGGCTTCGTCTTCATGGACACACCGGGTTACGACCCGGTGTCGGCCACCGGGCAGATCGCAGGAGGCGCCAACATCCTGTGCTTCACCACGGGGCGCGGTTCCGCCTATGGCTGCAAGCCGACGCCGTCCATCAAGCTGGCGACCAACACTGAGCTTTTCCGCCGCATGGAAGAGGACATGGACATCAACTGCGGTGACATTCTCGATGGCGTGAGAATCGAGCAGAAGGGGGAGGAAATCTTCCGCCTCATCCTGGCAATCGCGTCCGGCGAACGATCCAAGTCGGAATTGCTGGGGTATGGGCGCCGCGAGTTCGTGCCGTGGCAAATCGGAGCTACGATGTAGCGCAGGGGCCCTCGCCACAAGGCACGAGATCAAAAACCTTCCACCGGCTGCGCCAACGTCGGCAGCAAACCCAGTAGCATGAGTTTATAACGCCAGCCGAAGATTGAGTATTCCTGGTTGTCTGGTTGCGCCTATGGATCTCCCAAAAGCTCTTTGCGAGCATGACGGGAGGCTACGATGAGGCTTGGATGGTATTCCGCTCTAACGGGGCCTGAACGACGGACCTTCTGGGCCTGCTTTGGTGGTTTCGGCCTCGATTCGATGGACACCACCATGTACGGCCTGGTGATCCCGTCGCTGATCGCGACTCTCGGGATCAGCCGTCCTGAAGCGGGGTACCTCGCCACCGCGGCCCTTGTCGGCGCGGCGATCGGTGGTTGGGGGGGCAGGGCTGCTGGCGGACCGTATCGGCCGGCTCCGCGTTCATCAGCTCACCATACTCTGGGTCGCCGCCTTTACCTTTTTCGCTGCATTCGCAAGCAGTTTCTCTCACCTGCTCGTCGTCCGCCTGCTGCAAGGGTTGGGCTATGGCGGTGAAGCAGCCGTGGGCGGGGTGCTGATCAGCGAGGTGGTTCGGCCCGCGCTGCGGGGCCGGGTCGCCGCATCCGTGCAGAGTGGCTATGCGGTGGGCTACGCGATCTCGGTTGGATTGCTGCCGATCGTGTCGTCCTTCTTCCCCGAAGCCATCAGCTGGCGAGTGTTGTTCGCGCTCGGCATCTTGCCTGCGGTGCTGGTCTTCTTTGTCCGGCGCCTGGTTCCAGAATCGAGCATCTATTCCGAAGCCAGGAAGGCATCCGCGGAGGCGCCGCCGTTCTGGGCGATCTTCGCCGGGTCGCATCTGCGACACACGGTGGCCGCCGCGTTGATGTCGACCGGCATCTTCGGCGGCGCCTACGTCATGATTACCTGGTTGCCGACCTACCTGCGCTCCGCACTCCATCTCTCGATTACCGGCAGCTCTGGCTATCTGGCGATGAACATTCTGGGGTCGTTGTTCGGGCCGCTGATGTATGGCTGGCTGTCGGACCGGATCGGGCGGCGTTACAGCTTCATGGCGTTCCTGCTTCTGCAAGCCGGCAACGTGGCGATCTATCTCCTCGCGCCGGTCGACGCCGGAACCACGGTTCTTCTCAGCTTCTTTCTGGGCGCCTTCCAGGGGGCATTGGCGTCGGGAATGTTGCCGACCTTTGCCGAGCTTTACCCGACCAGCATCAGGGCAAGTGGGCAAGGATTCTGCCTCGGCGGCGGGCGCGGCTTTGGTTCGGTCGTGCCCGCAAGCGTCGGCATACTGGCCGTCAACCATCCGCTCGGAACGGCGATGGGGGGCTGCGCACTATGCGCCTATGCGCTCGCATTCGTCGCGGCACTTATCTTACCGGAAACCAGCGGAACCGATCTCCACCGGATCGACGCCGCAGCACCAGCGGTTCAGCAGATGGCAGGCCATTGATCCCGGTAGATGACGCTAAGGAGAGTTAGCTTTGAGCGAAACGAGAAAGACCGCATTGGTGGTCTCGGCGCATTCCGCAGACTTCGTCTGGCGCGCCGGCGGCGCGATCGCCACCCATGCCGAGCGTGGCTTCGCCGTCACGGTGATCTGTCTGTCCTACGGCGAACGCGGCGAGTCCGCCAAGCTGTGGCGGCTGCCCGGCATGACGCTCGAGCGAGTCAAGGCCGAGCGTCAGAAGGAGGCGGAGACCGCAGCCAAGCATCTCGGCGTCGCGGACATCCAGTTCTGGGATTTGGGTGACTACCCGATCACGCTCTCGACCGAATCGCTCTACCGTCTCGTCGACGTTCACCGCGCGATTCATCCGGCCTTTGTTCTCTCGCATTCGAAGAACGACATCTACAACCATGACCATCCTGCCGTGACCGACTTCGCCCAGCACGCCCGCATCCTCGCCCAAGCTCATGGCCACAACCCTCACCAGAAGGTCGCTGGCGCGCCGCCATTCTTCCAGTTCGAGCCGCACCAGCCCGAACAGTGCGACTGGAAGCCCGATGTCCTGCTCGACATCACCAGCGTATGGGACAAGAAACGCGCTGCCATCGAATGCATGGCCGGGCAGGAGCACCTGTGGGATTATTACACCCGCGTCGCTCAACAGCGCGGTGCCCAGGCCGCCCGAAACTCCGACAAGTCGATCAAGTATGGCGAGGGCTACGTCGCCGTCTTCCCACACGTCGTCGAGACATTGGTATGAGCATCGTCCTCACCGGCGCATGATTGTTGCCGACGATGACGGGGTCGGTGAGGTACGGCGCGAGCATGTCGCCAGTGTGCTGGCTGCCAGCCGGCCGCACGACAGGGTAAAGGCAAGGATGAATCGAATGACCAACGTAGTGTTACCCCGGCGACGGGCGTTGTCGATCATCGGTGCGACGTCGGTGCTGGCTACCATGCCGTTGGGTCCATCGCAGGCCGCCGAACCCGCCAGTTCTGACATCACCGGGCAACTTGCCCGCTACATGGTCGCCGCCCGCGATCAACCGCTGCCGGAGGCGGTCGCGCTCGCCTGTAAACATCGAATTCTGGATACGTTTGGCGCCATGGTGTCCGGGGCACGGATGGAGCCCGGCGAGATGGCGTTGAAATACGTCCGCAGCCTCGGCGGCACGCCGGAAGCGACCGTCGTCGGCAGCAATTTCCGCACCACATCGATCAACGCCGGGCTGGCCAATGCGATGTGCGCCCATGCCGACGAGACTGATGATTTCGAGCCGGTGACCAAAGCCCATCCGGGGTGTTCGGCCATCCCGGCAGCGCTCGCCATGGCCGAGCAGGTCGGCGGTAGTGGGCAGGATTTCATGCGGGCGGTGGCGCTCGGCTACGACCTCGGCTGCCGCCTGCTGATGGCACTCGGCCCCGATCTGGTGCGCGGCACGCATCGAAGCGCGGAAGGCACGGCCTCCGGCTTCGTGGCGCTCGGTGCCGCGGCGTCGTTGGCCCGGCTGGACGGGACGGGCATGCGCTATGCTTTGTCGTACACCGCCCAACAGGTCTCTGGTCTTTGGAGCTGGGTCAAGGACAAGGACCATATCGAGAAGGCCTTCGACTTCGCCGGAATGGGTACCCGCAATGGGTTGACGGCGGTCAGCATGGTCCGCGCCGGCCTGACCGGGGTGTCGGACGTGTTGGACGGGACCAATAATCTGTTGATCGCGCTCTCGAGCCAGCCGCGGCCGGACGAGATGGTGCGCGGGCTCGGCAGCTTGTTCTACGTCACGGAGACGGCGATCAAGACGTTCTCGGTCGGCTACCCGATCCAATCGCCGCTCGATGCGTTGCTCCGGCTGCGCAAGGAGAACGGCCTGACGCCGGAGAACGTCCGCAGCATCCTGGTGAAAATTCCGACCGATGCGCAGGGCATCGTCGGCGACAGCGCGATGCCGGACGTCAATTGCGGGCACCTCGTCGCGCTGGCGCTGGTCAAAGGCGCAGTCTCGTTCGCCGACAGCCACGACGTCGCATTGATGCGCGACCCGGCGATCCGGACGGAGCGCGCCAAGATCACCGTCGTGCCCGATGCGGCGCTGATGGACCCGGCGGCGCCGCGGGGCGCGATTGTCGAAGTGACGATGACGGATGGGCGAGTTCTCAGCCACCACACCAGGTTCCCGCCCGGGACCAAGGAAAACCCGCTGGACACGGAGGCCGTCAACGCCAAGGCGCGCGACCTGATGCAGCCGGTGCTGGGGCAGTCCAAGACCGCCAGGCTGATCGAGATGATCAACGCGCTGGAAAGGCTCGGTGACATCCGTGAGTTGCAGCCTTTGCTGACGGCTTGAACAGGAGCCGCCAGCTTGCCGATTTCAGGGCTTAGGAAAGGCGGTGACGTTCTTGCCGATCCACGCCAGCAAGAGCTCGGCGATCTGCAGGTTGTTGTCGTCCTGCATCAGCATGTGGGTGTTGCCATGGATGCCAATGTCCGGCAGCACCAGCACCTCCGCCCGGCCTCCCGCCGCATTCGCCGCAGCCACAAAGGCGCGGCAGTTTGCCAGCCTGGGTGCCCAACGCGGGAATTGGTCGACGTAGTCACCGAACAACACCAGGATTGGCAGGTCCTTGTAGGGTGTCAAATCGTCCGTCGGTAACGGGCAGGCTCCTGGCTCGACCGCGACAATCCCCGCAATTCCGGCTCGGCTCAGCGCAGCCGTCTGGAAGGGATAGATGCCGGATTGCGAGTGGCTCATCAGCACGCCGCCGCCGATCCGCTGCACCAGTTCCGACAGCGCGGGCACGGTCGGGTTCGGGGTCGGCAGGTTGGCCAGGAAGTCCGGCACCATCTGCTTCCAGAACTCTCCTGCCGACGCGATCGGGAAACGCAGTCCCGGCATCACCTGCGGATAGGTCTGCCCGAAGCGGAAGATCGCCCAGGCGCCTTCATGCCCGGCGGCGAAGACGGTTGGGAGCTGATCGGGGGTTGCCTTGCCGGCTTTGACGGCATTGATCGCGGAGATGTCGGCCGCCGAGCGCCCTCGCCAGGCCTGGTCGATCACGTACACCGGGCGGCCCTTGCGAACGAAATACTCATCCCATCCCATCCGCCCGTCCGGCGTGGTTTCCCAGGTCTTACCGGTCAGGCAGCAACCATGGATCAGCACGATCGGCACCGCAGCAGGCCCTGCCGGCACCTGGAAATGCACGTACATCTGATCCACCGTGACCGTCCCGGAAGCAGCGTAGGCCGGCAAGGTGGACAGCGTGTCCGACTTCACGTCGCGGCCGCCGACGAAAAAGCTGCCTTGCTTGGCGATCGTCAACGGTCCCGGATCTTCGGCACTCGTCGTCTGAGCCAACGCAGGCAAGGCGACGGCGCAGAGCACGGCCGACATTAGTAACCATCGCATTGATCGTTTCCCCGTTTTATCAAACCAGCTACGCCGGAAACTGCCGGGACGGCAACACGGCCGCAGTAAGCTCGGCATTTCCTCCTGACCCGGCACGCCGAGGCCTGGCTAGATCGCCAGCGTCAGTTGTTGGTTCGCGGGAACATCCTCGGTGTTCAGCGACGACAAGGTGACGCCGAGCAAGCGCACGCCGAGCCGCACCGGCAGCAGTGGCCTGAGCAGGTCGAGCGCCGTGCTTTCAAGCAGCGCCACACCCGGCACGAAGTCACCAAAGGAGCGGCTGCGTGTGATCTGCTGGAAGTCGGCATATTTCACCTTCAGCGTCACGGTGCGTCCGCGTGTGCCGGATAGCTGGCAATGCCCCCACACCTTCTCCGCCAGGGGGCGAAGCTGCTCGTGCATGGCCGACAAGGCGGTGAGATCTTCGGAGAAAGTGTTCTCCGCGCCGACCGACTTGCGGATGCGGTTGGCCCTGACCGGGCGCTCGTCCACTCCGCGAGCGATCCAATAATAATAGGGCCCACTCTTGCCGAACTGCTCCTGCAGGAACGCCATGCTCTGCGCCCGCAGGTCCAGGCCGGTATGGATACCCAGACCGTTCATTTTGGCAGCCGTCACCGGACCCACGCCGTGAAAGGTGCCGACTTCGAGGTTCTCGACGAATGCCGCCCCGTGCTCGGGCGGGATGACGAACATTCCGTCGGGCTTGCGATGGTCGGAGGCGAGCTTGGCCAGGAATTTATTATACGACACGCCGGCCGAGGCGGTCAGGCCGGTGCGCTCGCGGATGCTGGCCCGGATCGCCTTGGCGATCTGCGTGGCCGTCGCGATCCCCTGCAGGTTCTCGGTGACGTCGAGGTAAGCCTCGTCCAGCGATAGCGGCTCGATGATCGGCGTATGCTCGGCGAATACGGCACGGATCTGCTGCGACACCGCCTTGTAGACGTCGAAATGCGGTCGCACGAAGAGCAGCGCGGGGCATTTCCGCCGTGCCACGATCCCCGACATGGCCGAGCGCACGCCGAACTTCCTGGCCTCGTAACTCGCGGCCGCCACCACACCACGCTCGCGCGACCCTCCCACGGCGAGGGGTTTGCCGCGCAGCGCCGGGTCATCGCGCTGCTCCACGGAGGCGTAAAAGGCATCCATGTCGATGTGGATGATCTTGCGCTGCCGCTGTTGCGGCTCGGCTGCCAAATCCGGAGTCGGGTCAGAAGACTCTAACACGCAGACAGATTACCAGTCCTGGCGAGAGCTGCGCATGGGTTTTCTTTCCGGTCACCCGACGATCCGGCGTGGCGTCCGGGCGCGTGGCGTCATACTCTTGCGACATGTGCGGTCGCTTTGCCCTGTTCCAGACACCTGCCAACCTTGCCGAGGTGTTCGGCACCTCCAACGCCATTCCCAACTTCCAGCCCAACTGGAACCTGCCACCCAGCCAGCCCGCGCCGGTGGTGCGGCACAATCCCAAAACGGGTCAGCGAAGCCTGGACGTGCTGCGCTGGGGCCTGATCCCACACTTCGAGAAAGACCCGACCCACGCCCGCATGCTCAACAATGCCCGGGCCGAGACGGTTGCCAAGCTGCCGAGCTTCCGGGGTGCCTTCGCGTCCCGCCGCTGCATCGTGCCGGCCGACGCTTTCTACGAATGGAAGCGCGACGGCAAGCTGAAGCAGCCTTTTGCCATCGGCCGCGCCGACGGGTTGCCGCTCGCCTTTGGCGGCATCTGGGAAAGCTGGACCGACCCGGCGAGCGGTGACGTCACCCGCAGCTTCGCGATCGTGACCACGGAAGCAAATGCCACGATGGCGCCGATCCATGACCGTATGCCCGTCATCCTGGAGGCGTCGGACTGGAAAGTATGGTTGGGCGAAGAGGAGGGTGATCCGAAACCACTGCTCCGCCCGGCTGCCGACACCGTGCTGCGGACATGGCCGGTGAGCACGGACGTGAACAGCGTACGGCATAGGGGAGCGGAGTTGTTGGAGCCGATGCGCGAAGAAGCGCCGCAGGGTGGCCCCAACTCGGCGTGAGATCGTGGCAGGCGGGTGTTGGTGCCGTAGCTTTTAATGCTGCCCAGGGGCTCCCGGCTGGTTCAGCGGCAAGGCCCGAGTGATCGTCTCCAGCGCCAGGCATGATCGGGTGATACGGTCGATGGTGGGATACGGTGCGATATCCACCTGGAATCCCTGCGCACCGGCGATGTGACTCATCAGGCATAGATCGGCGACGGTCAGCGCATCGCCGTGGCAGAAAGCCCCCGTCGCGGGATCGTTCGCCAGCGCACCCTCCCCCATTCGCAACCCTTCGCCAAACCAATGCCGGATCCACGCCGTCCGTTGCGCCTCATCCGCCCCGAGCACGTCCCGCAGGTAGCTCCGGATCCGCGGCACGATCAGCGGATGATGGTCGGCGGCCCAGATTCCCGTGAGCGCACGCACCCTGGCGCGTCCTGCCGGGTCACCCGGCAGAAGCGGCGGCGTCCGATGCATTTCGTCCAGGTACTCCAGGATCGCCAGGGATTGCGTCAGCTGCACGCCATCCTCGAAAATCACCAATGGCACCTTGGCCTGCGGATTCATCGCGGCAAATGCCGGCGCGGTCTGCTCCCCGGCGTCGAGATCGATCATCGTCTCGTTGAACGCCAGCCCCTTTACGTTGAGCGCCATTCTGACCCGGAAAGAGGCCGCCGACCGCCAGAACCCGAACATCTCAATCATGCCTTGACTACCGAAACGCCCGTATTTCCGCAGCGATCCGGTCGGGGTCCTGCAGTTGCGGGACGTGCGCGCAGCCCTCGAGCATTTTGAACCGCGCGTTCGGCATCAAATCGGCAAGCTGCTCGGCCAAACCGGCCGGCGTCGCCTGATCGCCATCGCCGGCCATCAGCAGGGCAGGAAGCGTCAGCGAGGCCGCGCGGTCCCGCAGATCAAAGTCCGCGAGTTGACCGCACGCACCGGTGAAGACGTCCAGATCGGTCGCCAGAAAGCGGGTGCGCCGTTCCGCCATGATTTCCGGCAGCCGCGCCTGCACGTCGGCCGGGAAGAGTCGCAGCATCGCCACGTCGGCGATCGCGGTCAGCCCTTTTGCCCGGGCACCGGCCTGCATCGCCCGGAACTGCGCCGCGCCCGCCTCAGGAAACGTCGCCGCCGTGCCGGCCAGGATCAGGCGCGTCACCAACTCCGGATGCCGCAACGCCAACGTCAGCGCGACAAAGCCGCCATAGCCGTTACCGAAGATCGCCGCCGGACCGGAGGTGGCGCGCATGGCATCGGCCATCCGGTCCGCGACTGCGCTCAACGCCGGGTCGCATGCGGCCGAAGTTCCGAAGCCCGGCAGATCCGGCAGGAACACCTCGAAGTCATCCTGCAACCGCTCAGCCAACGGCGCGCAACTGCCGACATCGGCGAGCAATGAATGGAACAGCCAGATCGGCGACCCGGCACCCCGCCGATCGACCCGAACCTCCGCTACCGTTTCGAACATTCGAGCCTCCCTCTTTGCCCCGACGCTATGACAATTCGCTGCACCAGGCCAGGACCTAAAGGCGTTTTAGCTTGACGTAAGATATCACAGCTCGCGAGATGGCGCCGTGAAGCTGCAAGATCACGTCTGCGCCACGTTGCGCGACGACATCCTCGCCTGCCGCCTGCGACCGGGCGCGGAGCTGCGCGAACAGGCGCTCGCCGCACGGTTGGGCGTCAGCAAGTCGCCGGTGCGGGAAGCGTTGCTCCGCCTCGCGCAGGAACGGCTCGTCACGGTCCGCCCGCGCCAGGGCTACCACGTGGCGACCGTGTCGCTGGCCGAGGCGGCCGATCTGCTGGAACTTCGCCGGGTGCTGGAACTGGCCTGCGTGCGCGGGACGGTGGCACGCGCCAGCCGGTCGCAACGCCAGACGATCGTCCACGCGGCGGCGGCGGACGATGCCGACTTCATCGCCTATAATCGAGATTTCCACATCCGCCTCGCAGGAGGCTGCGGCAACGCACGTCTTGCCCAGGCCGCCGCCAGCGCCATCGCTCAGACCGACCGGCTGGTCCATCTCAGCCTCGGCATGCTGCAAGGCCGCGATCCGGAACGGCTGGTCGCGGAACATGCCGCCCTAGCCGCTTCCGTGCTCGCCGGAGACGGGCGCACGGCGGCCCGGCTGCTCCGCATTCATCTGGAAGCCGCCGAGCGCCGGGTGCTCGACGCGCTCAAACAATCATCGAAGGCCGCAGCAAGCGGCCTCGCAGCGGAGGAAGCATCACCATGGACAGCACAGCCGAGCGGCTAGGGCTACGCCCCGCCGTCAACGCCGGTCCGCGGCTGGACCGGCTGCCGATCTCGGCATTCCACAAGCGCCTCTTTGCGCTGGTCGGGTTCGGCATGTTCTTCGACGGCTTCGACATCTACATCGCCGCCACCGTGCTCGGCTCGACGCTGCGCTCCGGCTTTTCGACGCTGGGACAGAACGCCGCCTTCGTGTCCTCGACCTTCTTCGGCATGATGATCGGCTCGCTGCTGACCGGCTTCATCGGCGACCGCTACGGGCGCCGGGTGACCTACCAACTCAACCTACTGCTGTTCGGCGGCGCGTCTCTGCTGTCGGCATTCGCGCCGTCGATGGAGGTGCTGATCGTGCTGCGCTTCCTGATGGGCGTCGGGCTGGGGGCGGAGAACGTGGTCGGCTATTCCACCATGACGGAGTTCGTTCCCGCCTCGGTGCGTGGCCGCTGGCTGGGCTACGTGGCGGTGCTGGTGGTGACCGGCCTGCCTGTGTCGGCTCTGGTGGGCTGGCTACTGGTGCCGTATTTCGGCTGGCGGGCGATGTTCGTGCTAGGCGGCGTGGGGGCGCTGCTGATCTGGCGGGCGCGCAAGTCGCTGCCGGAAAGCCCGCGCTGGCTGGAGAGCGTCGGCCGGGTCGATGAGGCCGAGGCGCTGGTGTCCCGGATCGAGCAGGAGGCATCCGGCGGGCGCCCGCTGCCGATACCGCCTGTCACCGCCGCGTTGCCGCCGTCGCGCTCGATCGGGGTGCTGTTCCGGGCGCCGCTGCTGGGCCGCATGGTGCTCGGGACCGTGTGCCTGATCGTGGTCAACACGCTGATCTACGGCTTCATCACCTGGTTGCCGACTTTCTTTGCCAAACAGGGTCTCTCGATCGCGGTGTCGTTCGGCTACTCGCTAGTCATGGCGCTCGGGGCGCCGGCCGGTGCGTTCATCGGCGCGGTAGTGGTCGACAAGCTGGGCCGGCGGCCGACGATCATCGGGGCGGGGGTTGTGTCCATCCTGTTCGGCTGCATCTACCCGTTCGTGTCTGATCCCATCCTGCTGCCGCTGACCGGCCTGGCGCTGACGATCCCGATCTACGTTCTGGTCGCGGTGTTGTTCGGCGTTTACATCCCGGAGCTGTTCCCGACCGAGGTGCGGCTGCGGGCGTCGGGGATCTGCAACACGTTCGGGCGAGGCGCCACCGTGCTGACGCCGTTCATCGTCGTGCCGCTGTTCACCAAATATGGGGTTGGTGGCGTGCTGACGCTGATGGTTGGCTTGCTCGCGGTGATGATCGTGACGGTAATGGCGCTCGGCGTCGAACCGAATGGACGCTCCTTGGAGCAAATTGCGGAGAGTGGTTCATGATGGACGGATTTCAGCATTTCGCCGGCCGTCGCGAGGATCGCCGGCTGCTGACCGGAGCCGGGCGCTACACCTCGGATCATGACCGGCCGGGTCAGCTGCACGCCGTGTTCGTGCGCTCCAACCGCGGCCATGCCCGCATCGTGTCGATGGATCTGGCGGCGGCCCGCGCGGCGCCGGGTGTTGCCCTGGTGCTGACCGGCGAGGACACGCGGGAGGCGGGCTTCCACCGCACGCCGGCGCTGCTGCCGTTCCCCGGCCGCGATGGCGCGCCGCTGATCGTGCCGCCGCGGCGGGCGCTGGCCGACGATAAGGTGCGCTACGTCGGCGAGCCCGTTCTCTTGGTGCTGGCCGATACGGTGCAGCACGCGATGGACGCCGCCGAGCTGGCCGAGATCGAGTACGACGACCTGCCGGTGCTGGCGTCCTCGGCCGCAGCCCTGGCGCCGGACGCCGCCACGATCCATGCCGAAGCGCCGGGCAATCTCTGCCTGGATTACGTCTATGGCGACGAGGCCGCCGTGACGGCCGCATTCGCCGGCGCCGCCCATGTCGTCACCCTGTCTGCCACCAGCGACCGGGTGGTCGGCAACCCGATGGAACCAAAGGCCGCGCTGGTCGAGTGGGATGGCGATACCGTCCATCTATGGGCCAGCAACCAGGGCTCCAACGCCTTGCGCGACAGCCTGGTCGGGCTCACCGGCTTACCGGCTGAACAGGTCGTGGTGCATGCCGACGACGTCGGCGGCGGCTTCGGCATCCGCGGCCCAGCCTATGCCGAACACGTCGCCATGGTGCTGGCCGCCCAGCGTGTCCGCCGTCCCGTCAAATGGGTGGCGTCGCGTTCAGAGACCTTCCTCAGCGATTATCACGGGCGCGGCTTGGCGATGACCGGGTCGCTGGCGCTGGATGCCGAGGGCCGTTTCCTGGCCTTGCGGCACGACTGGGTGTGCGACCAGGGCGCCTACCCAGTCGCCACGGGTCCGCTGATCTCGACCCTCAATCCGTCGATGATGTGCACCGGCTGCTACCGCGTCCCGGCCGTCTATGGCCGGCATCTACTCGCGCTGACCAACACCGTACCGATCACCGCCTATCGCGGCGCCGGCCGTCCCGACATGGCCTACATCATCGAGCGCCTGGTCGACGCCGCGGCGCGGCAGACCGGGCTGGACCGGATCGAACTGCGCCGCCTCAACGCTCTCCCGCCCAACGTCTTTCCCTACACGCTGCCCACGGGCGGCAAGATGGCGGCGACCTATGATAGTGGCGACTACCCCGCTTTGCTCGAGACCGCGCTGACCCAAGCCGACTGGGCCGGTTTCCCGACCCGGCGGGCCGACGCCGAACGTCGCGGCATGCTCCGCGGCATCGGCTGCGCCCTGTTCGTCGAGCCCGCGGGCGGCGTGGTACCAAAAGACGAGGTCGCGATCATCGTCGATCGTGACGGCGTCGAGATTCATTGCGTCACCAAATCCTCCGGCCAGGGCCACGAGACAGTTTTCCCCGAGATCGTCGGCCGCGCCCTCGGCATCCCGCCCGAGCGCATCACGCTACGCGCCGGCGAGCCCGATGGCCCCAAACTGCTCGGGGGTGGCGCGTTCGCCTCGCGCTCCATGCTGTCGCAAGGTGCAGCCAGCCAGGTCGCGGCGGAAACCGTCATCCGCAAGGGTCGCGCCTTGGCTTCGGCGGTGCTGGAAGCATCCGAGGCCGACATTGACTACGGCCAAGGCGTCTATCGCGTCACGGGTACCGATCTCGCCATCGACCTGTTCGCACTGGCCGGGCTGCATCCCGCTGGACTCGATACGATCGAAGGTCTGCCTGCGAGCCGCGCCTATCCGTCAGGCGCGCATGTTGTCGAGGTCGAGATCGACCCGCAAACCGGAACGGTCGGGTTGCAGAACTACACCGCGGTCGACGATTGCGGCGTCGTGCTGAACCACACCCTCATGGAGGGCCAGATCCTCGGCGGCATGATGCAGGGGCTCGGCCAGGTCATGGGCGAGATCTGCGTCTACGAAGCCGATAGCGGCCAGGTCCTGAACGGCAGCTTCATGGACTACACCATGCCACGCGCCACGCTGCTTCCGAACTTCTCCATGCAGGAATTGTCGGTGCCCTCGCCGAACAACCCGCTCGGCGTCAAGGGCGTCGGCGAAGCCGGGACCACCGGGTCGCTCGCCTCGGCGATGAACGCGATCCTGGATGCGTTGTCGCCGCTCGGTGTCGAGCAGTTCGACATGCCGGCTTCCCCCGATCGCATCTGGAAAGCGATGCAACTGGCCAAACCATAGGGCGCACGCGCCAGCTCACGTTGATCGAGGAAGGCTCCGCCGTCATAGTCTCCGACACTGGAGACACTTGATGGCAAAAACTGAGATCCTCCTCGTCGGCGAGAGCTGGATCAGCGCCGCGACCCACTACAAGGGTTTCGACCAGTTCGGCTCCGTCACGTTCCACAAAGGCGCCGAACCCCTGGTCGAAGCGTTACGCGACAGCGACTTCGCACTCACCTACATGCCCGCGCACGAGGCCGCCGAAGGCTTCCCGTTCACGCTGGAGGCCCTGCGCCGCTACCGCGCCATCGTCCTGTCGGACATCGGCGCCAACACGTTGCTGCTGCCGCCTTCCGTTTGGCTGAACGGCAAGCCGGTTCCCAACCGCCTCAAGCTCATCCGCGACTGGACGGCCGAGGGCGGCGGCCTGATGATGATCGGCGGCTACTTCTCGTTCCAGGGTATCGACGGTCGCGCCCGTTGGCATCGCACCGCCGTCGAGGACGCGCTTCCCGTTACCTGCCTGCCGTATGACGACCGATTGGAAATTCCCGAAGGCTTCCGTCCCGTCATCACCGCCGACCCGGCGCACCCGATCTTCCGCGGTCTCGACGGTGAATGGCCCCTGCTCCTCGGCGCTAACGAGGTTCATGCCCGGCCCGGCGCCGAGGTCCTGGCCCGCCTGCCCGAAGACCAGGGCGGTCACCCCCTCCTCGTCACCGGCCAGCACGGGCGCGGCCGCACCCTGTGCTGGACCTCCGACATCGGCCCGCATTGGCTACCGGAAGATTTCGTGCGCTGGCCCGGATATGCCACGCTGTGGCGCAACGCGCTGTCCTGGGTCACCGGCATGGCATGAGCCGGCTCTTTGTCCTCGGTAACGCGGGGCTGGACATCGGTCTCGACCTGCCCGGCTTGCCGCAGCCCGGCGAGACTCTCGTGGGCCGTGCCGGCGGCCGGGCTCCCGGCGGCAAGGGCCTTAACCAGGCCGTCGTCGCCGCCCGCACCGGCTTGGTCCCGGTCCTGTTCCGTGCCCCGATCGGCGACGACCCGGAAGGCGAGCACGTCGCTCGCGCCTTGGCACGTGAACCGTTCGCCTCGCTCGAGTTGCCCGTCCTGGCCGCACCAACCGACCTGTCGGTCCTTATGGTGCTGCCCGGCGGCGAGAACGCCATCGTGTCGGCAGGCGATTGCGCCTACGCGCTGACTGCCGATGACGCCGCGAAGTTCGGTGCGCGGTGCGAGCCGGACAACTGGCTGCTGCTGCAAGGCAATTTGCTGCCGGCCGTCACCGCTGCCGCGATCGGTGCGGCCAAGGCACGCGGCGCCCGGGTCATGCTCAACACCGCGCCGGTTTCGGGCGGAATGGCATCCCTCCTGCCGCTCTGCGATCTCGTCGTGGCCAACGTCGCCGAAGCCGAGCATCTCGCCCGAGGCGGTGCCATCCATGCGGCCGAAGGAGGGATCGTGATCGTAACCCTTGGGGCGAAGGGATGCCGCGTCACCCGCAAGGACGGCGTCACGCACTTACCCGCGCCGACGGTGGTGGCTCGGGACACTACCGGCGCGGGCGATACGTTCTGCGGCGTCCTGGCCGCCGCCCTGGTCGCGGGCCGCGCGATAAAGCCGGCAATCGCGGCGGCACAGGAAGCTGCAGCGCTGACCGTCACCCGTCCCGGCGCTTTCCCTTCCTTGCCGACCGCCGACGAATTGCAGCGCCTCCTCGCGTGACCGCCACGCTCGAAATCCGCGACATGACGGTGGCGCTCGGCCCGTCGCATCGGCGGGTGCCGATTGTCGAGAACGTGTCGTTCACCGTCGAGCCCGGCCGCATCCTCTGCGTCGTCGGCGAGTCCGGTTCCGGCAAGAGCGTGTCGGCCATGGCCGCCATGGGCCTGCTGCCGCCGGGTCGTCACAAAGTGGCGGCGGAAACGCTGGCTTTCGAGGGCAGGGACCTCCGTCATCTGTCAGACCGCGACATGACCCGGCTGCGCGGCGACCGCATGGCCATGGTGTTCCAGGAGCCGATGACGTCGCTGAACCCGGTCTTCACGGTCGGCGACCAAATCGGCGAGGTGCTGCGGGTGCATCGCGGCCTCGGCGCCAAGGCCGCCCGTGCCCGCGTGCTGGAGACGCTGCGCGACGTCGGCATCGCCGCGCCCGAGCGGCGGCTCGACAGCTATCCGCACGAACTCTCCGGCGGACTGCGGCAGCGGGTGATGATCGCCATGGCGCTCGCCTGCGAACCGCGCCTGCTGATCGCCGACGAGCCCACCACCGCGCTGGACGTCACCGTACAGGCGCAGATCCTCCGCCTGTTCCTCGGCCTGCGTGACCGGACCGGAGCGGGGATCCTATTCATCACCCATAATCTTGGCGTCGTCGCCGAGATCGCGGACGACGTCGCGGTCATGTACGCCGGCCGGGTCGTCGAACAGGCACCGGCAGCGACGCTGTTCCGCGAGGCGCAGCATCCCTACACGCTGGCGCTGCTCGCAGCGATGCCGGCAATCGACGCGACGGCCGACCGCTTGGAGCCGATTCCCGGCCGGATGCCGGCACCGGGGACGGCACTGCCGGGCTGCCGGTTCGCGCCGCGCTGCCCGTTCGCCGTCGCCGATTGCGCCGCTCAGCCGCCGATGCGATCGGTGGGACCGGCCCATTTCGCCGCCTGCTGGCGGGCACCCGTCGCGTGACGCTGCTGCTGCAGGCGCAGGGGCTGCACAAAAGCTTCGCCTTGCCAGGTGGACGCCGGCTGCTGGCCGTCGACGGTGTCGACCTCCAGGTCGAGCGCGGCGAGACGCTGGCCATCGTCGGCGAGTCCGGATGCGGCAAGTCGACGCTCGGCCGTCTGCTGCTCCGGCTGCAGGAGCCGGAGGCCGGCCGCATCGCGCTCGACGGCGCCGACACGCACGCGCTCCGCGGCACTGCGCTACGCGCCATGCGCCGCCGCATGCAGATGGTGTTTCAGGATCCGTTCTCCTCCCTCGATCCCCGGCAGCGCGTCCGGGATGCCTTGATCCGCCCCATGCTGCTGCACCGCCTGCGCGACCGTTCTGCCGCGGCGAGGGAGGCCGCGGTGCTGATGGAGCGTGTCGGCCTTGCGCCCGCTCAACTAGCTTTGTTCCCGCACCAGTTCAGCGGTGGCCAGCGGCAACGCGTCGCCATCGCCCGGGCGCTGTCCGTGGAGCCGTCTTTGATCGTCTGCGACGAGCCGGTGTCGGCACTCGACGTTTCGGTGCAGGCGCAGGTGGTCAACCTGCTGCAGGATCTGCAGCGCGACACCAGCGTGGCGCTGATCTTCATCTCGCACGACCTCGCCGTCGTCCGGCATCTCGCGCACCGGGTCGCGGTTATGTATGCCGGCCGCATCGTGGAAACCGGCCCCGCCGCCGACCTGTTCGCGTCGCCGGCACACCCCTACACCCGCGCGCTGCTCGCCGCGGTGCCGCGCCTGACCCGGCGGCCCCCCGCCCCGCTCGTCACCGGCGAGCCGCCCGACATGAGTTCGGCCCCGCCGGGCTGCCGTTTCGCAAGCCGCTGCCCGCAGGTTCAGGCCGTCTGCCGCGAGGGCGCCGCGCCGCCGCTACGACCGGTTGCGACCGATCACGCCAGCGCCTGCCTGTTCGCCGATATGCTACCGGCTTGGCCAGTCACGACGCCGAGCCCAGCGCTGAAGCCGATCGACCGCCGCATCGCCGCCTATCGCCAGTCCCGCGATCAGGAACGGACGGGTGCCCGATCATGAGGATGGTCAGCTTCCGCCTGCTTTCCCTCCTGCCCGTGCTGTTCGGCATCTGCCTGCTCTCCTTTGTCCTCCTCGCCCTCGTTCCCGGCGATCCCGTCACCGCCATGCTCGGCCTCGAGGCCGACCCGGCCGCTATCGTCGCCCTGCGCGCCAAATACGCGCTCGACGATCCCTTGCCGCTGCGCTTCCTCGCCTGGTTCGGCCACGTCCTCACCGGCGATCTCGGCCGCTCGATCCAGACCGGCCGCCCCGTTCTGGCCACCGTCGCCGCCGCCCTGGTCCCGACGCTGCAACTCGGTGCCGCCGCCACCATCGTGTCCCTGCTGATCGCCATACCCGCCGGGATCGTCGCTGCCGCTCGCCGCAACGGGGCAGCGGATTTCATCGCGTCCTTCATCGCGCTGTGCGGCCTGTCGCTGCCGTCGTTCTGGCTCGGGATTTTGTTGATCCTCGGCTTTTCCATCGCGTTGCCGCTGCTGCCGTCATCGGGCTACGCGCCGTTTCTCAGCGCGCCCGGTGCTGCCTTCGCCCACCTCGTGCTGCCCGCGATCACACTCGGCGCCGCCATGGCGGCAGCCACTATGCGAATGACCCGCGCCGCCATGATCGAGGTGCTCAGCGCCGACTACATCCGCACCGCGCGCGCCAAAGGAATGCCGCGCGGCCGGGTCGTCTGGCACCACGCCTTGCGCAATGCGTTGCTGCCCGTGACCACGCTCGTCGGCCTGCAGATGGGCCAGCTTCTCGGCGGCGTCGTCATCACCGAAAGTGTGTTCTCCTGGCCTGGCATCGGCAAGCTCACCGTCGACGCGATCTTCGCCCGCGATTACCCGGTGGTGCAGGGGTCGATCCTGGTCACCGCCACCCTGTTCGTGCTGATCAACCTGGTCACCGACCTGCTCTACACGGTCCTCGATCCTCGCCTGAGGCCACGGCGATGACAGCGCGCTCGCATTGGTGGCAGCTGCTGTCCGAACCGCGCAGCCTCCTAGGCGTCGTTCTCGTGGGGCTCGTCGTGGTGGCGGCGCTGCTAGGCCCGACGCTGTACCCGTACGGACCGGACACGCCCGACTTTCTTGCCACGCTGGCCGCGCCATCGGCCGCCCATCCGCTCGGCACCGACGATCTCGGCCGGGACGTGCTCGCGCGCATCCTTTACGGCGCGCGCATCTCCCTCATGGTCGGCCTGGGCAGCGTCGTTGCCGCCTTCGTGCTCGGTGCGCCCATCGGGCTCGTCGCCGGCTATGCCGGCGGCTGGACGGATGGCGTGCTGATGCGCTGCATGGACGTCCTGCTCGCCTTTCCCGGCATCCTGCTCGCGCTCGGCATCACCGCCGCCCTGGGCGCCTCCCTGCCGGTCACGGTAGCCGCCATCGCGCTGGTCAACCTGCCCGTCCTCGCCCGCATTGCCCGCGGCCAGGCCCTCGCCTTGCGCACGCTCGACTTCGTCACCGCCGAGCGCGCCCTGGGCTTTGGCGGGGCGACCATCCTCTGCCGCAGCATCCTGCCCAACGCCCTGTCGCCGTTGCTGGTGCAGGCCTCCGTCCTGCTGGCTTCCTCGATCATCACCGAAAGCTACCTGTCATTCCTCGGCCTCGGCGTGCAGCCGCCCACGCCGAGCTGGGGCAACATGCTGCACGACGCCGTCGGCTTCCTCGATCAGGCCGTTTGGCTTGCCTGCTTCCCCGGGATGGCGATCTTTCTCACCGTGCTCGGCTTCAACCTCCTCGGCGACGGCCTGCGCGACCGTCTCGACGCCCGCGATCGATAGGAACCCCGTTCATGCACCTCACCCGCCGCCGCCTGCTCGGCACCACGGCACTTCTGATCGCCGCTCCTACCGGCGGCGGCGCTCAGACCCTACCGACCCTGACCATCGGCGTCGTCTCCGACCCGGTTACCCTCGACCCGGCCTTCTCCGCCTCCTTTTTCGAAACCCAGGTGCTCTACAACCTCCACGAGACGCTTCTCGTCGCCAAGCCCGACGGCACCGTCACGCCCGGCCTGGCCAACATCGAGATGATCGACCCGCTCCACTACCGTCTCACCTTGCGCGAGGGCCTGACCTTTCACGACGGCACCGTGCTCGACGCTGCCGCGGCCAAGGCCAACATCGACCGCTTCATGGACCCGGCCACCGGCTCCATCCGCCGCCCCGATTTCGGCCCGCTCAAGGAGGTCGCGGTCAGCGGCCCGCGAACCGTCGAGCTGACCCTTTCGGCGCCGTACGCGCCCTTGCCGCTGGTGCTGACCAACCGCGCCGGCATGATGGTCTCGCCCACGGCTGTGGCGGCGCTCGGGCCCGACTTCGCCACCAAGGCCGTTGGCTGCGGCCCCTGGAAGCTCGCCAGCTGGACCAAGAACAGCGAACTCGTGCTCGAGGCATTCCCCGGCTACTGGCAGGGCCCGCCGAAGAACTTCGCTCGTCTGGTTTACCGCCCGCTACCGGACGAGACCGTGCGGCTGGCCAACCTGCGGAGCGGCACCCTACAGTTGATCGACAGCGTTCCGCCGCAGGCCGTCGCCTCCCTGGCCAACGACCAGAGTGTCCACGTCGCGCAGATTCCGAGCCTCGGCTTCAACGCCTTTGCCTTCAACTGCACCCGTCCCCCCTTCGCCGACCCCCGGGTCCGCCGCGCCTTCACCGCCGCCATCGACCCGGCCGTGATCCAGCGCGTGGTGTATTTCGGCACCGGCCGTGTCTCCCATGGCCCATTGTCGCCGGCCGTCGCTTGGGCCTTCGACCCCGCCCAGAACGGCATCCCGTTCGACCCGGCCCACGCCAAGTCCATGCTGACCGATGCCGGGATCACCGCGCCCGTGCCCGTCGCCATCACCGTCACCAACTCGCCCCAGATGGTCCGCGCCGCCCAGGTCATGCAGGCGCAGGGCGCTGCCGCCGGGTTCAAGGTCGACATCCGGCAGATCGACCCGACCAGCCTCATCACTGTGCTCCGCGGCCGCGACTTCGACCTCTGCATGTCGCCCTGGAGCGGCCGTTACGATCCGGACGGCAACACGTTCAACTACTTCACCAAATCCGGCCCCAACAACTTTGCCGGCTACGACGGTCCGGAGGTCACGACATTGCTGGAACAGGCACGTTCGACATCGGATCGCTCCGCCCGTGCAACCCTCTACAAGCAAGCGCAGGCCAAGCTCGTCGAGGACGCGCCGATGCTGTTCCTGCATTTCGACGCGATCCTGCAAGCGTCGACCACCAAGCTGAAATGGGTCCAGTACCCGGACGCGGTGTTCCGCTTGTATGACGCGGCGCTTGCCTAAAACGACCCGGCGTCAGCTCCGCTGAATCCGATCCGCCAGGGCTTGCGGCAATCCGGTGGTCGATTTCGGATCGGGACGCCGGAAGGTTCCCGCCGTCGCCTTGCGGAGCCGGAGTGCGGCAAGCGCCTCAGCCTGCTTCACCGCGGCGGCCACCTGATCGATGACCGGCACGGGGATGCGGTCGGCGACCTTATGCGCCAAACCGGTCAACGGGGCTCCGGCGAGGATAACGGCGTCGGCGTCGCGCTCGTACACGGCCCGATGCGCCAGGTCGACCAACAGATCTTCCTTCTGCTCGGCGACGTCGGCGGCGGAGGCGAACGGGCTGTCGAGACACAGGATGCCGGCGCAGCGCTCGCGTAGGCCGTGCATGGCGACACACTCCTCGTACCAGGGGCCGAGCGCACGGGCGAACGTCACGATCGCGAACCGGCGGGCAACCATGCAGGCCGTCAGCATGGCGGCTTCCGCCAGACCGACGACGGGGATGTCGAACAATTCGCGCGCGCCGAACAGGCCCGGGTCGCCGAACGCCGCAATGATGGCCGCATCGACCGCGCCATGCCGCTCGGCCAGCATCTCCAAGGCGATGGCACCGCCGATCTGGGCTTCGGCGCGGGTGGCAATATACGGCACGCCCCGGCTCGCCGTCATCGACACGATCGTGGTGCCCGGCGCCTTGGCGGCCTCGGCCGTGGCGGTCATCCGCTCCGTCATCGAGACAGACGTGTTGGGGTTCAGCAACAACAGCCGCATCAGGCGAACAACCGCCCGAACGGCGCCAATCTATCGGTGGCAAAGCCAGCCATTACCAGACTCTGCCACAGCGTGACGGAGACGGAATCCAGGATCGGCACACCCAGCTCCTGCTCCAATGTCGCGGCGATCAAGGCGCCGCGCAGATTGGTGCAGACGATGGCGACGGCATCGCATCCGTCCTGCACGACAGCCCGGATCATGCCGGCGATATCGTCTTCCGGCACATCGGCAAAGGAATAGTTGTCGCGCAGTCCGCTCGCCCGCTCCGCCGTGCATGGGAACCCGGCCGCATCCCAGTTCGACATGATGCGGTCCTGCACGTCGCGCGTGTACGGCGTCACCAAGCCGATGCGGCGCACCCCGAGCGCCCGGAACGCCTCGCGGAAAGCCAGCACCGAGGTGGTCGCCGGCGTGCTGGTGGCCGCGGTTATGTCGGCACACAGACGCTCGTCCTGCTCGAAGCCGAGCCAGGCGCCGGAGGTGCCGTTCCACGCGATCGTGTCGACCTTGGCGTCGGCCAGCAATCGCGCCGCCGCAACCATGCCCGCCGGGGCGAACTGGCCGAGCGCCGCCGGCGTCAGAGCGATCTCGGTAACGGCGAAGCGGCTGAAATGCACGCTCAGCCCAGGCAGGCCCGCCACGAGCCGGCCGATCACCGGCTCGAGCACCGTGTTGGACGATGGGGTCAGCATCCCCAACCGGATCATACCGCGCGCCGCGTTGGGGAGGCTTCGTTCCGGATCAGCGTCATGACCCGGCGCTTGGCGTCGTTGAACTCGGGGCTGGTGATGTCGCGCGGGCGCGGCATGTCGAAATCGAAACAGTCGCTGATCCGCCCGGGTCGCCGAGTCATGACGGCGATGCGATTACCGAGCACGAGCGCCTCGTCGATGCTGTGGGTCACGAACACGATGGTGCAGCCGACGCGCTGCCAGATCTGCACCAGCTCCTCCTGCATCTCCAGCTTGGTCTGCGCGTCCAGCGCGGCGAACGGCTCGTCCATCAGGATGACGCGGGGGTTCATCAACAGCGCGCGGGCGATGCCGACGCGCTGGCTCATGCCGCCGGACAACTCCGCCGGGTAATGCCGCTCGAACCCCGTCAGGCCGACGAGGTCGATGAACTCCTGCGCCTTGGCCCGCCGCTCGGCCCGACCGATACCCTTCATCTTCAGATGAAAGGCAACGTTGTCGACCACCGTCAGCCACGGCATCAGCGTCGGCTGCTGAAACACCACGCCGCGATCGGCGCCGGGCTTGTCGACGACAGTGCCAGCGACCTCGATACGGCCCGAACTCGGCGTGTCGAACCCGGCGATCATGTTCAGCAAGGTCGATTTCCCGCAACCGGACGGGCCGAGCAGGCAGATGAAGTCGTTGTCGCGGATCGCGAGGTCGACCGTATCGACGGCCAGCACCTCCTGGTCCCGCTGCCGGTCGGTGAAGGTCTTGACCACCTTGCGGATATCGATCGCAGCCATACTCAGCGCCCCCGTCCGGTGGTGGTGTGCTGCCAGCGGAGCACGACGCCCATCAGCAGCTTAATGCCGAGATCCGACAGGTAGCCGAGCGCGCCGATCGAGATCATGGAGGCGATGACCAGGTCGTAGCGCAGGAAATAGTAGGAATCCCACAACACGTAACCGACGCCGCTTTTCACCGCGACCATCTCGGCGGTCACCGTCAGCATCCAGGCCGAGCCTACCGCGATCCGCAGCCCGGCGAAGATCGACGGCAGCGCCGCCGGCAGCACGATGTTCCACAGCAATTGCCGCTGGCTCGCCCCCATCATGGCGCCGGCGCGGAGCAGATTGCGGTCGATCGTCTTGACGCCGTGGATGCTGTTCATCAGCACCGGGAAGAACGCGCCAAGAAACACCAGGAAGACCGCCGGCTTGTCGGCGATGCCGAACCAGATGATCGCCAGCGGGATCCACGACACTGGCGGGATCGGGCGCAGCATCTGCAGTGTCGGCTCGATCGTCTTCTCGACGAAGCGCGACCAGCCGATGGCGGCGCCGACCGACACCCCCGCGACGGCGGCGATGGCGAAGCCGGCCGCGACCCGGAACGTGCTGGCGCTGGCATTGTGGAGCCAGGTGCCGGAATAGTCCTGCGTGCTGCCGTCGATGCCGAACATCCAATCGGCCAGCGCATGCAGCACGGAAGAAGGCGGCGGCAGGAGGGCGATCGGCAGCGCGCCGGAACGCGAGAACGCCTCCCATCCGGCCAGCAGCAGCAGCGGCACCACGAAGCGTTCGAGGTGGGACCGAGTGCGCCGGAAAGCCAAGCGGGGTGCGATGGAAAGTGGCTCGCTGGCTGTTTGCATGGTGTCGATCCGAAGCGGGATGCCTTGTTCTGGTGCAGCCTCTATCTTGCTTGCAACCGTTTTCTGCATGTTGCATACAATTTATGCCGTCAATATCGGTGTATCGCTTGTTTGATGATTTTCTAAGCAGCTCAGGAGCATCGTCATTGACCATCGTCTCCCGGCCACGCGGGCGCCCGCGCAAGAACAAGGCGATGCTCGATGCGCAGATGCGCTTGCCGCGCGCCGGGCTGCATCAGCAGGCAGCCGAACGGTTGCGCCAGATGATCGTGCACGGCGTGCTCGTGCCCGGCGCGCCGCTGATCGAGGGCGAGCTGTCCGACGCGCTGGGCGTCTCGCGGACACCGCTGCGCGAGGCGCTGAAGCTGCTCGCGCAGCAGGGGCTGGTCGAGTTGCGCGCCAATCGCAGCGCCTCGGTTCGCGCGATGCGGGCGGAGCAGATCACCGATCTGTTCGAAGCCCTGGCAGGCATCGAACGCCTGGCCGCCGAACGTGCCGCCGAGCGGATCACCCCTGCCGAGTTGCAGGAGTTGGCGACCCTGCAGGCGGACATCGTGCGCGATCATCGGGCGGGACAGCGGGAACGCTATTTCGCCGCCAACCGACGCATCCATCGCCTCATCGTGGAGGCCGGCCGCAACACCGCGCTGGCGGACATCCATGCGGGGTTGTTGGACCGGGCCGAGCAAGTCCGCTTCTTCGCGCTGCGGCTGGAGGATCGCTGGGAGCAATCCATCGCCGAGCACCAAGACATCCTGGACGCCATCACCGCGCGCGACGGCGATCGCGCCGGCCGGCTGCTGGGCGCGCATGTCGGGCACACGGCCGACACGGTCGCACGCTGCCTGGCGGCCGGATGGGCCCCGGCGCGCGATGCCGCCTGATATCGACACGACACAGGAGACAGTTTTGCCAAACATCCGCTCGCTCGCCGCTGGTTTGGCGCTGCTGCTCACCCTGGCCGGCACGGCCGCGGCGCAGGACAAGCCAACCATCAAGCTCGGCTACGCCAAGTGCGCCCATTGCACGCCGCTGACCCTGGTGCCGGACTACGCCAAGGATGCGACGGTCGAGGCGATCGGGTTCAACACCGGCAACGACGTGCTGACCGCGCTGGTGTCCAAGAGCATCGACATCGGCCAGATTACCTATCTGCATTACGCCACCGCGCTCGACAAAGGCTTCGACCTCGTCGCGGTCTCAGGCCAGGTGAGCGGCGGCTCGCAAATCCTGGTCAGTGACAGCCTGCCGGTGGCCGCCGGTGATTGGGCCGGGCTGCGCAAGCTGATCGCCGACCGCAAAGCCGCCGGCACGCCGTTGAAGGTCGCGGCCTCGCGCGGCAACGCTCAAGACCTCCACATGCGCGGCGCGTTTGCCAAGCAGGGCATCGCCATGAAGGATGTCGAGTTCATCAACATCCCCAACCCGTCCGATCACGCCCAGGCGCTGCGCCGTGGCGAGATCGACCTGATCTGCTCAGTTGAGCCGTTCGCCAGCCAGATCCGGCAGGTGCAGGCGGGCAAGTTCTTCGCGTTTCCCTACGACCAGCCGGCCGGCAACCTGACCAACCTGATGCTGACCCGGCCCGACGTGATCGCCTCGAACCGCGCCGGCGTTCAGGCGACGGTATCGGCGATCGTCAAGGTGGACGACTTCATCGGGAGCAACCATGCGGCCTGGTCGGGCGTAATCACCAAGGTCACCGGGCTGGATAAGGCGATCGCCGACGCCGCGATCGAGAACCTCGTGCCCGATTACGAGATGCACAAGCCGGAGGCGCTCGCCATCGCCTCCATGATGCGCGATCTGCGTTATGTCTCGAAGGACGTCTCGGCCGAGGTATCGAAGAACATGGACTATTCGTTCCTCGAGGCCGCGACGGGCAAGCCGGCCAGCGCGCTCGGCGACAAGTAGCAGCATGGCGATCTTGGTCACCGGGTCATCCGGTTTCGTCGGGGCGGCGCTTTGTGCGGCCCTGGTCGGTCGCGGCGAGGAGGTAATCGGCGTCGATCGGCGGCCGCCCCACGGGTTCTCCGGGCAGGGTAGCGCGTTCCGGTTTGTGGCAACCGACGTCACGCAACCCGGCGCCATTGAGGTGGCGTTCCGGACGGCGCCGATCGACCGCGTCGTGATCGGCGCGGCCATCACGGCCGACCGGGCCCGCGAGGCGCGGGACCCCGCCGGGATCGTCGCGGTCAATGTCGGCGCGGTCGCCGAGACCATCCGCTGCGCCGCTGCGGCCGGTGTCGACCGGATCGTCCATCTCAGCTCTGCGGCCGTCTACGGCGACAACGGCTGTTCGGCGCCGGTCCTGAACGAGGACGAGATCCCGCCGGCGCCCGCGTCGCTCTACGCCATCACCAAATACGCCGGCGAGCGCACCGCCCTGCGATTGCGCGACGTGTTCGGGCTGGACCTGGTCGCCGGCCGCCTCGGCACCTGCTTCGGACCCTACGAGCATGCCACGGACGCCCGGGATACGCTGAGCCCGCCTTGGCAGGTGCTGCAACACCTCAGGGCCGGCATGCCCGTGGTCCTGCCTCGACCAGGTCGCAAGGACTGGCTCTACATCCACGACGCGGTCAGCGCGGTCACGGCGCTGCTGGACGCCCCGCATCCCTTGCCGCGCACGTTGTACAATCTGGCCACCGGTTTCGAGTGGACGGTCGCGGAGTGGTGCGCCGCGGTCGGTCGGCTGAACCCTGGTTTCGAGTGGTCCATTGGCGCAAACGCCAACGTGGACTTCTACGGCGAGATCGACCGTGCCCCGCTGAGCGCGGCCCGCCTGATCGCCGATCTTGGCTTCAGTCCGGCCTACGACATGGACCGGGCCTTGGCGGACTATCTCGAGACGGAAGCCGCGATGGCGAGGCCTGGGTGACTCGGTGCTCCGGCTAGCGGTTCAGCCACTTGAGCAAGGCGGCATGGAACCCGGCCGGGTCCGATATCTGCGGCGCGTGCCCGAGTTCCGGGAACCGCACCAACGTGACGTGCGGGATGACGGCCGCGACCTCGGTTGCTAGCACCGGGTAGTTGCCGAGCTGTTTCTGGACCTCGGGCGATGCCAGGTCCTTGCCGATCGCCGTGTTGTCCTTGTCGCCGATGATCAGCAGCGTATCCGGCTTCAGGGCGCCCAACTCGTAAACGACCGGCTGCGTGTAGATCATGTCGTATAGCAGGGCGGAGTCCCACGCGACGGCTTCCTTGCCCGCCCCGGCATTCAACCCGGCCAGCATGTCGACCCAGCGCTGATATTCCGGCCGCCACTGGCCCGCGTAGTAGGTGGCCTGCTCGTAACGACGGATCCCCGCGGCGTTCGTCTTCAGCTCACGCGCATGCCAGTCGTCGACGCTGATGGACGGGACGCCCTTGGCCTTCCAATCCTCGAGCCCGATCGGGTCCACCAGCACCAGGCGATCCGTGGCCTCGGGATACATCAGGGCATAGCGGATCGCCAGCATGCCACCGGTGGAGTGCCCGATCATCACCGCGCGGTCGATGCCGAGCGATTGCAACAGGGCTCGGGTGTTGCGGGCCAGAGCTTGGAAGGTGAACTGATAGGCGTGCGGCTTGGCTGACTTGCAGAACCCGATTTGATCGGGTGCGATCACCCGGTAGCCCTCGGCGGCCAGGGTTGTGATCGTGCCTTCCCAGGTTGCGGCACAGAAATTCTTGCCATGCAGCAGCACGGCGACCTTGCCATTGGCTGCAGCCGTCGGCGCCACGTCCAGGTAGGCCATGGACAAACTCTGCTGCTGCGACGAGAGGGCGAACTGATGGACCGGAAACGGATACTCGAACCCTTCGAGCTCCGGACCATAGGCTTGCGCGGCCGCCGGCGACGCCAAGCCGAGCAGGGCGAAAAACAGGAGCTTTTTCATTGGAGTCGATCTCACACTGATCGTTTGGAGCTAGACCAAGCACTTGCAGCTGTCGCCTGCAACACCTCCACCCGTTACCATCGCTCCACGATCATCCCCATGGGTGTGATTCAAGTCAGCTTGTGTTTGCGCCGGCCTCGCGCTGATGCGGCGCTCTGAACGCCGGGCAGCACCCTTGTTCTCTCCAATCTCCTAGGCGCGATGACCGAACCCACGAGCATCACTTGGCTATCGCTGAGGCCGGAATACTGGTCGCCACCGCGTCCCTCCGTTCCCATCACGGTCGGCAAGCTGGACATCCGCATTCCCGGGCCGATCCGCGGTATCGCCTGCATCGCCTTCGCGATTGGCACGAGTGGTGGCGCCTGGCTCGACCGTCTGAGCGCATCACAATGGTTTTCAGGGCTGGAACCACAGCCGCACGACATCGAGAGGGACGATTTGGCCGTGACGGGCCGGCTGCTCGTGCGGGACGAGGATCTCCGCAATCCCATCGGCATCGGTGCCATGCTCGAGCGCATCACCTGGCCCGTGGTTCCAATTGCTGCGATTGCCGTCCCACAAGCACTACGACTCTCGGATCAGATCGCGACACTCGGTCTGGTTTCCGAACTGCGCGCCCGGCACGATGGCCATGGATGCCGTGTGGCGGTGGTCGTCACCCTTGGATCGTTATCAGGCGATGACGCTTTCGTATCGGAATTGCTGAAGCGAGGGGTATTCGTCGTGCGATCCGGCTCCGGACCAGGCGATGACCACCTGCACCATTTGCCCCTGCGGTCGGCGATCTATCCGCGCCATGGTCGGCTGGTGTGCGTTGACCTCGCCGACTATCTCGCGTGCTGGAAGCCGGGCACCTCGGCCGAATTGCACGTGCTGTCGCTTACCCCCGACTATGGACACGCTGCAGTTGACCTGTTGTCGCAACGAGAGGATCGCACCCTCGCGCTCAGCATCGACATGCATTGGGATCCCGCTGCAGCCGGCAACGAGCTTCTCGAGCTCGATTGGCTTGCCGCCCATTGCCGGCAGCGCTTCCTCCCTGAGAACGGCAGGTTTCTTTTTACGACTTCGGACCGGCTCCACGGGGAAACAGGAACAGTCGACATCGTCGTGATCACGCGAAAGCCGGATGAGCAGGGTGAGGAGTCGCCGACCTAGCCTTGCCTGCAAGCCGGAATACGACGTGCGAGCCGCTCAAGACGCGGGCTGGGACCATCGGTGTTGTGGAGGCGCCAGGACGTTACTCTGACGTTAAATCGGTATCGCCTCCCGTCGTGACACACGGTATGCGTTTTTCAGAGTGGCTCGAGGAGAACATTGGTGTCAGCGACGACCTACCAGCCAGCAATGGACCAGGCGGTCAATTACTTAGTCAGCAAGTACAATCCGAAAGGAAATCGGACTGGCTGGCTGATGATGGCCTCGATCTTGGTCGAGGCTTGGGACCTGTATTCAATCGCGTTCGTCTTGGTATTCATCCGGGATCAATACCATCCGGACCCGCTCATGTTGGGTCTGGCTGCGGCGGGAACGCAGGGCGGCGCGCTGATCGGGGCGTTGCTGGGAGGCTGGCTGTCGGACAAGGTCGGCCGCCGGATCATGTTCCTGACCACGATGATCCTGTTCATCGTGCTCGCGGTTGCGCAGGCATTCGTGACCAGCATCGGGCTGCTAGTAGTGGTGCGCTTCCTGCTCGGCATCCCGCTCGGGAGCGATATCTCCAACGGCTACACCTACATCATGGAGTCGATGCCGAAAGGCGAGCGCGAGGTGATGGGCAACCGCTGGCAGTTCATGTTCGCCGTCGGCGAAGTCATGACCCTCGCGGTGATCTCGGTATTCATCGCCATCAACATGGATCATGAGCTGCTGTGGCGTGTCACGCTCGGACTGGGCGCGGTGCCGGCGCTGGTCATCCTCCTCATGCGGCATGACCTGCCGGAAACCGCGGTGTGGCTCATCCGGCATGGACGGTTCCGCGAGGCGAAGCAGGTCGCCATGTCGATGTACTCGGACGGGCTAGAGATGCTGCCCGACCAGGATATCGTGATCGAGAAGCCGAAGCCGAGCGCCTTCCTGGCCGACCTCAAAAAGGACCCGATCCGTTGGCGCGCGACGCTGTACGGTTACATCGCGTGCTTCTGCCAGGGAGCCGAATTCTCGACCTTCGCCTTCTACCTGCCGGTAATCTTCCTGCTGGTTGGCGTGTCGTCGCTCCTGGGCAACAACCTGGTGCTGATGGCGCTGTTCACCCTGGCGGCGGTGTCTGGCTGGGTCGGGCCAATGATCACGCCGCGGATCGGTCAGCGCGGGATCGCGATCGCCGGGTTCTCGATCGTGCTGGTGGCGCTGATTGTTGCGGCAGGGGCGTTGTATGCCGGGATGAACTGGCTGTTGCCGTTTGCGGCGGCGGCGATGCTGTGGGGTCATTATTGGGATGCGTCGAACTGCATGACGATCCCGACCGTGGTCGCCAAGCCGGAGTATCGTGGCACCGCCAGCGGGTTTGCCTACATGTTCGTCAAGCTGCCGTCGTTTCTGGCGATCTTCCTGTTCCCGTCATTGTTCACGGCGGTCGGGCAGGCGACGGCAACGCTGATGGTCGCGATTTTCCCGCTGGTCGGGCTGCTAGCGGCGGTGTTCATCCTGCCCGAAATCTACGGCTACGACTCAGATACCTGAACCGCTCCTTCACGGCCCGGCGTGCTTCGGCCGCCGGGCCGTGAGAGTTTCCATCCGTTCGGAACGCATTCAAATCGCCATGGGAGGCCGTCGGTGAAGATCACCGCGATCGAGACATTACGTACCGAAGAATTCGCCAACGTGCTTTGGGTGCGCGTGCACACCGATGCCGGCGTGATCGGCTTGGGCGAGACATTCTATGGCGCAGGCGCAGTCGAGTCCCATCTGCATGCGACATTGGCCGGCCGTCTGCTTGGCAAGAACCCGCTGCATATCGAGGCGCTGCATCGCGAGATGCTGAACCTGCCCATGGCGCAATCCAGCACCGGGGTGGAATATCGTGCCGCCTCGGCAGTGGACATCGCGCTGTGGGATGTGTTCGGCAAGGTGTGCGGGCAGCCGGTGCACCAGATGTTGGGCGGCCTGTGCCGGCCGAAGCAGCGGGTTTACAACACCTGCGCCGGTTACGGTTACGTGCGGTCCAACAACATCAAGCCGGTCTCGACGTGGAATTTCGATGACTCGTCCGGTCCATACGAGGACCTCCACGGGTTCATGACCCGGGCCGATGCGGTGGCCGAAAGCCTGCTCGAGCAGGGCATCACGGCCATGAAGATCTGGCCGTTCGACCCGGCCGGCATCGACAATGACGGCATGTCGATCACGCCGGACCAGCTCAAGGCCGCGATCGAGCCGTTCGAGAAGATCCGCCGCGCGGTGGGCGACAAGATGGAGATCATGGTGGAGTTCCATTGCCTGTGGAACCTGCCGATGGCCAAGAAGCTGGCCCGCTGGCTCGAGCCGTATAACCCGACCTGGTACGAAGACCCGATCCGGATGAACTCGCCGCAGGCGCTAGCGGAGTTGGCGCGCTCGACCGATGTCTGGATCTGCGCCAGCGAGACGCTCGGCAGCCGCTTCCCCTACAAGGACATGCTGGATCGTGACGCGATGAGCGTGGTGATGGCCGATCTGTGCTGGACCGGCGGGTTGACCGAGGGCCGCAAGATCGCTGCCATGGCCGAAACCTACCACAAGCCGTTTGCCCCGCATGATTGCGTGGGACCCGTCGGCTTCATCGCCGGCATCCATGCCTCGTTCAGCCAGCCCAACACGATGATCCAGGAAAGCGTGCGCGCCTTCTACACCGGCTGGTACAAGGAACTGGTGACCGTGATGCCGGTGATCGAGAACGGCTTCGTGCTGCCGATGGAAGGACCAGGCCTCGGCACCGAGTTGCTGCCAGCCGTGTTCGAACGCTCGGACCTCATCGTGCGCCGGTCGGAACTCTAGTCATGGGGTTGTTCGATCTATCCGGCCGCACCGCCCTGGTCACCGGTTCTTCCCGGGGCCTCGGCCGGGCGATGGCGGAAGGCCTGGCGCAAGCCGGCGCCGCGATCGTTCTGAACGGCTCCGATGGCGGGCGGCTGACGAAGGCCGCTGACGAGATGCGCGCGGCTGGCTTCACCGTGCATGAAGCCTGCTTCGACGTCACCGACGAGGCCGCGATCAAAGCGGCTTTCGCGACGCTGGACGAGGCGGGCATCGCGGTCGATATCCTCGTCAACAATGCCGGCATCCAGTTCCGTAAGCCCATGATCGAGTTGGACACGGCAGACTGGCGCCGGGTCATCGAGACCAACCTGACCAGCGCCTTCGTCATTGGCCGGGAGGCCGCGCGCCGGATGATTCCGCGCGGCCGTGGCAAGATCGTCAACATCGGCTCGCTGACCAGCGCACTCGCCCGCGCCACGGTCGCGCCTTACACTGTTGCCAAGGGAGGCATCAAGATGCTGACCCAGGCTATGGCGGCGGAGTGGGCCGGAAACGGGCTTCAGGCCAACGCTATCGGCCCCGGCTACATGCTGACCGACATGAACGAAGCGCTGGTCAACAACCCGGAATTTGATGCCTGGGTCAAAGGCCGCACCCCGGCGAAGCGCTGGGGCCGGCCGGACGAGCTGATCGGGACTGCCGTCTACCTGGCGTCAGACGCTTCGAACTATGTCAACGGTCAGATCATCTACGTCGACGGCGGCATGCTCGCCGTTTTGTAATTTTCCGGGCCGAGGTTGGGTATCGATGCGATGGCGGCAGCCTCCAGATAGAGGCCTGACATAGGCGACCGACCGGTATTTGATGAACAGTATTCAGTAGACTGGCATCGGTATCCCTTCGAGCCGGGCTTTCAGTTGAAGCGCCAGGTAGCGGGAATAGTGGCGGGACTGGGCCAGGTTGCCGCCGTGGAACCAGAGGCCGGGCTGCGCGGTGGGCTTCCACATGTTGCGTAGCTCACCTTGCCAGGGGCCCGGGTCACGGGTGGTGCCGGAGCCCAGGCCCCAGCACGGGCCGACGGCGTCGGCGACCTGCTTGGAGATGAGCATTTCCGCCCAACCGGTCATGGAGCCGTAGCCGGTAGCGTAGATGAGCACGTCAGCCGGCAGCAGGGTTCCATCCGCAAGCCTGACGCCGCCCGCCTCGATCGCGTCGATGCGCTGGCTGCATAATTTGATCGACCCGTCGGCAATGCGCTCGGACGCGCCGACATCGATGTAATAGCCTGATCCGCGGCGCAGGTATTTCAGCGCGAGGCCAGAATCGTCCTCGCCGAAATCGAGCAGGAACCCGGCGGCGCGCAGCCGATCGTAGAAGGCTGCATCCTCCACGGCGATGCGCGCCCAAACCGGCTTCTGCAACGCTGGCAGAACGGCGTAGGGCACCGAGGCGGCCAGCAGGTCGGCGGCGTCGGTGTCGATCCCGGCGTCGAGCGCGTCTTCCGAATACAGGGCGCCCCAGCCATGGCGCAGCATAGTGTCGGTGCGCACCACCAGCGTGGAGGAACGCTGCACCATTGTCACGTCGGCACCGTGTTCGAGCAGGTCGGCACAGATGTCATGGGCGGAGTTGTTGGCACCGATCACGACGCAGCGCTTGCCGGCATAGGCCGCACCGCCCGCGTGCTTGGAGGAATGGTGGGCATCGCCGGCGAAGCTGTCCATGCCGGGAATGTCCGGCAGTTGCGGCATGCCGGCCATTCCGGTGGCGAGCACGAGATGCGTAGGCCGCAACGTCACGGTTTCGCCGTCACGATCGACCGTCACCGTCCAGCGACCGGCCGCGGCGTCGTATTCGGCGTGCTGGCAACGTGTGCGGTTCCAGCAATCAAGTTCCATGACCCGTGCATACATCTCGAGCCAGTCACCGAGCTTGTCCTTCGGGGTGAATACCGGCCAGTTCTCGGGAAACGGCAAATAGGGCATGTGGTCGTACCAGACCGGGTCATGCAGGCAGAGGGATTTGTAGCGTTTGCGCCAGTTGTCGCCCGGGTTGTCATGGGCGTCGATGATGAGGGTTGGGACTTCGAGCTGCTTGAGGCGTGCGCCGAGCCCAAGCCCGCCCTGGCCACCACCGACGATCAACACGTAAGGCTGCTGCTCGTAGCCGAGACGTGCCTGGATCTGCTGACGCCGCTCCAACCAGGTCTGCCGGTCCGTGGCGTCCGGTTCGGGCGCGCCGCGGGGCCGGGTGCGACTGCGTTTCTCCTCAAAACCCTTTAGCTCGCGGGACGCCGTCAGCAATGTCCAGCACAAGCCGTCCCGCAGGCGGAGATAGCCGCGGCCGCGGGCGATGGCGGTCTCGAAGGTGAACCAGCCTTCGTCGGGCTTGGTCGAGGCGCCCAGCTGAAACCGGGTCGCGCCGGTCAGGGCAGCCCGGGCAGACACCATGGCGGCGATGTCGTCCCGCCCTTCCGCCGTATGGATGGTGCCGGTAAAGGCCAGCAGGTCGCGCCAATAGCACTCCGTACCGAACAGCGCGGCAACGGCGGCCGCGTCATTGGCCACCAGGCCGTCGGCGAAACGCTGCAGCCAGACGTCCAGCCCGCTGGCGACGGGGCGGTCGAGTTCAGCGAGCGACATGGGCGAACCCCGCATCGGCAGCCTTGAGCACGGCGTCGATATCCGCCTCCGTGTGGGCGCAGGACAGGAACATGTTGTGCTTGGGGTGCATGTAGGCGCCGTGCCGCAGCACTTCGGCGCAGAAAGAGTTGCCGCGCTGCCAGTCGGTGTCGTCCACGAACAACAGCGTCGGCATCTGCACCGGGCCGCTTTGATCGATCCGCACCCCGTGCCGCGCGGCACGCTCGTCTAGCCCATCGCGCAGGCGCTGGCCCATGGCGCGCATGCGGGCCGGACCATCGATCCGGCGCAGTTCGGTGAGCGTAGCGACTGCGGCGGCCATCGGCACCGCACCGCACCAGAACGAGCCGGTGGCGAACACCTGCGTCGCCGCCTCGCGGAAACGGTCACGCCCGGTGACGGCGGAGAGCGCGTAGCCGTTGGCGATCGCCTTGCTCCAGGCCGACAGATCCGGCTGGATGCCCAGCACTTCCCACGATCCACCGAGGTCGAGACGGAACCCGGCGCGCACGTCGTCGAGGATCAACGCCGCACCGGTCTCGTCGGCCAGGGCGCGGACGCGGTTGGCGAACTCCTGCGTCGGCAGTTCCTGGCGCTGGCCGAAATCGTGCTTGAACGCGGAAACGACGATCGCGGCCAGATCGCCGCCCGCCTGCTCGACGGCGCGCTCCACGCTGGCGATGTCGTTGAACCTGAACTGAAGCAGATGCGCGCGATCCTCGGTCGTGACGCCGGCGACGCTCGGCGAGCACCAGGGGACGGCGCCGTGATACGCGCCCGTCGCGACCAACACCTTGCGCCGCCCGGTCGCAGCACGCGCGACCGTGACGCAGTTGGTGGTCGCGTCGGTGCCGTTCTTGCCGAACTGGCACCAATCGGCATGCGGCACCATGTCGACGAGCAATTCCGCAAGGTCGACCAGCACCGGCGCCGGGCCGTTCATGCAATCACCGAGCGCCATCTGTTCGGCGACCGCGGCCTCCACGACCGGAGCGTGATGTCCGAGCACGATCGGGCCCCAGGAGCACATCAGGTCGGTGAAGCGGCGGCCATCGACGTCGACGAGGTGACAGCCATCCGCACGGGCAAAGAATTGCGGGTAGCCCTCAGGCAGACGGCTGGCATCCAGATGACCCCACAGGCCGCCGGGGATGACGGCGCGCGCGCGGCGTCGCATGTCGGCGTCATGGGACACGGTCTGCGAAACCTGCGGCATGTCGGGCATCGGCACAGCTCCAAAAGCAATCTTGATATATCAAATATCTAGATAACAGCCATTCACTTTAGCAGTCGGGCCAGCGTGTTGGGCCCAGATGTCTCGCCAACAAGGTCCGCCTCGTCGCGCTGCCCGGAGTCCAACTCGGTCAGCATCTGCAGCAGCCCGGCCCCACCTTCGACCGTATCGTCGCACACCGCCTGCCGCACCGCCGCACCATCGCCGCGGCCGAGGGCGTCGAGGATGTCGAGGTGACGATGACGCCCGGGATACGTCGGCGGCGCGTGGGGATACTGGAAGGTCAGCAGCGGGCCGGTGCGAAGCCAGAGACCTTGGATCAGGTTGAACAACTCGGGCATCTCGGCGGCACGATAGAGTTCGGCGTGGAAATTCCAGTTGAGGCGAACCGCGGCAGGGGTGTCGTCCTGTTCGGCACGGATCAGCTTGGTGTGCAGAGAGTCGAGCCGCGCCAGATCGCGACGGGTGACTCGGGTGGCCGCCTCCTTGGCCGCCAGCCCTTCCAGTTCGAGCCGGATCCGCCGCAATTCGAGATACTGTACCGCCGACAGCCGCGGCACCGTGAGCGAGCGGCTGGTCTGCAGCACGAGCGCCCGCTCCCGAACGAGCTGCATCACCGCCTCGCGCACCGGGGTTTCCGAGACGTCGAGAATGGCGGCGAGGTCGCGGATCTTGAGCCGCTGACGCGGGCGTAACCGCCCCTCCAGCAAGGCCCGGCTCAGGATGTCATAGACCTGTGCGTTGAGGCTGGTGCGGCTGATGGCCGGCGTGGTCTCGGGCGTCACCACCCGGAGCGCGTTGCTCATCGCGGAGGCACGCCGGGGATGGCATTGTCGCCGGGGGGCGGGAGCGGCGCCGGGTCGAGGAAGCGGCGGACGACGTTTTCGGTCAGGCGGCTGCATGGGTTGTCATAGTCGTGGCAGGACAGGGTGCAGACCCAGGCGATCGAGCCGGTGCTGAACACGCCGCCGCCGTTGGCCGTCGGCATGAATATCAGGTCAGCGCGCACCTGCGCGTTCTGGTCGCCCATGATGCCGCGGTGCAGGGTGCGGACTTCCTCGGGCGTCGGCGTGCCGCCGTAGCCGAGCCGGTCGGCGGTGGCGAGCCAGACCAGACCCGGTGGCGAACCCAGCGTCGGCTCCACCCGGTCGACCTCGATGCCGGCGGCGCCGCCGCCGCGCAGGCCAAAATCGCCGAGCGGCGCATCGAGATCGAGCCCGGCGGTGAGCCAAGCCATCGCATGATCATGGGCGCCGGCGAGCCAGCGATAGGGATAGGACCGCGTGAATACCTGGCCATCGAAGCCGACACCGACCACGCGCTGCGGCGGCCGGCCGTTGTTGCGCCATGTGCCGGAGGGCTCGCCAGTGAATTGTAGCGCGTGCTCGCCCGCCTCGCCTTCCCAGGTGCGTAGGCCGTTCATGCCGCGACGCATCTCCAGGACGTGCGGGCCGGCAGGGTCGAAGCCGATGCGCCAGTAGAAGCCGTTGCCGCCGAGATACATATGCCGCCCGCCGCCACGCCCGTAGGCGTCGAAGGCGTCGAGCATCTCGCGGCTGATGTATTCGGGGTGCGAACCCGTGATCACGCAGGTATAGGGGGCTAGCACCTGTAGCCCGCTACCGTGGATATCCTCGTCGGTGACGATGTCGTAATCGAAGCCTTTTTGTTCCAGCCAGTCGATCAGGTGCGTGTCGTTGCCATAATTGAACACGGCGCCGCGCGGGCGGAAGCTGAGCAGCGGACGGCGGGCCGAGGCGATGCACCAGCCGCTGCCGTCGCTATGCGTGTCATAGGTCGAGAGGCCAACTTCGCGATGCGATTGAATATAGGCGTCATCGGGCGAGAGGGCGATCAGGCCCTCGAGCATAACTTCGGCGTGCACCTGGTCGAGGCGGAGCGCGGAGTTCGCGTAGGCGAGGAAGGTGGCGGTACTGGCGACGAAGGCGAGCTTGGCGCGGGGGCGGCCGATCTCGGCGCGAACGAAGAAGGAGACGTAGCTTTCGACCGGGGTGCCTGCGAAGTCAGCAGTGAGACGGAGAGCGTAGAAGCCGCTGCGCCAGTCGGCAGGAATTTCGAGCTGAAGCGTGGGAGCCCAGCCGGCATCGGACATGTCGTCGGAGTGGAAATGGATGGCGCCGTAATGCTGGGGAGCCTCGGTCCAGCGCTCGCTGGTGCCGTTCCAGTTGACGCCGGTCATCCCACGGGTCGGGGTTTGATGCAGCACACCGTCGAGACGGTTGACGGAGCGGTCGTGGATGGTGCGGGTCGGGATGCCGACCGAGAAATCCCAGGCGGCGATCAGGGCCGGGTCGGTGATGTCGGGCTCGGCGAGCGCGCGCATGGCGTCCGGCTCGAGGGCGGCGGCATAGAGGCGGGGACGATCGATTTTGCCGTCGAAGTGACCGGCCGCGGGGTCGCCATGGGCGGCCAGGGTCAGGGCGACGGCGGGGGGCCAGGCGATCTGGGCCGGGCCGGGCGCGCGGATGTCGGTGCTGCGGTCGCGGCCGGATTGCGGGTCGATGCTGCGGACGGTGAGGCGAAGTCGCCCGCTCGCGTCGATGCTGCCGCCGATCAGGACCCATTCGCGCTCGAGCAACGCGTGTTCGCCGGTGACCCGGAACGATCCAACTGGTGTGGCGACAACGAACTCGGGGCGCCCCTGGTCGTCGAGGCCGAGGCGCCAGCCGGCGGTGCCGTTCCAGCGGGCAATGACCGTCTGCGCTCCCGCGTCGGGCCGGGTTGGCCAGATGCAGGCGCAGGCGGTCAGTGTAGATAGGTCGGCGAGCAATTTGGTGTCGGGCACCGTGGCGAACGAGCCGGGAAACAGCTTTTGATGGCTGAGCGAAACCGGGCCGTCGAGGCTGCTGCCAGGTGTCGTGAGCTTCAGGCCGGGGCCGGCCGGATCGGGGTCGGCACAGCGGACGCGGACAATGCTGGCTTCTGCGGCGCGCAGGGTTTCGGCAGAGAGATGAAACGCGACGGTTTCGCCGGGAGACACGATCAGCGGCCAGGCGTAGCCGAGAACGGCGGTAGAATCGATCATGGAATCGGGCATCCGTCGGAAAGCTCTTGGCCGGTCAGCGCACGCCAGCGGCGCTTGAAGACCTCCCACTCGGCAGCTTCGAGGCTGGTGAAAATCTGGTTGGGAATCGGCTCGATCGGGGCGCCGCGGCGGCGCGGGAGGCGGGCAAGCATCCAGCGGCGGCCGGGCTCCTGGACAAGGAGGATGTAGCGGCCGCCCTCCTCGGGATCGCCAGCCCAACGCATACGGTGCAGCAGCTTCTGCAAGTCGGTGCCGTGCGGCCCGCGCGGGTTGCGGCGGAACTCCTCCACGAGGTCGAGCCGGGTTGGGTCGATCTCGTAATGTGCGGCTTCGGGATAGTGAACCAGCATCAGCGGGACAGCCAATCGATCCAGCGTTCGCGCATGGCGGTGCGGTGCGCGGCGATCCAGGCATAATCGGCGACCAGCAGGTCGGCGTAGTTGGCGGGCACGCCGGCATGGAAGCGCCGATCGGCCTCGGGGATCATGGCCGCGACCTGACGGTTGTTGCTGTCGTAGGAGACGGCATCGCCGAAAGCGAGATGCGCCTGCGGATCGGCGACGAAGAAGTTCAGGAATTGCAGCCCGTTGGCTGTATTCGGCCCACCTTTGGCGACCGACCAGTTACCGGTGTCGCGTGGCGCGTCCTTCCAGGTGAAATCGTAATCGCCGGTCTTGGCGAGCAGCACGCCGCGGCTGGAATACAACATGCTGATGACCGCATCGCCGCCGCGCAGGATCTGCAGGGAATTGTCGCCGCTCTTCCACCAGGCGGCGACGTTTGGCTTCAGGGCGTCGAGCTTCTTGTAGGCCCGGTCGAGATCCATAGGGAACAGCTTGTCGCGCGGCACACCGTCGGCGACGAGGGCGATCAGCGGCAACCACCATTCGCGGTCGCCGGTGTCGGGCAGGGAGCGGGGGCCGGGGAACTTGGCAACATCGAAGAAATCGGCCCAGTTGGCGGGGGCGGCGCCCTTGAAGGCGTCCTTCTTCCAAGTCATCACCATGCCACCGACGGTGCGGATGATGCCCTTGGCGAAGCAGCTATCGGGTAGTGCGTCGGCGACGATGCCGGGCATGGCGGCGCAGTCGAGCGTCACCAACTCGTCGGCATGTTGGATCATGTCGGGCGGGGTCGCGGTGACGACGTCGAACGGGACGTTGCCATTGCTGCGACCGGCCTGCATGCGCGCCCATTGGTCCGGCAACTCGATCGGCACGGCGCGAACGCGGATGCCGGTGGTCTGCTCGAAACGTTTGTAGAAGTTATCCTGCAGCGCATTGGTCATCAGCCCGCCGGTGGTGGCGATGATCACCTCGCCCTTGCCTTGCGCCCAGGCCGGCGAGGCAGTAGCGGCCAGGGTGGTTCCAAGGAGCGTGCGGCGGGAGATCGGTGTCATGCGCTTGGTCCTCGTGCGGTGGTGGAGCGGCGGGCGAGAAAGCCGATGATCAGCGCCAGGGCGGTGAGCGCGCTGAGCATGGTGGCGACGGCGGCGAGCGTGGGGGAGACGTTGTAGTCGATGTCCTCGAACATCTTGCGGGGCAGCGATTTACGATCGAGGTCGGAGATGAAGAACGAGATCACCGGCTCGTCGAACGAGATGATGAAGGCGAACATGGCGGCCGAGAACACGCCGGGCGCAATCGCTGGCAGCGTCACGTGCCGGAACGCGGCCAAGCGACTGGCGCCGCAGGAGAGCGCTGCGAGTTCCAGATTGGCATCGAAGCGGTAGAGCGCGGCCAGCACGGTGAATACCACGAACGGCATGGCCAGCGCGCTATGCGCCAGCACAAAGGCGAACAACGTGCCGACCAGGTGCAGCCGGTCGAATACCAGAAACAATGCGATGGCCATGGCGATGGTCGGCACGATCACCGGGCCCATGACCAGCAACTCGATTGCCGCCCGACCGGGGACCCGGCCGCGCACTAGCGCCAGGGCGACCATGGTGCCCGCGGTGGTGGCGACGACTGCGGTCAACAGCCCCACTTCGAGGCTGAACAGCGTCGGCTCAATCCAGTCGGACGAGGTGAAGTAGGCGGCATACCAGCGCAGGCTGAAGCCGGTCGGCGGGAAGCGCAGGAAGCGGTCGGGCCCGAACGACATGGGGATGACGAGGAGGCTGGGCAGTAACAGGAACACCGCGACCGCATAGGCGAAGGCGGCGACCAGCAAGCCGCCGATCGGGCGCCGGCGCCTCAAGACTGCCCCACGAAACGGTCGAGCCGGACGAGACGGTTGAAGATCGCCACCAGCACCAGCACCACGGCCAGCAGCGTGCCGACGATGGCGCCGGCGAACGGCCAGTTCAGCAACTCGGTGACCTGCTGCTGCACCAGCGTGGCCAGCATTTTCTGCTGCGGGCCGCCAACCAGCGCCGGGGTGACGAAAAAGCCGAGCGACAGCAGGAACACCATGAGGCAGCCGGACGCGGCACCCGGCAACGACAATGGTAAAATAATCTCGCGAAACGCGGCGGCGTCGCTGGCGCCGAGCACCTGGGCGGCGCGGCCGTATTCGGCCGGGATCGCGCGCAGCGACGCATAGAGCGGCAGGATCATGAACGGCAGCAGCACATGCGTCATCGCCATGACCACGGTGCCCTCCGTGTAGAGCAGACCGATCGGCTTGTTGGTCAGCCGAAGGCCGGACAGAACCTGGTTAATGACGCCGTCGCGCTGCAGGAGCACGAGCCAGGCATAGGTGCGAACCAGCACGGACGTCCATAACGGCAGCAGTACGGCAGCGAGCAGCAAGGCCAGCCGCCAGCCGCGCCGGTTAGCCATCAACCAGGCGAGCGGATAGCCGAGCAGCAGGGCCGACGCGGTGACCTCGGCGGCGATGCGCAGGGTGCGGAGCAGGATGCGGAGATAGGCCGGCTGTTCGAAGATACGGGCATAGTTGGCCAGGGTCGGAACGGGGACGAACAGGCTCTCGCGCAGCAGGACCAGGATGGGCAGCAGGAAGGCGAGCAGGAGGATCAGCAGGAACGGGGCGGTGAGCGCCAGGCTGGCGGCCGGGCTGTAGGTACGGCCCCCGAGGGTGAAGCGGCTGGGACGCTTCATGCCGGATACAGCCGGGCGTCCTGCGGAGCCCAGGTGAACGCCGTCTGGGACGCAGGCAGGACATCGACCGGGCCGAAACGAACCCGCAGATCGGGACCGGCGGTGCGCAGGATGAGGGTGGTGGAGGTGCCGGCGTAGATCGCCTCCGCGACCATTCCGGCCAGCCCGGCAGTTCCGAGCCGGATCCGCTCCGGGCGAACCGCCAAGCGAGCGGGCCCGGCTGGCAGCGCACAGGCTGCGATGGCAGCCGCCTCGTCCCCACCGTCTAGCGTGACGGTAACTTCCGCACCGGCGGCGACCGGCTGAGCGAGGGTGCAGTTCCAGAAATTGGTCTCGCCGATGAAGCCGGCGACGAAAGCGGTGGCGGGCTGTTCGTACAATGCTCGCGGCGAGCCGATCTGCTGCAGCTTGCCGCCGTCCAGCACGCTGACCCGGTCGGCCATGGTGAGCGCTTCGGTCTGGTCGTGCGTGACGAACACGATCGTCATGCCGAGGTCGCGCTGGAGGTGCTTTATCTCGAGCTGCATCTCCTCGCGCAGGTTCTTGTCGAGGGCGGAGAGTGGCTCATCCATGAGCAACACCGGCGGGCGATAGACGATGGCGCGCGCCAAGGCGACGCGCTGTTGCTGCCCGCCGGAGAGTTGCGCCGGACGACGATCGCCGAGTTCACCGAGGCGGACGGTGGCCAACGCCTCCCGCGCCCGCTTCTCGCGGTCTGCACGGTTGACCCCGCGCATCTTGAGCGGAAAGGCCACGTTCTCGGCGACGCTCATGTGCGGGAACAGCGTGTAGCGCTGAAACACCATGCCGAGGTCGCGCTGCTGCGGCGGCAGGAAGGTGACGTCGCGCCCACCGACATGGATGCTGCCGCTGTCAGGAAAATCGAACCCGGCGATCGACATCAGGATGGTGGTCTTGCCGGAGCCGGACGGGCCGAGCAGGGCGAAGAACTCGCCGGCCGGGATTTCGAGATCCACGGCATCGACGGCGGTGACGGTACCAAAACGTTTGACGAGCCGGCTTATGTCGATCGATGCAGCGGAACTCATGCGGGCTGGAGCGTCGTTCGGGCGGTAGCGGCAGCTTCGATGGCAGGCCAGGCGTACCGCATCGGCACCATCTGGCACCCGCTCCAGGCCGCGGTCTGATCGGCATAATGCGGGCTGTCGGGGTTGCCGGACGCGCCGCCGAATACTGCCCAACGGCAGTTCTCCCAGTCGCCGACGTCGAACACGTAGCGGCACAGCGCACCATAGATGGCGGCCGGGCCGGCGGCGGGAACCAGGCCGATGGCCATGACGGTATCGCCATCGCCACCGAGCGGAAACGAGGGTGGGTCGAAGCGGGCGGCGCCGGATTGGGTGGGCGAGAGCGGGTGTTGGAACCGCGGCTGATGGGTGGGGCCCCAGGCTTGCGCGGGCGGTGCCGCGGCGATGGTGGCCAGCGCGGCGGACAGTGCATCGTTCCAGTTCCACCCGTCGAGCATGGCGGCATCGTCGGCGCGCAGCAGCGCGGGCAACGTCCACCACAATTGACCGGCCGGCGAGATGCCGGGCGATACGGCAGCGAACGGGTGCGCAGTGGCGGCACCCAGGCCGGAGCGCTCGACCAGGATGGCGGTGAGCGCGCGGCGCAGGGCGTTGTACTGCGCCGCAGGAACCGACGCGGCATCCATGCGGCCATCCCAGGCCAGCAGCGTGCGGCGGATCTCGCCGGCAATTCCGCCGGGATCGGGCAGCCCGGCGAGGCGTGCCTGGAACAGCGGCGCATTGGGCGACAGCACGTCGGCATGGAGCGCGGCGGCGTCTTCGACGGCAAAGGTCGGGCGCTCCGCGATCAGATCGGCGATGCGTTGCGCGCGGTAAGGCGGATGGCAGTCGGTGCACAGGTAGTCGTCACCATCCGCGACCACGCGATTATTGGCGGTGACGATGACGCCGTCGGCCGGGTCGATGACCTGCGGCATCGCCTCGAACGGAATCCAACCTTGCCAGTCGCCCTCGCCGGTCCAGCCGGGGACGGGGAGCCAGCCGTTGGCGCGGGGGCGCACCGGCACCATGGCGCGGACGAGATGGCCAATACGGCCCTCCGTGTCAGCAGCGACGAGGTTGTGGTCGATCAAGCCCCAGCCGCGGGTCGCCTCGAACAGCGCCGGCACGGTGGTGGCGCGCAGCATGCGGGGAAGGCAGTCGAAAGACAGGTCGGTTTCGGCGAACTGGACTGAGCGGAGAACCAGGGCCGTGCCGGCGGCCGGGTCACCGGCGATGACAGGCCCGTGGCTGGTTTCCGTGACCGTGATGATGCGGGAAGCTTCGCCGCGGATGTGGATCGTCTCGGTGCGGGTGCCGACGGGTTCCATGCCTTCGGTGCGCTGAACGCGGCCCGTGGCGTCGAACCGTTCCAGGTATAGGTCATGGATGTCGACAAAGGCGTGGGTCACGCAATACGCGACCCGGCCGTTATGCATGTAATGCGGGAATGCCGGCACACCAGGAACCGTGAGGCCGATCGCGTCCCACGCATCGCAGGCGAGATGATGCTGGGCATACATGCCGGGTACCTCGAACACCCGATGCGGGTCGCCGGCGAGGATCGGCCTGCCGGTGGCGGAGCGCGCGGGGCCGATCGCCCAGTTGTTGCTGCCGCCGCCGGTCTCGTCGGGGCCCATCGCGTGCAGCAACGCCTCGATACCAGGACGAAGCGCGACCAGGTCGGCCTGCCATCGCTCGGCAGTGGCGCCGGGCGGAATGCAAAGGAGTTCGTCCGGGCCATCATCATAGCGCAGCTTGGCCGTGTTGTCGGCGCCGACGATCGGCAGCGCGAGGGCACGCCAGAGCTTGAACCACACCGACCCCATCAGCAGGCCGAGGCGGCGCATCACGGCAATACAGTGCCAGGGCACCCAGGCTTCGGGCGTGGCGCCGAGAAGGGCATATTCGGGCGGCAACGCCGGATCAGCGGCCAGGAACGCGTTCACGCCGGCGCTGTAGGCGGTCAGCATCGCGCGCGCCGGTGCGCCGAGCGCGGCATAGTCGCGGCGGCAGGCGGCTTCCATGCCGAGACGGCGGCAGAGCAGATCACCCTCGGCAGCCTCCTTGCCGAGCCACTCCGCGGCACGACCGAGGGCGCGGCGGCGGTTCAGTTCCATCTGGAACAGTCGATCCTGCGCGTGGATCACTCCGAGCGCGAAATGAGCGTCGGCCTCGGAGCCGGCGCGGATATGGGCGATACCCCACTCGTCGCGCAGGACCTCGACCGGTCGAGCCAGCCCGGCGAGATCAATCGTTTGGGGCATCACGCGGCAGACATCTTGACGTTCCAGAAGATCGGAAACGATGACTGGATCAAATCCGCCAATCGCTTGCGATATCCGGCCGGGCGGGAAAACTGGCCCCACATGACGCACGGTGTGGTGCGGTAGGCCACGACCTGAATCTCCGCCGCGATCCGCTTGTGTTCGGCCTCGTCGGAGGCGGCGGCGAACTCCTCCAGGAGCTTGGTCATCGTGGCGTCGCAACTCCAGCCCGGGTAATCGGCGCAATTATTGCTGATGTAGAAATTGGTCAGTGGCGAGGCCATGTCGATCCCGTTGGCGTAGACGGGGAACAGGCTCCAGCCGTCCTTCTTGGCACGTCGCGCCAGGACGGTGCCCCAATCCATGACCTGTTCGTCCACCGTGAAGCCGATCTGTTTCATGTTCTGCGCCAGGAGATTACCGGCGGCCGTCTGGATCGAGCCAACGACCTCGAGCATGATCACCGGCTCGCCGGCGTAACTTGTCTTTGCCAACTCGGCCTTGGCGGCGGCCAAATCAAATTTGGCCACGCTGGAGCCAGCATCGGTCGAGAGCGGCGTGTCGCACATGAAGAAAGACGGGCACTCATCGATCCGGTAGTTCGGACCGATCCCGGCGGATTGCATCATCTCCCGTTGGTCCACCAGCTTCCATAGGACGGACCGTACGGCCGGGTCGGCGAAGGGGCCGCTGGCATCGTTGAGGCGGAAATTGCCCAGGAACATGTCGAGCCCCTTCAGGCTCATCAGCTTGACGTCGCGCGTCTTGGAAAGGCGATCGAGCCAGTCGAACGGCAGATATTGCATGTAGTCGATTTCGCCGGCAGTCAGCGCGGCGACGCCGGTGGCGTCATCGGGCATGACGCGGAGCAGGACCTGGTCGATATGAACAACCTTGCCGCCGGCCATGAAATCGGCGGGCTCCTTGCGCGGGACGTAGCCGTCGAAGCGAGCGAGCACCATGCTGTCGCCGGGACGATACTGGTCGGCGACGAAACGGAACGGGCCGGAGCCGATCATTTCCTTGATGCGGCCGGTGCCGGCGTCGGCGATGATACGGGCCGGCATGATGAACGGGCCGGGTGCGTTCGGCTTGCCCAGCACGGACAACATCAACGGGAACGGCTTGATCAGCGTGATGGTAAAGGCGTCGCTGCCGTCTTCGGCCATGACGGCGCCGGCGCCGAGCAGCATGCGGCCGAGGCTGTCGAGCGACGCCCAGCGCTTCAACGACGCAACACAATCGGCCGACGTCACCGGAGCCCCGTCGTGGAACTTCAGGCCCTCGCGCAAGGTAAAATGCCAACGCAATTTGTTGTCCGAAACGGTGTAGGCCCCCACCATCTGCGGCTGATACCCGCCGGCGGAGTCCATCGCGAACAGCACGTCCCACACATGGTAGCCGAAAGTGCGGGTGATGGCGGCAGTGGTCATGTGCGGGTCGAGGATGACCACCTCGGCTTCCAGCACCGCGATGAGAGGCCGATCGGCCGCATAGCTCCGATGAGAGATGGATGTCGCCGCCGCGGCTCCAGCGAGCATCATCGTCCGCCTGGTGAGTCTTACGCTCGTCATGCAGGGAACTCCACGTTGCGTGGGCGAATGATATATCCGATATCAATCGGAGCAACGTTTTTCGTAACGGGAGGCAAGACGATGGCCGACGACGATCTGCTGTTCACCACGGCGGCACGGGCCGCAGCGCTGATCAGGCAGGGCAAGCTGTCGCCTCTCGAGCTGATGCAGGCCGTGCTGGCGCGGGCGCATTCGGTTCAACCGTCGCTCAACCCATTCGCCGCGCTGCTGGATGATCGTGCGCTGGCCGAGGCTCAGGCGGCAACGGAGAGTCCCCGGCCGGACCTGCCGCTGCATGGCGTGCCGATCAGCATCAAGGACCAGGTCGATGTCGGCGGCGTGCCCACCACCCATGGCTCGGCGATCCATGCGGGGGCCATCGCGTCCGATGACGACGTCACCGTGGCCCGCCTGCGCGCGGCCGGTGCCATCGTGTTCGCCAAGACGCATCTGCCGGAGTTCGGTCACAAGGGGCTGACCGACGGTCCGAGCTTCGGCGTCACCCGCAACCCGTGGGACCCGGCCCGCACCCCCGGTGGTTCATCGGGCGGCGCGGCGGTCGCGGTCGCGTGCGGCGCCGGGCCGTTGGCGGTGGGCACGGACGGCGCCGGATCGGTCCGCATTCCGGCGGCGTGCTGCGGCTTGGTGGGGCTGAAGCCAACGCTTGGCTCGATCCCGTGGCAGCAGGCGACGGATGGGTTCGGCAACTACACCTATGCCGGACCGATGACCCGCAGCGTGACCGATGCGGCGCTGATGCGCGGCATCATGGTCGGCCCCGACCCGGCAGACCCGTGGACGCTCGGCCGGGTGGAGGCGCCGTTGTCGCCGGGGCTGATCGGACATGACCTCAGCACGCTGCGCATCGGTGTCATCGAGCGGGCCGCCAATCCGCGCGTTCAGGCCGAGATGGCCGACAATGCCGCCGCCTCGATCGCGGCGCTCACCGATCTCGGCGCCTCGGCGGAGATCACGGGCACCGGCATCGACTGGATCGAATGGCCGGGTCGCGTCATGTACCAGGCCGGCTTCGCCGTCAGCCTGCGCGACCGGCTGCCGGCGTGGCGAGACAAGATGGACCCGACGCTACTCGCCTTCATGGAGCGCGGCGACGGCTTCACGCTGGACCAATATCGGCAGGCGCAGTTTGCGCGCACGCGGCTGTTCCGTAGCATCCAATCGTTGTTCGATAGGTTTGACATGCTGATGATGCCGACGCTCTCGCGCACGGCCCTGCCTGCCGATTTCGACGCCGCGCACGACGAAGTCGAGATCGACGGCGAACGCTGCGGCGTTACGCGGCAGGGGTGGAGCAGTTATGTCTACCCGTTCAACCTGACGGGTCACCCGGCACTGACGATCCCGTCCGGTTTCGACGCCTCCGGGCTGCCGACGGCGGTGCAGATGGTGGGGCGCTGGGGCGAGGATGTCGGCTTGCTTCGCCTGGGTGCGATCCTTGAAGTGGTCAGGCCGTGGGCAGCGCACCGGCCTCGCATGTGAGGCGCTGATCAGTCGCCACTTGCTGGCGTCTTTGTCACGTCCCGCCGTGTCGAGACTTTCGATCCGCGGTGGCGCACCCGGAATGACCGGCTCACCCGTGCGAACCGGCTAAGGCCTGGACTGGCCGAGTCCGGCCCGGGATGGCCCGAAAGCTGCCGCCCAGCTTCCGCCGGCAGCCTGGCACAAAGCGGCGATGCAATGAGCGACAACGCCGTCACCACCAGAAAGGCGATGCTGTAGTCCTGGACCAGGGCTCGGGGATGGCCAAGCACTGTCATCGACGCCGCCAACGCCCCGCTTGCCACGCAGATGCCGAGCGTCAGGTTGAGCTGCTGGAACGTCGTGTAGAAGCTCGTGGCAGCACTCATCTGCGGCTGCGGTATGTCTGCATAGGCGATGGTGTTGTAGGCAATGAACTGCAGCGACTGAAAGAAGCCGCCCACCAGCAGCAGCCCATAGATCGCGCTGATCGGCCAGGACGGGCGCAGTGCCGCCGTGCCCGCCAGGAACAGGCTTGCGATCACGCCGTTCCAGATCATGACCCGGCGAAAGCCCCAACGCCTCAATGCCGGCTTGGCACTGAGCCGCATCAGCATGGACCCGGCGCTGCTGGCGAAGGTGACCAGGCCGCTGGACAGCGCGCTCCAGCCGAAACCGAGCTGAAGCATCATCGGCAGCAGGAACGGAATCGCACCCGCGGCAATGCGGCTCAACCCGCCCCCGAGCACGGACAGGCCAAAGGTCGGCACCGCCATCAGCCGGAAATCCAGCACGGGTTCCGGGTGCCGGCGCGCATGCCGGACATAAAGGGCACCGCTGCCGAGGCCGACCAGCACGATGGTTGCCGCGAACCAGGCCGACGCCTCCCCCCGCGCCACGGTTTCCAGCCCGAACATGAGGCAAGACAGTGACACGCCGGACAGCAGCAGGCCTTTGACGTCGAAGCTGCTCGGCCGCGTCTCGCGGACGTTGGGAATGAGACGGAGCGCCAGCACGATGCCCAGCACGCCAATCGGCACGTTGATATAGAAGATCCAGTGCCACGACAGGGTCGACACCAGGAACCCGCCCAGCGGTGGCCCGAGGATCGGGCCGAACTGCGCGGGCACCATCAGCCAGGTCATGGCACTCACCAGCTCCGCCTTGGACACGGAGCGAAGCAGGACCAGCCGACCGATCGGCACCATCATGGCGCCACCGATGCCCTGCACGATGCGCGACGTCACCAGGAACGGCAGGCTGGTGGCGAGCCCGCAGAGCATGGAGCCGACGGTGAACAGCGCAATGGCGGAACAGAACACGGTGCGCGACCCGAAACGGTCCGCAACCTTGCCGCTGATGGGGATGAACACGGCCAGGCTGAGCAGATAGGACGTCAGGGCGACGTTCATGTTCAAAGGCGCGGTGCCGAAAGACTCCGCCATCTTCGGCAGGGCGGTCGCGAGCACGGTTCCGTCCAGCTGCTCCATGAACAACGCACTGGCCACGATCAAGGCCACCGTGCGGTGACTAGGTCCTTGCTGTCCTTGTTCGTTGGGGCTGGTCATCGCCCGCCCGGCCCGGCGCTTGATGGCCCGCTTCGTGAGCGTGTTCAGCAACGAGCGTGCTGTTTTCCTGAAAGGCATCGGCCGATCATCGTCCGTCGTGGTCGATGCCGATAGACCACGTTTCGAGTTTCCGGGACACCATCGTCTAGATCTCGGCTGCTACCTCAGGCTCCGCCCGACCCTGATGGCCCGGCCGCTTTTGGCAGGGAATAACGGCTGAATGTAGCTGCCTGCCCGAGCAATGTTTCGCTTGCGCGATCTTTCACGCAGAGAGTTCGTGCATCCTTTGAATTAGATCCGACTTGCCCTCGAAACCGATCCCTGGGAGATCAGGCATGGTGACGCGTCCATTTTCCACGCGCACCCCGTCCGGGAAACCACCATAGGGTTGGAACAAGTCCGGGTAGCTCTCGTTGCCACCCAGCCCGAGGCCGGCGGCGATCATCAACGACATCTGGTGCCCGCCGTGCGGGATGCAGCGAGAGGGCGACCAGCCGAACTGCTGTAGCACCTCCAGGGTCCGGAGATATTCAACCAGGCCGTAAGAAAGCGCGCAGTCGAACTGTAGCCAATCCCGGTCCGGGCGCATGCCGCCGTAGCGCAGCAGATTACGCGCATCCTGATGCGAGAACAGGTTCTCACCGGTGGCCATGGGGCCCGGGTAGAATTCCGACATCGCGGCCTGCAGCGCGTAGTCGAGCGGGTCGCCGATCTCCTCGTACCAGAACAGGGGATAGTCGCGCAGCATTTTGCCATAGGCGATGCCGGTTTCGAGGTCGAAACGGCCATTTGCGTCGACGGCGAGTTGCGCCTGGCTGCCGATCTCGTGGAGGACGGCCTCGATGCGGGTGCGATCCTCGTCGAGGGAGGCGCCGCCGATCTTCATCTTGACGACGGTGTAGCCACGGTCGAGGTAGCCGCGCATCTCGGCCCGCAGCGCCGAGTTGTCCTTGCCCGGGTAGTAGTAGCCGCCGGCAGCGTAGACGAACACGCTGGGATCGGCGGTGCGTCCATGGCGTTCGGCCAGGAGGCGGAACAGCGGCTTACCCTCGATTTTGGCGACGGCATCCCAGATCGCCATGTCGAGGGTTCCCACGGCGACGGAGCGTTCGCCATGACCACCGGGCTTCTCGTTCTGCATCATGGCGGCCCAGACCTTGGCCGGATCGATGTTGTCGCGCGCTTCGTCCATCAGGCTCTTGGGGTCGGCTTCGAGGATGCGAGTGCGGAAGCGTTCGCGGATCAGCCCGCCCTGGCCGTACCGACCGTTCGAGTTGAAGCCGTAGCCGACGACCGGCTTGCCATCCCGCACCACGTCGGTGATCACGGCCACCAGGCTCGTCGTCATCTTGGTGAAATCGATATAGGCGTTGCGAATGGGGGACGAGATCGGTTGCGTGATCTCGCGGACATCGACGATGCGCATGGTGGGCTCTCCGTTCGAACGACGGTGCGGGAGGAACTACAGCGAGGCGCCGCCGCAGACGACGATCTGTTGGCCGGTGATCGCGGCGGCCTCGTCACCGAGGAGGAACGACACGAGTGCGGCGACTTCGCCGGGCTGCACGAAGCGGCCGATCGGGGGCATGCGGGGTGAGACGCTGCCGCGCGCCGGATCTTTGAGCATGGGGGTTTCGGTCGCGCCGGGGGCGACGACGTTGACCGTGATGCCGTGCGGCGCGACCTCGGCGGCCCAGGAGCGGGCAAGGCCGACCAGCGCGGCCTTGCTGGCAGCATACTGGCTGCGACCCGGCGAACCAGTGGCGGTGCGGCTGCCGATCAGGACCACGCGCCCGCCCGCCGTCATCGCTGGCAGGAGAATGTCGGCCAGCATGGCGGCACAGTCGACGTGCAGGCGCCACATCGCCGCGCCCTCGCTTTGCTCAAGGCTGCCGAGCGGGGCGACGCGGAGGATGCCGGCCGCATGCACCAGTGCCTGCACCGACAGGTCGGCCAATGCCTCGCGCAGTTCGGCCGCCGTCACGCTGGCGAGATCCAGCGCGAGATGGTCGATACCGGGCGCGGGCGGCGAACGACTGATGCCGGTGACGGCCCAGCCCTGCGCCAGCAGGCGCTCGGCGATGGCGGCGCCGATCCCGGAGCTGGCGCCGGTGACGACGGCCCGGCGCATCATCCCTGGCGGACCCAATCTTCCGACACGCGGGCATATTTGATCGCCTGGCGGTAGTAGGTGAAGGCGATATGGATCGCGCCGTCCGCGCCCTGCTTGACCGACGGGTAGGAGTATTCACGGTTCAGCTTCTCGCGCGAGTTGTTGGTCATGCAGAAGCCGTCGCCGACATCGAGATTGCGGCGATAGGGCCAGGTACGGCCGCCATCTTCGGAGATCGCGAGCGTCATCGGCGCGCGCGGCACGCCCCAGATCGCGGTGCGCTGGCCGGGTTGGGCGACCGGGTTGGTCAGCCCGGTGCCGTCATCCTCGAGGTCGTCGTAGAGCGAGGCGCGGCGGTCCGTGCTGTCGGCGGCGCTGATGTCGTTGAACACGAGGGCGAGGTGGCCGTTGCCCAGCTTGGTGAACTGGATCGACGAGTTGTTGTTCGGCAGCGCCGTGGGCACCGGGGCGGACCAAGTCCGACCGCGGTCGGAGGACCGGGTCTCGTAGATGCTGTCCGCCCAGCGCGAGCGGAACAGGCCCAGCAAGGTCCCGTCGGCCAGTTGCTCGATGCCCATGTGGACGCAGCCGAGGCTGTCCGGCACCTCGGCCTCCGTCCAGGTGGCGCCGCCATCGGAGGAGATGCGCACCGCGCTGGTGTCGTAGCTACCGTTCCAGCGTTCGCCGGGTCGGCCGTGGCAGTACCAGATCGGCAGCAGGATATCGCCGTTGTCGAGCACGGTCGGCGGCTGGCGCACGAAGATACCGGAGGTGCCGACCGCGTCGAACAGGGTGCTGACCGGACCCCAGCTACGGCCACCATCGGCCGAGGTGCGGCGGCGGACGATGGCGGTGTCCTGGTTGCCGGAAAGCTGGGCGGTCCAGATCAGCCACAGCGTGCCGTCCGGAGCGGGGAACAGGATCGGGTTCTGTTCGGAACGGCCAGGGTCGTCGGACAGCTTCTCCGGCGGCAGCCAGCGGTCGCTGCCGGCGGGCAGGCGCGCGCAGTAGGCGGAGATGTCCGGGATGCCTTCCTGCGTGCCGCCGAACCAGGTGCAGAGGATATCGCCACCCGGCTGCACGAGCAGGTTAGCGGCATGGTTCTGCAGGCAGGGAGAGGGAATGAAGGCTTCGAGGCGGACCGGGTCACCGGGGCGGGGACGGAGTTGGTCCGCGTCCGGCTGGCCGAGCCGCGGATCGGTGGTGTCGATTACGAAGTCCATCATGCGCCTCCCGTGATGTGGCCGCTCATCACCGGGGTCTTGGGCGTGTTCAGGGCACGCTCAACCAGCATGACGACGATCGGGGTGACGGCGGCGACATACATGTTGTCGATGCCGTAGGGGTTGCCGAGAATGTACCAGACCGAGGTCGCGACGGCGGAGGCGAGCAAGCCCAGGGTGGCGCCGAGGCTGCTGCGGAACATCGGCAGGTAGAAGCCGATCAGGGCGACGATGGAGATCGAGAGCCGCAGCGCGCGGGTGAAGAACGACAGCTTGAGGATCTCGGGCACGAAGAAGACGAAGATCAGCGGCACAAAGGCAACGACCAGCGAGACGACGCGGGTCATCTGCAGCTCGCGCGCGCCTTGCGGCTTGAGCCAGGGCACCAGGAAGTCGCGCATGACCAGCGAGACGATGGCGAGCGCTACGGTGCAGACGCTGACGAACACGGAGGCGACCAGCGCGGTGGTGACCAGCCCGGCCAGCAGCGGGTTCATGCCCTGCAGGAACACCGGCAGCGCGAACAGGCTCTTGATCTCGGGATGCACGACCTTGGCGGCGACGCCGATCAGCGCCAGGGCGATGCCGAGCGGGAAGCACAGCGCGGCCGAGTAGAAGCTGGCGCGGCGGGCCTGATTGGCGTCGGTGCAGGACGAGATGGCCTGCATGATGAACTGCGTCGAGAAGATCGCGCCGATGGTGCCGATGGTCCAGGCGACGATGGTGCTACCGCCGATGGCGCCGTCCCAGGTGAAGTATTGCGGCGGCAGGGCGTTGACCATCGGGGTGATGCCGCCGGTGGCGTAGAGAGCGACGGCGAGGATGATGCCGACGCCGATGAGCTTGATGGCGCTGTGCAGCACGGTGACGTAGGCGACGCCCTTCAGGCCGCCGAACACGTAGTAGAAGGTGCTGACGAAGGCGATCATCACCATGGCCTGCGGCAACGACACCTTCATAACGGTGGCGATGGCGGCGGCACCGCTGATGTAGTTGCCGACGTTCACCAGCAGCAGCGCGTAGATCATGATCAACGACACGGTGAGCATGGTCGAGCGGCCGTATTTCTGCGCGATGGCGGCGGAGATCGTATACTCGCCGGAGCCGTAGAGACGCCTGACGAAGAACAAGCCGAACAGGACGAAGCCGATCGAGGCGCCGAGCACCGACCAGGATGCGGCCAGGCCATTCGAGAAGGCCTCCTGCGCCGTGCCGATGGTGGATTTGGCGCCGACGAATTCCGACATCAGCAACACGCCGACCACGGCCGCCGGCAGAGAGCGGGAGGCGGTCATGAACTGCGCGTTGGTGGTGCTACGCAGGCGGTAGGTGAGCCAGCTTGTGAAGATGATGTAGCCCACCACCATCGCGAGGATGATGGCGGTATCGGTCGAACCGAACGTATCCATGTCTTGTTTCCTCCCAGTTCTATTGTTGTTTGGTCGTCAGAGTTTCGAGCGTTCGACCTCGGTCAGAGGCAGCAAAGGCGGGCGGACCGTGGCCCAGTCGGGATTGCCGGTTCGTTCGGCCAACAGCGCCTTGATCGAAGCGAGCTGGGCGAACTGCGAAACGCGGTTGCGCATGGCGACGGCGCGGCCGTGCGCGGCTTGGACCGCATCAGCCTGGGCTGGGTCGGCATGGTGGCGGTAGATGACGGCCAGGTCGGCCGACACCAGGTTGGAGGCGGCGGTGATGCAGCCGGCGCCGCCGGCCTGCAGCAACGGCAGCAGCAGCGGGTCGGCACCGGCCAGGACCGCGAAGCCGGGGAAGGCGTCGACCAGAGCCTTCATGTTGGCGAGGTCGCCCGAGGAGTCCTTCAGGCCGACGAACACGCCCGGGAAAGCGTCGCGCAGCCGGGCAATCACCGGGATCGGGATCGGGACGGCCGAAAACATCGGGATGTGGTAGAGCACGACGCGCAGCCGCGGGTCCGCCACGCGGTCGACGATCGCGGCGTAGGAGGCGAACAGACCATCGTCGCCGATGCCTTTGTAGTAGAAGGGCGGCAGCATGACGACGGTGGTGACGCCCATCGACAGGGCGTGCTTGGTGAGGTCGACAGTCTCGGTCAGGGCGGTGACGCCGGTGCCGGGGAGCAGCTTGTCGGGCGCAATACCGCCGGTGACCGCGCTCTCGAGCAGCGCCTTGCGTTCGGCGCCGGAGAAGGAATTGGCCTCGCCGGTGGTGCCGAGCATGGCGACGCCGTCGCAGCCATTGGCCAGGAGATGCCGGCAATGCTCAACAAAGGCGGCGTGATCGGGCGTGAGATCAGCGCGCATCGGGGTGCAGGCTGCGCTGAACACGCCGGTCGGGTGAAGGGCGGTCGAGAGGTCCGGCTGCGCGGTGACCATCGTATCGGGCATGGAGCGTTCTCCTTCAGAAAGCGCGGCGATACATCGCCGCGATCTCGTCGCGGCTGAGGTCGCGAGGGTTGTTGTCGAGCAGGCGGCGGATCGCGTGGGCTTCGGTGGCCATCGAGTCCAAGTCGGCTTCCGGCACGCCGTGCGCGGACAGGCGCATGTCGAGGCCAAGCGCGGCGCAGAAGGCAGTAGCGCCGGCAGTGACGGCGGCCGTGTCGGTCGAGGCGGGTTGGCCAAGGGCGGCGAGCACGGCAGCGGTCTTCTCCGGCAGCGCGGGCGCGTTCCAGGCCAGCGTGTGCGGGAAGATCAGAGCGCAGGCGAGGCCGTGCGGGATGTGGTGCCGGGTCCCGAGCGGGTAGGCCACGGCGTGTCCGGCCGTGGTGTTGACCGGGCCGAGGCAAAAGCCGCCATACAGCGACGCCAGTGCCAGCCCGGCGCGTGCCTCCGCATCGCCGCCATCCTCGACCGCACGCCGCAGATAACGGCCGACGAGGCGGATGCCCTCCAGCGCGTAGAGGTCGATCAGCGGGTGCGACTTCTTGCTGGTGTAGCCCTCGACGCAATGCGCCATCGCGTCGACGCCGGTGGCCGCTGTGACGGCCTGCGGCACGGTCATCGTGAGATCGGGATCGATGATGGCGATGTCGGCCAGCATGTGGCGGCTCTGGACGGCGAGCTTGTTCTGGGTGGCCGGGTCGGTGACCAGCGAGCGGGTGCCGGCTTCACTGCCGGTGCCGGCGGTGGTGGGCACCTGGGCGAGGGCGACCCGGCGGCCGGCCACCTTCTCGGGGCCGACGACCTCGTGAAGGGTCTGGCCGCTGCCGGGCAGCACGGCAGCCAGCTTGGCGAGGTCCATCGCGCTGCCGCCGCCGAAGCCGACGACGAGGTCGGGCTTCGTCTCGAGCGCCACCGCCAGGAGGGCGTCGAGGTTGGGGATGTCGGGCTCCGGCTTGACGGTGCCGAACACGGTGACGTCGCCCGGCAGCGCCAGCCCATCGACCCGGCTCGCATTGAAGGCGTCCGCGACCACCAGGATTCGCTCGAGCCCCTGTTCACGCGCCCAAGCGCCAAGCGTGGGCGCCAGGCCGGCGCCGAAGCGCAGAATGGCGGGGCGCTGGATCTCGATCGGCGTCACGACGCTCATGCTGCCACCGCGCGGATAGCGGGAGCGGCGAGTTGCTCGGCGTATTCGATCGCCTCCACCAAGCTCTGCTCGCTGGCGATCCCCTTGCCGACAATGTCAAAGGCGGTGCCGTGATCGACGGAGGTGCGGATGATCGGCAGGCCGAGGGTGATGTTGACGCCGGAGAGGTCGTTCCACCGGCCTGTCTTCGGGTCGATCTCGAAGCCGAGCAGCTTGACCGGGATGTGACCCTGGTCGTGGTAGTTGGCGATTACGGCATCATACTGGCCGGCGCGGAGCTTCACGAACACGGTGTCGCCCGGCACGGGACCGACGACGTCCATTCCGTCGGCGACGGCCTGGGCGATGACGGGGCCGGCGACGTCGATGTCGTGGCGACCGAACAAGCCGCCCTCGCCGGCATGGGGGTTCAGCGCGGCGATCGCGATGCGGGCTCGGCCGAGGCCGAGGCGCATGATGGCGGCATGGGTCAGGTCCAGCACGCGGCGGATGCGCTCGGCGGTAGCGCGCTTGGGCACGTCCTCGAGCGCGATGTGCGTGGTGACGTGGCTGACGCGCATGTTGCCATGGGCGAGCATCATGCAGGAGCCGCGCACGCCGGTCAGTTCGGCCAGCATCTCGGTGTGGCCGGGATAGTGGTAGCCGGCCAGGTTCAGCGCCTCCTTGTTCAGCGGCGCCGTCACGATGCCGCTGCAGCGACCAGCCATCGATAGGCGAACGCCGCGCTCGACGGCCTGAAAGGCGAAGCGCCCGGCCTCGGCCGAGACCACGCCGGGCTGAATCGGCTCACCTTTAGGACCGGCTTGCAAGGCGGCCAGCGCTGGCCAGTGAGCATCGCTCTCGGCGACCGCCGGGATCGGCAGGTCCGGCGTGAACTGGGCACGGGCGGCGTCGAGCGCGGCGTTGTTGCCGATGACGAGCAGGCGGAGCGCGCCGGCCTCGATGCGAGGATGCAGGCGTTGTGCGGCCTTGACGATGATCTCCGGCCCGATGCCGGCCGGATCGCCCATAGTGATGGCGAGATGCGGGGTCATGAAGCTGCCCTTTCGAGGTCTGGGATACGCAATAGGTCGCGGAGCAAGGTCGGATGGCCGAAGGCGCCGGATTTCGAGACAACGACCACGCCGTCCCAACGCCCGCCGCACAGGCGCGAGACCGGGACACCGGGCATGACGCTGCCCTGCACTTCGAGGCTGGTCGCGCCCAGAGCCACGCAAAGACCGCGCAGGGTTTCACCCCCGGCGGCGACGAGCGTTCCGGGTGCGGCCAGGCCGCCGACCAGGGCGCGGAAGGCTGCCTCGATCCGGGTGGCCGCTTCGGCACGCGGCGTTCCCTGCGGCAGCAAGTGGCTCACCGCGGCAATGCCATGCCGGTCGAGCGCGGCGGTCAGCTTGGCCATGCTGGAGGGCGATGCGTCCGGCACCGCGTGCCAGTGCGGGTGGCAGGCCGCGAGCTGTGCCGCGGTGACGGCCTGGTCGCTGCCGAACAGACCAAGGATCGGCGTCGGCAGCGGCGGGGTGACCGATGCTCCGCCACCGGCGAGCGCGCGCGCCAAGCCGCCAGTTCCGCACCAGAGCACCCCCGCGCCACTGCCGCCCGCCTGCGCGACGGCGGCGGCGAGATCGGCGTCGGTCACGGCATCGAACACCGTGATCCCTGGCATCAGGCCAGTCGGACCGGCCAGTTGGGCCGTCACACCGAGATCGCGCAATGCGGTGACGAGGTTCGGTCCGGCTGGCGACCAACCGCCGCGGTCCGCCGTGTATTGCTGCCCATGCCGGGTCACGCGGCCCTGGAACGGGAAGGCGGGCGCCAGAACGGCGTGTTGCCACGGTCCGGCGTCGAAGCACACAGCCAGCTCGGCCAGCGTGTGCCCCCGCATGAGGCTGTCGATCTTCTTGAACGCGACCTCACCCTGCGCCAGCGCCGGCACCGCGCTCAGCGTCGCAGCGCGCGCGGACCCGAGCGATCCCTCGCGGGTTGCGAGATCCAGGGCCGCGTTGGCTGGCAACCCGGCTCCGTAGCTGCCCTGCCAGAAGGCATGCACCGGCCCGGTGAGCGCCACGAACTCGGCCGCGGTGTCCAGTGCCCCCGTGAGATCGTCGGCGATGAGCCGCAAGGTGGTCATGCGGCGGCCGACAGGCGGACGGCCCCGCTCAACGCCCGCGTCGCCTGCAGGAGTGGAGGCACGGCTGCGGCAACGAATCCGTCGAGTTCCTGTCGCACGGTTTGTACGGTGAGGCTGATGGCGGCCCGAACCGTTCCATCCGGCCAAAAGATCGGCGCCGCGACGGTGCGCAGGCCGAACGCATTCTCGCCGTCCGAAATGGCATAGCCCCGGGCGCGGACCTCGGCGAGCCTTGCGCAAAGTTGGTCCAGATCGGTCAATGTCGCACCCGATAGCGGGATGCGCTCGCCGGACTGCATGATCTGCCGGGCATGGTCCGGTGGCTGCCAGGCGAGAATCGCGTGACCAAGAGCTGCGGCATAGGCCCCTGTCCTGCTGCCGGCTCGTCGGTCGGGAGCTTGCCGGCCAAGATCGGCCTGAATACGCTCAAGATAGACCACGTCAGGGCCGTCCAGCATTCCAAGCGATGCTGCATCGGCAATGTCAGGCACCAAGCCTTGCAGTACAGGTCGCGATTGGCGCTGTAATCCGCCAGCGGCCAGCGCGGAGTAGCCGAGCTCGAGGCATTTCAGCGTGAGCCAGAACCGGCGCGTTCCCGGAACGGCGGCCAGGTAGCCCAGATCGACCATGGTGTGGATCAGGCGAAACGCCGTGCCACGGTCCAGGCCGGCCGACGACGCCACCTCGCTGATCGTCAGTTCAGGTGTTTCAGCGCGGAACGACCGCAGAACGGCGAACGCCTTTCCGACGGACTGAACCGTGCTCTTGCTGCTTTCGACCACTCTGCTCCCTATGTTCGCATTGCGAACAATTATTCTTATGCCGAGCAATTTAGTGTCGTTTTTTCGACTGTGTCAATCATCGGAACGAGTGCCGCCGTTGGCTGGGAAAGTGTTCGATGCACCGTCGCGGACAGACCCCTACCGGGCATTCGAGGCCATGAGGGCGAGTGGAGATCTCCGGATCAGCTCAAGGCGGATCGGCCTGATCGATGCGCGGTGTCGCTACGATCCGCACTGCGCTCACCAGACCGCCCGCCAGCGTCAGTGCCGCACTCACGGCCAGCCCGATACGGGGCACCATCGTCGCCGAGGCGACCGTGAACAGAAGCGCCATGATGACGGAGCCGATCGTTTGTCCCAGCAGCCGGGCTGTCGCCTGCATGCCGCCAACGGCGCCGCTGCGCACCTTGGGCGCGGAAAGCAGCATGTTGCGGTTGTTGGGTGTCTGGAACAGGCCGAAACCGAGCCCCGCCAGCATCAGGCACCCTTCCAGTGGCAGCAGGCCGCTCTCCACCGGCAGCAGCGCCGCGACGGCCAGGCCGATCGCCAGGAGCATGCCGCCGATCGCACACAGGAGCCCGTTCGACACCTTGTCCGCCAAACGCCCGGACACCGGACCGGCAACCGCCACCACCAGCGGCCAGGGCGTCATGAGCAGGCCGGTTGCCAGATCGCCTTGCCCGAGCGCGTGCTGCAGGTGAAACGGCAGCGCCACGTAGCTCGCCATCTGTCCGGCGAAGCAACACACGGACGCGATGACGGAAATTCGGAACGGCCGTGTGCGCAACAGGTCCAGCGGCACCAGCGGAACCGCCTGCGGCATCTCGCGCCGAACCAGCACAACGACGCTGACGGCGGCGACCACGAGCAAGGCGGATGCCAGAACGGGCGTGGTGGTGATGCGCGCCACACCGAGGATCAGAGTGGCGAAGCCGAGTGCATTGAGTGCGGCACTGATCCGGTCGATTCGGCGCCCCGTACCGGTCGGTTGCGGCAGGAAGCGAGCCAGCAGCAGCACGGTGGCCCCGACCGGCAGATTGACGGCGAACAACCACGGCCAACTGGCGACGGACAGGATGGCAGCCCCGATCGTCGGCCCGGCAGCGGCGGATAAAGCGATCACCGTGGCGTTCCAGCCGATGATGCTGCCGAGCAGCCGGTGCGGGTACGTGAAGCGGATCAGCCCGATGCCGAGCGCCAGCACCGCCGCTCCGCCGACCCCCTGGACGAAGCGGGCCGCCACCAGCCAGAGCAGCGACGGCGACAATGCGCACATGAGCGAGGCCGCAGTGAACAATGCCACGCCGCTGATGAACACACGCCGCAGGCCCAGGCTTTCGCCCAGCGCGGCACACGGCAGCAACGTCATCACCAGGGCGAGCTGGTATCCGTTGACCACCCAGATGGAGGAGGCGGCCGACACCTGCAGCGTGGTGGCCAGCGTCGGCAACGCAACGTTGGCAATGGCGCCGTCCAGCACGACCAGCACCAACGTCGCCATGATCGCCCCCGTCGCATAATGGCGCTGCGGGGTGGGTAGGCCGTCGTGATGAAGCATGCGTGCAGGATGCACCGATGCTGACCAGGCGGAAGGCGCATGGGCTGCAATCAATACTTGCGCCAAACGCCACCCATCTGCCGGCGTTGGGCTCACATGCCCGATCCGGACCTCAACCTGCTTTCCGCACTCGACGTGCTGCTGCGCGAAGGCAGCGTCGCTGCGGCGGCGAGGGTGCTGGGACTGAGTGACTCGGCCATGAGCCGGACCCTGCTACGCCTGAGGCTGGCAACGGGAGATGCGTTGCTGGTGCGTGCTGGCAGGCGACTGGTGCCGACGCCGCACGCAATAGCCATCCGCGACCGGGTACACACGCTCGCCAACGACGCGCGTGCGGTGCTGCGGCCCGCACCGGGGACGCTGGATTTGCGGTCGCTGGACCGGGTACTGGTCCTGCGGGCTAACGAGGGATTTGTTGAAACCTTCGCGGCCCGGCTGGTCACAGCGCTCGCGGCGGCAGCGCCCGGAGTGCGGCTGCGGTTCACGCCCAAGCCGGACAAGGGCGTGCAGGCGTTGCGGGACGGGACGATTGACCTGGAGATCGGCGTGCTGGGCGACACGGGTCCAGAGGTGAAGGTGCAGGCGCTGTTCCAAGACCGCTTCGTCGGCGTGGTGCGTGAGGGGCATGAGCTGACGTCCAGTGCAGTGACGCCCGATCGTTATGCTGCGTGCGGGCACGTGGTGGCGTCGCGCCGTGGACGGTCGCATGGTCCGGTGGACAAGGCGCTGGCGGAGTTCGGGCTGACACGCCGGGTCGTCGTGACGGTGCCGAGTTTCCCGGCTGCCATGGCGATTGCCGCGTCCTCGGAGTTGGTCGGACTGGTGACGCAGTCCTTTGTTCGGGAAAGACGGAATGGATGGCCGGTGCACGATTTCGCGCTGCCGATCTCGACCGATCCGATCATTGTATCGCAGATGTGGCATCCCCGCACCGATGCCGACCCGGCGCATCGCTGGCTGCGGGAAACGGTGCTGTCCATCTGCCGCTCGCGTCAGGAGTGCTGACTTCCGGCGTGAGTTAGGCGTAACCAGAGGTCGGTATCTCCATCGAGCTACCGAGCAACGAGGCAGTTCTTACGGCTGCCGAGGCTGGCGCAGGGACCACGCCACTGTCCGCGTTCACGGTGGCGGGATCGTTGAAGGCCGGGTGCTGCACCGCGTACCGTTCCAACTATCTGCGCGGTTCTTCCGTGTTTTGCGACGCCGCGAGAGGCACCGTAGCAAGGCGGCGGAAGTGCCGATGTCGCTGATGGGCGGCGGATAGAAGATCGGTGCTGGTGGCAATGACCATGCACGTTGCACCGACGGATTGTTTTGGTATGGCTGCGCCGTAGGTCGGCGGTCGGGCTGTCGGAGATCTTATGTTTATCAAAACTGTAATGATCGAGCCAAGCGATGTGCGGCTGTGATGTCTGCCGTCATGAATACCATCGGCGAGCCAAAGCTCAGACTGGCGTGGCGGGAACTGGCTGCCCTGCTCATGCTGGCCGTGCTCGCCTATGGGTTACGGTTTCTCTCGTCGTGGTGGCTGCTCGAGCATGCGGGAGCCGATCGGTTCGACCCGCACGGGTTTGGATTATTCGGCGACGCGGTCCTGCTCGCGACGCTGGCGCCGTTCCTTGCCGTGCTGCTGGTGGGGATCATTCGTCGTCGGGGCGCTTGGCGTGGCCTGTTCGCATCGGCATCGCGGCCGGGCTGGACGTTGGCTAGCTATGCGCTGGTTCTGCTGCTCGGGGCGCCGACACCGGGCCAGGTCTGGGCCGTGATCATGCTGCCGTATGACGTCGCCTGGCCGGCATCGGTGTCGGCGGCGCTTTGGTTTGGCGTCACAGCTGTACTCCGGGCGGTGGCGGTTACCGGGTCCAAGCACAACGCGGCAGTGGGTTCGCCCATGCCGGGCCGCAAACTCGAACAGTCCGTGCTGCTCGCCATTCTCGTGCTGCCGCTGCTGTTCAGCGGCCTGGGCGTCTGGGAGGTCTGGCGCGGCCGCGATACCGTTGCTGCAATGCAGGCTGTTGGGCCCGCTAACGTCGACCTTATGATGGCGCGGCTGCGGCTGGCGCCGGCTGCCATCGCATTGTTGGGCGGACTGGTGGCCGGCGGCGCCGGGCTCACCGGATTGGGCCTGGTGGCCGTCTCGGCGCGGCAGGGTGCGCGGTCCCGCCCGGCCTTGGTCGCCAGTTTCAACCGGGTCAGCCGAGTGTTGCCTCTCCTGCTCGCCGCTCAGGTGATGGGCTTGGCTGCTGCCATGCTGGGGGTCAGCGTGTTCGAGGCGAGCGGCCTGTGGCTCACGCCCGACACCGATGACAAGATGGCTCTGCTGGGTTTCATGGGCCTCGTCTATGCCGGCGTCGCCTTATGGGGCGGCTACGCGACCCTGCGGGCCCTGCGACGTGCGTTGCGCTTGTTCGAGCTGCGTCCCATGGCGCTGACCGGCGTTGCCGTTTCCGAGGCAGAAGCCCCGGGCCTGTTCGCCCTGCTGACGGAGCTGGCGCGGGAACGGGGCACGACAGTGCCGGAAACCGTGATCGTGGGCGCACGGGAGGGTTTCTTTGTCTCGGCGCTGCCCGGGCTGCTGGAGGGACCGTCGGGCGCTGCACCAACAGCCACGGTCGGCCGCATCCTGCACCTTCCGCTCGCCGGTTTGACAGCGCTCGACCCGATGGAGTTGCGCACGGTGCTGGCGCACGAATTTGCACATTTCTCCGGCGACGACCTGCAATACAGCGTACGGTTCCAGCCACTGTATCGCGGGCTTGGCCAAGCGGCGGCGGCCATGTCGGTACGCGGGCTCAACTGGGGCAGCACGCTGCCGGATCGGCTGCTGGAACGCGTCGTGCACCCGCATTCCGCACTGGCGGTACACGCCTATGACCGGTTCGACCGCGTCGTCGCGCAGTGGAGCCGGCAACGCGAGCTGGAGGCAGACCGCGCCGCGATCGCTTCGGGCTCTGCCGGTGCGCTGGCCAGTTCGCTTCTGCGCATGCGCCTGGTGACGGACCTCAATAACCGGGTGCTCCGCTACATCGCCGAGCAGCCCGATACCGCGTTCTTCGAACTCGAGACGACTCTGTCCGAAGACCTGGTATACCGGATCGAGGTGGGCGAAGCTGGCGACCCGGCGGCGCAGCTCGACGACCGTGCACCGCATCCCACGGATACTCACCCGCCAGACCGGCAGCGGATCGAAACCGCCGGTGTTCCGATAAACGCCGCGCTGATGGCACGAGCGGCTCGCCCCGTGTCTCCGGCCGAATTTGCTGTCGTACAAGGCCTTTTCCAATACTGGGAAGGCCTATCGAAAGACATCAGCGCCGGGCTGCAGGATGAGGCGCGACAGATGCTGGCGAAGTATCGCGAGCATCTGCAGACCGTGGCCGGGCGGACGGATCCGGCGGTGACGGTGCTGCATGAGTCGTTGCTGCGGCCGACACTGTTGCTGACGGTGCTCGGGTTGGTCTGCCTCGTCGTCGCCGTCGGTTGCATCCTGTCCGCGCACTACGGCGGTGAGCAGGACCGCCAGGCCTGGCGCCTGCTGACTGGAATCGCAGTGTTCGGGACAATCGGTTTCAGCTTCGTCCTGTCGTGGATCGTCCGGCTTTGGCGCGGACGGCACCAGCCATACCTGGTGCTGTCGGCGGAAGGGGTAGTTTCGCCGGGTTTCGCCGGAACGTTACGGTGGCTCGACATCCAAGCAATCTCGGTGTCGGCACTGCCAGCGCGCATCGAGTTGAAGCTCTACCGCGGCGCGCCGCTGCCGACGCGAACCCGGCGCATCCGCCGGTTGCAGCACGATGTCCGGCAGCACGGGCTCCAGTTCGCCGGCATGTTGCCACGCGACATGTCGGCCGCGGCGCTACAGGCCACCTTGCTGCAACGCGCCCAGGCCGCTCATGCACAGAGCCGCTTGGATGCGCGATCCGACCGATGAAGCTGTCACGAACGATCGCTTGATCCGCACGGGTTTGCACTGCAGAACCCACAACAAGATTTCAATTTCTGAGAGGGTAACGTTTTGCGCTTTTTGCCTATCGCTTGTCTGCTGGCCGGCCTAGCCGGTCCTGTTCTGGCGCAAACTGCAACCCCGGAATCGGTGGCATTGGCCAAGCAACTCGTTGCGAAGATTGAGCCAAGTCCGCAGCAGACCATCGCCCAGCTCGGTGGCTCCATGGTCGGCATGATGCAGCAAATGGGCATCAAGGACCCCGAGCAGGCCAAGGTCATTGTGCAGGAAGCTTTGATGCCGTTGCTGTCCGAGCATATCGGTGGGCTGATGGACCGTTCCGCATCGGCCTATGCCGAGACGATGAGCGTGGAGGACCTGAAGGCGATCATCGCCTTTTACGACACAAAGGCAGGGCAGGATCTGATCAAGGCGCAGCCGTTGCTGGCCCAACGCCGGGTTCAGGGCATGACGGCATGGATGGGCGAGTTGCAGCCCGAGATGCAGACCAAGGTTGCCGCGGTTATCAAGCAGCATGGGTGGGACAAGGGCACGAAGTAACTCTCTTCGTGCGCTAGCGGCTGGCTAGAGGTGCGGGTGAGGTGCTGGGCCGAGACTCTCGTGACCGGCACGATGCTGGCTATCGCCGCTATTCCCTTCGTCGCGCTGTTCCCGGAGCCGCCGCATTTCGGCCGTGGAGCCATGGGGCTCGTCGCAGCATTCGTGATCCCAGCAACGATGGGCACGGCGTACCAGGGCGACCCGGCGCAGCGGCATCGGATCATGTGGCGCGCCGGCCTGGTGCTGGCCATCACGGTGGTCTCGCTCCTGCTGCGCATCGTGGCGTCCCGCTATCTCGGTTCGATTCCGACGCTGGAAATCCTGCCCCGGCTTTTCAGCCTCGAGGGCGAGGATATCGACGACGCGTTCGCCTACGAGGGGTGGTTGGAGATCTGGCTGTGCTGTGCCGAGCCGATGGTCATTCCGACCGTGTGGCGCGGCATCGTCGGCCAGACACACGCAAAAGCCAGGCCACCCGGTCCTTGGGACCAGATGCTCGTCGCGGCAAAGGCGGCGACGCGGTGGAATGGAGCGACGGTCCTGCTATGGCTGATCGGTATGGTCGCGCTCGGCGCTGCCGTTGTGCAGGGCAATCAGACGGCGTCGTTCCTGGCCGGTTGCGTCCGGGTGACGGGAACGATCGCCGATCCACAGTCGCACCCGATCATCGAGTTCACGGCGTATGACGGCGCCGTTGTGCGATTTCGGCAAAACGGCTCCATTTCCCGCGAGCAAGGAGCGGCGGTGCCGGTGGCGTATCAAACGCAGGACCCGGCTGGCACGGCGCGGGCGGATACGTTCTGGGTCGAATGGGGCAACGTGCTGGGCTTCGCCTGGATCGGCCTCGACTTCACCGTGGCGCCGTTTTTCGGGTTCCGCGCCGCCTTTCGCGCGGGCCGATGGTCATGATGGTGCCTTGGTGAAACAAAGCCATCCGGCCTAGATTGATCGGGCAAGCCGGGCCGGAACGTTTCATGACACATCGCCTCTACAAGATGCTGATCCTCCTGGCCGGAGTGACGGTGCTGCCTCCTCCATCACCGCTCTGGGCGCAGGATGCGGCAGTTCCGGACCTTCCGGGCGTGTCGGCCGATGCAGATAATTTCCTGGCGACGTTGTCGAAGCCATACCCTGCGGGCGGGACGGATATCGGGCGGCGACAGAGCGAGACGCGGGCGGCAGCCGCCGGGTTGCGTAACGACTGGGCGGGCGCGGCCACCGCCTTGGAGGATCGGCTTGGGCAAGGCGCTCCCAACTTCGATCTGTGGCAGCAACTCGCCCAGGCAGAGATGAAGCGCACGCCGCCGGATCCGCGCCGGTCGCTGAGCGCGGCGTGGCAGGCGTACGAAAGCGCCGACGATGGCGGCCATCAGGCGGCGGCCATGGTGTTGGCCGCGCAGGCGCTGACGGCGATGGGCCGGGCGGCACCGGCGGCAGCGGCGTTGCGCGCGGCGGTCGGCTTCGATCCGGAGAACGCCACGGTCAAGCAGATGCTGGCGGATGCGAACCGGGCAGCCGGGATGCTGGTGGCACGCACCGAGGCGCATGAGGACACCGATCCGCCACGCGCCTGCATCTCGTTCACCATTCCGCCCTCGGGTCGGTCGGATTTCCATCCGGAGGACTGGGTCCAGCTGTCTCCGCCGGTGGCCGATAGTGCGATCACGCGCGAAGGCGACCAGATCTGCATCTCCGGCCTGCCGCTGGCGACGACGACGCGCGCCACGTTGCGGGCCGGGCTCCCGGCGGAGGGCGGCCTGACATTGAAGGCGGCGACCACCGTGCCGCTGGTGCTGGGCAACCGGCCACCGACCCTGGCCTTCAACAACCGGCTGTTCATCCTGCCGCGCGGCCAGGCCCCGCGGGTTACGCTGACCAGCGCCAACATTTCCTCCGTGAAGCTGCGCGTCGCATTGCTGACCGAACGGACGCTGCTGCCCTGGACCAAGGAGAACACCCTCGGCCAGGTGATCGGGAGCTACCTGGCGGGCACCATCGACAAGGACTCCAACCGCATCGTCTGGGAAGGCAAGGCCGACATCCCTGGCTTCCGCTTCAATGCGATGGAGCACACCGCCCTACCTTTGCCGGCGGAGGCCATGACCGCGCCGGGACTCTACCTCGTCTCCGTCGTGCCGGATGACGGCCATCAGAGCTACGACGCCGGCGCGGTGCAGCCGGTGCTGCAGACCGACCTGGCGCCGAGCCTCTGGCGTGGAACGGACGGGCTGACCGTTCAGATCCGCAACTATAGCGCCGGCAAACCGCAGGCGGGCGTGAAGCTCCGCCTCATGGCGCAGAACAACGACATCCTGGCCGAAGCGACCACCGACGCCGATGGCGTCGTGCGGTTCGCCGCCCCGTTGCTGCACGGCGAGGGCGTGTTGGCGCCGACCGCGGTGCAGGGTTTCCTGGACCGCGACGGCGTGCAGGATTTCGTCAACATCAGCACCGAATCAGCGGCGTTCGACCTTTCCGACCGCGGCGTCTCCGGCGCCAAGCAGCCGGGCGTGCTGGATGCCTGGATGTGGTCGGACCGCGGCATCTTCCGGCCCGGCGAAACCGTTCAACTGATGGCGTTGTTGCGGGACAATAGCGGCCAGCCGGTGCAGCGGCCTGCGCACATCAAGGTCCTGCGCCCGAACGGCGAGACCTTCGCGGATGTCGTCGTGCAGCCCGGCGGTGGCGGCTCGTTGCATCTTCCGGTGACCCTGTCGACCGGGGCGCCGGCCGGGATCTGGACGGCGCAGGTGCTGAGCGACCCCAAGACGCCGCCGATCGGACAGATGACCTTCAAGGTGGACGCCTTTGTTCCGGACCGCATGGCGGTGACGCTGGGTGCCCTGCCAGCCCAGCTTGCGGCCGGCACGACGATTCCGGTACCGGTCAACGCACGCTACCTTTACGGCGCGCCGGCAACCAACCTATCAGGCGACGCGACGATCCGCCTCACCTTTGCGCCGGAACCGCCGGCCGTGCTGGCGGGCTACCAGGTCGGGCTGGTCGACGAGAGCTTCGCTCCGCAGGCGAGCCATGTGGATCTGCCGCCGACCGATGATGCCGGGCACACGACGCTGCCGTTACGGATCGGCACGCTGCCGGACACCACGCATCCGGTGCAGGCGACGCTGGACATCGGCGTCAACGATCCCTCGGGCCATGCGACCCATCTTCCCGCAACCGTGCCGGTGCGTCCGGCGAGCAATCTGATCGGAATCAAGGCGCTGTTCCGCGGCGGGTCGGTGGATGCCGACGCGGCAGCTTCGTTCGACGTCGCGGCCATCGATCCGGACAACAAGCGGATCGCGCTGCCAGTGGTGCTGCGGCTGGTACGGGAACGGCCGGAGTGGCGGTTGGTGCGCTCCGGCAATTTGTCGAGTTATGAGACGGTATGGCGCGACGAGCCGCTGGAGACCCATGACTTGACGGTGCCGGCGGGCGACCCGCTGCACTGGTCGAAGACGCTGCCGTTCGGGCGCTACCGGGTCGAGGTATCGCAAAAGGGAGGCCTGGCGGCGACCTCCGTGCGGTTCCGCTCCGGCTGGGTCAGCTCCGACAGTCCGGACGTGCCGGACCGGGCCGACGTGTCGTCCGACAAGCAGAGCTACACTGCCGGCGCGACGGCCAAGGTGCACATCTCCGCGCCGTTCGCCGGCCCGGCGGAGCTGCTGGTGATGACGGACCGGGTGCATAGTCTCAAGACCATCGACGTGCCGACCGGTGGCGGCGACGTCGACGTGCCGGTGGATGCGAGTTGGGGTCCGGGCGCCTACGTCGCGGTGCATGTCTTCCGCCCCGGCGGCAACGGACAGCGACCGGACCGGGCGATCGGGCTGGTTTGGCTCGGCATCGATCCGGCTGCACGGGCCTTGCCGGTGACCTTCGAGGTGGCCGAGTTGGTTCGGCCGCGGCAGACAGTGCATGCCAAGCTGCGGACCGCACCGGGTGCGTGGGTCACGGTGGCGGCGGTGGATGAAGGCATTCTATCGCTCACCAGCTTCGCCACGCCAAATCCGGCGCCATATTTCCTGGGCCGCCGAGCCTTGGGCGTGGATATCCGCGACGATTACGGCCGGCTGATCGCGGCGGCGGACGGCACTGCCGCGGCGCTGCGCCAGGGCGGCGACGAAGGGGCGGCACGGCGGCCGAACATCCCGCAGCAGATCGTCTCGTTGTTCATGCCGCCGGTGCAGGCGGACGCTGACGGCCTAGTGGACGTTCCGCTGCAACTACCGGACTTTAACGGCAAGGTGCGGCTGATGGCGGTGGCTTGGGATGGCAACCGCCTCGGCTCCGCGGCGACCGACATGACGGTGCGTGACCAACTGGTCGCCGAGCCGTTGCTGCCGCGATACCTCGCGCCGGGCGACACCAGCCGGTTGGCCGTGCTGTTGCAGAACCTGGACCTGCCCAGCGGGCCGGTGACGATACGGGCCGGCACGGATGGGCCGCTGGCCGTCGACGGCGACCCGGCGATCACGCTGCCCCTGAACCATGGTGCCCAGGCCATTCCCGGCTTCGTCCTGCGGGCCACAGGAGTAGGAACCGGCCATGTCCGCCTGGACGTGACGGGGCCCGACGGTTTCCATGCCGAGCATTCGGCCGCCCTGGACGTGCATTCGGTGCGTGCCCGGGACAGCGTGATTGCGGCCAGCTCGATCGCCCCGAACGGCACCGCAGCGCTGGTTCCGCCGGTCGGTGGCTTCGTGGGTGGTAGCTGGAAGGCGACGGCCATGTTCGGCAGCCCCGTCCGCTACGACGCCGGCGCGCTGATGCGGGCCTTGGACGACTACCCGCTGTTCTGCCTGGAGCAGGCGTCCAGCAAGGGCTTCCCGTTGACGGTGCTTCCGGACGGAGCGGTGTCCGGGGAGGAGCGGCTGGGCAAGCTGCAGCGCATGGTCAACGATGTGCTGAACCGCGAGCGTTATGATGGCGGGTTCGGGCAATGGTCGGCTGCGGACGAGGCGGAACCGTGGCTGTCCATCTATGCAACCGAGTTCCTGCTGCGCGCCCGCCGAGCTGGCGCCACGATCGGGGAAGCGGCGTTGAAGGATGCGATCGGTTTTCAAGCCGGGCTGGTCGATACCGCTGCCAGCAAGCCGGAGGACTACGCCAGCGTTGCCTACCGCCTCTACGTGCTGGCTATGGCGGGGCAGGCGCGGGCCGGATCGGCGCGGGTGCTGTTCGAGTCGCTCGACAAATTGCCGACGCCGCTGGCTCGGGCGCAGCTCGGCGCGGCACTGGCACTCAGCAACGATGCACCACGGGCGGAGCGCGCGTTTGCCGCCGCACTCGCGAGCGGGGCCCGCGACCGCTGGCTGTTCGACTATGGCAGCCCGGTGCGCGACCAGGCTGCGATCGCGCTGTTGCTGAAGGAAAGCGGGCTGCTGCCGGGCCGCTTGCAGACCCTGGTCGGTCAGCTCCCCGGCGGCGATATGAAGCCGCAGTCGTTGAACACGCAGGAGCAGGCGTGGCTGGTTGCCGCGGCCGGCGCCCTCGGGCGAAACGGCGGCGTGACGCGGGTGAGCCTGGATGACAAGCCGCTGCCGCCGGCGCCGGTGGTGACCGTTGGGCTGACGGGCGCGGCGACGGCACGCAACCTGGGCGACCAGCCGGTCTGGCAGACCGTTTCGGTTACCGGTGTTCCGGTGCAGGCGCCCGGGCCAGGACGGGCGCAGATGCGGGTGACCCGCAAGTTCCTGAACTTGGACGGGTCGACGCTCGACCTGGCGCATCTACGGCAGAATACCGTGTTCGTGCTTCTGCTGGAGGGAGCGGCCGAGGATCGGCAGGAGCACCGCATCCAGGTGATGCAGGGGTTGCCCGCCGGCTGGGAGATTGCCGGGCGATTGCAGGGCGGCGAGGCGGTCGGTCTGCCCTGGCTGGGCAAGCTGTCCGATACCGAGGCGCAGCCTGCGGCAGATGACCGTTTCCAGGCGGTGGTGAAGCTGACGGAGGATCAGCAGGCCTTCCGGGTGGCGGTGCGGCTGCGGGCGGTGACGCCGGGGAATTACGACATCCCGGGCGCCGACGTTTCCGACATGTACCGGCCCGGCGTGTTCGCACGGCAGGGAGCCAACCGGATCGACGTGCTGCCGGCGCCCTGAGGTGATCCGCCGCCGGATCTTTGGAACGCTGCTGGCGGGGACGGCTCTGTTTGCAGCGGGAATTGGCTCGTTCCTGGTGCTGGACCGGATCTATCCGCCGGACTTCACCCGGTTGGCGACCGTCGGGACGGAGGTGCTGGACCGAGAGGGCCGCACCTTGGGCATGGTGCCGGCGCCGGGCGGAGTCTGGCGGCTACGGACGACGGTCGATGACGTGTCACCGGTGTTCCTGAACGCGCTGCTCCGCACGGAGGATCGACGCTTCTACCAGCATGCCGGGGTGGATGTGCTGGCGTTGGCACGGGCCGTGGGACAATGGGTGGTTGCCGGACGCGTGGTCTCCGGCGGGTCGACCCTGACGATGCAGGCGGCGCGGCTGCTCGAGCCACGGCGGCGGACGCTGCTGTCCAAGGCGATCGAGGCGTTCCGCGCCGTGCAGCTGGAGGAGCGGCTCGACAAGCGGCAGATCCTCGGCATCTGGCTGACGCTGGCGCCTTATGGCGGCAATCTGGAAGGTGTCCGCGCGGGCGCACAGGCCTGGTTCGGCGAACGACCCGCAGCCTTGGACCCGGCCCAGGCCGCCTTGCTGGTCGCCATTCCGCGACGCCCCGAAGCGCTGCGACCGGACCGGGGAGCGGATCGTGCAGTGCTGCTGCGGAACCGCCTGCTCGGGCCGGATGCGGAGGCGTTCGGGGCCGAACCGATGCCGGTCGCCCGTGTCGCGTTTCCGCGGCACGCGGAAGCGGCGCTGCACCCGGTGCTGGCCACAGCCGCAGCGGAGCCGGTGCGAACGACCCTGGACCTGTCGCTCCAGATCGCGCTGGAGCGGTTGATCGCCGGCCAGTTGCGGGCGATGCCGCCGCGCGCGTCGCTGTCGGCGATGGTGGTGGATGCCGAGAGCCGCGAGGTGCGTGCGGCCGTGTCCGGTGACGGCAGCAAGCCCCGTGGGGGTGCACTGGATCTGACGCGGTCCTGGCGCTCTCCCGGATCGGCGCTGAAGCCGCTGCTGTATGGGCTGGCGTTCCAGGACGGGCTGGTCTCGCCGAGCACGCCGGTCAACGATCTGCCGCGGCATTTCGGCCGGTATGCGCCGGAAGATTTCGACCGCAGCTTCGCCGGGGAAGTAACGGCAGCGGAGGCATTGCAGCGGTCGTTGAATCTGCCGGCAGTGGCGCTGCTCGACCGGATCGGGCCGCACCGGTTCCATGCCTGGTTGATGGCTGCGGGGGTCGGCTTGCGTCTGCCGCCGGGCGCGGGAGCGTCGCTCCCGTTGGCGCTGGGAGGCGTCGGGATACAATTGCGCGATCTGGTGCGGCTCTATGCAGCTTTGGGAACAGATGGAGGGAGCCTGCCGCTGCGTTGGCTACCGGGTCTCGCGACCGAGGCGGCGCAGCCGTTATTGCAGCCGAGTGCGGCCGCGATGGTCGCGGACGTTCTGACCCGGCCGTTCCCGGAGGGTGGACTGTCAGGCGTTGCCTGGAAGACGGGGACGAGCTGGGGCGGCCGGGATGCGTGGGCGGCCGGGTTCGACCGGCGCAGCGTGGTGGCCGTGTGGGCCGGACGGCCGGACGGAACCGCTATTCCCGGCGCGACCGGCGTGCGGATGGCGCTCCCGGTGCTGCATCAGGTGTTCGGCCTGCTGCCCTCAGCGCCTCGGCTGGACTATCAGGCGGCGGTTGCGGCGGCCGTGCTGCCGCCAGCCGAAGCCGCTGCGATCAAGCTGCTGTTCCCGCCCCCAGGGGCGACACTCTCCGCCGATGGGCCCGTGCCGATCCGTGTCATGGGCGGGCGGCGTCCCGTGACGTTCTTGGTGGACGGCATCTCCGTCCCGTCTGCCGCCGCGAGCCGGACGGCGCTGTGGCAGCCCGACGGCCCCGGCTTCTACACAGTGGCCGCCGAGGACGCTGACGGCAGCGTCGTCAAAGTCCAAGTGCGCGTGCGCTGACCTGCGCGAATGACGCGAACGAATGCCTCGGTCAGGTCGCCCGCTCCGCTGCCGCCAGCAACCAGCGTCCAAACGCTTCCACAGTCATGCCGCGAGGCTTCGGCCCAGCAATTGCGACCGCACGGCGGCTCGCGAGCACGCTGACATCGTCGCGGCTGCCATCAATCTGCGGCAGCTCCACACCCCGACGGAGAAAGAAAGTGATGCACACCGCTTCCGCATCATTGACCAAGATGCGCTCCACCGCCGACCAGGACACGAAGGGGTCGACCAGCCCGGGGCAGCGAAAGCCGGTCGGGGTCACGATCAGGAACGGCGTGTTGCGCCGCGCAAAGCGGGGCCGCAATTGCGCAAGCAGCGCACCGCCCAGGAACACCATAAGTGCCGCCAATGCCCAGGCGACCCAGTAGAACTCCCACTCAACCAGCAGCAGCGCGATGCCGGCCAAGCCGAACAGCAGAAGAAACCCGCCCAGTCTCGCCAAGTGCAGCACCGACTTCATGTCGTCGAACACCGCCACCTCACCGTCGCTGACGTCTCCGGCCAGGGGCTCTCCCATCGCGCATTCTCCTCTAAGCTGTAGGCGCGCCAGCGCGCGGTCGTTCAACGGAGAGGGCAGAGCATGACCCGGGGACACCGTCGCAACAAGATCACGCCACCACCGCCTGCTGCCCCGTTGCTCCCGGATGACACGCGGGCGCGGAACTGGGGCGCTGCCGTCGCCGCGGTTTGGTATCTCGGCGGCTTCGTCCTGTTGATCGCCGGCGCCGTCATGCAGGTCGGGCCCTACGCATGGGCGCAGTCGTGGCAGGTGCGTCATCTCGGCTCGGACAGCGCCACGATGAGCTTTCTGCCGGGCTTCGGGATTCTGCTAGTGCCGATGCTGGTCCTGGCGCTGCTTCCGCGCCGACCTGATTGGCCTTTCGTGAATGGCGCCAAGGACGCGTTCTGGCCGGATCGGCGAGCGTCACGCCCGGTTGTTTCAACTGACATACTGGTGCGTCGCATGCGGCGGTCATGGCGCGTCATGCTGGTGTTGGCCTTGGCCTGCCCCCTGGTCGGCACGGTGCTGGGTTGGATGTCACTCCGGCCCGGCGAGCAGGCGCCTGGTAGCGCCCTGCCGACCCTCACGATGGCCGAGGCGGCGGCGCGCGGCGCCACGTTGCCGGACTACGCCCGCCTGATCGGCGGCACGCCGCAGCCGGATCTGGCTTGGGAGCACGACTTCTCCATCCGCACCACGCGCTATCAGGACGTCTACACGCCGGTGACCGCGCCGGGCTGGCGACACGGGGATGCCGTGTCGGTGCTGCAGTTGGAGAGCCTCGCCGACTTCCAACAACCCGGGGCGACGGAGGGAGAGTTGTCCCGTGGCCTACCGGCGTGGTTGATCACGTCCATGCGGGCGGGAGGGGTGCCCGTCGCCGACGACCCAGTGGTTCTCAAGCGCAAGAAGCTGGATGGACGGGTGCCGGAGCCGGACGAGGTGGGCGCGATTCTAGCCGGGATCTTTAGCGCATCCGCCGGCCTGACGTTCGGCGGTCTCGCCTTCGGCTTCCATCGCGCCTACCGACGTCTGCTGCAGCAAGCCGATGACGCCGCGACGGGTCGCCGTCGATGAGGCGTGGCGCCGGGTCGACGACCCTTTCGCGCATCCTGCTGATTGCGGGGACACCCCTGTTCTTGCTGGTGGCGTGGCTCGTCGTCGTGGTCTGGCCCAGCGAGGTCGTCCGCGGCTTGGCCTCGGTCATGTCGGCGCGCGACGTCATTCAGGTGGCGGACGGCAAGGAAACCGGGATCACCCTGCTGCTGGCAATTTTGGTATTGGGTGCGCTGGCCTGGGCTCTTCGGCTGCGCCCGCCGGAGCGGCTCGTTTTCACAATCGCCGTGTATGGCGCGGTCGCTGCCCTGCCGGCAATCGCACTGCTTGGGATAGGGGCCGAATACGGCCTGCAAGCCATCCTGTCGGCGCGCGGCTACGAGTATTGCACCTTCCATGTCACCGATACGGGCAAGGGACAGGACGGGACCTATGTCTACGTCCGGCGCTCCATCCCGGAAGGCTGCGCCGCGGTGCAGGCGATCTTCCCGCCCAACCGGCTCGTCGCAGATCGGCGCGAGCCGTTCAATCTTCCGCAGTAGCAGGACGGGTCGCGGTCACACCGCGACGGCGATCAACGTCATAATCTTCTCGGCCAGCCATACGAGGGCGAGAATGGCCAGCAGCAGCCAGATCAGGCGTCGTCGAGGCGCTGATCGCGTCCGTGCGGCAGGCGCTGGAACCACGGGGCGGGTCGTCGGGGCCGCCACGACCCGCGTCGGCCGAGCCGTTTGGCGTGATGAGGCAGGAGGTGCAGGCCGAACGCCGGGGACGAAGCGCAATTGCCGTTCCCCGACGGCAATACGCAAGGTGCGTCCCCAGGCGAAGTCCAGCCGATCCCCTTCCATGCCGTCGGCAAACACCACGCCGCCCTCATTCATTCGCGACACCACTAACAGGATGTCGCCCCGGGCAAGCCGACCGCCGATGAGCCCGGTTCCCGTCGCCTGGCTTGGCCAGGGCTCGCGAACCAGGAACATGGCGGCCTGCTCCTCCGGCGCCAGATCCACAGTGACGCCCGTGGCGCGGGCGATCGACAGCGCCCATCCGGTGGCGCCGGTGCCGCTGGCCACGATCAGACCCGACGAGGACTGCATCTCCTCCCGCCCCGCATAAGCCAGGCTGTAGCGGGCGGATTGGTGGCTGGCGTGGCCGACGAAGATCTCGTTCAACGCCAGCAGCACCTGGCCGTCGTCCAGCTCCGCCCGCACCATGGTGCGGGCTTCCGTCGGCAGGGTTCCGGCGGCGGCGCGCTGCAGCAGGGCTGCGGCATCGCCGGCGGTGTGCGGCACCAGCACGCCGGGGTTGCGGGCCGGGTCGCCGTTGACGCCGATTACCGGCTGGCCGTCGAGATACTTGGCCAGGTTGGCGACCAGCCCGTCCTGGCCGACGGCGACCACCACGTCCTCCGGGCCGAACAGGAAGCGATCCAGCTCCGCCCGCCGCACCGTCGCGATGCGCCAGCCCTTTGGCACCGCGGCGCGGATCTCGGCCAGCATCGCGCCCACCTGATCCCGCTGCGCATCCACCTCCGTCAGGGTCTGCGACCGCTGCCGTAGAAAAGCCGCCGCCTGGCCGCGTGTGGCGTGCCGGGCCATCAGGCCCTCGTACTCGGTCTCCCGCGTCACCAGCACGAGGCGGGGGGCGAGCGCGCCCGTCATCGTGCGGTCGGGGCGGCCTTGGGTGTCTCCGGCGCGGGACCGCGGAGCAGTCCGGCCAGCGCCGCCGTCAGGTCGGGTGTGACGTTGAGGGTGTCGATCTTGGTGAGCTTCTCCGCGAAGGCGCGCAGCGTGAGGGTCTGCAGCACGGCCGGGTCCACGTCGCGTAGCAGGAGCAGGCGCTCGCCCTCGGCGCCGTTGCGCGCTGCTTCCACCAGACGGATGCGGGCTGCCTCCGCCTCGGCGGCGATGCGTCCGGCTTCCGCCCGGCCCTCCGCCACACGCCTGGCGTTCTCGTCTTCCTGCGCGATCAGCGCCGCCTGCCGCCGTGCCAGTTCCACCTTGGTGGACAGCTCGTTTTCCGCGATCGCCCGCTCTTTCTCCACCGCCTGCGCCCGGCGCGCGAACGACGCCTCGTCCGCCATGCCCTGTGCACGCTCGAAAGTGGGCGTTTCCAGCGCGCGGGCGAGTTCGGCGCTAGGGCTGACGCCGGCGATACGCACGGTGACCACCGACAGCCCCATTTCGCGCAGTCGCGTATCGGCGACCAGCCCGGCGCTGATCCCGTCCTGGATCGGCGCCGCTCCCTCAGCTAGCAGATCGCTGACCGTACGGTGCTCAATGTAGCGGGCAGCCTGATACTGCGCCAAGCCGGTCAGCAGGCTGGCGATGCGGTCCAACGGGTCCGTGCGCAATCGCCCGTTTCGCATGTCGATGGAGAAGTCCACCCGGGTCGCGAGCGCGTTGGGCTCGGCCGCCCGCCAGGTGATGGTGCCCTGGACGGTGACCATCTGGTAGTCGCGCGAACGGGTCTGAAATACGAAGTCCGTGTCGCGGTCGTCAGCCGGGATCTCCATGATGCTGGTGTGGTCCGGGTCGAACCAGAAGCTGAGGCCGCGGCCCGAGCGGACGAGCTTGCCGCGGCGGAACACCACCACGTGGCTGGCCGCCTCGCTGCGCAGATGGCGATAAGCGAAGAAGCGGCTGATCTCAGCCACGATCGCCCCACAAACGCTGCCGCAGCGTCGACAGCCCCTCCATTCGGACCATGTGGCCATCCTCGAACACGGTCTGCAGCGCGCCCTGCCCTTCCTGCTCGCGGGTCTGCAACTCGTGCAGCACGAAGGTGCCGTCCTCCTGCTCGACCCGGAGCAGGCCGCGGGCGGAGTTCTTGGTGCCGTTATCGGTCTTGGGCGCTTTGAACAGCACCCGGTCCTCCCCGCCCACCACGCCGAACGTCGCCTTGATCGCGGTGCCGAAGCTGTCCCGGGTGACGTGCTGGTAGGTGAAGGAGCCGATGCCGAACACCATGTTGCTCGACGCGAAACCCTTGGCCGCGAGCGCCTCCAGGATACGGGTGGCGCGGTCCAGCGTGATGCTGTCGCCGTAGATCATGCCGACACGCGGGTTGAGCACCCGGAAGCCCTGCGCCGTGACCGTGCCGCCGAAAATGTCCCACAGGCACTCGACGGCGCCTTTGTGCTCGGGCGTGCCCGGCGCGGCGGCCGGGTCACCAGCGATGATGAGCACGGGATCGCCGCTATCGGGGCGGAACACCACCTTGGCGTTGCCGAGCGCGTCCGGCGTGCGGGCCAGGATCTCCGGCTTCAGGTTGGCGGCATACTCGGTGATCACGCGCCAGAAATCCCACGTGTCGCTGACAATGCTGACAATACCGGACGGATACGTCTCGGTAACCAGGCGGCGAAAGGTGCCGATCTCGTCGTCCTCGCCGCCCATGCACATGACGGAGTGCTCGGTCGCTGGCACGGAGCCGCCGATCAGCGTGGGCTCGGCGTCCGGGTACGTGGTCTCGAGGTAATCGATCGCCGCGATGGTGTCGGTGCCGCAGAACGACAGCAGGTGCCCGGCCCCGCTGGTGGCGCCGTCGCTGATGCCGGACATGCCGCGGGCGGAGAAGTCGTGGCCCAGCCAGGGGAGCATCGCCGGGTCGGCGCCGGTGCGCTCGGCGTAGCGGGCGAACAGGCGGCGGTATTCGTAGGCGATGGTGGCCGAGGTGACGGCTTTCCATAGCTCGGCCGACAGCTGGGTCTCGATGTAGTTGGTCACCCAATAGAAATCCGGGTGCGTGTTGACCACCGTGAGTAGCGGGATGCGCATCGGCACCCGGCTGCCCTCCGGCAGCGCCTTGATCCGCAGCGGCAGGTAGCCGAGGTCGTGCAGAGCGGCGACATGGCTGACGTCGACCGCGCCCTTGCCGAGCGACAAGTCCATGCGGCGCTGGTAGGCGCCGACCACCTCCTCCTTGGGCTTGCGGAAGAATTCGTCATTCCAGGCGTCGATCAGCAGCCACTGCGCCAGGCCCTGCAAGCCGAAGAACACCACCTTGTGGTCGAAGTCCGGCAGCACTTCGGCGAGCTTGTCGCTACGGCAGGTGAAGTTGGAATAAACCAGCGACGTTGCCGGCGGATACTGGCGGATGTGACCGGTTTTATAGAAGTCGGTCGCGTGCAGCGGAGAGATACGCATGGAGCTATCCTCTTACGATTTGAACGAAATCGGGCAGATCGGCCGGGAACGGATTGGCGACGAAGATCTGGTCGATCCCGGCGCGCAATGCCTCGAACCCGGCGCTGAAGATGCCGTGGGTAACGTAGAGCTTGACCCGGCCGTCGGTTAGCGGCCGCAGCACCTTGGCCAGTTCGATGAAGGTGCGACCGCCATCGCAGATGTCGTCGACGATCAGGAAGTCCCGCGCGCCGATCGGACCGCTATGCACTGCCGAACCAGTGATGGCACCGGTATCGGTGCTGCGGGTCTTCTCCGCCTGCACCACTGGCACGCCGGCCAGCTTGGCGCAGGCGGTCGCCCGTTTCACCGCGCCCAGATCCGGCGCGACCACGACGTCGTTCGCCGTGACGATCGACCCGGCCAGGTCGCTGGCCGGCCGGTGCCGCACCCGGTCGAGCAGTGCCAGCGACACGTCGCTATGCGCGTCCCAAATTTCTACCGAGCGATAATTCTGTGCATTCAGCAGCTTGCAGACGACTGCGGCCGACAGCGCCTCGCCGGAGTAGGCCACCCGATCCTGCCGCGCATACGGCAAATAAGGGCAGACGAGATCGATGGCGGGGTCCGCGTAATGACGGCGCGCCGCATCGGTCAGCAGCAGGAGCGCCATCAGCGTATCGGAATCGACCAGGTCAGCGCGGATCGTGACGGCGTCAACCGTGCTGGGCAGGCCCTCGATCCTGACCTGGAGTTCGCCACCCGGGAAGGTGAAACATCGCAACGGGACGATCTGGCCGGAAACGGTTAAGCTGAGTCGCATCGGTGTCAGGCTCCGGAGGGGCAAGGCAGAACTCGCCCGGTGACATCATCCTGGACTAGTTAAATGTAATATGCAAATTAGAAATATGAGCGTAGAACCGAATTTCCCGATGCCGATCGCGACCGTGGACACGGCCTTGCTGACCCTCAGCGGCGGCGCCCTCGCCGTGGGGCTGATCGAGCGGAACCGGGCGCCGTTCATCGGGATGGCGGCATTGCCCGGCGGGTATGTTCACGTGCCAGACGACAACTCATTGGAAGCCGCGGCCGCACGGATCCTGCGCGAGAAGGCCGGGCTGGAGTGCCGCTATCTCGAACAGCTCGGCACGTTCAGCGGAGCGGCGCGCGATCCGCGCGGATGGTCGCTGACGGTGGCGTATTTCGCGCTGGTGCCGGAAGCCGACCTGCTTGCCGCCAACAGCGCGCTGACGCTGCAGCCGGTGGCCTCGCTGCCACCGTTGGCTTTCGACCACGCCTCGATCGTCGATGCGGCCGTTGCGCGGCTACGTGGAAAATCCAGCTATTCCGCTTTGCCGGCGTTTCTGCTGCCTGCTTTGTTCACCTTGGCGGAGTTGCACGCCGTGTACCAACAGGTACTGGGCACGCGGCTGGATCTGGCGTCATTCCGGCGCAAGATCATCGATCAGGAAATCGTGGAGCCCGCCGAGAGCCGCAAGACCGGCGCTCACCGCCCGGCCGGGCTGTTCCGGTTGCGAGCGGGGCAGGCGCTGCCGTTCCAGCATCGAATCTGATGGAATGCTCAGCATTGCAAGATGCCGGGCTGCGCGTCGGGCGTGCGATTGCGCTCATCGTTGCGGGAAGTCGTGCGCTCACCGGTTCAATTGTTTCATTGTCAGAGACTGGATTATGGTAACGACGTCGCTCCCGCATCCGATATCGCAGGCTCATCGCGTTCGCGTGGTCGAGGATAGATGCCTGATCAGCGAGGAAGTCGTCGACATCACCTCAAGCACCGGTGTGGAAATGTTCGGTTCTGTTCCAAACATCAGCGATGCCCTGCCATCGGTCCAGCTTCAGAATGACGCTGTCGGCGCCTTTCTCGAAGAGCCATGCGCATCCGTTGCCTGCCAACAAGCCTTTTCCCGGAAACGATTTGCTTATGCCGTTGCCGGAGCACTGGTGAGCCGGCCTCTTCGTTGAGCCATTCCCCAGCCAGCACCGAGCGTCACCGGGTGCACCCTTTCGTTTTGCAAGCTTCGCAATGGTGCGATCCTGACGCGGGAAGACGAAATCATCCTGACCGACTTGGCCAACATAACGCGGCCGGTCGGACGCGGCGACGTGTTGCGGGAAGGCGCCCACCAGCGGTCCATTGTGCTGGTCGTCGAAGGCTGGCTGTGCCGATACAAGCAACTGGAAAACGGCAAGCGGCAGATCACCTCGATCTACATTCCCGGCGATCTGTGCCAGCCGTTCGGGGCGGTGCCGCGAGTTCTGGACCACTCGCTGGCGGCCCTGACGCTGGCGATGCTAAGCTTCGTGCCGCCGCAATTCTTGCTTAATACCGCCCGCTCGAACCCGCGGATCGAAGAGGCGCTGTGGTGGGATCTACTCAAGACAGATGCTCTGGCGCGCGAACACGTGGTCAGCCTCGGTCGTCGCTCGGCGACGGAGCGTCTCGGGCACTTCCTCTGCGAGATGTGGGAACGTCTCGCAATGGTCGGCATGATCGAGGACAACTCCTTCGACTTGCCGCTGACTCAAGTCGATCTGGCGGATTTGTTCGGTCTTTCAGCCGTTCACGTGAACCGCGCGCTACAGGAGCTGAGAAGCAGCGGACTGCTTTCGTTGCGCAGCCGAAGAGCGACGTTGCCTGACATGGCGGGTCTTCGCGAACTGTCGATGTTCGACCCGGTCCAGATTCTACGAGATCGCGTCGATACGACTTCAGCATGATGCGTCATCGCCCAGGACCGCGGATGTTGTTGCAGCCGGAAGTCGGGTAAATTTTTGTGCTGACGATCCACGAACTAACCATCAATGCCGTCGAGCACGGCATGTTGCGACTACAATTGCGTGACGTTTTCAGCTGGCTCTTCTCAAACCAGAGACGCCTTACGCTGCAAGCTCTCCAGATGTATCGGCTACCATGGAGGGCATTGCGAAACCCTTTATCTTGATCGTAGCAATGCTGACGTCGTCTCCGGACTGCACCCAGACAAATCTATCGGGCAACGCATCATCAATAATATCAGCGATGTGCTGAACGCTCTCCGGAAGGCCCTCGAGTTTGATGACTAACTCGTACATCTATCGCTTCCGGCAAATTTATCCGTGATGGTCGTAAATATTACACATATGGACAATATTGAAGATAACATATCTCAAACTGGTAAATTCTATTTTGACAGTAGTAGATATTCAATGGGATCAACAAACAAGCGATGCTTACGGGCCCTGCCGGAAGCGTCAGCGCTGGCGCCCGTCTGATTGACTTTTGCGGGCCTGTTGCTGGACCTTCGGCTGACCTCCAATGTCCTAGCTGGTTGTTGCCCCTCCGCCGGCAGAGGCACGATCGGCGTCTGCGAAACCCGTAGCTCCTATGAAGGGGTGAACGCCTGGTCGTCCCCGTGTACGATCGACATGTGAGGCCAGGCTATCGCAATGCCAGGTCGCGCCATCAAACAAGCAGAGGTGTTTCAGCCTGTCGCCGGACGCGGGCATTGCGGCTTGAACACGGTGTTCATGAACGCCATGTTCCTTGCCGTTGTGATCGGATCAAGCGACACCCTATTAGCCTGGCCTCGCGCGGCTTCGGCTAGGTGTATGCATGTTCGGGGCGCGGCCGGGGTTCGCGATCGAGCCTATCGGTTGCTGCGGGTCAGCCGCCCGTGCGTCACATTCCCCAATGAAGGAAGTCCATTCCATGCCGACACTGACGGACCCGATCACCATCGGTGCCATCCACGCGCCGAACCGCATCCTGATGGCGCCGCTCACTCGCGCCCGCAACACGCGCGAGCACGTCCCGACGCCGATGATGGTGGAGTACTATCGCCAGCGTGCCGCCGCCGGCCTGATCATCTCGGAAGCCACTGGGATTAGCCAGCAAGGCCTTGGTTGGCCCTACGGGCCCGGCATCTGGAACGCCGAGCAGGTCGCCGGATGGCGCACGGTGACGGACGCCGTGCACGAGGCCGGCGGACGCATCGTGGTGCAACTCTGGCATATGGGCCGCATCGTGCATCCAAGCTTTCTCGGGGGCGCTCAGCCGGTTTCCGCGTCCGCGACCACGGCGCCGGGTCAAGCGCATACGTATGACGGCAAGCAGGACTACGTCGAAGCCCGGCCGCTCCGGCTCGACGAGATCCCCGGCCTGCTGAGCGACTATCGCAGGGCGGCGCAGAACGCGATGGAAGCCGGTTTCGACGGCGTCCAGTTGCACGCGGCCAATGGTTACCTGATCGACCAATTCCTCCGCGACGGCCCGAACCAGCGCGATGATGAGTATGGCGGCTCGATCCCGAACCGCATCCGCCTGCTGACAGAGGTGACGCGGACGTTGGTGGACGTCGTGGGCGCCGACCGCACCGGAGTGCGCCTGTCGCCGAACGGCGCCATCCAGGGCGTCGACGACAGCGCGCCGGAAGCCTTGTTCACCGCCGCCGCGGCAGCGCTGTCCGATATCGGCATCGCCTTCCTCGAATTGCGCGAACCCGGTTTCGAGGGCACCTTCGGCAAGGCGGCGGTGGCCCCGATCGCACCCGCCATGCGCGAGGTTTTCGACGGCGCGCTGGTGCTCAACTCCGACTACGACCCGGCCAGCGGCGAAGCCATGCTGCAGTCCGGCGTTGCCGACGCCATCGCGTTCGGCCGGCCGTTCATCGCCAATCCGGACCTGGTTGAGCGCATCGAGGACGGTCTTCCGCTCGCTAAGGACAACCCGGCGACCTGGTATAGCCAGGGCCCAGAGGGCTACGTGGACTATCCCACGGCAGCCTAAGCCGCAGTCTCAACCGGCGTGTCAGTATCCGATGCGCCGGTCAGGACAACAGCGATCGGGCGTCAGGGCGCCCTCTCACTCCCCAGTTTGCTGTCGTAGAGTTCGCGAGACCGTTCAACGGTTCCGCGATGCTCGATCGCCCACTGGCCCAGCGCTCCAACCGGCTCACGCAGCGAACGGCCGAGATCGGTGAGGGCGTAGCTGACCTTGGGTGGGATGCTCGGGTAGAATGTGCGTTCCACCAGTCCGTCCCGCTCCAGGCCGCGTAGCGTCAAGGTAAGCATCCGCTGCGAGATGCCATCGACCAGCCGTTTCAACTCGTTGAACCTGTAGGTGTCGTCAGCGAGCGACATCACGACCAGCACGCTCCATTTGTCGCCGATCCGGGCCAGGATGCTGTTGACGGCTTTGCACCGGGCCGTCGTGTGATGGCCTGGTGCTGTCAGCGGTTCGGCTGCGCGGGCGGTTACATCGGTGTGCCCGAGTTCCATGGATGTGCCTTCTTGTGAGCGGGAGTGTGGTGCTTCATTTAGCCCTGGTTACTGATCGGCACCATCCCGGTGACCACCAAGGGGATCGACTCCATGAACATCCTGCACATCGACGCCAGCGCCAGCGACGCCGCCGCGTCTCATTCACGTCGTCTGTCGGCGGAGTTGGTCGAGAAGCTGAAGGCGGCAAATCCGGGGGCTTCGGTCGTCTACCGCGACGTGGTGGTTGATCGTCTACCCCATGTGGACATGACCATCCGTCAGGCATGGGCACCGGAGGGCGAGAAGGATAGCTCGCTCACGGCGACGATGGCCCGGTCCAAGGAGCTGGTCGACGAGTTGAAGGCCGCCGATGTCGTCGTCATCGGCTCGCCGATGTACAACTTCACGGTTCCCTCCACCCTCAAGGCGTGGATCGACCACGTCGCCATTGCCGGACAAACGTTTAAGTACACGGCCACCGGTCCGCAGGGCTTGCTGACCGGCAAGGCCTATCTGGCGCTATCCTCGGGTGGCATCTACTCGCAGGGAGCATTCGCGCCCAACGAGCATCTTGCGACCTATCTGACGTCTCTGCTGGGCTTTCTGGGCATCAAGGATGTCGAGGTCGTGCGCGCCGAGGGCATCGCTTACGGACCCGAGCAGGATGCGGCGGCAATGTCGGCCGCCCGGACTCAAATCAAAACGCTCGTAGCCGCATAACGCCAATCCTGGGCAGGTACCGAACGCTCGGTTCCTGTCTAAGGTCGTCCCGTTGTTCGACCTAGTTGAACGCTTGCGTGTTTAGGGCCGGGGCTGCGCCATGCAGCCCCGGCCCGCGTTTTTACTTACCTGTTTTCTCGATCTTATCGGCAGCCTCGTTGTTCATCTGCTGCACCTTGCCCGATGGCGGCGGCGCGCCTGTGGTCTCCGTCCGCGCCGGTGCAGCCCCGGCTGGTGCGGTGGAAACCTGTTCGGCCGGCTGGCTTCGCGGCGCGCCCGCCTGTGGCACCGATCCCGCCATCGCCAGTTGCTGCCCGATCGGCATCGCCCGCAACCGCTTGCCGGTCGCGGCGAAGATCGCGTTAATCAGAGCCGGCGCGACCGGCGGCACGCCGGGCTCCCCTGCCCCACTCGGCGGCGTTTCAGCCCCTGGCGGCATGATGTGGACGTTCGTCACCACTGGCGCGTCGTCGACACGGGAAACCGGGTAGTCGTCGAAATTGCCCTGCTCGACACGGCCATCCTTGAAGGTGATCGCGCCGTACTTGGCTAGGCTGATCCCCATGATGACCGCACCCTCCATCTGCGAGCGGATGCGTTCGGGGTTCACGAACGTGCCGCAATCGATGACGGTGTCGACCCGCGGGATAGTCAGTTCGCCCTTGTCGTTGACGGCCACCTCGACCACGGTGGCGATGTAACTGACGAAGCTGCGGTGTGCTGCGATCCCCAGTCCATGACCCGGTGGCAGTTTACGGCCCCACTCGGCTTTCTCGGCCACCATCTCGACTACGCGGCGCAACCGCCCGGCATCGATTGGGTAGCTCGCGATCGGCTCGCCGTAGTTCCACATGTTCTTGACGCCGCTAAGATCCACCAGCCGCGCCGGGCCGATCAACTCGAGCAACATGTCCTTCGGATCGCGCCCGGTCTGTTGCGCGATCTCGGCGACCATCGATTGAATCGCAAACGCGCGCGGGATGTTGGACACCGAGCGGAACCAGCCAATGCGAGTGCGCGCCGCAACGGCCGGGTTCTCGCATCGGACGTTGGGGATGTCGAACGGCAGGTCCACCAATCCCATGCCGAGTTCGAACGGCATGGCGTGATCCGTATCGGCCTTGAACGTCGAGCCGATGCTCGGCGCTGCACTGCGATGCCGCCAGGCGACCACCTTGCCCTGCTTGTCAACGCCGGCTTCGATCCGTTCGGCCGAGACCGTGTGCAGGAAATCGTGCCGCACGTCGTCTTCGCGGGTCCATTGCACCCGCACCGGCGCACCGAGCTTCTGCGACAACAGCGCAGCCTCCAACGCGTAGTCGCACTTCGACTTGCGCCCGAAGCCGCCGCCTAGCAGCGTCACGTGCACCGTGACGTTCTCGATCGGGATGTCGAGCGTCTTAGCGACGTCCTCGCGGGTGCCACCCGGGCTCTGCACCGGCGCCCAGATCACCGCCTTGCCGTCCTTTACGTCGGCAGTGGCGACAGGCGGCTCCATGCTCACATGCGCCAGATGCGGCAGGTAGTATTCGCCGACGATCACCTTGTCGGCGCCCTTGAGCGCAGCCTCGGCATCGCCGCTGTCGCGAACGACCATGCCGGGCTTGCGGACGGAGTCTTCCAACTCGGTTCGATAGGTAGCCGAATCGTAGGACGCGTTGGCGCCGTCATCCCACACCAGCTTGAGCGCATCCCGCCCCTTGATCGCCATGCCGGTGTTGCGCGCGATCACGGCGACGCCGCCGAGCGGCTGGAACTTGGACGGCCACGGATAGCCGCGCACCTCCATCACCTGCTCCACGCCGGGCACGGCCAACGCATCCTTGGCGTCGAACGAAACCAGCTTGCCGCCCGTGACCGGGGGGCGGGCGATCACCGCGTATTTCATCCCCGGCAGCCGCACGTCGGCGCCATAGGTCGCCTTGCCCACCGTGATATCGCGCAGGTCGACGATGCCGACCTGGCCCTTGCCGATGTAGCGGAACTGCGCCGGGTCCTTAAGCACCAAGGATGCCGTCTGCGGCACCGGCAGCTTGGCGGCATCCTCGGCCAGTGCGCCGAAGCCGAGCTTCCGGTTGGTTGCGGCATGCACCACCTCGTGCACGCCGGCCTTGCACTCGCCGACCGGTACGTTCCACTTCGCCGCCGCCGCCGTTTCCAGCATCGTGCGCGCGGCCGCCCCTACCTGCCGCATCGGGATCAGGTAGTGCCGCGTGCTGCGCGAGCCGTCGGTGTCCTGGTTGCCGTATTTCACTTCGTCGCCGTCGGCCTGAATCACTTTGACCCGGTCCCAATCGGCGCCCATCTCGTCGGCCACCACCATCGGCAGGCTGGTCCGGATGCCGGTGCCCATCTCCTGGCGGTGCGCCACGATGGTGACGGTGCCATCCGCGGTGATCGAGACGAATACCTTGGGATCATTGACCGTGCCATGCGGCATGTCGCCGGCGCCGGTGCTGTAATTGGCGGGGAACGCCGCCTGCGCGCCGGGGATCAGCCGGGCTGCAAGGATGAATCCGCCGGCGGCCAGCAGTCCCTTCAGGGCACCACGGCGGCTGACGTTCTCGACCGAAGCGATCTGTGGACGATGATGCGTCATGGCTCAGGCCCCCGTCGCGGCAGCGCGGATGGCGGTCTCGATGCGCTGGTAGCAGCCGCAGCGGCAGATGTTGCCGGCCATCTGCTCGCGGATCTCCTGGTCGGTCGGCTTGGGCGTGTTGGCCAGCAGCGACGCCGCTTGCATGATCTGCCCGGCCTGACAGTAGCCGCACTGCGGCACCCCGTTGTCGCGCCATGCCACCTGTACCGGATGATCTCCGGTCGGATGCAGCCCCTCGATCGTCGTCACGGTCTGGCCGTCGATGTCACCTAAGGCCGTGATGCAGGAACGGACCGCTTGGCCGCCAACATGCACGGTGCACGCGCCACACAGGGCAGCGCCGCAACCGAATTTGGTGCCGGTCAGGCCGATTTCATCGCGCAGGAACCAGAGCAGCGGCAGCGACGGATCACCGTCGTAAGTTTTTTGTGCGCCATTTACGGTGACGGTGATCATTCCGACCTCCCCTTTTTTGGTTGGTTGCAGACAGCAACCCTGAAAGTTGCATCCTAACGCTGTCAAATCAAAAGCGCCAAACGCCTTGTGAAAGGCGTCAACTGCCTCGATACGAGGCATCAGGGAGGAGTTCACCATGAGCATAAGCAATATGCCGGGGCTCACGTTGCGACAGATCGATACGCGCGTGCTCAGCGTACCGCTGCGACGGCCAATCGTGGGCAAGGTCGGCGAGTATCATCATTGGCCGTTCATCCTGATCGACGTCATCACTGAGGAGGGCATCGTCGGGCACGGCTATCTCGAGCCGTATCGGGCCAGCGCCACCAAATCCATCGTGGCGCTGATCGAGGACATGGCCGCGCATGGGCGAGGCAAGCCGCTCGCGCCGTTTGACCGCTTCGAGGCGGCGATGAAGGCGCTGCACTTCAACGGGCGGCAGGGAACGCCGCTGATCGCCATGGCCGGGATCGACATGGCCATGTGGGACGCGCTGGCCAAGTCGGTCGACCTGCCGCTGGTCAAGCTGCTCGGGGGTACCGTTGGTCCGGTTCGAGCCTACAACACCAACGGGTTGTGGCTGATCGACATGGACCGGATCGCCGACGAGGCATCGTCCTTGGTGGCGGAAGGCGACTTCACCGCCGTCAAAATCCGCCTGGGCCGCGAGTACGTGCGCGACGACGTCAAGGCGATCGCCGAAGTGCGCCGCGCCTTGGGAGAGGACATCACGCTGATGAGCGACTTCAACCAGGGGCAGACGCTGACCTCGGCCAAGCGCCTGTTGCATGCGCTCGACGATCAGGGCCTGGCATGGTTCGAGGAGCCGATCGTGTTCGACGATTACCCGGGCTGCGCGCGCCTGCGCGCCGGGCTGCGGACGCAGATTTCGATCGGGGAAAACATCTTCGGCCCGCGCGACTTCCTCCGCGCCGTGCAGGCCGATGCAGCGGATTGCTACATGCCGGACCTCATGCGCATCGGCGGCGTCACCGGCTGGCTCCGCGCCGCGGCCATCGCCGGGGCCGCGAACCTGCCGCTCTCGAGCCACCTGTATCCGGAGTTCTCCGCACATCTGCGGCGGGTGAGCGAGAGCGCCGACTGGCTCGAGTGGCGCGATTGGGGCAACCCGTTCCTGCAGGAGCCGTTCGAGGTCCGCGACGGCGCGATCCACATCCCCGATCGCCCCGGTGCCGGCATCGCCTGGAACAACGACGCGGTGACGCGATACGCCGTCTAGGATGCCCGCCCGGCGATGCAGTACACCCGACATGCTAGACCAGGCTCAGCTGGTAAGGTAAGTTAGCCTTACTTTTGGGCCCTGGAGCATCGGATGACCACGCTGACCATCACTGCCAAGGGACAGGTCACGCTGCGCAAGGACGTGTTGCAGCATCTCGGCATTCAGCCCGGCGATACCATCACCGTCGAAAAGCTGCCAAACGGCCGGATTGCGGTGCAGGCGAGCCGGCCACACGAGCCCATCAGCTCGGTGTTCGACATGCTCAAGCCGGATGGTGGCCGATCGCTGTCGATCGAAGAGATCGGCCGAATCGCGGCAGAAGGGTGGGCCGGCACGCAGTGAGAGTCACGGCCGACACCAACGTCCTGATCCGCGCGTTGACCGGGGACGATGCGCGGCAAAGCGAAATCGCCAAAGCCGAGCTTGCCGGAGCGAGTCTCATCGCGCTGCCGCTGGGGGCGCTTTGCGAGGTGGTCTGGGTGCTGTCGCGGGGATACCGCATCGCGCCGGCGCAGATCGCGCAAACGCTACGACGCCTCATCAACAGCGCCAACGTCGCGGTCAACCGGCCGGCGGCAGAAGCCGGCCTGGCCCTGCTCGAAGCGGGTGGCGACTTCGCCGATGGCGTGATCGCCTATGAGGGGCGCTGGCTCGGTGGCGAGGATTTCATCTCGTTCGACCGCAAGGCTGTGGAGTTGCTACAAGGGCAGGGAGAAGCCGCTCGCCTGCTCGGGTGAGGCGGAACCATCATTCTGACAAGGGAAGTAGATCTTGCGTTCAATCGAAGGACAGCGTTCGGACAATCAACCGGTGAAGCGCACGATGGCGGAAAAGCAGAAGCTGTTGCGCGAATTGCGGGAAACGCTGGCCGGCATGAAATCCCATGCCGCACCGACCCTCCGCCAAAGCGTGCAGAAGCGTATCGCTGAACTCGAAACCGAACTGGGCGTCAGCGCACCCCGGCGCTGACGACTATCACTTGAACGAACGACGCGTCACTCGGCCGAGCGACGCGTCGTGGCGACGATCAATGCCACAGCGCAGGCCAGGGTGGCCAACGTCGCGCCGGGGTGGAGTTGCGCGGTCAGCGCCAGGCTGGTCTTGCGCGTCATCGGATGCAGGCTGCTATTTTCCGACAGGTCTTCACGCGGTTCGTAGAGGTTGTCGCGCTGCGCCGGGTCGCCGATATCCTGCGTGGTCATGCTCGCGTGGCCGACCCGGGCCGAGAGCCAATCCATGACGCCAGGCGCGATGCGGTTGGCGAGCACCATGCTGATCCCACCGGCACCGCCGATGGTCAAGTCGCGCACCGGCTTCTCGCAGGCATGGGCGATGGCGGTGGCGACCAAGTGGGGGTCGTAGGCCGGCGGCGGATTGCGCGTGCCGGGCGAGTCCATGCGGTTGCGGGCATGGTCGGTGAACGGGGTGTTGATGGCTGCGGGCTTGATCAAGGTGATCGATATCGGTTGCCGCTCGGCTTCGACTTCGCGGCGGAACGCCTCGGTAAAGCCTTTAAGCGCGAATTTCGATGCGCAATAGGCGCCTTGATAGGGAATGGCGATCTCGCCCAGCACGCTACCGACGTTGATGATCGCGCCGCCCGTGCGCTTCAGCCGCTCCGCCGCGATCAGGGAGCCGTGGACTGTACCCCAGTAGGTCACGTCGAATAGGCGACGTTGATCGTCGAGCGTCACCGTATCGAGGCGGCCGTAGATGAACGCGCCGGCATCATTGATCCAGGTGTCGAAGCCGCCAAACACCTCAATGGCCCTGGCGGCCGCGGCGTCCAGGGCCGATTTGTCGGCAACGTCGGCGACCGCATACTCAGCCTGACCGCCGCCGGCACGGATCTCGTCGCGGAGGCTACGCAGCGCGTCCTCGTTACGCGCGATCAGAAACAGCTTGGCTCCGCGCTTTGCCAACATGCGAGCGGTCACCAGGCCGATGCCGGACGTGCCGCCCGTCAAAACGATGGTCTGTTGGGAAAGCTTCTTCAGCACGATGCGCGGCATTGAACGTCTCCTGCCGAGTCATTCGATCGGCGAAACCGGGGCTTTAGCAGCCGGTGACGGGTCGGCGACTACAACTTTAAGGTAGCCTGTCGACACCAAGACCGAAGCCGTATCGTTACGGTGCGTGTCTCGCCCTGCACCCCGCCTTGCTAGACGTCCTGCAATTGAACGATGCGAGCCCGCATCGAGGACTGAAAGCCCGTCGGAGCGTAATGGAGTTCGACGCCTCCGCTTCCGGTCAGTCCCCTGCGGATCAACCGCGATCCGAAGCCCTGGCGTCCGCTGAGGGCCGGGTCGATGGCGGTCGGTCCGCCGCGCTCGGTCCATTCCATCGAAACCTCCGCCTCCCGATCAACACCTGAGATGCTCCATCTGATCGCGACCCGGCCCTCGGCGACCGACAAGGCACCATACTTGGCGGCATTCGTCGTGAGTTCGTGCAGCACCAGTGACAGCGATAGCGTTGCGCTGGGGCCAAGGTCGATATCGGGCCCGGACACGTCGATGCGTTCGGCATGGCCAGCGGCGGCCAACACGGTCTGCACCACCTCGTGCGCCGACGCGCTCGCCCAGTTCTTGCGCAACAGCACGTCGTGAGCCGACGACAAGGCATGGATGCGTTGTTCGAACACTTGAACCGGCTCCTGATCCGGCACGGAGCGAAACGTCTGCCCGGCGATGGACATCACGATCGCCAGCGTGTTCTTCAGCCGGTGCGAAATCTCCTGGTTCAGCAGATCCTGTGCCGCGGCGGCCTGAACGCGCGATACCGCCAGACGCAGGCGTGACGCCACGTCCCGAATGAAGGCCAGCTCGTCCACGGCCCACTCCCGTGGTGACGCGCTGAGGACATAGAACAAGGCAACGAAAGTGCCGCGCTCGAATACCGGCATGTTGACAAAGGCGCGCGCGCCGCGAGCCTCGAGCGCCGGGGCATGATCGACCGTGCGCGCATCGGTGCGGCAATCCTGAACCACCACGGTGCGCCCTGCCTTGAGGTCGTCGACATACGAGCCGAAGTCGCGAAAATGCAGCGTGCCGACGAGGGTATCGACCGTGCCATTCGTCCAGCCGCGTTCGATGGTGATGGTCTCCGCGGCTGGATCGACGTCGCCGTAGCCGACCATCTCGACCTCGAGCGCGTGACCCACGATGCTGCTGGCGGCAAGGCACATGCCTGCGAGCGTCACCTCCTGCGCCAGCTGGTCGGCCAGCGTCATCAGCGCCGCCTGTCGCCGCTCGCGCAGGATCCGTTCGGTGACCTCGATAAAAATCACGGTGAAATTGTCGCCGCCGGTATGCTGCGCAATGCCGTCGTACCAGCGCCCGAGCGCGCCGACCTGGCGCGTGAAGCGGAAGGAGGTTTTGGTTTCCACCACGACCGCGAACTCGCGGATCCACTCATCCTCGACATCCGGGACCAGCTCACGGATGGTTCGACCGACGGCACGACCGGGCTCGATGCCGACCAAGTCATACCAGGCCTTGTTGACCTGGTTATAACGCCAATCGACGACGCGGCCTGCTTCGTCACGGACCAGCTCACCCATGATGAAGCCCTCGCGCAGGGTCTCCAACACGGTGCGCCATTTGGCTTCGTTCCGGATAACGGTCGCCTCGCCCTCCAGGCGCTCGGAGATTGCCGACAGATAGCGGGCGATGGTGGCGAAAAAGGTGAGCGCGCTGTCGTCGAACGTCGGCCGGGTGGTTGTGCAGAACGAGATCACGCCGACCAGCTTTCCGCGGCTGGTGATCGGATAGCCGGCAAAGGCGTCTATCCCGCCTCGCCGGGCGAACTCGTGTCGCGTCTCCACGCTCGCCAGCACGGAGGTGAGCACCAGTGGACGACAGGTTTCAGCCACGATGCCACACAGCACCTCATCGAAGCCGACATAAAAGAGGCTTTGCCGCACTTCGTCGCCAAGGCCGATGGATTGCCTGAGCTGAAGGTGACGACCGTCCGGCGCGACGTCGTAGATGACGCATTGCTCGAAGCCGAGGCTGGCCGCCGTCGTGGCCAGGATCGGCTCGATGATCCGGACCGGATCGGAGGTGGCCAGCAGAGCGGCGGATGCTTCGGCAAGCACGGCCAGATGACGTTCGCGGCGCAACTCGGCATCCTGCCGGGCCAGGACCGCGTCGCGTTGCACAACCAGGCGACGCATCTGCAATAGGCTCATAACCTGGCGGGCACAGCGGCGCAGATGCTCGGCCTGCTCGTCGGTCAGCCCGGCGGGACGTGAAACATGATCGATGACGCACAACGACCCCAACACCTGTCCCTCCGGCGTGCGCAACGGCACTCCGGCATAGAAGCGGATGCGAGGATCGCCGGCGACCAAGGGGTTCGAGGCCGTGCGGGGATCAATCGCCAGATCCGGCACGACGAGAATATCGGGCTCGTCGAGGACGAACTTACAGACGGAGCGGTCCAAGTCGGTTTCGCGAGCCGGGAAGTTGACCAGCGCCTTGAACCACTGCCGATCACTCGAAACGAGGCTGACGAGTGCGGTCGGCGCATCGCACAGCGCGGCGGCCAGTTGCGCCATGTCGTCGAACCCGGTTTCAGACGGGGTATCGAGAATGTCATAGGCCAGCAGGGCGGCCAGTCGGTCCGGGTTGCCGACCAGAGCGTCTGGAAGAGTGGGGGCCGTCTCGGGCATCAGCTTGTCACGGACATCGGATGCCAGTTTGTTCCCCTCGACGTAGGAGGCTTTTAGCGGCTGGAACGTCTCATGTCACGGTCATGGGAGGAGTTCGATTTGGCGCATAGCGCTGTGCTCGACTATATACGGCGCTCGTCAACGAAAGGCCCACGATGAGACGCCCGACACGGTTGAGCGCGTTGTTTGCAGCGCTGCTTTCCCTGACCGCCACCCATGCTTTTGCGGCCCAGACGACGGTCGCGGTCGCGGCGAACTTCACCGATGCGGCCAAGGAGATCGCCGCGGCCTACAAGGCGAAGACCGGCAACGACGCCGTGCTGAGCTTCGGCGCCTCAGGCCAAATCTACACCCAGATCAGCCAGGGTGCCCCGTTCGAAGTGTTCCTCTCGGCCGATGACGAGCGGCCCAAGAAGGCCGTCGACGACGGGTTCGGTGTCCGCGGCAGCGCTTTCACCTATGCCATCGGCAAACTCGTGCTCTGGAGCAAGCAGCCCGGCCTAGTGCAGGGGGACGCAACCTTGACCAAGGCAGCCTTCGACAAGCTCTCGATCTGCAATCCGGCTGCGGCGCCGTACGGCGCCGCAGCCGTGGAGACCATGAAAGCTCTCAAGCTGTACGACGCGTTGCAACCCAAGCTGGTGGTGGGCGCCAACATCAGCCAGGCCTTTCAGTTCGTGCAGACCGGCAATGCCCAGCTCGGCTTCGTCGCGCTGTCGCAGGTGATCGACGACAAGGCCGGGTCGAAGTGGATGGTGCCGCAGACCCTGTATTCGCCGATCCGGCAGGATGCGGTGCTGCTCAAGAAGGGCCAGAGCAACGAGGCGGCAACCGGCTTCCTGGCATTTTTGAAAGAGCCGGAAGCCATCTCCACCATCCGAAAATACGGCTACGAGGTCGGCGCTTCGGATTAGCTGATTGGACGCGCTGTCGCCCGAAATCTGGACCGCGATCCGGCTGACGGTAGAGTTGGCGACGGTGACGACGGTCCTGCTGCTGATCGTCGGCACGCCGATCGCCTGGTGGCTCAGCCGCTCGGGCTCCTGGTGGAAAGAAGCAGTTGCCGCGGTGGTGGCGCTGCCGCTGGTGCTGCCGCCGACCGTGCTGGGCTTCTACCTGCTGGTGCTGCTCGGGCCCGATGGACCCGGCGGCAGGGTTGCCTCGCTTTGGGGAGCGCGCACGCTGGCCTTTACGTTTCCGGGCCTCGTGCTGGGATCGACGATCTACTCGTTGCCCTTCGTGGTGCAACCCATCCGCAATGCCTTTGCCGCCATCGGCCCACGCCCGCTCGAGGTCGCGGCCACGTTGCGTGCCTCGCCGCGGCGGGCGTTCTGGACCGTGGCGGTGCCGCTGGCCCGGCCGGGCTTCCTGACCGGTGCCGTGCTCGGCTTCGCGCACACGGTGGGCGAGTTCGGCATCGTGCTGATGATCGGCGGCAGCATCCCGGGGCAGACCAAGGTGCTGTCGGTGGCGATCTACGATTTCGTCGAGACATCGCACTGGGGTGAGGCCAGCATCCTGGCCGGCGGCATGGTGGTATTCGGCTTTGCCGTCATTCTGGCCATGATGCTGCTGGAGAAGCGGATCGGGCAGTCCGGGGTATGATGACGGACACCGTCGAGGTCGCGTTCACCGGCACGATCGGCGCGTTTTCGCTCGATGCCGCATTCACCGTGCTTGCAACGGGTGTCACCGCGCTGTTCGGCCCGTCCGGCTGCGGTAAGACGACGACCTTGCGGAGCATCGCCGGACTGCACCGCATCGGGTCGGGGCGCTGCGTGGTCGGCGGTGATGTCTGGCAGGACGGCGACAGCTTCCGGCCTGCACACCAGCGGCCGATCGGCTACGTGTTCCAGGAAGCAAGCCTGTTCGCGCATCTCTCCGTCCGCCGCAACCTGCTGTTCGCGTCGCGGCGCGGCGCGGCGACGGGGGCGATCGCTTTCGACGATGTCGTGGGCCTGCTCGGTATCGGCGCCATGCTGGACCGCTCGCCGCAACATCTTTCGGGCGGCGAGCGGCAGCGGGTCGCGATCGGGCGCGCTCTGCTGTCGCAGCCGAAACTACTGCTGATGGACGAACCGCTCGCCGCGCTGGACCACGCGACGCGGGACGAGATCCTGCCCTTCCTGCACCTCCTGCACACCACCCTGAAGCTGCCGATCATCTATGTGACGCATGACATGGCCGAGGTGGAGCATTTGGCCGATTACCTCGTGCTGATGTCGTCCGGACGCGTCGTGGCCTGTGGACCGCTTGCCGCGCTGCAGAGCGACGCCGCTTTGCCGCTGGCGGCGCGTCGGGACGCGACGGTGAGCTTCGACGGGACAGTTGGAAATTACGACACCAGCTACGGACTGCTCACCCTGCATGTTGCCGGGGGCTCGTTCGTCGTGCCATCCGCATGGATCGCACCCGGGACGCGGCGCCGGGTGCAGGTGGCGGCGCGTGACGTCAGCATCGGCACGAGCCCGGCGGAGAGCACTATTCTCAACGCCCTACCGGCGCGGATCATCTCGCGATCGCCTGCCGGCGAGTATGAGCTGGTCGTAGTGCTGGGGCTCGGCATCGACGGCAATGGAGCCCGGCTGCTCGCCCGGGTGACCCGGCAATCCTGGGACCGGCTCGGCCTCGCAGTGGATCGAGCCGTTTACGCGCAGATCAAAGGCGTGGCGCTGACGTGAGCCTGCCTGACTGAATTCCAGCCCTACGCCAATATTTGCAATTGCGACTAATTTGCACTCGCGCTATGTGCGGCTCTCGTTTCGAAAGGGCGGTCCTTGGTCAAGACTTTCTCGGTGTCGCGCAGCTACCGGCACCTGCTGCTCGCCTCCGCGTTGGCAGGACCGGCCCTGTGCGCGACGCAGGCCCGGGCGCAGACCGCGGCAGATGCGACCTTGCCGATGATCGACGTGCAGGGGCAGCAGCTCGGTGCCTTGAGCGACACCCAGGGCTTCGTCTCCCGCCGCGACCAGACCGGCACCAAGACCGACACGCCGCTGAACGAGATCCCGCAATCCGTGTCCGTCATCAACCGCGAGCAGTTGGACTCGCGGCAGGTGCAGAGCCTGGGCGAGTCTCTGCGCTACACCGCCGGCGTGCAGACGGAAGCATTCGGCGCCGACCCGCATGTCGACTTCTTCTCCATCCGCGGCTTCAACGCCAACGACACCGGCGTCTACCTGAACGGGCTACGCCTCTCACCGGGCATCACCGCGCTGGCGCCGGAACCCTACGGGCTCGAGCGGGTCGACGTGCTCAAGGGCCCGGCCTCCGTGCTTTACGGCCAGAGTGCGCCCGGCGGCCTGGTCAACCTGGTCAGCAAGCGCCCGACTGACACACCCCTGCACGAGCTGACCTTGCTCGGCGGCAGCTATGGCCGCATCCAGGGCCAGTTCGACCTCGGCGGGCCGCTCGGCAGCCAAGCTGATGGGCAGACCAGCGACGGGAAGTGGTCCTACCGCCTGACCGGTTTGGTCCGCGACGCCGGCAGTCAGGTCGATCAGGTGCCGAACGACCGACAGTTCATCGCCCCGGCCATCACCTACCGCGACGACAAGACCACGGTCACGGTGCTGACCAGCTACCAGCATGACCACTCGGCGGGGCAACAATTCCTGCCCAGCCAGGGCACCGTGTTCGGCAACCCGAACGGCCGCATCCCGACTAACCGGTTTACCGGCGAGGACCAGTACAACAAGGTCGATCGCACCCAAATCAACCTCGGTTACGAGTTCGAGCATCGGTTCAACGACATCTTCACCGTGCGCCAGAACGTCCGCTTCTCGCGCATCGACTATAGCCAGCGGCAGGTATTCGGCCTGGGCCTAGAGTCCGATCTCGCGACGCTGGACCGCTTTGCCTACGGCCAGGACGTGCGCGCCAACATCTTCGACGTCGACAACCAGGCGCAGGCGAAGTTCGGCACCGGCCCCCTCGCCCACACCGTGCTCGCCGGGTTCGAATACAGCCGCACCACCACCGACACCGTGAACCGCGGCACGACCGGCACCTCCATCAACATCTTCAACCCGGTCTATGGCACCCGTCAGCCGGACCCGTTGCCGATCTATACCAATGCCGGGCAGACGCAGAACCTCTACGGCGTCTATGCCCAGGACCAGGTGAAGTGGAACCGCTTCATCCTGACCGGCGGCGTCCGCGAGGACATCGTCGACATCACGACGCGTGATAAGCTCGGCGCGACCACCACGCCGCAGTCGGACTCGCAATTCACCTACCGGGTCGGCCTGGGCTACGAGGCGCCGCTCGGCTTCACGCCCTATGTCAGCTACGGCCGTTCCTTCCAGCCCGTGATCGGCGTCAACAGCACCGCCCAGGCGTTCAAGCCCACCACGGGCGAGCAGGTCGAGGCCGGCGTGAAATACCAGCCGATCGGCATGGCGAGCTACGTCACCGCCGCGGCATTCCAGATCGACCAGAACAACGTCAGCACTCCCGACCCGGCCAATCCGGTCAATACCGTGCAGACTGGCTCCGTTCGGGTTCGCGGCTTCGAGGTCGAGGCGCAGGCCAATCTCGCGCGCGGGCTGAACCTGATCGGCACCTACACCTATCTCGACCCGATCGTGACCGGCGCCAATGACGGCTCCCTTGGCAAGACGGTCGGCGGCGTGCCGCGCAACCTGGCTTCCGGCTGGATCGACTACGCTTTCCCCGCGGAAGCCAAAATCGGCGCCATCAGTCTGGGCGGGTTGAGCCTCGGTGGCGGCGTGCGCTACGTCGGCAGCACGCAGGCGAGCAATTTCGACCTGTTCAAGGTTTCCGACCATACGCTGGTCGACTTGGCCGCCCGCTACGATTTCGGCCGCGACAACCGCTGGCGCCTGGCCGTCAACGCCAACAACCTGTTCGACCATACCTTCGTCGCCCAGTGCACCAGCGGCACCGCCTGCTTCTACGGCGCTCGGCGCGAGGTGCTCGCAAGCCTGGGCGTGCGTTGGTAGGCTTCAGGCATCGATGATGTTCGAATTGTCCGGAGTCAGCGTCACCGCGGGATCTCGGACACTTCTACATGGGATCGATCTCTCCCTCGATGGCACCGGTCTGGTGGGGCTGATCGGGCATAACGGCTCCGGTAAGTCGACGCTGCTGCGCGTCCTGGCGCGTCAGCTGGCGCCGAGTATGGGGCATGTGCGCTTCGGCGGGCGGCGGCTTGGTGATTGGGGTATGCGGGAGTTCGCCCGCCAACTCGCCTACCTGCCACAGGAGCCACCGGCAGCGGCCGGCATGAAGGTGCGCGATCTCGTCGAGCTTGGCCGCTATGCCTGGCATGGCGCACTTGGCCGGTTCGGGAACGATGACCGGGTCGCAGTTGAGGCGGCCATGGAGCGCACCGGCGTAACTCGTTTCGCCGGACGGGCGGTTGCGGAGTTGTCCGGCGGCGAGCGGCAATGCTGCTGGATCGCGATGTGCCTGGCGCAGGAAGCACGCTGCCTGTTGCTCGACGAACCAACTGCGGCGCTGGATCTGGCGCATCAACGCGTAGTGCTGGACGTGCTGCAAAGCCTGAACCGCGAGCACGGCATCGGCATCGTGGTCGTGTTGCACGACATCAACCTGGCGGCGCGATACTGCGACGAGTTGGTCGCGTTGAGGACGGGCCGCCTTATCGCACGTGGCGCTGCGACGGAGATCATGACTGCGGAGCAGCTGCGCGAGATCTATGCCGTCGATCTCGGCTTGCTGCCGCACCCCGCCGGTGGGGCGCCGATCGCCTATCTAGCATGAGGCGGCGCGATTTCATCGCTTTGCTCGCCGCAGGTATCGCCCTTCCGGGCGGGACCCGCGTAGCTGCCCTAGATTACGGGCTGGCACAGACCGCGCTGGCGCTCGGTGCCGATCTGGTCGGCGTGCCAGACCCGGCGGATTACCGCAGCTGGGTCGTGACCCCACCCATGCCGCCGACGGTGCAAGATCTCGGGCAACGCACTCAACCCAACCTGGACGTGCTGAAGGCGCTCCGTCCGGATGTGATCCTGGCGATACAGGATCATGCACCGATCCGGCCGCTACTGGAGGCGATCGCCCCAGTGCTGGATCTGCCGATCTACACGCCGGCCAAACAGCCGTGGGATCGATCTGTCGCCGCTGCCAACGCCATCGGCGCCCACATCGGCCGGCTACCGAACGCCGAGCGACTAGTGGCACGCGTGACCACGCAATTCGAGGAGGGCCGCGCCGCACTGGCCGGCCAGCTGCAACGCCCGATCCTGCTCGCCAGCTTCATCGACCCGCGGCACTTGTCGCTCTTTGGCGTCGGCAGCATCCTGCATGACGCCCTCGAGCGGTTGGGCTTGCGCAACGCGTGGCAGGGATCGACCGGCCGGTGGGGATCGGTGACGGTTCCGATCGAGGCGCTCGCCTCGGTCGCCGATGCCACTCTCTTCCTGGTCGAACCATTGCCGCCCGACCTCGATCAGGTGCTCGGCCGGAGCATTCTTTGGCAGGCGCTGCCCTTCGTACGCGCCGGGCGAGTATTCCGCCTCGACCCGGTGCTGATGTTCGGCACGCTGCCGGCGGCGAGCCGCTTCTGCGATCTGCTGCTGCCGCGGCTGCTCGACGGTGCCGCGCGTGCTTAGCCGTCCTGCCTCGCTGTTGCTGGGGCTTCTGCTGCCGGCAACGCTGCTGGCGGTGTACGGGATCTCGCTGTGGATGCCAGTGAGGGCATGGCCACATCTATCGACCTTCGATGCCGCCGATCTCCCGGCGGTGGTCATCGCCTACAGCTTGTTGCCGCGTATCGCGACCGCGTTGCTCGCCGGCGCTGCGCTGGGCTTAGCGGGCGGGCTGGCGCAGGTCGCGTTGCGCAATCCGCTCGCCGCGCCCGGCACGCTGGGCGTTTCGGCCGGGGCAGCCCTGGCGCTGTCGATCGTGACACTTTATGCGCCGGCGCTGCTCGCCATACTCGGCCGCGAGGTCGTCGCTTTCGCCGGTGGCGCGGTCGGTATCGGCCTGGTCATGCTGCTCACCGTCCGTAGCAGGCTCGACCCGGCAACCGTTGCCCTGGCCGGGCTGGCGGTTGGTCTCTACGCCGGCTCGGTGGCGGGTGTGTTAGCGGTGCTACATACGCGGCAGCTCGCTGGATTGTTCGTCTGGAGCGCCGGCACGCTGACGCAGCTTGGCTGGGATGGGTCGCGTTCGCTGCTGCTGACGTTTGTCGTTGGCGGTTCGGCCACGGCATTGCTGGCTCGCCCGCTGGCGATGCTCGACCTACCTGATACGACGGCACGGGGGCTGGGAGTGCCGGTCGGCTTGGTGCGTGGCGCCGCCCTGACGCTGTCGGTCGGGCTTACGGCTGCGGTGGTGGGCCAGGTAGGTGTGATCGGGTTCGTTGGACTTGCAGCGCCGGCTTTGGCGCGGCTAGGCGGACGTGGACGGGGCATGCTGCTGTGGTCGCCGTTGCTTGGCGCCGGGTTGTTGTTGCTGACGGATCAGGTCGTGCAACTCCTTTCCGGACGCGATGGCGCGTTGTTGCCAACCGGTGCTTTCAGCGCGCTGCTCGGTGTTCCGCTGCTACTTTGGCTGCTGCCACGCGTGGCAGCGAACACGGCGAGGCCGGCAGAGATCGCGCCTGGGCGACTATCGGTCCATGCAGCTCCGGCGTTGCTGGCGCTCGTGGGTTTGTTGCTCGGTGTGACCATCGTTGCGCTCTCCATCGGTCAGACAGCGAATGGATGGGCTTGGTCGACCGAGTTGCTTGGACAGCGCGTGCCGCGGGTGGCAGCGGCTGGGATTGCCGGTGTGGTGTTGGCGGCGGCCGGAACTGTACTGCAGCGAGTGCTCGGCAATCCGATGGCGAGCCCGGAGGTGCTGGGTCTCGGCACCGGCGCCATTGCAGGCAGCGGCGTCGCGCTTTGGATGGGACTGACCGGTTCCCTCGTACGGTTCGGCTTCGGCGCGGCGGGAGCGGGCGGGATGCTCCTACTGTTGCTGCGGTTCGGGCGTGGTGATGCGACGCGGATCGTGCTCGCCGGGATTGCTGTCTCGGCGGGAGCGGAGGCGATCACTGCCCTCTTACTCGCCAGCGGGGACCCTAGAGCCGAGATCGTGTTGCTTTGGCTATCGGGGTCGACCTACGGGATGCAGGCGACGGCAATCTGGTGGTCATGCGTTCTGCTGGCGCTTGGCCTGGGCGCTTGCCTGGGTGCCCTGCGCTGGCTCGATATTCTGCCCCTCGGCCCCGCCGTTGCTACGGCACTCGGGATTTCGATGACTTTGGCGCGGAGGTCGATGCTGTGGCTGGCGGCATTGCTGACCGCGCTTGGTGCGCTGCTGGCTGGGCCGCTTTCCTTTGTCGGGTTGGTTGCGCCGCATGTTGCGCAGCTCGTGGGACTGAAGCGTGCCGGCGTCCAGCTCCTGGGAGCCGGGTTGGCTGGGGCGAGCATCATGATCACCGCTGATTGGCTCGGTCGGACGGTGTTGTTTCCGTCCGAGGTTCCAGCCGGGTTGTTGGCTGCGTTGCTGGGCGGTCCGGTGCTGCTGCTTGCTTTGACGCGTATACGACCGTGAGCGCAATCCACCCTGCCCTTTCCGGTGCGTTTCCACCGTCATTCGCCGGGTTTGGCCGGACGCTCGGACTGCCATGTGCCGATTCTACCCCGTTACCCGATCTGCTGGCTGTATCGCGGTTGCCGATGATCGCTGCACGTTATGCTGCCTCGTTCCCAGGTGCTGGCACACAGGCCGCACTGTCCTTGTGGTCGCATTATTATCTATTGGCGCTGGTGCCCTGCGCCACCGCGGCGGCACTGGCGGTGCAACGGGAGTTACCGCTTGCACTGGGTGGCATGAGTGCGGTGCTGACCGATGAGGGACACCCTTGCCGACTATGCCTTCCGCATGACGGGCGGGATAGCGTGGAGGGTTGTCCGGTACGGCGGTTGGCACCGTTGTTGTTCGAGCACCTCGTTCCGTTATGCGATGCGCTTGCTGCGACCGGGTTGTCCAAGCTGATATTCTGGTCAAATGCGGCGGCGGTGCTGGCATGGAGCCTGGACGTGGTCAGTGGGCCCGAAGTCGACCGTGCGGCACTACGTGCTTCAATGTCGGCAACGGAGTGGGTGAAGGGTGTAGCTAATCCTTTTCGCTCCGTTATCGGTAGCGATCCATCCGAACGCCGGATTTGCTGCCTTCGCTTTCGCTTGCAGCAACCCTGTCCTGGTTGCCCAAAAATCGGCAGGTGTAAGAGTCGGACTGCTGGATAGCGTTCTAGCTGTTTAGCGCTTCGGAACGATGGTCTGCTGTTGCCCGGTAAAATCCAGTCTCTTGGCGCTGTCGTGGCTGTAAAATGGAAATTGGGCTTTAGCTCGTCTCCGACTGAGCTTATCGGGCTAAATCGGACTGGACTCTACCGGGACTGGCTGAACTTTACCGGGATTAACCCTGTAGGCGTCGCAGCGCCGCTCGTGATGGCAGTGTGCTCTTGCTGACTGGTGGGCGCGACGGGTGCAAGATGATGCCGGCTTGTCCCTCAAGCTCGACATTCGCTTCCGGATATACTGCTAAGGCCAATTGAAGCGTGTCGCGAAAATGCTGCTTGAAATGGTCCATACGATTTATGCCGCGCCCGAACTGACTGTGAAGCGCTTTCCACGTCACAGGACGCGACATTGTCAAGGCGTGCAAACGGTAGGAAAGCCATACGTAGACGTCGAGTGCCATGCTGTTGTTGGCGATCTGTTTGACAGCAGCTTCTTCAATGGGAACGGGATGTTTCTGAAGCTGTTCGAAGAAGCCTTCGCTGAGCTTGGCGGTTTCTATGAACAGATCGTCCTGCGTATTGCTGTCGGCCACGAACATCGCGGAGTCCAGGATGTTCTGGTTAATCAATCCGCTCCGCCCCGCTGACGTGATCTGAAACGTCAGTCGGCACCGGCTGATGCGTTCAGCTTGGTCGCGCACGTCACGCATACTCTTACCGCCGATTGGGATCTCAAGTCTTTTAAGCCATGCATGCAGGCTTCGGCCGAGTTCGATCTCCCGGCATCCGGTCCGGATAGCTTCGGTTTGCAGATATAGAATGATCAATCGGGCTCTTGAGCCATAGGGAACACCCACTGGAACGGGGCTACCGCCGATGACGCCGCGAAGGCCGGGTTGGACGATCAACGAAACGCGGTCAGTCTGGATTTCCCAGTGCGCGTCATCGGCTAATCGACGATGCGGGAGTGACGCTTGGGCCCAACCAGCGTAGACAAAGCCGATCTCCCCCTCTTCGACACTCAAATAGGCCGACGCAGCCTCAACGACCCGGCGATCCAGTTCGAGCTTGAGCGTCTCCTGCTTTCCCTGCGTCGTCAGAAGTTTATGAACTTCTCCCATACCTCAACCCATTCCTGAGCATATCGCTTGTTCTGCGTTCAACGGGCTTCATTGTCACGCTGGACTTTGCCGGGATTGCGATGGGTTATTAGGAGTTATTAGTTTGTCCCGATAAAGTCCTGTGGATAGAAGGCGTAAGCTGTTCACCTTCCAGTAATCCGGTAAAAGCTGCTCCGGTAAAGTCCAGACACCATCCCGGTAAAGATCAGCCCCACCTTGGGATAAGTTTGCGATTGCAGTGCAACATTCCGTTGCTGCCGACTCGGGCTTGCCCCGGTAGAGTTCAGTCCCCACCGGTTTTTCTGGTCTTGTGCACTGGGTCCTTATGACTCTTCTCTGCTCAGGCGACGCCGACGATTATCCGGCGGGTTCACGTCGGCATCCGGCACGTCGAAACCAGCGTCACGCATCAGCCGAGCGATGAAGCGCCGGGTGGAGCCTGCACGTTCGCCTTCGCGGGCAATCAACTCGGCAAGTGCTTCACTGACCTTGAAGTTGAGTTGGACAACGGGAGGAGGACGGGTCCGGACGGCGTCTGCGATCGGCGCTGGCGACCTGATCGCGATCTGAGCCGGCAGGTTGGCGGTTGCGTCGGCGAGTTGGGCAGCGAGATCCGAACCGCTGACCCGTTTCGGTTTGAACGCGCTCATGCCACCTTCCGCAACTTCGATTGTGGGATAGCGCCATTGGCGACTAGTTCGCCTATCAGGCTAGCCGCCTGTTCGGCTATCTTACCAATGAGTGGAATCTGCCCGCTGAACGATAGCTTGGTGAAATCGGCTAAGTCACCAAGACGCTGCGTGAGCAATGGCAGCTTTTCGCTATCCAGGCTGTCGAGCGCTGCCCGCTCCGACAGGCCCCTCGCCTTCCATCGTGTCAGCAGCACAAAAAACGGTATCCGGCGGCGAGCGGCTTTGCTCAGGCTGGCAACCTGGTGTGCCGTGCGCATGGTTTCGCGCACGCTGCCGCGATCGGGCATACATGGGATGATCACGTAATCGGCCATGCCGATAGCAGATGCTGCGGTCAGGCTTTCGAAGCCCGCTGTGTCGACCAGGACGACGTCATGGGTTTCAGCCAGATCGCCGGCCAAATCGACGACCTTGATGTGATCGACTTCACCGCAACAGGTGAACGCTGGTCCCTCGTAGGCCTGCTCGTGCCAGGACGAGAATGACTGATTGCGGTCTGCGTCGATTACGGCGACCTGGAAGCCTTGCTGGGCAAGGTTGGCGGCCAGGAGCATGACGGTCGTCGTCTTTGAGCAGCCCCCCTTGCCAGAGGCGACAGTGATGATAGAACCCATAGGGGGCTAGTCTCCTATGCGACTGGTATATCTAGACGTATACCTGAATAGTTTATATGCGACTAGTCCCATTTAGCCCTAGTTAGATAACCATCCTAGCTTGCTAGCTTCATATGTAGAAATCATGATATGCTTATAGCTCGATATTCTCGGTGTTTTGGTCGGGAGGTGGTGGTTACGCACAGAGTCGTCAGACGGCAAAGAACGAGCTATGGGACAAGTCTTTTTGCGGCAGAGCCAAACACTGATGCGATCTGTCGCGTCATATAATGGAGTGAAGGGAGCTTAAGGACCTTCATACCTTCGCAACTTAGCTTAAGTAAGCACGCTATAGGGCTACACCGTGTTGCATGTGTGGACGACTCCTTGTGCGCAAGGGAGAAGCGCTACAGTATGACGGCGGTTATGGGTCCAGCCTACTGGATATGGCGCGTTTGACCGCTGACCCAGATGGATTCCGCGAACAAGCCCAAGTACGGGTGCGGCATCGAAATACCTGTGCAACACATCGGATTTCTTGTTGGTCGGTTCGATTGATCATCTCCTTCAGTTCTTTCTACACCCAGGCACCTGCGAGCGGGTCAGGCGGCCGCGACAGCTCCGGCCGCCAGCGTCACGCCGCCAATCTTGGCTGCCTCGGTCTTCGACGTGCCGTCGTAGAGCGTTGCCAGCGCTAATGAGCGGTGCACCTGATCGGCGTCATCGCCTTGCAAAACATTCAGCTTAAGCTAAGCCGTATCGAAATCATCTTAGCTCGACTTTAGCCATCTACGCGGCATAGCAAGCGGCTTCGATCAGGGCGTTGATGGCTGATCGCGGCATCTCGATCAGTCTGGGTCCGTTTAGAGAGATGTCGAAACTCGGTCGCGTCCACAATTCGCGGCGAACCAGGGCGAGTGCGTCGCTGAACGTGGGGAGCGGCTTAGGATACCAGGCGGCGGCTCGAGACGGCGGTGCTTGGCCGGCACGCAACTCGTGCGCCCACAGCGTGACGAGCGAGAACAGGCCCAGCAGCGCGGGTGTCGTTCGTGCAACCGCGGGATCGGACCACTGCCGTTGGGTCTCGACACCGAGGTGGCGACGGACCTCGGCGAACGTCACCTCGATCGACCAACGGCGAACGAACTAACGCAGGATGTCGACCGGATCGGCTTTGAAATCGGTGCACAGAAAGGCTTGCGGCCGCAGTTCGCCAGCGACGTCGCGCACCATGACATAGCAAATCGGCACAAGGCGTCCGGAATGATGCCACAGCGCAGTGCCGGACAAGATTTCCACTGTCCGCTCGCCGCGTCCATACCAGCCGGCGCACCTTGCGCCGAGCATCTCCGTCGTATGACGCCCGCGCAGGACCGGCACCGGCGCTTGTGGCAAAATGCGGTCGATGTCGTCGTAAACGAAGCGGTCGAGCATGATATTGCCGACGCAGATCAGCGTCGCCGACTAGAAATTAAACACAGGCATCTGTTCCTAGAGGCGGGGTAAGCGTGACGATAAGGTCGTCGATCGTCGCATCCAGGCCCAGCGCGACCCAGGGCTGCGTCTCGGAATTAGTTTCGCCGGCGATGCGCGAGGTCAGCACCTCCATGATCGGCGATCCGTCGGCTGTGTGGTGCCAGCGCATCGACATCCCGAGCAGCTCAATACAGAGATCTCGCCGCAACGCGACCCGGCGCTGCACCAAGGGGTCCAGCGAGAGCACCCCCGCCGTCACCGCCCGCTCGATCACATGCATCGCCCGCAGCACAACACCAAGCTTGAAGTTCCAGAACCCGGTATCGGCATGGCGATCCGTTCCGCAATCTATGGTGGCGAGGCTGTCGGCGGCAATCGTGTGCTGCGGGTTCAGGGTAACGACTCCCGTGTGCAGCTTGATGCCGAGCACCGCTTCGCCGATGGCGCGCGCGAGTGCGCCGCTGGGATCGCCATGATGGATCGCGCGCGACAAAGCGAGCAGGCAGGCGGCGTGATTGTCCAGGAACGGGACGTGGCTGGACCAGACGTCGCCGAAGGTCAGATCGTGCTCGTCCCGCCCACATGGGAGGCGTCGTCCCATGCGTAGGATCAGCCTGACGGCGACGTCCATCCGTTCGCGGTAGTGCGCGGCGCCGGTGGCGCGGAGCATGCAGTCGAGCGAGAGGACGACGTAGCCGATGCCGCGGGTGAACACGCGGGCGAGGTCATCCGCACTGCCGGGTCGAATGAAGTCGAAGTAGCGCTGCAGATGTCGATCGTACCACGCCGTCAGGGTCGCCAGTCGCTCGGGGGAGGGCGGGTGAGCGTAGCAGCCACGGGCGGCCAGTACGATTTGCGCGGCGACGGCGTTGAGTTCTGCGCCGATGTCGTAAGTCATGCTCGGGTCGTAGCCGCCTCCGAGGTCGGCACGCAGCACGGTTTCATAGTGCTCGAGCGCATCGTAGTAGCCGCCACCGGTGAGCATTCGCTCCTCGGCGACGGATACAGTGGCGCCGGGCTCGACCCGACCGATCACGTACGACAACGCGACCCAGTGGAGCATCCCGGCCTTTTGCCCGTTGGCCACCACCGCACTAAGCCGGGCGCTATCTCGCACGAGGACATGGATGCCGTAGGAGAAGCCTGGCGATGCGCCGACCTGGCTGATGCCGACATACTCTGCCGGCCCAGAATGCAGCGTTTTGCGCCCGTCAGTCACGCGGTCCATCGTGTGATTCGCGCCCTGCACCCGCAAGGCGATACAGCGGTAGTCGACGCCGACCGATTTGCTGAGCTGGTCCAAAGCGGTCGAGAGCGTGACGTCGTCGAGAGTGACGCCCGGTTCAGTGGTGAGGTCGACGGAGGTGGCGATAGCTTGCCTGTCCATGTCGATCGTGTAGCTGTACCGCAGATGGCCCAATACTTTCGGCGTGCGGCGGAGCAGGCCCGTCGCCACGGTCACCGCGCTGCTGTGCCACATTGTGACGCGGCCGGGCGTTTCCTCAAGTGCGAACTGATCGATCGCGTCTTCGACGTCCATCGTCGTGGCGCGGCCGACGTGGCGGAAGCGGAGCGTGTTGCCGGTGTGTTGGGCGGCGACGATGGTGCGTCCGTCGTTGAAGCGGAGCGACTGGCGGACGACGCCTTTGGAGAGGTCGCCTTCAACGATGAAGAACGCCGTTTCGATGCGAAAGGCTTGAGGATCGGCGGCGACGATGCGGAGTTCGGGTGGGCCGCAGCGGCGCTGGATGATGTCGCCGGGTGACATGCGGAGGATGAAGTCGATGGCGGCATCGCCGGGCATCGGGTCGCGGTCGTAGGTCTCGGGCGAGCAGAGGAGCTCGGCGGCTTTGGCGTTGTCGTCGGTCCAGAACCAGCTCGTCTCGTTGAAGCGCTCGGCTGTTTCCGACAGGGCGTTGAAATGGTTGGCACCGATGGAGGCTGGTTTGACGAGGCGCTCGACGATGAAATCAGTCATCGCCTTCAGGGTGGCTGGGGTCGTCGTTGCGTCGCTCATGCGTTGGCCGCGCTCCTCGTCATGCCCTGGTGTCGCCGATCCAGGGGTGCCATGGCGATAGTGCTACTGCAATGGCAGTGTCGTGCTGCGAGGCGGGGACAACCGGACCGATGATTTCGATAGCGATGGATGGGCTCTGGCGGCTGCGGGCGCACCGGTTGTTTCAGCGCTCCGGCCTGTTTGCGGCACTTCCGCTCACCGGCAGCGTGCTCGAGGTCGAGGGCGACCGGGGTTATTTGGCGGAAGCGGCGGTGCACCACATTCCAAACCGCCGGTGTGTCGTGGTCGATTCCGGGTGCCACGAACGGCAGCCGATCGATCGCCGGGTGCGTCGGCGTAAATTCCACCGGGTGTCTGGGGCGCCCGGGGCGCTGCCGTTTGGCACTGGAAGCTTCGATGCGGCATGGACCACCTACGCGCTGGCGCAGCTTAGCCCGACCTTGCAGGAGCAGGCGCTGGCAGAGATGGCCCGCGTCGTACGGCCAGGCGGATTGTTGTTGGCGATCGAGTTCGTGCCAGAGACGACGGTGCAAACGCTGCAAGCGCGTCTGGCCGAAGCGGTCGCTCCGTATCAGCCTGCCGGGCCGCGGCATTACCGAGCCGCAGCCGACTGGCGGACGCTGATGCCGCGCCTCCGATGGGCAATTGAGGCGGACCATGTTTTCGGCCCTGGCGGCATCCGCCGCACTTTCGTGTGCCGTTGCGCTCGAGCGTGATGGGCTGGACAGTTCGTGCCTAGTGCTTGTACCAGGTTAACTCGCTACCTCGATGTCTTCAGGAGAGCTGGTGCGCCGCATACCCGCCTGTTTGGTCATTGGAGTAACGTCTGCCTCCTTGGATCTGTCGGGCTGCAGCAGCCTGCCGACGTCGGGATCAAGCAACTCGCAAAGCCAGGACGCCTTCCTGGCGCCCGCGACCAACCCCTTTTGTGCTCGATTGGGCGAATTGACGCCCGCTGTCACCGAAACGCTGCGGTAGGTGCCGGATCAGGCGATGGGCGCGATCGACAAGCTGCGCTCCAGCCGGCCGGTGAATCTGCTCGGCTCCGGCGACATAATTTCGGTGACCATCTACGAAGACGCCGGGCACGCTGCCGCAGGGCATCCCGATCGTCTATCACGTCAACATGCGAGACCCGCAAAGCTACTTCGCTCTGCAGGGTTTGACGATGCGCGAAAAGGACGTCATCGACATCGCCAGCGCGCCGACGGTACAAATCTACAAGCTTTTGCAGCTGATCTATACGGTCGTCTCACCGGCAGTGACGGCGAAATTATTGACACAGTAGGCGCGCTGGGGGGATCGAACACGTGCTGACCGCGTTTCGACTGCAGCTTCGAGTGATCATGGCGTTGGTGATCCGTGAGATAAACACGCGCTATGGCCGAGAGAACATCGGTTTTCTCTGGATCATCGGCGAACCAATCCTCTTCGTCGCAGGTGTGACGATCGCGTGGTCCATGATGCGGCCGGCGCTCGAACACGGATTGCCTATGCCGGCGATCGTTCTGACCGGGTATGTGCCGTTGACGATGTGGCGGCATTGTCTCGGCCGATCGGTGAAGGCCTACGAGGCAAACGGCGCCTTGATGTTCCATCGTCAGGTCACGCCCCTCGATATCATTACGGCGCGTTGCTTTTTGGAGATCGTCGGCGTGATCATGGCGGCGGCGATCGTTCTAGTGGCCGGCGTCGTCGTTGGTGCGATGGAGTGGCCCATCGATTGGGGGCTGGTCTATCTGGGCGTGCTGATGCAGGCGCTGTTCTGCTACGCGACCGCACTGTTGATGGCGAGCCTGAGCGAATACTCCGACGTTGCCGAGCGCGCGGTGGGAATCCTTAGCTACCTCGCCATCCCGTTTTCCGGCGCGTTCACGATGGTCGATTGGCTAAGTCCGCAGTTCCAACAAGCATTGCTTTGGTCACCCAGCGTCAACAATGTTGAGATGATCCGGGCCGGTATGTTCGGCGCATCGGCACACTCGCATTTCGACCTGATCTATGATCTCTGGATCACGGCGCTGATGATCGTGGCTGGTCTCCATCTTACCATGCGGGTGCGCAGCCGCATCCTCGTCCAATGATCCACTGCGTCGACCTCGTGAAGGATTACCCGATCCATCGGGGGCGCCGTCGGGTGCTGGATCATGTCAATCTCGATGTCAGCCCAGGTCAGAAGCTCGGCATCGTCGGGCGTAACGGCGCCGGTAAATCGACGCTGATCAAGATCATCGGCGGTGTCGAGCTGCCCACGGCCGGACGGGTAATCCGGTCGATGTCGGTGTCTTGGCCGCTGGCCTTCAGCGGTGCGTTTCAGGGCAGTCTGAGTGGATTAGACAATCTGCGGTTCATTTGCCGCATCTACGGACTCGATTACAGCGAAACGCGGCGGTTCGTCGACGATTTCGCAGAGCTCGGCAGCCAGTTGGCGGAGCCGGTGAAGACCTACTCGTCGGGAATGCGTGCGCGGTTGGCCTTTGCGCTAACCATCTCGATCGAATTCGATTGCTATCTGATCGATGAAGTCATCATGGTTGGCGACGCGCGCTTCTTCGAGCGATGCAAGAACGAGCTGTTTGAAAAACGGGCGGATCGCGCTTTGATACTGGTATCGCACGATATGAGTTTCATTCAGGAAGTGTGTGACACCGCGGCCGTGCTCAGCAACAGCTCACTGCAGATTTGCCCGACCGTGGCGGACGCGATTGACCTGTATCACCATCTCTAGACCGCTACGGACAGACGGGCATACAGCGGCCGGAGCCTGTCGGCGTGAGCAGCCGGCGTGAAATTCTGGGCGCGCATATTTCCCGCAGCGACCAGCGCGCCAACGGCATCGTCGTCACTATCCAGACTGGCGAGCGTGGCGGCCCAAGCTGCCATATCTTCAGCATCCACCAGTTGTGCTGCATCCCCCGCCACCTCTCGTAAAGCTCCATGCGCGCTGCAAATCACAGCCGTTCCGAGCGTCATGGCCTCGGCGACCACGAGGCCGAAGCCTTCCGCTAACGACGGCACCAGCACGCAGCGTGCGCCCGCGATAAGGGCCACAAGATCCGCGCGCGCTACCCAAGGTAGGCGGATCACTTCTGGTCCGGCGTTGGCCAACTCCGTTGCTGCTCGCCAGCCATCCGGGCCCGCGATGACCAGTGGCCGCCGGCTGCGGCTCTCGCGGTGAGCCTGGATCAGTCGACGCACGTTCTTGCGTGGCTCGACCGATCCGGCATGCAGCACGTAGCTGCCCGGCGTGAGACCGAGCACGTTCAGGGTCTGCGCAAGCACTGCCGGGTTGGGTCGGGTGTCTAAGACGGCCTGGTAGGTGTTCGTCACCCGGTCTGGTGGCACGCCGAGCACGTCGATGATTTCTCGCCGCGAACACTCCGACACCGTGACGATATGAGTCGCCACTTCCGTTACGCAGCCTAGCAGCCGCCGCATGCGTTTGTCGGGAATAGGGCTGAGGCCGGGATGCAGCAGCGGGATCAGATCGTGGATCGTATAGAGGTTCGGTACGGCCGCGAACCGCAATGGCAGTGGATACGTCCAGTGCATCAGTGCCGGGGGGTTGTCCGTGTCGCACACAGGCAGCAATGTCCGGCGCAGATCGAAACGAATCTGGGCTGACCGGAACACCGTTCCGCCACCCCGCCGACCATCCGTGAGCGGTACCCGCCACTCTCCCGGCCGCACCGCGCCCACCCATGCACTGGCTCGGCCACTTTTACCGCCGTCGACTAGCGGCTCGACTAGATGCCCGAGTGCAGTGACCGTGTTGGCCAGGCCCTTGCCGTAGGTGGAGACTCCGGTGCCGCCGTGCTGGCGTGCAAGCCGGCCATCGATACAGATATGCATTCCGGCGCTTATGCCACGACCCGATCTAGCCTTGACCCCGCGTTGGCGCGGTTCATAGGCTGCCAGTGACAATGACCATGCACATCGCAATTGACGGCTTCAATATCGCCATGCCCCGCGGCACCGGCGTCGCGACCTATGGCCGTATGCTCGCCAAAACCTTGGCTGGAGCTGGCCACACCGTCGATGGCATCTTCGGCCTGACGATCAATCGCGCCTCGCCGGAACTGCTGCGCGAGGTTCAGTTCTTCGACGGGTTGGCCAAGGAAGAGGGACGCCGGGCGCCGGTGATCGGGAGCGAGCGCTGGTTCAGCGAACTCAGCTTGCGTTTTCGCCCGATCGAGGCGGCGACGGTCCCGCTCAGCGGCCGGGTCGAGACCCGCGGCTTCGCCAACCGACTGCCTGTGTTCGACCGCGTGCTGAATGCGGCCGACCTGTTCGATGTCGCACACCGGCACTTCCGCGCCACTGGCAAGTTCCTCCGTCTGCGGGTGCCTGGGGCGGTGCCACAGATCATGCATTGGACCTATCCGCTGCCGCTGCTGCTGGAAGGCGCCCGTAACGTCTACACATTGCATGATCTGGTGCCGCTCCGGCTTCCTTATACGACGCTGGACAACAAACGGAGCTACTTGCGCCTTCTGCATGGCTGCGTCCGACATGCGGATCACCTGTGTACAGTGTCGGAGTCGTCGCGACGAGACATCATCGACATACTGAACGTAGCACCGGACCGCGTCACCAATACCTATCAGACCAGCGAATTACCTGCCACGCCGACTGAGATGGCTGGAGCTGCCGAGTTTTCGGCCTGGTTAAACGGATTGTTTGGGCTCGAGCCCAATAGATATTTGCTTTTCTATGGTGCGCTCGAGCCGAAGAAAAACATTGGCAGGATCGTCGAAGCCTGTCTCTCCGTTCAACTGCCGATGCCGCTGGTCATCGTCGGAGGCCGGGCCTGGAAATCGGAGAGTGAGCTGCGTCTGCTGCAAGCCGGGCCCGATGGCGTGCGCAACGAGCGGGCGAAAGGGGCCGTGCGTCAACTCGAATACGTGCCGGCTTCGTGGCTGAGTGGCTTGGTGAAAGGTGCGCGGGCTGTCGTGTTTCCGTCGCTGGCCGAAGGATTCGGTCTGCCGGTTCTGGAAGCGCTGCAACAAGGCATCCCGGTCCTCACCTCGCACGAAGGTAGCCTGCCCGAGGTCGGCGGCGACGCGGTTCTACTTGTCGACGCCTACGATGCGACAGCGATCGGAGCGGCGATGCAGCGCTTAGCCACTGATGACGAACTGCATCGCAGACTGTCACTTGCCGGCCCGGCACAGGCCGAGCGGTTCAGTCCCGCTGCCTATAGTGCCCGACTGAATGAACTTTACGCAACAATCCTAACGCGCTCAGCCGGCACGTTCCACGCGTCATGATTGCAAATCTCTCTAGTTTGCGGCAATGCTGACGCATGGATGCGCTCGACCTCAAGCTTCCTGAAACCACATCCCGTCGGAGCAATCCGTATGCGCCGATTCGTAAGCGAAGCTGGTCGCGATGGTTGTGGTTCGCAGTGGTGGTCGTGCTGCCGACACTCTGCGCTACCATCTACATGGTCGGCTTTGCCGCCGATCAGTATGTTTCCGAGGCACGTTTCGTTGTTCGAGGGCAGGCGTCGCAATCATCTGGCATGCTGACCGGGCTCCTAGCATCAACCGGGCTGAGCCACGCTCAGGAAGATACGTACGTCGTGCAGGACTATATTCAGTCACGTGACGCGATGAATGGGCTCATTGCCAACAATGACCTGCGCGCAGTCTTCAATAGGCCCGAGGCCGACATTCTGTCCCGCTTTCCAATGTGGAAGGGATGGGCCAGCGAAGAACACCTGTTTCGTTTCTATAAATCGCACGTTCAAGCCGAGCTGGACTCGACGACCGGTATCTCCTTGTTGTCCATCAAAACGTTTCGGGGCGCAGACTCACAACAGATCGCCTCGGCGTTACTCGGAGCCGGAGAGGCGTTGGTCAACCGCATGAATGAGCGACAGCGGGACAATACGCTGCGGCAGGCGCGCAAAGACGTGGTCGACGCCGAAAACCGGGTGACGGACGTAGGAAACGAGATCGCCTTGTTCCGTAACCGTGAGGCTGTGCTGGATCCAACAAAGCAGTCGGTGCCGCTGCTATCCGGCATCAACGATCTGCAGATGGCACTGGTTCGCACGAATCTGCAGCTTGCACAGGTGACGGTTTCGACGCCGAAGAGCCCGCTGATCCCGGATCTCAATCGTCGGATCAAGGCGTTACAAGATCAGATCGACCAAGCGCGAGCCCAGGTGACCGGATCGGATCAGTCTCTAGTGCCGAAAATTACGGCCTTCGACGCGCTCGTGCTGCAACAAAGTTTTGCTGACAAGCTGCTTGGGTCGGCGATCCAATCGCTAGAGACAGCGCGCATCGCGGCTGAGCGGCAGGAGCTGTATCTCGAGACGATCGTCCAACCTAACCTGTCGGATTATCCGGCGTATCCCAAGCGGGTAGCGACGATTGCAATCGTGTTCGCCAGTTTCCTCGGCCTCTATATCTGCGGTGGGTTGATCATCACGAGTGCCCGGGAACACCGGCTCCACTGAGGTTCAAACATCGGCTTCGGTTAGTCGCCGGGGACGTTTACCGGCGATTGATCTCAGCCAGCGCACCGGTCGGCTCGGCACAGGCGATATCTTGCCCGAGGCGAGCGCTTCCAAACGCGGACGATAGAGGTTGCCACGGGCGGTAGCGCAGGCCCGTTCCATCGTGGCGTGCGCCTGCGCGACGTCACCGGCGAGTTCCAGGCTGCAACTCAGATGCATCAACAGGGTGGGCTGATCCGGCTGCAACGCTAGTGCGCGGCGATGTAGGTCGAGCGCGTCGTGGGTCCGGCCGGCCCAAGCAAATTCTACCGCAAGTCGGCTGAGCACAATGGGGTTGTCCGGCGCGATATCAGCGGCGCGCTGCAGCAGGGCCAGCCGCTTGCCGATCCGACTTTTCGGAGCTCGGCTGCTTTCCGCCAATAAGACTTGGGCCGAGCCAGGCAGTTTGGACAGCGCTGCGAAGCGGAAAGCCGCCGGGTCGAACTGTCCGGCGATCACGTCCATGATGGCGGGCCGGAGTAGACCTGTCTCGGCTAGAAACGAGCTGATCGGATGGCCGCCACCGGGGATGTCGATTTTAGCAAAGCCGAAACCCTCACGCTGCAGTAATTCGACATGCCGCCGATCCCGCAGCAGTGGATCGTAGATGATCCACGCGTCCGCCAGCGGCGGCGGCGGTAAGGAGCGCTCCCACACGTCGCAAAACGTTCGGCTACTGGCGGCCCAGCGCCGCTCCCAGCGCACGCGGGTCCAATCGATCGAGTACTGCGGTGACAGCGCGAGACAAAAATTCGCTCCAACGGCACCCGCCAAGCGCAAAGCCGCATAGCCGCCCATGCTCGATCCGTAAGTGATGACCCGGTCATAGCCCGCCGTGGCAGCCCGTATCGTGGCAGCGGCAGCGATCATGGTATCATATTGATACCAGCGGTTATCCCGCGATAGGACGTGAATCGCGTCGATGCGTTCATGCTCGAGCAACGTCTCACCGAAGGCCAGGCGCTCGAGAGTCATCACGTCGGTAAAGGAGTCGAACGTTATCACGCAGGCACGGCCGCCGTGGCCCCGGTGGTCACGGACTAGCAGATCATCGTCGCGGAACAGCGGGGCCATGAGCCGCCTTCGTCGACTTTCAGTCCATCAACTTGCGTGCCAGTATGTCGAACCCGCGCGCCACGCCACGTGTTTTGTTGAGTGAGCGGGCGGCGGCGGTTTCGGCCAGACGTGGCATAGCTGCTGCGGGTCCATCTGCGCCGCTTCCCGTGGGGAGATGCCGAAGACGGCGTCGAAGCCATAGACATTGTCCAACAAGCCCGCGGCGAAGGTGTAAGAGCGGCCGCGCTGGCCTGGGTATGGATGGAGACAAGGCGGCTTGGGCCAGCGATCGTCCGGAATCTGGGTGACGGTATCCCGGCCCGCACGCAGGAGCTGCCGCAAGGCGGCCAGGTCGGGCGCGCCCGGAAGGCGGCAGGAGGCTCCGACGATGGCGACCGGTCGTGTTGCCGTAGAGCCAGTCTTTTCGACGTCGCGGAATCCAATTCCCTCCAAGATCACTCCCTCAAAATACGCCGCGAACGCTTTTGTCGCGCCTTGGACATGATGACCGAATCTCCGATCTCAGGTGATAGCGGTGGCGCGCTCCGGTAGCAAACCAGTGCTGGAGAGCGCACGTCGCACCGTGCGCTATGGGTCGTGTCCCTGGACGTGGTGTAGGAGGCGGCCACCGCGGTGAACCTGGGTAGGGTTGGGTTACGAGACGCAACAACTAACCCGAGGACCCCACGATGACCGACCATGAGACTGCCTTGCGCGATTTATTGGCGAAGGCTCAAATGCAACCTGTACCGGCCGCGGTTGCTGAGACATCTGGTTGAAGCCTAAGCGGCAAGTGCCGTGGTGGGAAGCTGATCCTGGCGGACGGCGTCGGGTGCTCTGAAGCCGTGTCGTTCAATCAGCCATGTTGAGTTGTAAGTTTGGCGAAACTCGAGCAGCGCCAAGCGGAGTTGCTCGACGTTATCGAAAGTTCGCACCCAAGGAGGTTCTCCTTGAGGGAGCGGATGAAGCGTTCGGCGCAGCCATTATCCTCCGGCGCGCGGACGAAGGCGGGCAAGCTCTCGATGCCGAGGAACTTCGGCTCGTTCTGGAACGCGTCGGACATGTATTGGCTGCCGTGATCGTGGCGAAGAGCGAGGCCCGCCGCGACGCCCTTGGCGAAGCCGCCGAACTGTTGGCGGACGCCTTGCCTGAGAGGTACCAACGCCTCGAAGCGGGTGCCGCGCCGGGCAGCATGGAGGCCGACGCACTCGGCGCTGTGGTGGTCGATGGCGACGAACACAGCGGTCTGGCCCTCACCGGTCCAGGTAGTGGTCATGTCGGTCCCTCCGCTGGTATTCCACTCGCTTTGCGACCGGAACCTTGACCAGCTCCGCCCCACATGGTGTTCAGCGGTTCCGGGATGATGGTGCCATCGTGGTTGCGCGGTCCTCGCGGACTGCCGACCCGCGATGGGGCGAGCAGGCCATGTTCTCGCATAAGGCGCAGGGTCCGGCGCCTGGATGTTCGGATACCCTTCATGCGCAGTCTTGCCCATACCTTGCGGTAGCCCTCACCGTGGAACGGAGAGGCTGCGAGGACGGCCCGGATCGTCTCGACCAACGCCGGGTCCGGCATTGGCCCAACCGGCCCGGGTCGCCTCGGCGGCTGTGCCCGAGGCGGCAGCCGATGGCGGTAGATCGTGGCCCGGGCTGCCCTCCAGACCCGGCATATCCGGGACAAACCATAGGGCCTGCCGCTGCTGGGCGAGACGGTCAGGCTCATGGCCGTGACCTCCTGCGGGCCAAAGGGCGCTCGCCCTCCAGGGCTGCGACCTTGGCCTCCAGCAGCTCGCGCTCCAGCAGCATCTCGCCTAGTCGCACCTTGAGCCGCTGGCTCTCCAGCGCCTCGCTGTCGGTTGACCGTGTTGCCAGGCTCGCCTCACCAGCGGCCAGGAACGCGTCGCGCCAGCCGCTCAGCGTCGCGGCCGTGATACCCAATGCCCGCGAGACAGTCTCGAGGTCCGTAAGCGTAGCGGCGACGACATCTGTCGGCTCATGACCCGAGTATGATCCGGTTCGCAGATGGATGTGATGACGCCGGACCTGGTCGCGGAAGCTGAAAGCGCTCGAACGACCGATCATAGGAGCACTCATACGGCCCGCGTCGAGGTTCTGACGCGGGCTGAACCGAGGCGGTCGTGGACGACCGAGCAAAAGCGCCAGATCGTCGCCGAGAGCCTCGGATCGGATCTGACCGCAACCGAGGTCGCCCGCAAATATCGGATCAGCTCGGGTCAGCTTTACACGTGGCGGCAACAGTTGGTGAGCCTGCCAGGGTCCGTCATCACCCGCGCGCCGATGCAGTTTGCGGCGGCCGAACTGGCGACGGCGGCATCGCCTCCGTTGCCGTCCCCAACGTCGCCAGAGCCGCCGACACCGGCTGCTTCTCCGTCTGCGGTCCATGCTGACGGCTTGATCGAGATCGTGCTGCCCTCCGGGGTGTCGTTGTGCGTCGACGCCCATGTCGACGGCCCCGCGCTGCGCCGGGTGCTCGGCGCGCTCGAGGGCCGATGATTGCGCTGTTATCCGGGCTGCGGGTCTATTTGGCCTGCGGAATTACCGACATGTGCAAGGGGATGACGGGGCTGGCAATGCTGGTGCAGCAGGACCTTTCCGCCGATCCGTTCGATGGTGCCGTGTTCGCTTTTCGGGGCCGCCGCGCCGGGCTCATCAAGCTGATCTGGCACGACGGGATCGGCCTGTGCATGCTGACCAAGCGGCTCGAGCAGGGCCAATTCGTTTGGCCGTCGGCGACGTCGAGCGGTCGGATCTCGCTGTCGCCGCCTCAGTTGGCCGCCCTGCTCGACGGCTGCGAGTGGCGCGCGCCGGTGCCGGTGCGGCGGCCGGAACTGGCGGGCTAAAAAGTCGCTGATCCGCCTGAATTCTGACTGAAAATGCTGGCTGCGGCGCGGCGGCGTCGGTCATTCTTGCGGTGTGCAGATCGATCTCTCCGCCCTGCCTGATGACGCCGCCACGCTGCAGTTGATGCTGCGCACGGTGGTGCTCCAGCAGGGCGAGCTCGCCGCCGAGAACAACAAGCTACGGATGCTGATCCAGCGCCTGACGCGGCACCAGTTTGGCCGCCGATCCGAGCAGCTGACGCCCGACCAGCTGCAGCTGGCCCTTGAGGAGTTGGAGCAGACCATCGCCGCCAATCAGGCCGGCCAAGATGCCGCGGTCGCTGCTGCAGGCCTGACGCGCAAGCCGCGCGCCGAGGCGCCAGATCGCAACCACGGTGCCCTGCCCGCACACCTGCCGCGCTACGAGGTCGTGGTCGACATCGAGGACCACGCCTGTCCGTGCTGCGGCCACGCGCTGCACCCCATCGGCGAGCTGACGACCGAGCAGCTCGACATGGTGCCCTCCCAGCTGCGCGTGCGGGTGACCCGACGGCCGCGCTACGCTTGCCATGGCTGCGAGAGTGCCGTCGTCGTTGCTCCCGCGCCTGATCGGCCCGTTGACGGCGGCATGCCGACAGAAGCGATGGTCGCTCACGTGGTGGTCAGCAAATTCGCGGACTCACTGCCGCTGTATCGCCAAGTGCAGATGCTGGAGCGGCAAGGGATCAGGCTGGACCGCTCGACGCTGGCAAATTGGGCGTAGCTGGCCAAGGTTCCGCCGCTGTAAGCGGTGGAATGCCAGCGAAGGGCGGACGGGTGTGCTGGTGGCTGACGCCGCTCTACGACTTGATGCTCGGCACGGTGCTGGCGGCGCCAAAGGTGTTCGCCGACGACACGACGCTGCCGGTGCTCGATCCCGGCCGAGGGCGGACCAAGACAGGACGACTGTGGTGCTACGCGGTCGATGACCGGCCTTGGCGCGGTCCCGGCCACCCGATGGCGGCTTACGTCTACTCGGATGACCGTAAGAACGAACGCCCGGCCGGGCACCTGGCCGAGTTCCGGGGCGTGCTGCAGGTGGATGGCTATAACGGGTTCAAGGCGCTGGCCGACGCGCGCGCCGACGCCTCGGTAACTCTGGCGTTCTGCTGGTCGCACATGCGGCGCTATTTCTACGACGAGTTTGTCTCCACCAAATCGCCGCTGGCGGCCGAGGTGCTGGTGCGGGTTCGCACGCTGTATGCGATCGAGGCCGAGATCCGCGGCCACTCGGCTGAGCATCGCCGGGCCGTGCGTCAGGAACGAAGTCGTCCGATCGTGGAGGCGCTACACGGCTGGCTACAGGACCAGGTCAAACGAGTGTCCGGCCCGTCCGACTTGGCCAAGGCCATGCGCTACGCGATCCGGCACTGGCCTGGGCTGGTGGTGTTTCTCGAGGACGGCCGGGTCGAGATGGACACCAGCGTGGTCGAGCGCGCGATCCGTCCGAACACCCTGACGAGGAAAACGCTGTTGCCGTGCACCTGGGCCGCTGCCAACCCGGGCTCCAGAGCCGAACAGCTCGCGGCCTAACCGGCTCAGCCGCTCAACCCCGTCGTCGCCGCACCGCTTACAGAGGTCCTCCCCCCCCCCCCCCCGGAGCAGCCGCAGCACCGCGTCCCGCTTGCGCTGCCGAGACATCCGCCCGCCTCGGCCCAGACCAGCGGCATCCATCGTCTCTGTCGTCATCATGCATCCCATCCGCGGATACCGTCCGCTTGCGGGATGTCTCATTCAACCGTGAGGCGGAGGAGCTGCACCGATTTTTACGGTCCGCCGGCGACGCGCTGGGTGCTGCTGGCCCGGATTGCCGGCGTGACCATTCACGATGGCGGAACCTCGGACGACACGCCCGCCTGGAGCACCGCCGCGTTGGTGACCTGCGTGCGGTACGCCGACCCGTCTCATCGGCGGGCGATCGACGTCGAGGCGGTGCTTGAGATCGCCGTTGACTGGCATCGGCAGGGCAGGGGTAACCCCGGGATCACGGCGTGTGTGGGCATGTCGGTGTGGAAGCGACGAAGGATGCGGCAATTCTTGTCGACCGGGTATATGGTTCCAGCATTCTCCATGGCGGTAGCCCAGCGCAGCGATGGCGCGGTCGCCGCCTGGGCATCGCACATCCCGCAGGGTTTAGCTGCGACGTTGGCGGCGCGTGGGCGCGTGCTGGTTCGGGTCGAGGATGAGTTCATCCAGTCCCTGCGCTCTCGGGAGCAATTTCTTACCACCCTGCTCGGTGGTGCTGGACTGGTCCGGCTAATACGTCGACCCGGCGGTGCCGAGCTATCTGGAGCACATTCTCGCCGAAAGCGAGTTCCTGCCGGCTCTGCTCGACCGTGCGCGGCAGTTGATCGACCGGGTGATCACCGAACGCGTGACTAAATACGGCGGAGCTTCGACGGCGCTGGCAGTACTACGAGGCGCTCCTGGCCAGCGCGTCGTGCTCGTGCCGGGTTAGGTGAGCGATGATCTTTCGGTGCGCCTGGCCGGCTCCCTGGCTCAGCTGGTATGGTAGTTCCGGAGGTGCTGCCCAAGGCGGAGCAGGGCCTCGTTCTCCACCTACTGGATCAAGTTCCGCCGTTGGCTGACGCGATCACCGTGGCGAAGCAGCTGAGCGGCCTAATGCGCCGGAAAACATTGGAGAGCCTCAGCGCGGTTCTGGACACGGCTGCCCAAATGCCGTTGAAGGAGTTTGCAAAAGGCCTGCGGCGCGACATCGTCGCCATGCAAGCGGCGCTTGATCTGTCATGGACCACGAGCCCCGTGAAGGGACAGGTGAACCGCCTCAAGATGCTGAAGCGGACCATATATGGCCGTGCTAGGTTCCAGCTCCTGCATGCCCGCGTGTTCGACCCTGAATAACGGAACAACAGCACGCAAATCGCAGGAGAACTCACGATTCATCACGAATGTACAGACATCGCCGCTGACACGGACCCTTAACATGGTTTCCTCTCTGTCCTAGACCTTGACGACGACGTGTCCACGGTGGACTTGCATAGTCGCAGTCGCATTAGACTGATCCCGCTGCATGCGCCGGATGGTTACGTATTTCAGACCCGTGAGTCCAAGGGCTCTGCCGGTGTTAAGTTGCTGCTGTTCCAGCTCAGTATGGTGGCGCGATCCCATTCCCCCGCGATGGAGTTGCCACGAGTCCTCGGCCTATTTGGTTGAGGCGGCGGCCCAGCATGGCCCAGTCATGGTGTTGCAGCCACACCCCAGCGTGCGCTTGGACGGCGCTGCGCGCGTCCGCATCTCCAAGAAATTCAGCGATCCCTGCGACGATCGCCTGCTCCCCCGTGCCGGACAGCCGCAAGACCGCATCACCCATGTCGTCGAAGATGCCGATCGGGGTCACCGCCACCGGTGCCCGGCTACAAATTGCGTTACGGACCGCTGCGCTAGAAGACTCCGGCGTTTCTTGATACGGCAATACCACCAAGTCGCACTCGTTGAGTAAAGCGAACGACGCTGCGTTCTCAAGATAGGCCGTGTGCCACTCGATCGCAGATTTCAACCCGAGGCTCGCCGCAATCTCCCTACATCGAGTGAGTTCGTTGGCAGAGACTGTGAGCGGGTACTCCGACGTCACTAGCCGCAACCGGGCTGCCGGCCAGGACAGCCTGATTTTGGCGAACGCCCGAATCAACCGTTCGAAACCCTTGTGGGGGAGAAAGAAGCCGTACGAGCCGATTAACGGGGCGCTTCCAGCGTCAAGCGTCCGAGTAGTTCTGGGCACGATGTCCTGTCGGTCGGCGCCTTGCGGGAAAAGAGTTACGTTGGCTACGAGCCCGTGGCCCTTCAGCAAGTTTAGATCGCGCACCGTATGCACCAGGATACGTGAAACGGTGGACAGCGCGGCGACAATTTGCGGCAAGCGCGCTGGGTCAACTGCGCCGAGATCGCGGACATTGTGCATTGTTATGATTGTCTTTCGCCGGGCCAGGCGCACGTCGGTAAGCAGCGTGGTCAGCTCGGGCCAGTTCAGCAGTCCTGGGTGGTGCTGGATCAGTACGAGGTCTGCACCTGTATCGTCGATCGATTGGGCTAGTCGATCGATCGTACGGGGATCGAGCACGCGCCAGGCTGGCACGACTGCCCAGCCATGGGGTGCGGTAAGCTGCTTATCCTCGGTGCGCTCGTCGCAAAGAATCGTGAGCTTCTGCCCGTCATGGTTGAATTGGTTGAGCAGCATGCGTGAGTATTCGGCGATGCCGCAACGCACGTTCCAAGTTGAGATCCAGGCGACTATCGGCGCCGTTGGAATTGGGGCGAACAGAAGCTCTCGCGCTGCCGCAGTGATACGCTCAACCCAGGCGACGTCGTCCGTCAATCCTTCTGCGCAGGCACGGCCTTTTGCTATCTGAGTCGCAAGGCTAGCTGCTGCACCGACATCGCCGGCCAGTGCAGACTGTGCTCGGTCGAATGCCATACGGAGCGCGGCGGCAAGCGAGTCCACGTCCGGATCAACCCAAACCGACCCTTCCGACGCAAGATGACTGCGCGACGGTGCGAAGCAGTAGTCAATCAACTGCGCCATCTCCGCTGTTGCGAAGTCAGTATGGGCACCGAAGCCGGTCACGATGAGCGGTAGGCCCGCCGCAAGCGCCTCAGCGGCCGGGATGTTGTAGCCCTCGCCGCGAGTCGGGAGTACCATCGCATCTGCTGCCTCGTATAGGTTCAGTATGTCGGATGGGAGCAGATCGGCTTCTATAACTTCGATCTGTGGCAATTCTGGATCGCTGGCGCGCATAGTTTCAAGTTGCGCCGCCACGGTATTATGGGGGTTTGAAAAACCCTTGATCACTAGGCGGACCGGGTCACTGCGCCGAAACGCTTGGACGAAGGCGGCCAGTAGCACGTCGATGCCCTTGCGCGGAAAGCATGATGAAACATGCAAAAAGCTAAAAGCGGTTGCGGTAGTGATCGGCCGCCGTTTCAAGGGTCGCCGCTCTGCAGCCTCCTTAAAGAGTGTCAAATCCGGCGCGAAGCCCACGACTCGCACTGGTAGCAATACGCCGGAATCCGTCACGGCTTTTGCGACGGATAGACTGGACGCAATCACGCCTTTGAAGCCCTTATTCAGCGTGTCAACCATGATCGTCGGGAGTAGGCTTTCCTCCCAAAAAACGTATGCGAGCGAAAGGTCTCCAGGTCGTGGCGGAACCCAGACCGGCCAGTGCTGAGAGATAACGACTTCAGAGCCGTCCTCGTGATCGCCTCGTTCCGTCAGTGGTTTGATCAATAATCGCTCGACCGAAGGCAGATGGGACAAGTCGTGCAAGGATCGTCCCTCCACTTGCTCCACCCGTACAGTACCGGGCGCGACCTTCTCAATCGACAAGGCAAGACGCCGGTTTACCGTTGCCAGGCTATAACTGCCTTTTATGTGTCCGGTAACAGTGAAGTTGATTTTCGCCTCGGCTTCCTCCGTGGATTGTAGCTCTGAATAAGGAAACATTAATGCCTCAGTAAGGCTAAGGCGGTCCGCCACGCTGTCCCGCGGACCGTAAATCATACCAGTCAGACCGATTCGCCCCTTCCGGGTACGGGTGCTCGTGTTAACAGCGGAAATCGACACCGTCACTCGGCAGTCAACACCGACCTGACAGTCCAGCCAAAGCAGAAGTCCCGTAACGTCGCCGCCAGGGAGCGTAAGTGAAGCAGAGGCACCGCAACCTGAACGAAGTTTCAGCAGAGCGCCGCTCCGGGTCGCCACGGTCCGAACTCGAAGTGCAACGCGCACGATCTGACCTGCTTCAACACTAGTTTTGAAACTGATTGCGGCCGTAGGCGCATCAAGCCACGTACCTCCGGTTTCGACCGGCGTCCACCCATCGCCCAAAATCGCACTCTGGCGGGCCAACGCCTGCAGCGCAGATAAATCGTGAGGAACGATCGGGTTACCGGCCCGGTCGGTCGGTGCCGAAGGTTGGATCAAGGTCGCAGGCGGAACGGTCTCCGCTTCCCCCTCGCGCGGGAGATAGAGAAATCGGACGAGCCCAATGCCAAGCTCGCGCGGATCTTGCTCCACCGCAGTAGACCCATCAAGCGAAAGCGCCAAATCGATGCCTCCGTCGGCACCGATCTCGCAGTCTAGGGTTAAAAGAAAATCGCCCCGGGTAAGGTGCGACAGAGAAACACTTCGCTGGGCGCCACAACCTGACCGTGCGGTCAGGCTGTTTTGGCGCGGCCAGGGAATGGTACGAAGTTGTAACAAGACTCGTACCGGAGCGCCGGGCGGAAGCGTCGAGTTACAGCTGAGATGCGAGAGCTTGCCATCGGTCCAGGCGCCCCAAGTTTCAACAGGATGCCACCCATCAGTCAGCACGATGCGGCTCATGAACTGGCGCACCAAGACGTCGCGTGGCGGCAAACCCGTTCCCCGCCGCTGCCACGGTGCAAGCTGACGTGGCCGGATGACCTGTGCCGGGGGCAGCGCAACGGGCGAAAGCCGGTCATTCTTGCAGAGAGCGTCAGTGGCTTGAAGAAGATCCTTCCCGTAATCCATCCAGGTCCGACGCCGGAACTCACGCCTAATCCGCGCCTCCTGCACCAGCAAGGCGTTACGGTCACCCAGCAGCCCCGCAATGGTGTCAGTGATCGCGCGGACGTTGAAAGGGTCGACATACAGAGCGAGATCGCCGCCGACCTCCGGCATTGAGGTAGTGTTGGACGCAACACAAACTTTACCGTGCGCTAGGCTTTCGCCGATCGGCAGGCCCCATCCCTCGACAGCAGACGGAAAGGCCGTGAACAGGCAGTTCCGATAGAGAGTTGCTAATTCGTCGTCGGTCAGACCGTCGGCAACCCGAACCCGACCGTCGAGGTAATCCGTCGCCTCAAGTAGTTCGAAGAGGTCGTTTACGCCGTAACCCCGCCGGCCCGCGAGCACGAGGGTTGGCGGCTCGAGCCCACGCTGCACCAAAAGCCGCCAGACCTGGACAAGCAAAGCATGATTTTTATGGGCATGAAGCGTGCCGACGCAGAGTACAAAACTACCATGCTGCAGATCAGCAATCGCGGGCGTCCAACGGCTGATCGTATGAGGCACCTTTTCTTGCGCAAGAGGAACGGTTTGGCTTGGGATTTCGGGATAGCTGCCTTGAACCAGCAGACGCTTCAATTCGCGCCGTGTGTAGTCCGAAATAGTTAATGCAAAGTCGAGATGAAGCAGCGCTGCCGAGATCGCGCTGGAGAAGCGCTCGGTTAAATAAGTATGACAATACTCGGGATGAGTGATAGGAATAAAATCGTAGATACAGGCGCCCAGTCTGACGCCCAGCCTCTTCAGACGACCATGGCTCCCAGTAAGATCGCCGTTCAACCAAGTCGCACCCGTTTCGATCAGGGTGTCGCCAGCCTGCGGTGCCATCAGCTTGGACTGCACCTTAATTTCCCGCAGCAGACTCGGTAAACGAACTGTTGCGCCGTCCTCCGTCCCTTCCCGCAGAGTGCTGAGTAGCTTACGCAGGAGCAGAAACGGAATCGCCCAGAGATGACCGCTTTCCCACGCAACGACGCGGGTCCGGGATACCTGCTCCTGTGTTGCTTCAACCAAATATGAGAGCAGGCCGAGCTGCACACGCTGTATTCCGGATACCGCGAGCGACCGGGCTAGCACGTCCAGCAGATCTGTAACCTCAAAAAGAATTTTGTTCGTCACGGCTCCAGTCTTTGGAATCGCCGCTGCCAGATCAAAGGCTGGGTCGAGGCTACGTAGCTCGATTGCCGACGCTCGTAGAGGATCAAAACCGAAGGACGTTCTATACGCAGCGAGCGCCGCCGCCCGCTGTCCGCGAAGCTTTAGCACGTGTCCAAGCTGCAGATGCAGGTCCGCATCATCCGGCGTTCGCTCAAGCGCCGAGCGATAAGCGGCCTCGCCGCCGGCAAGATCACCCGTCTCTTTCAAGCTATGGCCCAGCTGCACCCAAATAGCCGCGTCATCCGGCACCTGGTCCAGATACTCACGATACCAGCGAACCGCCTCTGACCAAGCCCGCATATCGCGGGCTCGGTCTCCGTTGACGCGTTGCTCCTGCGGCCGTATGGACGGCACGTGTTGGAACTGTGGCTTAGGTATTGCCGGAGCCGTGTTTCGCGGCGGGATTAAGATCTCTGCCGAAGCAGGTCCGTTATCGCGCGCTAACCAGGCATTTAAGCCGTCCCGTTCAAGTCTGGCAGAGGCGTTATTCGGGGCGATCAAAAGAGCACGCTCGTAATGGAGAAGCGCCCCTGCATAGTTTCGCTGCAGTTTACGCAGATGGCCGATTTGGAGGTGGAGATCGGCGTCATTCGGCTTAATCGCCAGAACCGATTGATAAGCTTCGTCCGCCGCTTCCAGCAGCCCGACCTCTTTTAGCATGTGGCCCATTTGGATCGCCACGCCGTGTCGAGCTGGGTTTAGGTCGAGCACCTCGCGATATAAGGCTGCGGCATCAGTCCAATCCTTGCGATCGCGCGCAGCATCGGCGCGGCGAATCAGCTCCGCCTGCGCATCACGACCGCCACCATGGCGGCTCAAACGGGTTAATGCCTTAAGATTTGGCAATTTGGGCTTCATCAGGCAGGCTTCCCTGAGCGGTGTTTCAGCATTATCTCGACGCAACATTAAGAGAGCAAACGCCGGCCTTCGACCAAGGTCGAGTCGCCAGCTTGCACTCCAATCCGTCCCATTCTGAGCCTGTAAGGCGGTGTATACCAACTACAGTTAGACGGCTGTCTAGCGGCATCAAGAGAATTAGGTATGAGTATTGGCAAGTCAGGCCAGGATCGCCGAAGGCTAAGGTCAGAGGCAGAGTCCATGGCTGCAACTGTAATGCCAAATTGTATTCTCACAATTGTTACACTAACGCCAACAGCCATCTGGTCAATACAACTAATTTGAGCCGCGCATACCGACGCTCGAACTGATTATTGTTATAATTTTGCAAAATCGTCCATTTTATAAGACTAAGTTGTTGAGTGGAATTTTGCCTGCCCAGGTCGGTTGCCGCGAGCTACGAGATCATCTGAACAGCGAAACCGATTTTGGTAACAGACACTTGTTCAACCAATTCGTTTCCAATGCACAACATTTGACGAAAGGGTTCCGAGCGGGATCCCATGTGAATGCGACATTTCGGCCTATCCGTTCTCGAATTATGAGCGCGATCGGTGGGCGCGCAATGCCGGATTGCGGCTCGATCAACTATTGATGATCCCAACGCTTGCACCGCGAATGCGGGGAGCCGGCGTGGATCGGTGGGTGCGGCGCCTGCACCAAGCGAGCGATTATGCACCCGCTTGGGTGACACTCGACGGCTAACGCGATTTCCAGTCTGCGAGCACGTCGTTCAGCGTTTGGTGCCAGGGGATGGTTGGTTGCCAGTCGAGCAGGCGGTGCGCCAGCGAGGCATCACCGCAGACTTCCGCGATGTCAGTGGCGCGGAGCCGGGCAGGTTGGGTGCGGATCTCGGCGGTGACGCCGGCGGCGTCGAGCAGGTCCTGCAGGATGTCGCCGATGCGCCGCATGTGACCGGACGCGATGTTGAGGACCGTGCCGGGCGTCAGCGTGTCGGCGCGCGCCAGGATGGCGGCGTAGGCAGCGCAGACGTCGCGGACGTCGAGGAAGTCGCGCAGCGGATGCAGGGCACCGACCTGCATCACCGGGTCCTGCAGCCCGGCGGCGATGCGGGCGACCTGGCCGGCAAAGGCGGGCACGACGTAGGTGTCGGACTGGCCTGGGCCGGTGTGATTGAACGGGCGGGCCCGGATGACGCGCAGGCCCTCGGCGGCCATGGCGCCCAGCGCGAGGTCGGCGGCAGCCTTGGTGGCACCGTAGGTCCCCAAGGGGGCCAGCACCGCGCGCTCGTCGAGCGGCAAGTTGCTGCGAAACGAGGCTCCATAGGCTTCGGAGCTGGAGACGAACAGCATGGTGCACTCCGGCACCGTGTCCAGGATTGCGCGGCCGACGTTGAGGCTGCCGCCGAGGTTGACGCGCCAGGCCTTGGCCGGATCAGCGCGGGCGTCGCCCGGGGCGGCGACCGCGGCAAGATGGACCACAGCGTCCGGCCGGGCAGCCGCAATCGTGGCAGCCACGGCAGCGGCATCGGTGATGTCGACGGCGGCGTCGCGGATGTCCGCGTGCGGAAACGCCTGGCGCAAGACGGGCAACAGCGCCCGTCCGACGAAGCCGGAGGCTCCGGTAACCAGGATGGTCCGCAGCGTCACTCAGGTCGCCATGCGGGCGCGATGCCGGGCCAGATCGGCATCGACCATCTCGGCCACCATGTCGGCCAAGCTGGTTTCCGGTATCCAGCCGAGGGCCTGGTTCGCCTTGGAGGCGTCGCCGAGCAGCACGTCGACTTCGGCCGGCCGCATGTAGCGTGGGTCGACCCGCACCTTGTCCTGGTAGTTCAGGCCGACATGGTCGAAGGCGAGCT
>CAZTJC010000007.1:0-9148 GCA_964613945.1 uncultured Acetobacteraceae bacterium
TCGCTCCGGGTGATGCCGCCGCCGGACATGGTCGCCAACCTGCGCGCCGACAACATCGACGGCTTTCTCGGGCCGGACCCCATCAACCAGCGCGCGGTGTATGACGGCATCGGGTTCATCCACCTGCTGTCCAAGCAGATCTGGGACGGCCATCCGTGCTGCGCGTTCGCGGTGAGCAAGTCATTCATCACCGAGAACCCGAATACCTTCATGGCCCTGTCGCGGGCGATCATCGATGCCACTGGCTATGCCAACAAGGCGGAGAACCGCAAGGAGATCGCCGCCGCCATCGCGCCGGCCAACTATCTCAACCAGCCGCCGATCGTGGTCGAGCAGGCGCTGACCGGGACCTATGCCGACGGGCTCGGCAACATCGTCCGCGAGCCGAACCGGGCCGGGTTCGACCCCTTCCCGTGGCAGAGCTTCGCGGTCTGGATCATGACGCAGATGCAGCGTTGGGGGCAGCTCAAGCGCGAGGTCGACTATCAGCAGGTGGCGCAGACCATCTATCTGGCGACGGATGCGGCGAAGTTCATGCAGCTTCAGGGGCAGATGCCGCCGAATGCCGCCACCAAGACGTTCGTCGTCATGGGCAAGACGTTCGATCCGGCCAAGCCGGCCGAGTATCTTGCCTCGTTCGCGATCAAGCGCTCGCTTTGATCGCCGGGCTACGGGCGCCGCTGATCTCGCTGGGGATCCTGGCGGTCTTCCTGGTCGCCTGGCACCTGGCCGTCAGCGGCAGCGGGCCGACCGGACCGGCAATGGACCCCGAATATGCCAAGCTGATGGGCGTCACGGTGACGACCGGCAAATCGGCGATGCCGGGACCGCTCGACGTCTTCTGGTCGATCGTAGAGATCATGAGCGACCCGTTCTATGTGCGCGGGCAGAACGACAAGGGGCTGGGCATCCAGCTGCTCTACTCGATCCGGCGCGTGGGCGTCGGCTACGGGCTGGCGGTGCTGGTCGCCATCCCGGCCGGGTTTCTGATCGGCATGTCGCCGCTGATCGGGCGGGCGCTTGACCCGTTCATTCAGCTGCTCAAGCCGGTGTCGCCGCTCGCCTGGATGCCGCTGGCGCTTTACACGATCAAGGACAGCAACGTGTCCTCCGTGTTCGTGATCTTCATCTGCGCGCTGTGGCCGATGCTGATCAACACGGCATTCGGCGTATCCGGGGTTCGGCAGGAGTGGCGCAACGTGGCGCGGACGCTCGAGGTGGGGCCGTTGCGGCAGGCGTTCACCGTCATCCTGCCGGCGGCGGCGCCGACGATCCTGACCGGCATGCGGATCTCGATCGGCATCGCCTGGCTGGTGATCGTCGCGGCGGAGATGCTCGTGGGCGGGACCGGGATCGGCTACTTCGTCTGGAACGAGTGGAACAATCTGTCGATCACCCATGTGATCGTGTCGATCTTGGTGATCGGCATCGTGGGCATGGTGCTCGATCAGATCCTGGCGCGGTGCCAACGTCTCGTGACGTTCCCGGAATAGGCAGGTGTCGCCCATCATTTCGATCGAGGGGATCGCCCGCGTCTTCGGCGGGGTGCCGGTGTTCGAGGATTTATGGCTGCCGGTGCATCGCGGCGAGTTCGTCTGCATGATCGGTCATTCCGGCTGCGGCAAGACGACGGTGTTGAACATTCTGGCCGGGCTGGATCGGCCGAGCGCGGGCGTAGTGCTGGTAGATGGCCGGGAGATCACCGGGCCGAGCCTCGACCGTGCGGTGGTGTTCCAGGGTCACGCCTTGCTGCCGTGGCGGTCGGCGCTGGGCAACGTCGCCTTTGCGGTCCGTTCGCGCTGGCCACAGGCGGGCAAGGACGAGGTGGAGGCGCGGGCGCGGCGGGCAATCGCGCTGGTGGGGCTGGCAGGGTCAGAGGGGAAGCGGCCGGCGCAACTGTCCGGGGGCATGAAGCAGCGGGTCGGCATCGCGCGGGCGTTGTCGATCGAGCCGAAGATCCTGCTGATGGACGAGCCGTTCTCGGCACTTGACGCCCTGACCCGGGGCACGTTGCAGGACGAAGCCCGGCGCATCTGCGTCAACAGTGGCCAGACCACCTTCATGATCACCCACGACATCGACGAGGCGATCTTCCTGGCGGACAAGATCGTGCTGATGACCAACGGACCTTGCGCGCGGATCGCCGAGATCGTGGTCAACCCGCTGCCGGCGGGCCGGGTCAGAACGGAGCTGCACCACAATCCCAACTACACGGCCATACGAAATCACCTGATCGACTTCCTGCTTGGCCGCGGCAGTAATCGGCTCGATTCCAAATACTGACGAGCCCGGCATGCGGTCGTTGCGAGTTTAGTCAAGGACAACTCTTTCTGATGGACAGCCTCCTGAACCGCAGCGCCGTCAAGCGTTGCAGTAGCAGATCCCACAGAAGCGAGACGATCATGGACATCAAGGACACCTACATCACCGGCCTGCGCAACCAGCACGCCGTCGAGACCCAGGCGATCGGCACCATTCAAAACGAAATGCCGCGCATGAAGGCCTATCCGGAACTGCAAGCCCGTATGCAGCAGGACAAGGATCGGTCGACGGCACAGGCGGCAAAGCTGGATGCTATGCTGGCGAAGCACGGCACCAGCAAGTCCGTCCTCAAGGAAGCCGTAGCCGGCACTGTCGCGACGGTCGCCGGGTTCGTGCATGCGCCGTCGGGCGATGACGTGATCAAGAACGTGCTCGCCGCAATGGGCTACAAGGCGTACGAGGCCGGGTCATACACCGTGCTGATGACGATGGCCGAGATGGCAGGGTTCAGCGACGACGTCGCGAGCTTGAAGCAGATGAAGGAAGAGGAAGATGAGATGGGCAACTGGCTTGCCGGTTACATCCCGACCATGCTTCAGCAGTATACCAAGGCAGCTTAAGTATTCGTCCCGATGCCACCAGGCATCGGGACCCTTCCTTACGACTTACCGCAACTCACGTAGTCCAGCGATAGCGCCATTGTTCCGCCAACGGGGTCGTTTCGCTCAGCAGATTGCAGGTCAGATCGGCGATGGCGCCGTCGGCCGGATCGAACTCCAGGCTGATCCGCCAGCCGCCCTCCTCCCCGTTCGGGCCCGAGTAACCTTCGCGTAGGACGCCGCTGGTCGATGACAGCGTCACGCTGGTCTTGGCGGCGTCGCCGCGCCCGCGCAGGCTGTCGCCGGCAAAGTCGAGCACGAACACCACGGCCTTGCCGTTTCGGCCGATCCGCATCTGCTGCAGCCGCGCCAAGCGACGGTCAGCGGGGGTCGTCGCACCCCAATACAGCCGATAGGTGAACTGGTTTTCCGACCCGGCGCGCAGCTTGTCTCGACCGCGCCAGAACGCGACGATGTTGTCGTTGTATTCGGTGGTCGTCGGGATCTCGACCAGATCCAGCGTGCCTCCGCCCCATGATCCAATCGGTTCCACCCAGGCGGAGGGTCGTCGCTCATACGGCACCTGCAGGTCGCCATATTGCTCGAAGCCACGCTCCCGCTGCAGTAGGCCGAAGCCGCGCTGGTCGAAGTCGCCGAAGGCGGTGGTCTCGACGCGGGCCGGGTTGATCAACGGCCGCCAGAATGTTTCGCCGGCACCGTTGATCGCGGCCAGCCCGCCGCTGTCGTGCACCGCCGTCCGCCAATCGTCGCCCTTGGCGCCGGCGCGATCGCGCGGCGCGAACTGATACATGCTGGTCAACGGCGCCAGCCCCCAATCGGCGATCGCGACGCGCGGGTACAGCGTGCACTCCACGTCGATGGTGGTCGTTTCTCCGGGGCGCAACAGGAAGCGGTAGGCGCCGGCGATGCTGGGGCTGTCGAGCAGAGCATGGACCACCAGCGCCGTTGCCCCCGGGGCGGGCCGCTCCAACCAGAATGCCCGGAAGAACGGAAACTCCTCCGGCTCGGGGCGGCCGGTCCCGATCGCCAGTCCGCGCGCCGACAGCCCGTAGAACGTGTTGCGCCCGACCGCCCGGAAGTAGCTTGCCCCCAGGAAGACGCAGAACTCGTCATACTGGTCGGGCTGATTAATGGCCGCATGGACGCGGAACCCGGCAAAGCCGAGGTTGGGCGGCAAGGCCGGGCCGTCGCCGACGTCGAACATCTCCGGCGCAAATCCGATCGGTGCGCTCGTCCCGTGCGTCACTTCGAACAGCTCGACGCCGCGCGCGTAAAGGAAGCCCCGGGCGAACAGGCCGATACGGAATGGCAATCCCTGCCACAGCGCCCGCTCCTGCCGGAAGCTGATCGCGCGGTAGCCGTCATAGCTGAGGGCGTCCATCCCCGGCGGCAGCGGCACCTGTGGATCGTGGAACGGTGCCCGCGCCAACTCCGCGGCACGATTGCGCACCAGCGCGGCGGAGAAGGCCTGCTCCGGCTCGGGCTTGGCAGCCGCGACCAGCAATGTGGCCGCACCGAGCGCCGCTCGCCGCGTCAGCTTCATGGTCGGTCGGCTGCCGACTTTGATGGGGCGTATCGCACTGACACCTCTCCTTGCACCGTTTCGGGCAGGACCCCACTCGAGATCGCGCCGGACGAGGATATGCTCGCGTTTAGCAATCCCGCCAAGCGGCGCCTGCTGACGTCATCAAGAAACAAACATGTTGATCGGTTTGTTAATTGATGCGTCAATCGAAACATCGCAGGTAAGGTGTCGTCGTGGCGAACCGAGTTTCACCGGTCAGGCAGACCCAGGAGCAACGGAGCGATCGCACCCAGCTGCTCGTGCAGGAGGCGACCCTCCGTCTGCTGCTCGAGGTCGGCTACACCCGGCTGACGACCGCCGAGGTCGCCCGGTCCGCCGGCGTCTCGCGCGGCGCGCTCACGCATCAGTTCGCCAGCAAGGAAGAGCTGGTGGTGCGATCGATCTCCCATCAGCTCGACGGGGTCAGCTCGTCGCTGAACGCCTTTGCCGCGAGCGCCTTGCCGGGCCGGCCGGGCGTCGAGGAAACCGTGGACCACCTTTGGGCCGTCATGTCGGACGGCTTGTTCTACATCACGATGGAATACCTGCCGGAGGCGCGACACAACCCGCCATTCCGGAGCAGCCTGATCCCCGTCGTGCAACGATTCCATGCGGCGTTGGACCTGGTCTGGGCCAAGCTCGCTTCCGCGAACGGTTTGGGCCCGGAACAGGCGCGGGTGACGCTCAACGCCACCATGTGCCTGATCCGCGGCATGGTCGCGCAGAGCGTGCTGCGCGACGAGCCCGGCTATTTCACCGAGCTGCTCGCCTATTGGAAGCGGCATCTGCGCGCCGAGATCGCCGGGCCAGGCTCCAAGCCGCCGCTCCCCCTTTCCCGCTGACTAGAGGAACGCCGATGTCCAACATAGCTGCGCGTATCGAGCGCATTCCGTTCAACCCGTTCCATTGGCAGCTGTTGATGATCGGCGGGCTCGGGTATGCGTTCGACGGGTTGGACGCCGCGGTCGTCGCCTTTGTGTTGCCGATCCTGCGCACCAGCTGGTCGCTCAGCAGCATCCAGGTCGGCTTCCTGGGTAGCGCCACCTATGTCGGCTTCTTCTTCGGCGCCCTGTTCGCCGGCCTTATCGGCGATGCCATCGGGCGCAAGGCGGTGATGATGTGGGCGCTGGTGATCTATTGCGTCGCTTCCGTCGCGTCCGCCTTTGCGCAGGATTGGCCGACATTCCTGGCCTGCCGGGTTGTCGCCGGTGCTGGGACGGGTGCGGAGTCCGCCATCATCGCGCCGTTCCTGACGGAGTTCGTGGCGGGGCGGTATCGCGGGCGGTTCACCGGGTCGCTGGCCGGGTTCTTCTCGTTCGGCTTCGTGGCTGCCGCCTTGCTCGGCTACTTCATCATCCCACTGCATCCGGAAGCCTGGCGCTGGGTGCTGGTGGCGACGGCGCTGCCGATCGTGATGCTGCTGTGGTGGCGGCGCGCGCTGCCGGAATCGCCGCGCTGGCTCGCCAGCATGGGACGCGAGGCGGAGGCCGAAGCCGTGGTCGCGGGCATGGAACGACGGGCGGAACGCGCCGGCCACGTGCTGGGCGTGGTTCCCGCCAACACCGCGGCAACGGTCGACATCGGCGGCGAGCGTTCCTTCTTCGGCAAGCTGGCCCTGCTCTGGGCGCCGGGCCTGGCGCGCATCACCGCGATGACCTGGGTGATGTGGGTGTCGATCACCTTCAGCTATTACGCCTTCTTCACCTGGATCCCGAGCCTGCTGGTCGCCAGCGGCATGACCATCACCCGCTCGTTCGGCTACTCCATCGCCATCTACCTGGCGCAGATCCCCGGCTACTTCTCGGCCGCCTACATGAACGAGCGGATCGGGCGCCAGGCCACCATCGCGAGCTACATGATCCTGGGCGGCATCTCGGCCATCGGCCTAGCGATCGCCGGGACCGACCAGACCGTGATGCTCGCCGGCATCTGCCTGTCGTTCTTCATGAACGGCACCTATGCAGGGGTGTATGCCTACACGCCGGAGCTGTTCCCCACCGAGGTGCGCGCGACCGGCATGGGCACCGCTTCCTCGGTCGGCCGGATCGGCGCCATCGTGTCGCCGATCCTGGTCGGCTGGCTGTATCCCAATTTCGGCTTCGCCGGCGTATTCGGCACCACCACCGTGGTGCTGCTGATCGGCGCAACCGCGGTGATTTTCATGGGCATCCAGACCAGGGGCCGCTCGCTGGAGGACATCACGGCCGAGGAACTGGCGTCCGAGGGGCGGACATGATCACCGTCGACGCCCTCGACCGGATGGCAGCCAGCCACGCCCTGGCGGGACAGCCGGAGGCTAGCCTGGCCGTGCTGGCCGATATCCTGGCCGCGCAGCCCGGCTATCGGCTGTTCACCGTGCTGTTGCATGACCCGGCCCACAACGAGATCCGCCGGGCCTTCAGCAGCCGGCCTGCCGAGTATCCGGTGGGTGGCGCCAAGCCGATCACCGACTCGCCCTGGATGGAGCAGGTACTGCGGCGCGGCGAGCCTTATGTCGGCCGTGACCGCGACGACATCCGCACCGTGTTCTTCGATTACGAGCTGATCTGGTCGCTCGGCTGCGAAAGCGTGCTGAACCTGCCGGTGCGGTGGAACGGCCAGGTCATCGCTACACTCAATTTACTGCACGAGGCGCATTGGTATGACGATACGGTGCCGGAGCGCCTCGTCACCCTGGCCCAGCTCGCCATACCTGCCCTCCTCAGCCTGCAAGGGAACTAACCCATGTCGCAGCAGACCTTGTTTCTCAACGCCGCGCTGGTCGATGGCAGCGCTCCCGAGCCGCGGGCCGGCAATGTGCTGGTCGAGGATGGCGTGATCGTCGCCGTCGATGCCGCGCCCGGCGCGCGGGAGGCCCGCGAGGTGATCGACCTGCAGGGGCGCACGCTGATGCCCGGGCTGATCGACTGCCACGTCCATGTGGTGGCCAGCATGATGGATCTGGCGGCCAACGCGCAGCTGCCGGATGCCATGGCGGTGATGCGCTCGCTGCCGATCCTGAAGGGCATGCTGGACCGCGGCTTCACCACCGTCCGCGACGTCGGCGGGGCACCCTGGGCCCTGGCGGAGGCGATGACGCTGGGCTACGCGCCCGGGCCGCGTCTGGTGGTGTGCGGCAAGGCGCTGGCCAAGACCGGTGGCCATGTCGACAACCGCCCGCGGCATGACACCTTCGACGCCACGCGCTGGAGCCGGAATTTTGGGGCGCTGGGCCGGGTCGCCGACGGGGTGGACGAGGTGCGCCGGGCTTGCCGGCAGGAGCTGCGGCAGGGCGCGCAATTCCTCAAGGTCATGGCCAATGGCGGCGTGTCCTCGCCCACCGATCCGATCGCCTGGCAGGGCTACTCGGTCGCCGAGATGACCGCGATCGTGGAGGAAGCGCAGGACGCTCAGACGTATGTTTCGGCGCATGTCTACACCGCGGCCGCCATCCAGCGCGCGGTGCGGTGCGGCATCCATTCGCTGGAACACTGCAACCTGATCGATGCCGCGACCGCCCGGATGGCCGCCGCGGCGGGCGCGGTGGCGGTGCCGACGCTGGTGACCTATGAGGCGCTCGCGCAGGACGGGCCGTCGTACGGTTTGCCGGCGGCCTCCATCGCCAAGATCGAGGACGTGCGCAGCGCCGGCATGGACAGCTTGTCGATCATGCGCGACGCCGGGCTGACCATGGCGTTCGGCACCGACCTGCTGGGCGAGACCCATGTGCGGCAGAGCGAGGAGTTCGCCATTCGCGGCCGGGTGCTGCCGGCGGCCGAGATCATCGCGGCCACCACCACCGTCGCGGCCCGGCTGCTCGGCCAGGAAGGACGGCTGGGCGTGGTAGCGCCCGGCGCGGTGGCCGACCTGATCGTGGTGGAGGGCAATCCGCTGGATGACGTGGCGATCCTGTCGCGGCCCGAGCGCACGGTCGTGCTCGTCATGCAGGGTGGATCGATCCACCGCCGTTCGCTGCACTGAACCGGAGCCTGCCGATGAGCGCCGATATGCCCGCGACCACCCTGTTCAGCGAGTTCCACGCCGACATACGCGAGCAGACGCAGTTGCGCGACGCCATCACCCGTCAGTATCGCGCGCCGGAGCCCGAATGCGTGGTCGCCCTGGTCGCGGCGGCTACCCTGCCGGACCATATGAACGCAGCGGCGTCCCGCACGGCGACCTCGCTGGTCGAGGCGCTGCGGGCCAAGGGCACGCGCGGCGCCGTGGAAGGCCTGGTGCGCGAATATGACCTCAGCAGCCAGGAGGGTGTCGCCCTCATGTGCCTGGCCGAGGCGTTGCTGCGCATCCCGGATCGGGCGACCCGGGACATCCTGATCCGCGACAAGATCGGCACCGGCGATTGGCGCGGTCACCTGGGCCATTCCGCCTCCCTGTTCGTCAACGCCGCCACCTGGGGCCTGGTGGTGACGGGCAAGCTGACCGGCAGCACCAATCAGCCTGGACTTGGCGACGCCGGGCTGGGCGCGGCGCTGACCCGGCTGATCGCGCGCGGGGGCGAGCCGCTGATCCGTAGGGGCGTCGACATGGCGATGCGGATGATGGGCGAGCAGTTCGTCACCGGCCAGACCATCGACGAGGCGCTCCGCAACGCGCAACGACTGGAGGCGCGCGGCTTCCGCTATTCCTACGACATGCTCGGCGAGGCCGCGACCACCGCCGCCGACGCGGAGCGCTACTACCGCGATTACGAGACGGCGATCCA
>CAZTJC010000007.1:9248-137989 GCA_964613945.1 uncultured Acetobacteraceae bacterium
CCGGTCGCGGCATCGTCGCCGGCCCCGGCATCTCCATCAAGCTGTCGGCGCTGCACCCGCGCTACTCCCGCCTGCAACGGGCGCGGGCGATGACGGAGCTGCTGCCGCGGGTGCGGGCGCTGGCCGGCCTGGCGCGGCAATACGATATCGGGCTGAACATCGATGCCGAGGAATCGGAACGGCTGGAGCTGTCGCTCGACCTGCTGGAAGCGCTATGCTTCGACCCGGCGCTGACCGGATGGGACGGCATCGGCTTCGTGGTGCAGGCGTATCAGAAGCGGGCGCCTTTTGTGCTGGACTGGATGATCGACCTGGCCCGGCGCAGCGGCCATCGCCTGATGGTGCGGCTGGTGAAGGGCGCCTACTGGGACAGCGAGATCAAGCGCGCCCAGGTGGACGGGCTCGAAGGCTTCCCGGTGTTCACCCGCAAGATCCACACCGACGTGTCCTACCTTGCCTGCGCCCGCAAGCTGCTGGCGGCGCCGGACGCGGTATTCTCGCAATTCGCCACGCATAACGCCCACACTGTCGCCGCCATCCATGCCATGGCCGGCCCGGCCTTCCAGCCCGGCGACTACGAATTCCAGTGCCTGCACGGCATGGGCGAGCCGCTCTACGAGGAGGTGGTCGGCCATAACAAGCTGAACCGCCCTGCCCGCATCTACGCCCCCGTCGGCACGCATGAGACGCTGCTGGCGTACCTGGTGCGACGGCTGCTGGAGAACGGCGCCAACTCCTCCTTCGTCAACCGCATCCAGGACCCGGACGTGCCGGTGGCAGAACTGGCGGCCGACCCGGTGGCGGCGGTGGCGGCGTCCGATCCGGTCGGCGCTCCGCATCCCCGCATCGCCTTGCCGCGGGACCTGTTCGCGCCGACGCGGTCGAACGCCGCCGGGCTGGATCTCAGCAACGAGCGCCACCTCGCCGCCTTGTCCGCGTGGCTGCAGCAGGGCCCGCAACGGTGGCGTGCCGCACCGACCGGCGTCGACGCTGGCGAGGACCGGCCGGTTCGCAATCCCGCCGACCACGGCGACGTCGTCGGCCAGGTGATCGACGCGACCGCGGAGCAGGTCGACGCGGCCGTTTTCCGCGCCGAGGCAGCGGCTCCTGGCTGGCAGGCCATGCCGCCGGCAGCGCGGGCCGCCTGCCTGCTTCGGGCGGCGGACCGGCTGGAAGTCAGCATGCCGACGCTGCTGGGCCTGATCGTGCGCGAGGCCGGCAAGTCGTTCTCCAACGCCGTGGCCGAGGTTCGGGAAGCCGTCGATTTCCTGCGATATTACGCCACGCAGGCGACGGCCACTCTCGAACCGGGCAATCACCGGGCGCTTGGTCCGGTCGCCTGCATCTCGCCGTGGAATTTCCCGCTGGCGATCTTCACCGGACAGGTCGCCGCCGCGCTGGCCGCCGGCAATACCGTGCTGGCCAAGCCGGCGGAGGAGACGCCGCTGATCGCCGCGCAGGCGGTGGCGCTGCTGCATGAGGCCGGGGTGCCGGATGACGTGCTGCAGCTGCTGCCCGGGCAGGGCGAGGTCGGCGCGCGGCTGGTGGCCGACGCCCGGGTGCGCGCGGCCGTGTTCACCGGCTCGACCGACGTCGCGCGGCTGATCGGGCGCGAACTGGCGCGGCGGTTGAACCCGGATGGCAGCGCCGTGCCGCTGATCGCCGAGACCGGGGGGCAGAACGCCCTGATCGTCGACAGTTCGGCGCTCGCCGAGCAGGTGGTCGCGGACGTGCTGGTGTCCGCCTTCGACAGCGCCGGGCAACGATGCAGCGCGTTGCGGGTGCTGTGCCTGCAGGAGGACGTCGCCGACCGTACGATGACCATGTTGCGCGGTGCCCTGGCCGAGCTTGCGGTCGGCAATCCCGACCGCCTGGCCACCGATATCGGCCCGGTGATCTCGGCCGAGGCCCGGGACGGAATCGAGGCGCATGTCGCGGCAATGCGGGCGGCAGGCCATGCCGTGCATCGTGCACCGCTGCCCGCAGCCTGCGCGATCGGCACCTTTGTGGCACCGACGATCATCGAACTGAGCAGTCTGGCGTCGTTGAAGCAGGAGGTGTTCGGCCCGGTGCTGCACGTGCTGCGCTTCCGCCGCGACGCGCTAGACGCCGTAATCTCCGACATCAACGCTACCGGTTACGGCCTCACTTTCGGCATCCACACCCGGATCGACGAGACGATCGCCCGGGTCACGGCGCAGGCCGGGGCCGGGAACATCTACGTCAACCGGAACTTGATCGGCGCGGTGGTGGGCGTGCAGCCGTTCGGCGGCCACGGCCTGTCCGGCACCGGCCCGAAGGCGGGAGGGCCGCTTTATCTGCGTCGGTTGCTGGCGGTCGCTCCGCCACGCGGCCTGCCGCCGGGTCAGGCGCCGCGACCGGCGCGGCTGTGGGGCGAATGGCTGGCCGAAGCGGGCTTGCCTACCGCCGCGTTCGGCGACGAGTTGGCGGCCACGCCGGTCGGCGTTGAACAGGAACTCACCGGGCCGGTGGGCGAGCGCAACGTTTACGTCACCGAGGCTCGTGGCGCGGTGCTGTGCGTGGCGGCCGAGCAATCCGAACTGTTGCGCCAGATCGGTGCGGCCCTGGTTACCGGCAATCGGGCGGTGATCGGCAAGGGCGGGCTGGCCGGTCTGCCGGCCCTGAGCACGCCGTTGGACGCCTGGATTCTGGAAGCCGCGTTTCCCCTGCGGGAGGAGCTCTCGGCGGCCTTGTTCAGCGGAACGGCGGCCGACATGCAGGGTCTCAATCAGGCGTTGGCGCAACGTGATGGCCAGATCGTGCCGGTGTATGTTGCCGCGTCCGGCGGCAGCTACGCGCTGGAATGGTTGGTTCAGGAGCGGTCGATCAGCACCAACACTACGGCAGCCGGCGGCAACGCCAATCTGATGATGCTGGGCTGAACCGCTCTCTGAAGTTCAGTCCTTGGTGATGTTCCAGTATGCGACCACCGGCGATTGTAGGATGCCGTTGAGGGTGCTGCGATAGGCCACGGGCTGCGTGGCCTGGCCCAGCAATCGGTATGGATTGACCACGGCCAGCCGCCGTTGCAGTTGCGTCAGGATCGCGGGGCGATCTATCGCGGCTGCGCCGGCGTATTTGGCACGAAGCTCCTCCACCTCGGCGTCGCAGGGCCAGCCGGAAAGGTTGCTGCGGTCGCACGGCATGTAGGCGAAGATGTTGGTGCTCGGGCTCCAGGCCAGGACGCCGGGCTCGCCGCTGACATAGATGTTCCAGCCGCCAGCGTCGGGCGCTGACTGGTTGGCGCTGCGGCTGACCACGGTGCCCCAATCGCTCCATTCCATCTGCACGTTCAGCCCGGCCCTGCGCATCGCGTCCGCCGCGACCTCGGCCATGGGTCCCATGTAGGAGATGTCTCGCGTTGCGGGCATGCGGATCGGCTCGCCCTTGTAGCCGGCCTCGGCCAGGAGCTGCTTGGCGCGGGCCAGGTTGGGGCCGAAATCCTCTGCGCCGGCCTGCGTGCCGTTGGGCGAGCCGCAGACGAAAAAGGAGTTGCACTTCTGGTAGTACGCGGGGTCGCCGTAGCCGCCCGCCATCTGGTCGTCCTGGTCGATGATGTAAGACAGGGCCAGCCTGGCGCGGGGATCGTTGAACGGTGGATACAGTGAGTTGGGCCGCAGGATGGCTTGGCTGGCCAACTCGGAAAGGACCTGCAGCTTGACCTCCCGGTTCTTCCGCAACAGCGGCAGCAGGTCAAAGGAGGGGCGTTCCAGGAAATCCACCTCGCCGGCCTGCAGTGCGCTGACTGCCGTGGCCTGGTCGGGCTGGATCAGGAATTCCACTCGGTCCACTTTCACGACACGGCCGCCGGCCAGCCCATCCGGTGGTTCGTCGCGCGGGACGTAGTCGGGGTTGCGGTCGTAGACAACGCGGGCACCGCTGACGCGCAGTTCGGTGTTGAACTTGAACGGGCCGGAGCCGATCACGGAGGTGGCGGCCTTGCCGGGCTCCGGGATGTCCTGCGCCCGCATGATGATGGCGAAATGCGACGGTGCCGCGGCCAGCGTTTCCAGCAGACCGGGTACGGGCGCCGACAGCGTCCAGTCGAAGGTCTTGTCATCCACGGCGGTCATCGCCGCTGTCACGGCCGCCACCTTTCTGGCCGCGGCGTCGATGGTCATCCAGCGGCGCAGCGAGGCGATCACGTCGGCCGTGGTGACGGGCGAGCCATCGTGGAACTTGAGCCCGTCGCGCAAAGTGAATCGCCAGCTCAGCCCGTCCGCCGAGGTGGTCCAAGACTTGGCCATCTGCGGCTTGGCCTGCAGCTTGCTATCCCAGGCGAACAGGCTTTCCCACACCATGGTGCCGTGGATGGTGGAAATCCATGCGGTGGTGAATAGCGGATCGGTCACCACCACGTCGGCCTGCGGCACGACGCGCAATATTTTGAGTGGGGCCTGCGCCGAGGCGGGCAGCGCCACAAGGCAAGCAAGGCCGGCGAGCAGGGTGAGTCTGAGCCGGGTCATGGGGTGGTCTCCGTTGCGTGAAAGGCAGCCGGGGACACGCGACCCAGCTCGTCGAGCAGCATGACCCAGGCGCGCAGCCCGAGCGGGATGGAGGACAGGCGGAAAAACTCGTTGGGCGCGTGCACGTCCTCGTCCGGCAGGCCAAAGGCGAACATCAGCGTGTCGATGCCCAGCAGCGTCTTGAACAGCGCGGTGATCGGCACCGTCGCGGCCAGCCGGACCGGGATCGGCGTGCGCCCCAGCAACCGCTCGAGCACGGCGCTACCGGCTCGCACCAGCGGGTGCGTTGCCGGCAGGCTCGAAGCCGGCGACCCGGCGCCGCGCTCCTCGAATGCCAGTTGCACACCGGCCGGGCAGCGAGCCTGCAGATGCGCCTGCACCAATGCCCGAGCCTGCCCCGGGTCCTGCCCGGCCACGAGACGCATGGTCAACTTGGCGCGCGCCTCCCGCGGGATCACCGTTTTGGCGCCGACGCCGGTATAGCCGCCCCACATGCCGTTGACGTCGATGGCCGGGCGCAGCGTCAGCCGTTCGCGCACGGTGTAGCCGGGCTCGCCCAACGGCAACGCACCGACCTCTGCGCAGAACCCGGCCTCGTCCACCGGGAACGCGGCGGTGTCGTGCCGGGCCTGGTTGCTGGGTGGCACCACGCTGTCGAGGTAGCCGGCCACGGCGATGCGGCCGGTGTCGTCATGCAGGCTGGCGACCAGCTTGGCCATCTCGTGCAGTGCGTTGCGAATGGCGCCGCCATAGCGGCCGGAGTGCAGATCCTTGTCGGCGGTGGTCAGCTTGAATTCAAAGCCGGTGTTGCCGCGGGCGCCGACGTTGATGGTGGGGATCGTGGCGCTGGCCCGGCCGCCATCGGCCGACAGCATGGCATCGGCCCGGAGGAGCGCGCCGTAGCGTTCCACGATTGCGGGTAGGCTGGGGCTGCCAACCTCCTCTTCCCCTTCCAGGAACAGCTTGACGTTCACCGGGCAGGCGCCGGTCTGCTGCAGGTATGCCGCGACAGCGGCGATGGCGATGACGGAGGAGCCCTTGTCATCCGACGCGCCGCGGCCGAACAGGCAACCGTCGCGCTCCGTTGGCTCGAAGGGTGGGCTGATCCATTCGTTCAGCGGGTCCGGCGGTTGCACGTCGTAATGGCCGTAGATCAGCAGGGTCGGCTTGCCGGGTGCGCCGCACCAACTGCCGTACAGCGCGGGATGGCCGCCGCCATCGAGTTGCTGCACGTCTTGCAGGCCTATCTCCCGGAACCAGTCCAGGAGGTAGGTGCGGGTCGCCTGCATGCCGGGCTCGTAGGCCGGGTCGGTGCTGACGCTGGGCAAACGGATCAGTGCTTCCAGCCGGGCACGGACGGCGTCGGTCTGCGCGGCCAAGGTCTCTGCGACGGTGTCGCTCATGCGGCTTGCCTGATCCGATCGGCCATCCGTTCGGCGATCGCCACCGTGGTCAGGTGTGTGTTGGCGCGCGGCACTTCCGGCATGACCGAGGCGTCGATCACCCGCAGCCCACTGCAGCCGAGCACCCGGCATTCCGTGTCCACCACGCTGCGCGGATCGTCGATGGCGCCCATGCGGCAGGTGCCGCTGGCGTGCTGGGCGTCGCCACATTCGGTAAATAGCCAATCGTCGAGTTCGGCATCGTTCAGCGCCTCATCCATCGAGCGACCGGTCAGGCCGTATTCCGCGCGGTGGGCAATTTTCGTCACGCCGTCCGCCAGGCAGATTTCGCGCAGGCGCCGCACGCCGTCCCGCATGCGGACCAGGTCGCGCTCGTCGGACAGCATGCGCTCCTCGACTGCCGGGTCGAGGCTGGGGTCGGTGCTGGTGATGCGGACATGGCCTTGGCTGAAGGCCTGATAGACGGACACGGCGATGCGCCCGCGGGAGGAGTCCGGGCCGTTCTTCGACAGGGCGGCGCCGGCCAGGTTGCCGGCGATCATGATCATGTCGTTGTCGCCCGCCCCTGCCAGGCCCGAACCGTAGCGCAGGCAGCAATTGGTGTGGCGGTGCATCAGCGTGCCGACCTGCGCCTCGTCGCGCAGATGCAGCAGGGCGCCCATGATAGGGTGGTCCAGCAGGTTCTCGCCCACCGGCAGCGCGGCGCGGACCGGGATGCCGAGCCGCTCCAGCAGCGCCGCCGGGCCGATGCCGGAGCGTTGCAGGATGGCTGGCGAGTGGATGGCGCCGGCGCACAGGATCACCTCGCGCTGCGCCCGTGGCGTATAGCTCTGCCCGCCCACCGTAACCCGCACGCCGCTGGCATGGGGACGGTTGCCCTCCAACACGATGCCGTCCACCAGGGCATGGCCGACGATGTGCAGGTTCGCCCGGCCGCGCGCCGGTTCCAGATAGCCGTCATTGGTCGAGACCCGGCGCCCGGCGATGCTGTTGATCGCGTAGGGCGAGGCGCCGGTGCCCTCCGGCGCGTTGTGGTCCTCGCACCAGCCGTAGCCGAGCGCCAGCGACGACTCGCGCAGCGCGCGGTCCACGTTGCCCCAGTCGGCGATCGGCGCACGATATACCGGGATAGGGCCGTGGTCGCCATGGTACGGTGCGTCGGGGAAGTTCTTGTCGGTCTCCAGCTTGCAGAAATAGGGCAGCATGGCCTCCCATCCCCAGCCGGTGCAGCCTTGTTCGGCCCAGCGGTTGAGGTCGTCCGGCACGGCGCGGATGGCGATCTGGCCGTTGATGGTGGAGCTGCCGCCCATGGCCCGGCCGCGCCAGAGCAGCCGCGGGTCCTGCCGCTCCGTGCGCCGGGCCATCAGGCCGGGCCAGCGGAAATCGTCGTCGCCGATGGCGCGCATTGGGTTGGGGATCTGGATGTGCTCGGGCGTGTCGGCGGTGCGCAGATCCTGCCCGGCTTCCAGCAGCAACACGCGGTGCGTCGGATCCTCGCTGAGCCGCGCCGCCAAGGTGGCCCCGGCGGAGCCACCCCCGACGATGATGGTGTCGTAGTCGGCGTCAATCATCAAAAATCCAGTCAGCTTGGGTCAACGGAAAGGCACCGTTGGTTGAAGCGCGTCGTTCGACCGACGAGGCGTCGGCCGGACGGCGTTACTTGCCCGGAACCGCCACCGCGCTGCGAACGCTGCTCACCTGCGTGGCGGCGACGGCTGGCGCTGCGTTGCCCCAGGTGTTGCGCAGGTAGGTGACGACGTCGGCGATCTGCGCATCCGACAGATGCCAGCCGAACGACGGCATGGCTGGCGACGTGGGTGCCCCAGCCGTCGCAGCCACCTGGGCGCCGGTGATGATGACGCGGATCGTGGTGGTTGGGTCGTCCTGCCGCACGGATGGTGCGCCAGCCAGCGCCGGAAACAGGTCGGCGACGCCCTTGCCGTCGCGGGCGTGACAGGCCGAGCAGTTGTCGGTGTAGAGCGCCGCGCCGGCGTCCATGTGGGCATCGGTTGCAGGCAGCGGTGCGGGTACGGCAGGGCCGGCGGCGCCGCGTTCCTTGAGATAGGTCGCGATCGCGCGCAGATCGGGGACCGTCATCTTCGACGTCGAGATCTCGACCACCTCGCCCATTGGGCCTGCCGCGGCAGCGTGCAGGTTACGGCCGGTCTGCAGATACTGGACGATGTCGTCCACCGACCAGGTGCCGAGCCCGGCCTGTGCGTCGTTGGTCAGGTTGGGCGCGATCCAGTTCTGGATCGAGTTCCCTTGGAGATATTGCGCCTGTTTGGGGCCGCCGATCGCGTTCATGGGCGTGTGGCACGCGCCGCAATGACCGAGCCCCTCGACGAGATAGGCGCCGCGGTTGAACTCGGTCGATCGCTGCGGGTCCGGCTGGAACACCCCGGGGGTGAACTCGAGCGCGTTCCAGCCCAACATCGACACCCGCATGCTGAACGGCCACGGCAGGGTGTTGCGATCGACCGGGTTGCGGACGGGCTCGACGCTACGGAGGAAGGCGAACAGGGCGTCGCTGTCGGTGCGGGTGACACGGGTGTAGTAATTATAGGGAAAGGCAGGATAGAGATGGCCGTCGGTGACGCTGTGACCGTCGTGCAGCGCGTGCCAGAAATCCTCGGCGCTCCAGCGGCCCAGGCCGGTGTCGCGGTCCGGCGTCAGGTTGGCAGCGTTGATGTTGCCGAACGGCGTCTCGATGGCGCGGCCACCGGCGAACGGGCCTTTGGGGCTGGCGTGACAGGCGGCGCAGTCGCCGGCCACCGCGAGATAACGGCCCTGCTCGACGGCGACGTAGCTGTCCAGATCCGCGCGGGCCAGCGTGGCGGTGCCGAGCAGGAGAAGCGCGGCCAGCCCTAAGCGACGCATCAAAGCTGCACCAACGGCGCGTCCGATTTCAGGAACTGGTTCTTGATGGCATCCAGCGTCCAGTAGCAGAGCGCGCCGACCGTTCCGGTCGGGTTGTAGCCGGCGTTCTGCGGGAATGACGACGCGCCGGTGACGAACACGTTCGGCACGTCCCAGCTCTGGCCGTAGCGATTCAGCGCTGACGTGGTCGGGTCATTGCCGATCACGGCACCGCCGGTGTTGTGCGTGGTCTGATACGGTACCACGGTGTACGGCACGCGCAGGGCGTTGGTGCTGACCTGCTTGGCGCCCATGCGGCGGATGATCTCGCCGGAACGCTCCATCATGAACTTTGCCATCTTCTGCTCGTTCGGATGATAATCGAACGTCATGCGCATCAGCGGGCGGCCGAGCGGGTCCTTGTAAGTGGGGTCGAGGTCCAGATAGGCGTCGCGATAGGCCATCACGCTGCCCTGGGCGCCGACATTGGTGGTGCTGTTGTAAGTCTCGTGCACCGCGCGCTTCCATTGCGCGCCCCAACCCGGCGTGCCCGGCGGCACCGGATGATACGAGATTGGCCGGCCGTTGGTATAGGCGTTGGTCAGGCTGGCACCGCCCACGAAGCCGTGCGGACCGTGGTCGAAATTGTCGCTGTTGAAATCGTCCAGCGCCGCTCCGAGCGACCCGGCACCCGCGAACGGGTTAAAATTGTAGCCCGGTCCGAAATGCCCCACCGCGCCGGCGCCGACCTGGTAGGCGTAGTTGCGGCCGACGACACCCTCCGCCGTGTTGGGATCATACGGCTTACCGATGCCCGACATCAGCATGAGGCGGACGTTGAAGAAGGCGAAGGCGCAGATCAGCACAAGGTCGGCGGGCTGCTCCCACTCGACCTGCTCGCTGTCGACGAAGGTGACGCCGGTGGCGCGCTTGCCGTCGCGCGACAGGTTGACCTTGGTGACCTCGGAATCCGTTCGCGCCTCGAAGTTGCTGTGCCGCATGAGCGCCGGCAGCACGCAGGTCTGCGGGCTGGATTTTGAGTAGTTGGCGCAACCGAACCATTCGCAGAAGCCGCAATAGGTGCATGGCGCCATCCGAACGCCATACGGGTTGGTGTAGGCCTGCGACAGGTTGGCCGAGGGGCGCGGGAACGGGTGCAACCCCATGTCGGTGGCCGCCTTGGTGAACAGGCTCTGCGAGTAGCCCTGTTGCATCGGCGGTGTCGGGTAATGATCGGAGCGGACACCCTCGAACGGGTTGCCGCCGGGTTGGATCTGGCCCTTGAGGTTGCCGGCCTGGCCGGAGATCCCCAGCGTTTTCTCGAACCGGTCGTAATACGGCTCGAGTTCATCGTAGGACATCGGCCAGTCCTGGATGAAGTTGTTCTCCGGCAGGAACGCCTCGCCGTAGCGCTCGGTCAGGTGCGTGCGGATGCGGAAATCGTCCGGTAGGAAGCGCCAGGTCTGGCCGTTCCAGTGCATGCCGCCGCCGCCGACGCCGTTGGGCGGCAGAAAGCTGCCGAACTTGCGGATCGGCAGCGCCGTCTGGTCGAGCCGGTTGCGCATCGTCAGCGTTTCCTGCTTCGGCCGCAGGAACATCTCTTGCCGGATGGCGTAGCGCAGCTCGTCCGGCGCGGTGGTGATGTTGAAGTCGGTCGCCGTGTCCCGCCACGGCCCGCGCTCGATTGCCACCACGTCCAGCCCGGCCTTGGCCAACTCGAGCGCCATGATCGACCCGGTCCATCCCAGGCCGACGATGACGACATCCTTCTTCGGCAGGCGACGGGTCATCGTGCGGCTTCCTTGCTGGCGCGGCCCATCAGGCTGACCGGCGGGAGGGTGTAGGGCTTGTTGGGGTTGGCGATGACGTCGCGGTAGTCGTAACGCACGCCCGGGAAGCCGACGAGCTTCCAGCCGCACATGTCCTTGTTGCCGCCATAGACCGGGTCCGCGAAGTAGCCTTCGACCACGTTGGCCTGCACCTGGTTGAAGAACGCCTTGCCTTCAGGAATCTTGACGTCACCCTTCTCGAGGCCGGTCAGCACGCGGTCTTGGTCGGCGGCGTCGAGTTGATGAAAGAGGCGACCGGCGAAGTTCTGCTTGGTGTAGGCGGCCAGGGCGGCGAGGCCGTCGCGGTAGCGCCGGGTCGGGGTGATCGGCGACTGGATGCCGAAATTGGCGGCGGCATCGAGCACGAAGGGCGGTTCCATGTAGAGCCATTCGCTGGTGCCATAGGGACCGATGAGTTGCCGGTCGATGAAGATGGCGCAACCTGCATCCTTGCCGCCCGGGCCGAGGTCGTCGGCGGGGATGATGCGATCGGCGATGGCCTCGACCACGGCGGCCTCGTCGGCAGTAAAGAACTGCCAGGGACCCGGCGTCACGATCGGCGGTGGATAGACCTGGTTCGGGCTCCACGGCAGCGCGCCCGACATGATCCGCGCCCGGACTGGCGCCCCCGCCATCACCGTCGCACCAATCACGGCGGTGGTCGCCAGAAGCTGGCGCCGGGTTATATTTATCATCGAGGACTTACCTGCAGCTATTTAACGAGTGAATTTACTTCGCGGCGACTTAGATACTGTCACGCTTGCCTGGACACGCCAATACGTGTCGGGGCGCTTCGCTAGCCGAAGTAAAACAGCGTCATCTCGGCGCTGACGGCGACGGTGTCGGTCGTGGTGTCGACGATGCGCCCTTCCAGACGCGCGATCGTGCCCGACCGACGCGGCTCGAGTTCGGCGACCGTCCACTCGAAGCGCATCAGCCGGTCGACCCGTACGGGGCCAATGAAGCGGGCCTTGTAGTCCACCCCGACCTGTCCCTTGCCGTCCGCCGCCTCGTCGCCGAAGCCTTCGCTCAACAATCCGGCCAACAGGCCGGAGGTGTAGGCGCCGCTGGCGATCAGCTCGCCGAAGCGGCTGGACGCGGCAACGTCGTCATCATGATGCAGCGGGTTCTTGTCGCCGACATGCAGTGCGGTGGCGCGGATTGCTTCCGCATCGAAGCGGATTTCCTTGACGAGACGGGCGCCGACCGGGGGTGCGGACATTACGGCGCGCCCTGGCCGAGCATCAGGGCGGAGCGGCGGCAGGTGGCGACCACTTCGTCGCGCTGGTTGATCGCCTCGTGGCGGAACTCGACGATGCCTTGGCCGGGTCGCGACTTGCTGGGGCGCTTATTCAGCACTTCGCTGCGCACCCGCAACGTGTCGCCCTGGAATACCGGCTTGGGGAAGCGTACCTCGTCCATGCCGAGATTGGCGACGGTGGTGCCGTAGGTGGTGTCGTTGACGGTCATGCCGATCATCAGCCCGAGGGTGAACAGGCTGTTAACGATCGGCTGCTTGAATTCGGTGGTGGCGCTGTAGGCGGCATCGATGTGCAGCTTGGCCGGGTTCATGGTCATGGAGGAGAACAGGATGTTGTCCGTCTCCGTCACCGTGCGGGTCCATGGATGCTCGAAGACTTGGCCTTCCTCGAGTTGTTCGAAATACAAGCCTGGCATTAAATCCTCATTGCGCTCAGTTGCGCCATTGTACCGCTTCGTGCAGTTCCGCGCGCGCGGTGCGGAAGTCGTTGGCCGGATGCGCCCGATCGGCGAACCCGAACGAGATGCCGCAGACGACCGAACGGTCCTCGGGCAGGTCGAAATATTGCCGCAGCCATGGGCTGTAGGCGGCGACAGCGGCTTGGGGGATGGCCCCCAGTTCGAGAGCTTCGGCGGCAAGCAGGAAGGTGGAGACGTAGCCGCCGCAATCGAGCGTGCCATAGGGGCCGAGGGCGCGGTCAGTGGTGATGAGGGCGAAGTGCGGTGCGCCGAAGAAGCGGAAGTTCTCGCGAGCCTGCGCGGTGGCGCGCTCGCGATCGCCGCGTTCGATGCCGAGCGCGCCATAAAGCTGGTAGCCGCAGGCGCGGCGCCGATCCTGGTAGACCCCGGTATAGCCCGGCGGGAACGGGATGTCGGGGGCGTCGGGCGTGCCGGTGAGAGCATGCTCGTACAAGGCGGTGCCAAGACGTTTGGTGGCGTCGCCGCCGGTGACGATCGCGTGCCAGGGCTGGGTGTTGCACCAGGACGGGGTTCGCTGCGCCATCGCCAGCAGGCGTTCGATGGTCTCGCGCGGAACCTGTTGGTCGAGGAAGCCGCGGCAGCTCCAGCGGCTCCGGAGCAGCGTTTCCAGCGTGGTCGCAGCGGCGGTCATAGGCGCTTGGCGACTTCCTCCAGCATGACTTCGGTCGCTCCGCCGCCGATGGACTGAATGCGCGCGTCGCGCACCATGCGTTCGATCGTGCTTTCACGCATGTAGCCCATGCCACCGTGGAATTGCTGACAGGCGTACATCACCTCGTTGACCAGTTCGCCGCACAGCGCCTTGACCATCGACACCTCGCGGATGCACTCGCGGCCCTCGGCGTCCAGCCAGGCGGCCTGATAGACGAGGCAGCGCGCGGCCTCGACCCGGGCGGACAGCATCGACAGGCGCTGGCGGATCGCCTGCTTGTCCCACAGCGTGGCGCCGAACGCCTTGCGCTGGCGCACCCAGTCCAGCGTCAGGCTGAGCGCCGCCTGCGCCTCGCCCATTGCTTGCGCGCCGAGCACGATGCGTTCGTTCTGGAAGTTGCGCATGATGGCGTAGAAGCCGCGGTTCTCCTCGCCGAGCAGGTTCGCGGCCGGAATGCGGCAGTTGTCGAACACCAGCTCGGCGGTGTCGGAGGAACGCCAGCCCTGTTTGTCGAGCGCGCGACCGACGCTGAAGCCGGGCGTGCCGGCCTCCACGATGAAGATGGAGACGCCGCGCGACGCCTTGGCGGCCGGGTCGGTCTTGGCGGCGACGAACACGACGTCGCCGTGGACGCCGTTGGTGATGTAGGTCTTGGCCCCGTTCAGCACCCACTCGTCGCCATCGCGCCGCGCCGTGGTGCGCATCGCCGCGACGTCCGACCCGGCATCCGGCTCGGTCACCGCAACGGCGGCGATCATCTCGCCGGCGATAATGCCGGGCATGTAGCGGGCCAGTTGCGCTGGGTTGCCGGCGTTGGCGAGGTGCGGCGAGGCCATGTCGGTATGAACCAGCACGGTGATGGCGAAGCCACCATAGGTCGATCGGCCCAATTCCTCGGCTAGGACGGCGGTAGCGACGGTATCCATCTCGCTGCCACCATAAATCTCGGGGTAGCGTACGCCGAGGAAGCCCAATTCGCCCATGCGCCGCAGTACCGCGCGGGGAACCATGCCGTCGATCTCCCAGGCATCGGCATGCGGCGCGATCTCGGTGCGGACGAAACGGCGCAGTTGGTCGCGCAACGCGACGTGTTCCTCGCGCAGGAAGGGACTTTCCGCCTCAATGGAATTGGGCCGCGACGGTGCCAGAACTTCCGACATGACGATCTCCCGAGAGTGGCCGCGCCAAAGTGTTGGAAATCGGCCGAAAGAAGTGGTCAACTCGCGTCAACCTAACGAACGTTAGACTGTCGGGGGCGGAAATGTCAAGGAATGGGGCGCTTGCGGGCGTCCGGGTGATCGAGTTCGCCGCCATCGGGCCGGTGCCATTCTGCGGCATGGTGCTGGCCGACATGGGGGCCGAGGTAATTCGCATCGAGCGTCCGGCGGCGAGCGAGCTGGGCATCCCGGTCGACCCGGCCTTTGACCATCTCAACCGCGGCAAGCGCTCGCTGGCGCTCGATCTGAAGCTGCCCGCCGCGGCCGAGTTGGTGCACCGGTTGGTGTCGGACGCGCAGGTTCTGCTGGAGGGCTTCCGTCCTGGAACCATGGAGCGGATCGGCTTCGGCCCCGAGCCGGTGCTCGCGGCCAACCCGCGTCTCGTCTATGGCCGCGTTACCGGCTGGGGCGAAGCCGGGCCGCTGGCCTCCGTCGCCGGGCACGACCTCAACTTCCTGGCTGCATCCGGCGCGCTGGCCGCCATGGGGCAGCCCGGCGCGCCGCCCCCCGTGCCGCTCAACCTGATCGGCGATTTCGGCGGCGCGGCGATGCACCTGGCCTGCGGCGTGCTGGCGGCGCTGCGGGTGGCCGAACGGGACGGGATGGGCCAGGTCGTGGCGACCAGCATCGCCGCCGGCGCGGTGGCGCTGACCCCCATGCTGTATGGGTTGCGGCAGGCCGGGCTGTGGTCGGCGTATCGGGCGGACAACCTGCTGGATGGCGGCGCGCCGTTCTACCGCTGTTATCTCACTACGGACGGACGCGCGGTCGCGGTGGGAGCGATCGAGGCCAAGTTCTACCGCGCGCTGCTGGCCGGGCTTGGCCTGCTGGGCGAGATCGAGCCGGCGCGGCAGATGGAGCGCGCCTCCTGGCCGGCTACCGCCGCACGGTTTGCCGCGCGTTTCGCCGAGGCCCCGATGGCGCATTGGGCGGCGCTGTTCGCGGCGACGGATGCCTGCGTGACGCCGGTACTGACGCTGGACGAGGCACCAGGCTTTCCCCAGCACGTGGAGGCTGTGCACTTCCAGACGGTGGCCGGGCACGTCCATCCGGCACCGCAACCGGTGCTGTCCCGCACGCCGAGCCGTATCGCCCACCCGGCGCCGGCGCTGGGCCGTGACAATGACGCGTTGCTGCAAGAACTCGGAGCCGCCAAGGCGCCGGACCATCGAGGAGACCGACCATGACCATCCCGACCGACGCCCTGGCCGAGCTGATCGACCAGAAGCTGCATCCGCTGCCACCGCGCTGGCAGTCCAGCCGGCAGCGCGACCTGCTGGCCGAGGCGCGCCGTGCCGAGATGGAGGGGATCGACGCCTATTGGGCCTGGGCGGCGCGGCACTTCCGCTGGACCCGGCCGTGGGACGCCGTCCGCACCGGCGGGATGACCGACATGCGCTACTTTGTCGGCGGCACGCTGAACGTCGCCGACAACTGCGTCGATCGCCACGCCGAGGACCCGGCGCGGCGCGACAAGGCGGCGGTGATCTGGGAAGGCGAGGACGGCGCGGTTCGCACGCTGACCTATGCCGGGTTGCTGGACGAGGTGAGTCGTTGCGCGAATGCGTTGCGGGAGTTGGGCGTCGGGCGCGGTGATGTCGTCGCCATCTACCTGCCGAACCTCCCGGAGGCGTTCGTCGCCATCCATGCCTGCAACCGGATCGGTGCCATCTACACCGTGCTGTTCTCCGGCTTCTCGGCCGACGCGGTGGCGCTACGGCTGGTGACGGCGCGCGCCGTGTGCGTCGTCACCGCCGATGTGAGCTATCGCCGCGGCCGGGCGATACCGTTGCTGGAGAACGTCCGCACCGCCAGGGACCGTGCGCCGGACGTGCGCCATGTCGTGGTGGTGGACCGCTCCGGCGCGGGCGCACCGTTGCGGGAGGGCGAGAGCGGTTGGGCGGCGCTGCTGGCGCGGCAATCGGCCGAGTGCCCCTGCGTCCCGCTCGAGGCGAACGAGCCGGCCTTCCTGATCTTCACCAGCGGCACCGAGTCCCGGCCGAAGGGGGTGGTGCACAGCGTGGCCGGGTTCCTGATCGGCACGTGGGCAAACGTGCAATGGCAGACCGGGCTTGAGGCGGACGACGTGTACTGGTGCGCAGCCGACGTGGGATGGCTGACCTTCCCGATCCAGGCGGTGATCGGCGGGCTGGCGCATGGCGGCACGATCCTGTGCTACGAGGGCGCGCTCGATACGCCGTCGCCGCTGCGATTCTACGAGATCGCGGCGCGGCACGGGGTCAGCAAGATCCTGATCGCGCCCACCGCGCTGCGGATGCTGCGCGCGCTGGGTGACGCTACGGCGGCCGCGCATGCCTTGCCGGCGCTGAAGCTGGTGACGGTGCAGGGCGAGCCACTCGATACGGAAACGTTCACCTGGTCGGGCACGCATCTGGGCGGGGCGGGGGTGCCGATCGTGAACGCCTATGGCCAGACGGAGACCGGGTCGACCTGGACGTACCCGGTGTATGGTGTGGACGATCTGAAGGCCGGGTCGGCGGGACGGCCGGTGCCGGGGCATGCCTATCGCGTGCTGGACGACGAGGGGCAGCCTACGCCGGTGGGCGCGCGCGGCAACCTGGTGCTGACGCACCCGTTCCCGACGCTGGCACGCACGATCTGGGACGATCATCCCCGCTACCTGGCCACGTATTTCGACCGTGCCGGCACGTACTACCGCACCTCGGACGAGGCGGTGGTGGACGGTGACGGCCACATCTGGGTTCTGGGCCGGGCCGATGACGTGATCAACGTCGCGGCGCACCGGATCAGCACAATGGAGATCGAGTCAGCCGCCACCGCCGAGCCCGGCGTGGCCGAGGCGGCCGTGGTCGGCATCCGTCACGCGATCAAGGGCACCGTGCCGGTCGCGTTCATCACGCTACGCGACGACGCCGACCCGGCATCGGTTCAACGCGCCTTGATGCAATCGGTGGAAAAAGCGATCGGCGGCATCGCCAGACTGGAACGGGTGTATGTGCTTCCCAGCATGCCGAAGACACGCGCGGGCAAGATCATGCGCCGCCTGTTGCGGGAAGCGGCCGAAACCGGCCAGGTCCGCGGAGATACCAGCGGTCTGGAAGATGTCGGCGCGGTGACGACACTCCTGACCGCTGTTGCGCAGGCTACTTGACCAAGGGGCAACCGCCTTGCGCCAGGGGGCGCACGGCGTCCTGCGCCGGGATGCGCCGGATCAGCTTGTAGAGGTCCCAGGGCCCCTTGGACTCGGCCGGGGATTTGACCTCGAACAAATAGAAGTCCCGCAGCACCCGGCCGTCCACGCGGACCGCGGCGTGATCGGTCATGAAGTCGTCCACGGGAATGGCGCGGATCGCGTCTGCGACGGCCGGGCCGTCATCGGTTCCGGCTTTGGCCACCGCTTTGAGGTAGTGCGCGACCGCGCTGTAGACGCCGGCCTGCACCATGGTCGGGCGCTTGCCGCCGGTGCGGGCGGCGAAACGGTCGGCGAAGGCGCGCGTTCCGTCGTTCTGATCCCAGTAGAAGCTTTCCGTAAGCTGCAATCCCTGCGCCGTCTGCAGGCCCAGGCTATGGACGTCGCTGATGAACACCAGCAGCCCGGCCAGCTTCTGTCCGGCGGCGACGATGCCGAACTCGGAGGCCTGCTTGATCGCATTGATGAGGTCCGAGCCTGCATTGGCCAGGCCGATGATCTTGGCGTGCGACGCCTGCGCCTGCAGCAGGAAAGAGGAGAAGTCGGTTGTGCTCATGGCGATGCGGACGGCGCCGACCACCCGCCCGCCATTGGCGCGGACGACCTCGCTGACGTCGTGCTCGGCCGCGGTGCCGAACGCGTAATCGGCGGTCAGAAAGAACCAGGTATCCCCGCCGGCCTTGACGATCGCCGAGCCGGTGCCGTTGGCCAGCGCGATCGTGTCGTAGGTCCAGGCAAACCCGGTGGGCGAGCAGGCCTTGCCGGTGAGGTCCGAACTGCCGGCGCCGGAGAACATCACGATCTTCTGCCGCTTGCGCGCGACGTCCTGAACGGCGAGCGCGACGGAGGACACCGGCACGTCCACGATCGCGGAAACACCTTGCGTGTCGTACCACTGCGCCGCCACCGCGGCGCCGACATCGGCCTTGTTCTGGTGGTCACCCGTCAGCACCTCGATCTTGCGGCCCAGCACGGTGCCGCCGGCATCTTCGGCCGCCATGGTCGCCGCCACGACGGAGCCCGGCCCCGACAGGTCGGCATACATGCCGGATTGGTCATTCAGCACACCGATGCGAAGCGGCGGCGATTGTGCCAGGGCGGGATGAGCCGACGCGCCGACCATCAGCGCCAGAAGGGCGTTGCGCAAGGCGCGCGCTACCGAGTGGTTCATCGACATTTCTCCCTTGGGCAATTTCACTGCCCTTGCACCGACTGTGACCAGGCCCGCTCGGGGCGTCAACGCGGCAGCTTGACGCGGTGCGCGTGGGTTGCCTAACACTTGTCAGGTGAAGTCCAACCCAGTTGACGCAGCCGGATCGGAAGAACGCACGTCACGCCAGCACGTGCTGGACTGTGCGGCGCGGCTGTTCAGCCGCAACGGCTATGCGGCGGTGAGCCTGCGCGGCATCGCGGCCGAGAGCGGCATGAAGGCGGGCAGTCTTTATTATCATTTCGCATCGAAGGACGTGATCGTCACGGAGATCCTGAACATCGGCGTGCGCCGGGTGCATGTGGCGGTGGAGCAGGCATTGGCCTCCGGAGCCGTCGGAGCGCCGATTGCTGACCGGCTGCGCGGCGCCATCGGGGCGCATTTGCGGGCGCTGCACGAGGCCGGTGATTATACCTCGGCCAACATCCGCATCTTCGGCCAGGTGCCGCCCGCCGTTCGGGAGGCGCACCAGGGTGTGCGGCGCGAGTACGAGGTGCTGTGGGCCCGCTTCCTCAAGGGTGCGATCGCGACCGGAGAGTTGCGGGGCGATATCGACGTGCCGCGAATGCGGGCGTTTCTGCTGGGGGCGATGAATTCGTCGCTGGATTGGCTGGAGCCGAAGCGGGATGCGGTCGCCCGTACTGCGACCGATCTCGCCAGCCTCGTTTTGAATGGGGCGGCTTCCGCCCGGAAGGTCTGATTATGCCGGTCCTCGCGTCTCGCATCGATGTTCGTTCGGCCGGGTTCGAGGCCAATGCCGCGGCGTCCCGTGTTTTTCTGGAAACGTTGCGCGAACGCCTCGGCGCGGTGGCGCAGGGCGGTGGTGCGGCGATGGTCGAGCGGCACCGCACCCGGCGCAAGATCGTGGTGCGCGAACGGATCGACATGCTGGTGGACCCACTCAGCCCCTTTCTCGAGCTGTGCCCGCTCGCCGCCTGGGGCATGCACGATGGCGGCGTGCCGGCGGCCGGGCTGGTGATCGGTGTGGGCGTCGTGCATGGCACGCCCTGTATGATCATCGCCAACGACGCCACGGTGAAGGGCGGCAGTTTCTTTCCCGAGACCGTGGCCAAGCATGTGCGCGCGCAGGAAATCGCGGCCGAGAACGGCTTGCCGTGCCTCTATCTCGTCGATTGCGGCGGCGCCTTCCTGCCCGAGCAGGATCGGGTGTTCCCCGGCAAGGACCATTTCGGCACCACCTTTCTCAACCAGTGCCGCATGTCGGCTGCCGGGCTGCCGCAAATCGCGGCGGTGTTCGGCGGCTGCACGGCGGGCGGCGCCTATATTCCGGCATTGGCCGATGAGGTGGTCATGGTGCGCGGCAACGCCCGCATCCATCTCGGCGGCCCCGAGATCGTCAAGGCGGCGATCCGGGAGGAAGTGGACGGCGAGACCCTGGGCGGGGCCGAGATGCACACCCAGGTCTCCGGCGTGAACGACTACCTGGTCGATACGGAGGCCGAGGCGCTGCTCAAGGTGCGCGACATCGTCGCCAAGCTGAACCGCCCGCCGCCGCCCGCGCTGGCGCTGCGCCCCCCTCGCCCGCCGCGCTTCGACCCGGCGGAGATCGCCGGCATCATCCCCGCCGACGCCAAGACGCCGTACGACGTGCGCGACATCCTGGCCCGCATCACCGATGACAGCGATGTCCAGGAGTTTAAGCCGGACTGGGGCGCCACCCTGGTCTGCGGCTTCGCGCACATGCACGGCTACCCCGTCGGCATCCTGGCCAATAACGGCGTGTTGTTCGCCGAAGCAGCGCTGAAGGGGGCGCACTTCATCGAGCTCTGCAACCAGCGCAACATCCCGCTGCTGTTCCTGCAGAACATCACTGGCTTCATGGTCGGCACGGAGGCCGAGCGCGGCGGCATCGCCAAGCACAGCGCCAAGCTGGTCTATGCCGTCTCCACGGCGCGGGTGCCGCGCCTCACCGTCATCATCGGCGGCTCCTATGGCGCCGGCAATTACGGCATGTGCGGCCGCGGCTTCGCGCCTCGCTTCCTGTTCGCCTGGCCCAATGCCCGCATCGCCACCATGAGCCCGGAGGTGGCGACCACCGTGCTAACCGAGCTGCGCGGCCGCAGCCTCGGGCGCGGCGCGGCCACGGCCGACGACCTGGCCGCGCTGGCCGAGCGCACCACCAAGCAGTTCACCGAGCAGAGCGACCCGTACTACGCCACCGCCCGCCTGTGGGATGACGGCATCATCGAGCCGCAGGATACGCGAGACGTGATCGGCCTGTGCCTGGCGCTGGCCGCCTCGACGCCGCGTGCTGCCGACCCTTCACCCGTGTTCCGGATGTGACCCCGATGTTCGAGAGTGTGCTGATCGCCAACCGCGGCGAGATCGCCTGCCGCATCATCCGCACCTGCCGCCGGCTCGGGATGCGGACTATTGCGGTGTATTCGGCGGCCGATGCGGGCGCGCTGCACGTGGCGATGGCCGATGAAAGCCACCCGATCGGCCCCGCCGAAGCAGCGCGTAGCTATCTGCGGCCGGAGGCGATCATCGAGGCGGCGCTGGTGCATCGGGCCAGCGCGATCCATCCGGGCTACGGCTTCCTGTCCGAGCGGGTCGAGCTGGCCGAGGCGTGCGCCGCGAACGGGATCGCCTGGGTCGGCCCCTCGCCCCGCTGCATCGCGGCGATGGGCTCCAAGATCGAGGCCAAGCGCCTGGCCGCCTCGCACGGCGTGCCCAGCGTGCCGGGCTACCATGGCGAGGACCAGTCGCCGGCGCGGCTACTGGCCGAGGCGGAGGCGATCGGCTTTCCGTTGCTGATCAAGGCCAGCGCCGGCGGTGGCGGACGGGGCATGCGCCGGGTCGATGCCGCAGCCCGATTGGGCGACGAGCTGGCCACGGCCAAGGCGGAAGCGATGGCGGCGTTCGGCGATGATCGCGTGTTGCTCGAGCGTCTCATCCTGCGGCCGCGGCACTTGGAGGTGCAACTCGCGGGCGACAAGCACGGCCGAGTCATTCACCTGTTCGAGCGCGATTGCTCGATCCAGCGCAACTACCAGAAGCTGGTGGAGGAAGCGCCGGCACCGCATCTGCCGGACGCGGTGCGCCAGAAGCTGCTGGACGCCGCCGTCCGCCTCGGCAGTGCGATCAGCTACGACTCGTTGGGCACGGCGGAGTTCATCCTCGAGGCTGGCGGCAGCGAACCGTATTTCCTGGAGATGAACACGCGGCTGCAGGTGGAGCATCCCGTGACGGAGGCGATCACCGGGCTGGACCTGGTCGAGCTGCAGCTCCGTATCGCGGCGGGCGAGCCGCTGCCGTTGGCGCAGGACGACGTGGTCGCGCGCGGGGCCGCCATCGAGGTGCGGATCAATGCCGAAGACCCGGCCGCCGGGTTCCGGCCGCAACTCGGGCGGATCGCGCGTTATGCCGAGCCCGCCGGCCCCGGGCTCCGCGTCGATAGCGGCGTCGGCGCGGGCAGCGAGGTGACGCCGTATTACGACTCCCTGTTGCTCAAGCTGATCGCCCATGCGCCGACGCGGGCGGGCGCGGTCGCCCGCCTGGACACCGGGCTGCGGAACCTGGTCGTTCTCGGGGTCGGCACCAACCAAGGTTTCCTGCGCGACGCCGTGCGGCACCCCGCGTTCGACGACGTGCTCACCACCGACTTCATCGCCGACGCGTTTCCCGCGGGGTGGTCGGCGCCGGCGCCATCAGCCGGCGCGCTCGGGGCCGTGGCGGTCATGGCGGCACGAGCGGCGGCGGCGATCGACCATGTGACGCCAGGTCCTTGGGCGACGCTGACCGGCTTTCGGGTCGGTACGCGGGCCGGGTTGCCCGGGATCTGTCGGATCCAGGTAACTCCGGCAGAGGGTGAGCCTGAGATCATCGACGTCGTCGCGGTTCCTGGCGGGCTGCACGCGCGGCGCGATGGTGCCGAGTTGCCGGCGCCTGGCGCACTTGCGGGTGCGTCCGTTGCTGACGGCGTGGCGCATGTCGTGGAAGACGGCGCACCTCACGCCATTGCGGCAGTGCCGCTGGTCGAAGCGCTCGGCCAGAAGAAAGCCGCCGCGGCCGGAAGCGGCACCGATGTGGTGGCAACGATGCCGGGCATGATCGCGCAGCTACCGGTCGAGGTCGGGCAGGCCGTGCAGCCCGGCGATGTCGTGGTGGTGCTGGAAGCCATGAAGCTGATGATGCCGCTGGCCGCCAAGGCCGCCGGCCGGGTGCGCGCCATCCATGGTGCCGTCGGACAGATCGTCACCGGCGGCGCCGTGCTGGTGGAGATCGAGCCCCCCTCTGCTTAGGGCGGGGCCGGCTCCTGCCGCCGCATCAGCAGCTTGCACGATCCGGCCTGCGTCACGACGCCATCCTGGTTGATCATCTCGACCGACAGGGCGAGGACGCCGCGGTCCGGCTGCTTCGTCGCCCGCGTTTCCGCGACCTCGATGGCCGCATGCAGCGTGTCGCCGGCGCGGACCGGGGCGCGGAACTCCCATTGCACCGACAGCAGCGCGATCACCGTGCCGTCGATCAGGTCCAGCCGCGAGGCCAGGCCGAATGCCAGCCCGATGCCGAACGGTCCGTGCGCGATGCGGGTGCCGAACGGCGAGGCGGCGGCGAACACGGCGTCGGTATGGACCGGGTTGTAGTCGCCCGTCAGCCCGGCATAGGCGCCGATATCGGCCTCCGTGATGGTGCGGCCCGGCGTGCGGAATGTCTGGCCGACGGTGTATTGCTCGAAGAACAGGCCCAATACGGTGCTCCTAGGACGGGCGGCTGCGAAGTTCGCGCCGCATGATCTTGCCGGTGATGGTCATCGGCAGCGCGTCGAGGAACTCGATCGCGCGCGGATATTCATGGCCGGACAGCCGCGTCTTCACGTAACCCTGGATGTTGGCCGCGAGCGCCGGCCCCGCTTCGTGCTCGGGGCGGACGACGATGAACGCCTTGACCACCTCGCCGCGCAACGCGTCCGGCACGCCGATCACCGCCACCATCGACACCGCCGGATGCCCTGCGATGCAGCCTTCCACCTCGTCCGGCCCGATCCGGTAGCCGGCGCTGATGATCACGTCGTCGTCGCGCCCGTGGAACCAGAAATACCCGTCCGCATCGCAGACGCCGAGATCGCCGGTCAGCAGCCAGTCGCCCCGGAACTTGCGCGCGGTGGCCTCTGGGTTGCGCCAGTATTCGAGAAACATCACCGGGTCCGGCGCCCGCACCGCGATGGAGCCCGGCGTTCCCGGCGGCACCGGCGCGCCATCTTCGTCGATGACCGCGACCTCGTGGCCGGGGATCGCGCGGCCCATCGAGCCATCCCGCAGCGGCATCAGGGTCGCGCAATTGCCGATAACGAGGTTGCACTCGGTCTGGCCGTAGAACTCGTTGATGTCGACGCCGAAGGTTTCGCGTCCCCAATCCAGCATATCGGTGCCGAGACGCTCGCCGCCGCTGGCGACGCTGCGCATGGCAACCGGGCTGCGCGGCGCACCCTGCGCGCGCATGATCTTCAGCGCCGTTGGCGGCATGAAGGCATTGCGGATCTGGTGCCGGGCCAGCAGGTCGAAAGCGACGTCGGCGTCGAACTTCGGCAAGCGGCAGGCGAGCACCGGCACGGCGTGGTACAGCCCCGGCAGCAGCACGTCGAACAGGCCGCCGGCCCAGGCCCAATCGGCCGGCGTCCAGATGCGGTCGCCCCGTTGCGGGAAGAAGTCGTGCGGGAACTCGACGCCCGGCATCATGCCGATCAGCACGCGATGGGCGTGCAGCACGCCCTTGGGCTGTCCGGTGGTTCCCGAGGTGTAGAGGATGAGCGCCGGGTCGTCGGCGGCGGTGTCGATCATGGTGTGCGACGACGACGCCCGCTCGATCAGTTCGCCGAAGCCCGGCACGCGCGCATCGCGGCCGCCATCGATGTTGACGACTGCGCGGAGACCGGGCAGCGCCGGCCAGATCGGCTCGATCTTGCCGAGCCCGGCATCGTCGGTCACCACGACGCAGGCTTCGCTGTTGCGTAGCCGGTAATCGATCGCCTCCGGCCCGAACAGGCTGAACAACGGCAGGGCGATCGCCCCCATGCGATAGATGGCCAGATGCGCCACCAGCGTTTCCGGCGCTTGCGGCAGCAGGATCGCGACCCGGTCGCCGCGCCGCACGCCGAGCGCCCCCAGCGCGTTGGCGAACCGGCAGGAGAGATCGTGCAGCCGTTCGAAGCTGTACTGGGACACGGCGCCGGCCGCGTCCTGGTAGATCAGCGCCAGGCGGTCCGCCCCGAGATGACGGTCGCAGACGGCGTGCGCGATGTTGAACCGTGCCGGCACCGTCCAGGCGAACCGCCGGACCGTGTCGGCATAATCGGCGGCGCGGACCAGCATGGGCGTTCCTCGGGGTGCGGTGCCGGTTCAAGCCGGATTAGACGTTCCCCGCACGCTAGGGCAGTGATCGTCGGCCGGCAACCGAGGGTGCCGGTCAGTTACCTTACCGATGCGCGGACTGCCGGCGCGTGCGGGTCAGGACGCCCGTTGCCGCCACAGCCATCCCGAGCAGGGCAAGCGACGCCGGCTCCGGCACGGCCGCAGCCTCCAGCCGCACCGCGATGTCCGGCGAGATGCCGAGGGCAGCCGCGGCCTGCTCGCTGCCGCCGAACCGGTTCGGGTCAAAGCCGGTGAGCGTGCTGAACAGCGTCAGCGCGTTGAGATAGGCGCCATACGAACTGGGGTGATAACCGATCGGCGTGGTGCAGCAGGCGGCGTTGACGTCGCTGTCCCACAGGTCGACCTGGGTGGCGGAATTGCTGACGTAGGGGTTCCGTTCCGCGACGCCGGCCTGGATCGCGCGGATCCAGGCATCGCCGCCATAGGCCACGCCGGTGATGTTGGCGTTCTGGGCGGCGACGCCGCTGTAGGCGTTGTGCAGGTCGTTCGCCATGCTTTCGATCGGGTCGCCGACATAGGGCTGGTTGATGCCGCCGGTGCTGCTGCCTTGGATGAGCGGGCTGGTGTAGGTGTAGGAGGCCAGCGGTTGCGTCTCGTAGAGATAGAACTTGGTCTTGCTGCGCCCGGCGGTGACGTCGGCGGCGTCGATGGCGCTGACCAGGCGGTTGGCGCCGCTGACGAAGCTGGCGTAATTGCCGCGGGTGGGATTGCCGAGGTCGTTGACTGCCGGCAGCGGCGTGAAGCTCTGCTCCTGCAGCACGACGGTGTCGAACGGCTTGCCGGTCAGCGGGTTGGTGGTGATGGCGGCGACGCGCGAGGCGCTGTTGGCCGTGCCGGTCAGGGTGGCGGCGCTGACCGCGTTGATCGACACGTCCACGCTGATGCCGGCTTCGCGCGCCAGCGTCAGGAAGATGCCCGGGATGCCGCCGAACGGGCCGTATTCATTGACCCCCTGAGCGGGAGCCGGACTTACCACTGCCTCGGCAGCCGAACAGGTGGCCGCGGTCAGGCAGTTCTGGTCATGCACGTTGCCCGTGCCGGTGCCGTAGCCGCTGTTGTAGGTGCGGACCGGGTCGTAGCGCCCATGGGTGAAGCTGTTGCCGACGAACAGCACGGAAAGCGGGTCGGCCAGGGCCGGCATGGCGAGCGAGGAGAGACCGAGCGTCAACCAGGTCAGGCGCAGCGAGTTGGTGGGCATTGTTCCTCCAGAGGTTCGTTGAACGCTCCTTTGCCGCTCAGCTCACGATCTGTAAAATATCTCGGTTGCACGGGAGCGAGACGTTTTCGATATGGAATTGCGTCATCTCACCTACTTCATCGCCGTCGCGGAGGAAGGGAACGTCACCCGCGCGGCGACCCGGCTCGGCATGAAGCAGCCGCCGCTGAGCCAGCAACTCCGGGCGCTGGAGGCCGAGTTGGGGCTGGCCTTGTTTGAGCGGCTGCCGCGCGGGATGGCGCTCACGCCCGCCGGCGACGTGTTCCTGCAGGAAGCGCGGGCGATCCTGCGACAGAGCGAGCAAAGCGTCGTCCGGGCACGCCTGGCGGCGGGTGGCCAGGTCGGGCGGCTCACTTTGGGCGTGACGACAGCGGCGTTCCTGCATCGCCTGGTTCCCGAAATCCTCGGCGACTATCATCGGGCCCACCCGGCCGTGACGCTCGACGTGCGCGAAGCCAATGCGTCGGATTTGATCGAGGCGCTGACGCGGGGCGATCTCGACGCCGCTTTCCTCCGGGCACCCGTGACCCGGCCACCACTTCTCGTGTTCGAGGAGCTGCTGCGTGAGCGTTTCGTCGTTGCATTGCCCAAGGCGCATCCTGTGACGGCCCGGCGCGTCAGCCTGGTCGACTTGCGCGACGAGCCTTTCATCCTGGTGCGGCGGCCATCGGCGCCGGGCATGTATGCGCAAGTGCTGCAAAGCTGTCGCGCAGTGGGGTTCGAGCCCGCCGTGGCCGCCGAAGTCGGGCGGATGCTGACCGCGCTCGGCCTGGTCGCCGCCGGGCTGGGCATCTCCCTGGTGCCCAAATCGGTCGCGGCCCTGCGGCCACCCGGTGTTCGCTTTGCAGCGTTGATCGACCAGACCGCGCCGTGGGCGCCACTGACGCTGGCCTTTCGCGATGGGGAGAAGCGCCCCGTCGTGACCGACTTGCTCGCAACCACGCGCAGTCTCACGCCATGATCCGCGCGTATTGACCGGGAAATCCGGCATTGGTATACAAGTATACAAGCAGCAATGGGCAAAGCCGTTGCCATTTAGATCGGGAGGATCGACCGCATGTTATTTCGCCGTGCCATTCTGGGCGGGCTCGTCGCCGCCACTGCACTCGTGGGCGGCAGCATCGCCGGCCGGGCACAGACCCCCGGGCTACTGCAGCAGATCGTCTCGCGCGGCACGCTGCGCATCGCCGTGCTGCCGAGCCTGCCGCCGTACAGCAAGGTCACGCCGGGTGGCGAACCGGAAGGTTACGATATCGACATCGCCAAGCGGTTGGCGGAGGCGCTGAAGGTCAAGCCGGAATTCGTGGTGACCGACATTCCGGGCCGGGTCACCTCGTTGCAGACACGCAAGGTCGACGTCACCATTGCCGACTTCACCCGCAACGTTGAGCGTTCGCTGACGATCGCCTTCACCAGCCCCTACCTGGTGACCACCATGCGCATGCTGGTTCCGACGGACGCCAAGTGGAAGACGATCGCCGACATGAAGGACGGCGACGGCGTGCGGATCGCCATCTCCCGCGGCGGCACCGCCGAACGCGCCGTGCCGGCTAACCTGCCGAAAGCCACGCTGGTCCGCTTCAACACCCAGGCCGACGAGATGAGCGCCCTGCTCGGCGGCCAGGCCGACGCCATGGCCGAAGACGATTTCTACAACACCGCCGCGGTGAAGGAGCGGCCCGGCAAGCTGCGCCAGCTCGACGGAACGCTGGCGCGCGCCGAACTCGCCATTGGCCTGCCGGCCGGCGACCCGGAGTTGCTTCGCGTGCTCGACCTGTTCGTCGAGCAGTTCAACGCGTCGGGCGACAACGCCAAGCTGTTCGAGAAGTGGTTCGGCTTCGCGCAGCCGCCGATCCAAGCCAAGTTCTGATCTGCGGGCCTGAAGCGCCGGGCTGATGCAGTATAGCTTCACCCTTCGGACGATCTATCCGTATCTCGGCGAGTTGCAGAGTGCGGCATGGCTTACCTTGTCACTGTCCGTTCTGGCGATCGTGCTGAGCATCGCGCTCGGCACGGTCGTGGCGGTGATGCGACGTTCACCCCGCCGACTGCTGCGCTTTGCCGGGGCAGCCTATGTCGAGGTGATGCGCAACACGCCGCTGTTGGTGATCCTCTACATCGTTTACTTCGGTGGGCCGTCGATCGGGCTCCGCCTGCGGTCATATGATGCGGCGCTGATCGGGCTAACGCTGAACGCAGCCGGCTACATGGCCGAGATCATTCGCGCCGGACTGATCGCGGTGCCGACCGGGCAGTTCGAGGCTGCGTCCTCGCAAGGGTTTACGACGATGCAGAGTTTCCGCCATGTCGTGTTCCCGCAAGTGTTCCGCACCATCTACGCGCCGCTCGGCAACCAGGTGATCGCGGTAATATTGGCCTCGTCGCTGGCCTCCGTCATCGCGGTGGACGAGGTCGCGTCCTGGATGGAAACGGTCGGGTCCACCTCGTTCCGCTTCTTCGAGACCTTCGTGGTGGCGGCGGTCGTATATCTCGTGCTGTGCCAGGCGGTGAACCTGGCGCGCGTGCTCATCGGGCGGATGCTGTTCCGCACGGCGGCTGTGCGATGAACGACAGCCTGCTTACCTACCTGCCGTTGATGGCCAAGGCGGCGGGAACCAGCATCTGGCTCTCCTGGCTGGGGCTGCTGCTGGGGATCGTGGTCGGCGCTGGCATCGCGCTGCTGCGCCGTTCCCAGATCGTGCCACTGCGCTGGCTGGCGCTGATCTATACCGAGTTCTGGCGCTCGATCCCCATCCTGATCGTTATGTTCTTCGCCTATTACGGCGCGCCGTTGCTGCTTGGCTTCGACCTGTCGCCATTCACCGCCGCGACCCTGGCCTTGGCGCTTCACGCCAGCGCCAGCATGGCCGAGATCATCCGCGCCGCGCTGGCCAGCGTCGGGCGGGGCCAGTGGGAGGCCGCGCAGGCCGCCGGCATGTCGGGGTGGCAGGTGATGCGCTACGTCGCCGCGCCGCAGGCGCTGCGGGTTGCGCTGCCGCCGAGCATCGGCGTGTTCATCACCACGCTGAAGGAGAGTTCGCTGGCCTCCGTGATCGGCTACATCGAGCTGACCAAGACCGGATTGCTGGTGCGCGACGCCACCGGCGGCGGCCTGGCGCCATTGCTGGCGCTCGGCGCGTTCTATTTCCTCCTGAATTACGCGATCTCGCTGGCCGGGCTGGCGGCGGAACGACGCTTTCACGTCGGCCGCCGGCAGGACCTGGTGGGAGCCATGACATGACGACGCCCATTCTCGAGTTCGACAACGTGGTAAAGCGCTTCGGCGCTCGGACGGTGCTGAACGGCATCAGCCTGTCCGTCGTGCCGGGCGAGATCGTTTGCTTCATCGGCCCGAGCGGCACCGGCAAGTCCACCTTGCTCCGCTGCGTCAACGGGTTGGAGACGATCCAGGGCGGCGAGATCCGCTTCGATGGCGAGCCTGTCCGCGGCGGGCACCGTTCCATCACCGCCGTGCGCAAGCGGGTCGGCATGATCTTCCAGCACTTCAACCTGTATCCGCACCTCACTGCGCTGCAGAACGTGATGCTGGCACCGATGATCGTGCACAAGGAACAGCGGGAGATCGTCGAGAAGCGCGCCCGCGGCTTGTTCGAGCGCGTCCGGCTGTCGCATCGCATCGACGCCTATCCGGCCGAGCTCTCCGGCGGTGAGCAGCAGCGCGTCGCCATCGCCCGCGCGCTGTGCGCCGAGCCGCGGCTGCTGGCTTTCGACGAGCCGACTTCGGCGCTGGACCCTGAAACGGTCGGCGAAGTGCTCGCGGTGATGCGCGACCTCGCGGCCGAAGGGCGCACCATGCTGGTCGTCACCCACGAGATCCGCTTCGCTGCCGATGTCGGCACGCGGATGGTGTTCATGGACGAGGGCAAGATCGTCGAGGACGGCGATCCCCGGCAGATGGTCGCCGCCGCCTCCAGCGAGCGCGCGCGGCAATTTCTCGGCCGCGTCAACCACTGACACGCCGAATGGCACGCCTCGCCAACCTGGCCAAAATGGCCCCACGGATCACGCCCGAGCAAGTCTATGACGACCTGCACGGCCGCATCGTCCGCGGCGATCTGCGACCCGGCGATACGCTGTCGGAAACCCGCGTCGCCGAAAGCGTCGGGCTGAGCCGCACCCCGGTGCGCGAGGCGTTCTGGCGCCTGGCGGAGATCGGCTTCGTCCGCGTGGTGCCCCAGGTCGGGACCTTCGTCGCCCCCATCAACGTCCAGGCGGTGCGCGACAACCAGTTCATCCGCGAGACGCTGGAATGTCGCGCGATCGGCCAGGCGGCAGAGTTGGCCGGGCCGGACGATTTGGCCGAATTACGCGACAGCCTGGTGCAGCAGGACCGGGCGATGGCGGAGGGGGACTTTGCCGCATTCTTCGCGCTGGACGAGGCCATGCATCGTAGCCTTATGCTGATCGCCGGGCACCCGTTCATCTGGCCGGTGATCATGGGCGCCAAGGCGCAGCTCGACCGCGTGCGCTTCCTGTCGCTCGGCGAGCCCGGCTGGCCCGGCATGATCATGGCGCAGCATCACGACCTGGTCGCCTGTCTCGCCGCCCACGATGCCGAGGGCGCGACCCGGGTCATGACCGCCCATCTGCGCACTGCCTTTGCCGCGATCGACCGGATTGCGGCAACGCATCCGGACTTCTTCGACGGCGCCCTTCCCTCCAAATCCTAATCGGAGCACCCATGGAACAAAGCTGGCGCTGGTGGGGACCCGATGACCTCATCACCCTGTCGGATATCTGTCAGATCGGTGCGACCGGGATCGTCACCGCGCTGCACGACATCCCGACCGGCACGGTCTGGTCACGCAAAGCGATCGCCGAGCGCAGACGCGCCATCGAGGCGGATCGGAGCCTCGGGCTGCGCTGGGCGGTGGTGGAGAGCGTGCCGATCCACGAAAGCATTAAGCTCGGTCTGCCGGAGGCCGAGACCTACCTCGAGCGCTATCGCGAAACGCTGCGCAATCTCGGCGCTGAGGGCGTCGACACCGTCTGCTACAACTTCATGCCCGTGCTCGACTGGGCGCGCACGCAGTTGCGACAGCCGTTGCCAGGCGGAGCGACGGCGCTGCGCTTCAACGCGCACGAGTTCGCCGCGTTCGACGTACACATGCTGGCGCGCGAGGGCGCCGCGGCGGATTGGCCGGCCGAAACGCTCGAGCGTGCGCGCGACTGGTTCGATGGGGCGGACGAGGCGACCAAACGCGCGCTATTGGCGACGATCATGGCCGGGCTGCCGGGGGCGTTCGACCGTTATGACATCGACGGGCTGCGCCGGATGCTGGCTCTCTACCGTGATGTCGATCATGCCGCGCTGCGCCAGAACCTCCGGCGCTTCCTGGAAGCCGTAGTTCCGACGGCCGAGGCAGCCGGCGTTCGGCTGTGCATCCATCCCGACGATCCGCCGTGGCCGCTGATGGGGTTGCCACGTATCGTGTCGAACGCCGACGACATCGCCTTCCTGCTGGACGCGGTGCCTTCGCCGGTCAATGGCTTGACCTTGTGCACCGGCTCGCTCGGTGCCGGGCGCGCCAACGACCTTCCGGCCATCGCGCGCCGCTTTGCCCGGCACGTCCATTTCGCCCATCTGCGCAATGTCTCGATCGAGCCTGACGGTTCGTTCATGGAAGCCGACCATCTCGACGGCGGCACCGACATGGTCGCCGTCGTGCACGCGCTGCTGACGGAGCAGGGGCGGCGCAAGTCGGCCGGAGAGGCGCACTGGCGCATCCCGATGCGGCCCGATCATGGCCGCGAGATGCTGGACGATGTGGGCAAGGCGACTCATCCCGGCTATCCCGCCATCGGGCGGATGCGCGGCTTGGCCGAGTTGCGCGGCGTCATGACCGCCCTCGCCCAGGTGCACGGGCTGCCGCTGTGAACCGATTGTCGAACCGGACGCTCGACCAACTGCCGCCGCCCGTCACGCGACCCGGCTACGACCGCAGCGCGCTCGGAAACGGCATCGTCCATCTCGGGCTCGGTGCCTTTCATCGCGCCCATCAGGCCGCGTACACCGACGCCGTGCTGGCCGCCGGCGACCACCGTTGGGGCATCACCGCGGCGAGCTTGCGCAGCCCCGACACGCGCGACGCGCTCGGGCCGCAGGACGGGCTCTATACGCTCGACGTCCGGGGCGAGCACGACCGCGTCGCGGTGATCGGCGCCATCACCGGCATCCTGGTCGCGCCTGAGGACCCGGCGGCACTGATTGCCAGGCTAGCCGACCCGGCGACCGCCATCGTCAGCCTCACCGTCACCGAGAAAGCCTATTGCCGCGACCCCGCCTCCGGCGATCTCGACCCGACCCACCCCGACATCGCTTGGGATCTCGGCCACATCCATGCGCCACGCTCCGCGCTCGGGTTCCTCGCCGCCGCCATCGCCCGCCGGCGCGACCATGGCCTCGCGCCGTTCACCGTGCTGTGCTGCGACAACCTCCCGTCCAACGGCCGCACGGTGCACCGCCTGCTGCAGCAATTCGCGTCCCTGCACGATCGCGACCTGGCCGCCTACATCGAGGGCGAGGTCGCCTGTCCGGACACGATGGTCGATCGCATCGTGCCGGCGACCACCGATGCCGACCGGGCCCGCATCGCCGGCGCGCTCGGGTTGGAGGATGCCTGGCCGGTGGTGACCGAGCCATTCACGCAATGGGTGATCGAGGACCGCTTCCCGGCCGGCCGGCCGGAGTGGGAGCGCGCCGGGGCGACGATGGTCGCCGATGTCGGCCCGTTCGAGGCGATGAAGCTGCGCATGCTCAACGCCAGCCACTCCGCCCTTGCCTATCTCGGTTATCTCGCCGGCGCCGAGACGGTAGCCGACGCGATGCGCGATCCGGGGTTGGCCGCTTTCGCCGCCCGGGTGATGGACGAGGCCGCAGTGACCCTGTCCCCCGGCCTCGACACCGAGGCCTACGCGCGCTCGTTGCTCGACCGCTTCCGCAACCCGGCCTTGCATCACCGGACCTGGCAGATCGCCATGGACGGCTCGCAGAAGCTGCCGCAGCGCGTGCTGGCCACGCTGTCCGATCGGCTCGGCCGAGGCTTGCCGATCGCGACGCACGCGCTGATCGTGGCGGCCTGGATGCGGTACGTCACCGGCATCGACGAGGCGGGTGCCCCGATCGACGTGCGCGATCCGCTGGCCGATCTGCTGGCCCGAACCGCGGCCGAGACGGGGCCGGATCGCCTCGCACCCGCCTTGCTCGACCTGCGCCAGGTGTTCGGCGATTTGGGCAGTGACGAGCGCGTGCGCTCCGCCGTCACCGAGGCGCTGCGGCGGCTTTACGATGTCGGCGTGGCCAGGGCCTGCCGATGAGCCATGCCCCCGGCGATCGCGGTCATCAGCGCGCGCAACTCGGCCCGTAGCGCATCGAGCGACACCGAGCCGACCTTCTGCGCCAGGCCAAGGGCGACGACGCCGTGAACGGCCGAAAACAGCGTGCGGGCGTTCGGCGGAGCGACGCCGATCGTGCTGCCGATGCCGTCCAGCAGTCGGTCCCGCACCTCGGCATACCAGGCCGGCAGCATGGCCCCGCCGCTCTGCCGATGGGTGAACAGCGTGTCCCACCGGGGAGTGTTCGCAGCCGCGTAGTCCAGGTAGGCGTCGGCCATGGCAGATAGGGCGTCGGCCGGGTCGTCGATGCCGCGCAGCCGCTCCGCCAGCCTATCCGACAGCGCCTGCAACGTGTTGGCGTTGACGGCGAGCACCAGGTCGTCATGGCTGGCGAACAGCTTGTAGACCATCCCCGAGGAGCAACCAGCCTCTTGGGCGATCTCGCGCACGCCGAGGTCGCGCAACCCGGTGGCCGCGACGCGCGCGTCTGCCGCCGCCAGGATCGCGGCGCGCAATTCGTCGCGCCGGGCGACCACGTCGCCTCGTTTCGTCATCGTATTCGCCCGTTGCCTTGCCGCTCTTTTTGGCTTGTGAACCGGGTTCATGCAAGCTATACAACGTGAACATCGTTCACAGGAAACTATGATGCGAGAGCCCGATCGCTTCGATGCGTCCAGCCCGGCACGCCGCCCCGTCAAGCTCGACGACACGGACCGTCCGCTCCGGTTGGGGGAAGGACGGATCAGCGGCTATCTCTCGGTCGCGTTTGGCACCCTCAGCCTGCTCGCCGTGCTGTGCTTCATCTTCCCGGACTACCTGACCACGCCGTCGTTGCGCGCCGGCTACGACCTTGGGGTGTTGCGCACGCTGCTGGCGGCGGGAATGGTGTTCTCCGGCGGCTTCGGCGTGCTGACCTTTGCCCTTAATCGCCGCAAGCGCCTCGGCGCGCTCGGCCTGCTGCTCACCGGCATCGCCCTCGCGCTGGGCGGCAGCGCCGTCCCGGTCGGGCCGCGGCACGACGTGCCGGGCTTCATCGGGCTGGACTGGTTCATCCTCGACCTGCTGGCTTCCGCCCTACTGTTCATCACGCTGGAGAAGCTGTCGCCGCACCGCCGCGACCAGCCGATCCTGCGGCCGGATTTCTGGCATGACGGGCGCTATTTCATCTTCAATCACCTGGCGATCGGCATCTTCCTGTTCATGACGGTGCGGGCAGTGCCGTCATTGTTCTCCTGGACGATCAATGCCGGGCTGCAGGGCTGGTTCAGGTCGTTGCCGGGCGTGGTGCAGTTTCTAGTCGTGCTCGTGACGGCCGACCTGATGGAATATGCCACTCACCGGGCGATGCACGAGGTGCCGTTCCTGTGGCGCTTCCATGCGGTTCATCACAGCGTGGAGCGGATGGATTGGATGGCCGGCTCGCGGCTGCACTTCCTCGAGCCGCTGGTCACCCGGATGGCGGTGATGCTGCCGGCCTTTATCCTCGGTGCCGGCGATGCGCCGTTGCTGTGCTACATCGTGTGGGCCGGGTTCCAGGCCGGGCTGGTGCATTCCAACTTCGGACTGGAGCTGGGGCCGCTTAAATACCTGGTCGCGACGCCGCTGTTCCATCACTGGCACCACGGCAGCGACAAGGAAGCCATCGACATCAACTACGCGGCGCACCTGCCGCTGCTCGACCGCCTGTTCGGCACTTATCACATGCCGACTGATCGCTGGCCGGAGAATTACGGCGTGGTCGGCGATCCGCTGCCCAAGGGTATCTGGCGGCAGTTCCTTTACCCCTTCCAGCGACGCGATCCGCCACCGCCACCTGTCTGACCGACCGGCTGATCCTTGCAGGAGTGCGCGTGATGGATGACCTGATACTCTGGGGCGTGATCGTCCTGTTCGTGGGCGGCAGCGGTTGGTTGGTCGGCATTGTCGGCTTCGTCCGCGCCGGGCGGGCGTTGCGCGAGATCGCCGAACTCCGGCGACAGGTGGCGTCCGCGGCGCCGGTTGCCACTCCGGCAGCTAGCCCGGTACCCGCGCCCGTCTTCGCACCCGTAGATGCGCTCATCCCCGCACCGCCTTCACCCTGGGCCGAACCCGTCGTCGCGGTCGCGTCGCCACCCTCCCCCCCCGCTCCTCGGCGCACCCTGGTGGACATCGAAGCGCTGCTGACCGCGCGCTGGGGCGTCTGGCTCGGCGCGGTGGCGCTGTTGCTGTCCGGCGTGTTCCTGGTCCGCTACGCAGCGGACGAGGGCTGGCTCAACCCGGCCGTCCGGTGCGCCGGACTCGCCGCGCTGGGCGCCGGACTGGTCGCGCTCGGCCTGCGCGCCGCGCGACGCCCGGTGACGACGCTGCGCTTCGCCGACCAGGTGCCTGCCGGGCTGGCGGCGGGCGGCGTAGCGATGCTGTTCGGAGCCGCCTATGCCGCTGGAATCGTCTACGACCTGCTGTCGCCGATGGCGGCCTTCATTCTCATGGCGGCCGCATCGCTGGTCGGGTTGGCGGTGTCGCTGAAGCTGGGTCAGCTCGTCGCCGCCGTCGGCATCGTGGGTGCTTTCGCGACGCCGTTGCTGGTCGACACGCCCGAGCCGTCCATTCCCGGTCTGTTCGGCTATCTGCTGTTCGTGTCGGCGGCGTCGTTGGCCGTCGTGCGCTATTCGGCCTGGGTCTGGCTCGGCTGGGCGACCACGATCGCCGGCGCGGCCTGGGTATTGCTGGCCACGGTCGAGGCGCCGCTGCAGGCGGATTGGTCGGCGGCGCTGTTCGTGCCCGCGCTGGTCGCGCTTCATCTCGCTCTGCTGCCCGCGGCGGCGCTGGACTGGAACGTGGGCCGCCGGCTGGCCTGGATTCCGGTCTTGGCAGTGGGTGCCGCCGGGCTGCTGCTGGCGCTGACCGACCCGGCCGAGATCACCCGCGCCGGTGTGCTGCTGCTGGTGCCGATCACGTTGATTGCAGCGGCCCGGGAAGAGCGGCTGGTTACCGTGCCGTGGGCGGCAGCGGCGTTGTTCCTGTTGCTGATGACATTCTGGGGTTTGCCGGCCTGGAGCCCGACCGGCGAGGCGATCGACGACGGCAGCGGGGGCGTCATCGCGCTGCTGCCGGGCGATCTGACCCCGGCGGCACTGCGCCCGTTCCTGTCCGTGCTGGCCGGCACGGCGCTGCTGTTCGCCGCCGCCGGCATGGCTGGCGTGTGGCGGCTCCAGCGCCGGGTCGCCTGGGCTTCGTTCACCGCCGCGCTGCCGCCGTTGGCGCTGGCGTTGGGCTTCGCCCGGATGCAGCAGTTCCAACCGGATGCCGCCTGGGCCGCCGCTGCCGTCGTGACCGCGGCCGCCCTGGTTGGCGCAACCGGCCTGGTGATGCGTCGTGGCCTCGGCGCTCCGGCAGCCGGCACCCTGGCGGCCGGTGCTGCCGCATTGCTGGCGCTGGGCTGCGCCGCCCTGTTGTCGGTGCAATGGCTGACGATCGCGCTGGTGCTGCTGGTGCCCGCCCTTGTCTGGATCGAGGCAACGGTCGAGCTCCGCCCCCTGCGGCATGTGGCGCTCGCCGCCGCGGCCGTGGCCCTGGTCCGGCTGCTGCTGAATTCGGACGTGCTGGACTACGTCCTCGGCGCTCCCGCTATCTGGAATGGGCGTGCGCTGGCCTATGCGGTGGCGGCGCTCTCGTTCTGGGCCAGCGCCCGCATCGCCCGGCGCGGTGCGGACGATCGGCTCGTCGCCGTGCTGGAACTCGGCTGCGCCGCCTTTGTCACCGCGCTGGTCACCCTCGAGATCCGGCAATGGTTCACCGGCGGAGAGCCTGCCGCCCCGACCTTCGGCTTCGCGGAAGCCGGCCTGCAGGTATCCGCGCTGGCCACCCTGGCCGTGACGGCACTCTGGCTGGATGGCCGCACCGGCCGCGCCACCCTGCGCTGGATCTGGATGGTCCAGGGCGCCCTGGCCCTGGCCGGCGGGATCGCGCTGATCGTCGCCAACCCGCTCTGGACCGAATGGACGGTCGACGGCCCGCCTTTGCTCGACGCCCTGCTCACTGCCTACGCCCTGCCTGCCGTCATCGCCGTTGTCGCGGCCCGGCGCTTGCGCGATCAGCAAGGGCCGCTCCGCGCCCTCGTGTCCTACGCGATCGTCGCGGCGCTGACCTGGGTGACGTTGGAAGTCCGGCATATCGCCCATCCCGGGTTGATGGAGTTGGACGAGGTGCCCGTGCTGCCGTGGGAGCTATGGGCCTGGTCGGGCGCCTGGCTCGCGGTCGCGGTGGCGCTCATGCTGGCCGGGCTGCAGGGCCGGGTGCGCGCGCTTCGGCTCGCCGCCCTGGCCGTGATGGCTGTGGTGATCCTCAAAGTGTTCCTGGTCGACATGTCGGGGCTGACCGGGTTGTGGCGGGTGCTGTCCTTCCTGGGTCTGGGCCTGGTGCTGATTGGCCTGGGGCGGCTCTACGGCCGCCTCGCCAAATCAGAAGCGGTGGCGCAGGCCAACAACGCTCCAACGGAACATACATAGAACAGTGGATGAATCCGGTATAACCCTGTGTGACAATCAATCCATGTTGCCGAACCGGAACTGCATCCAAACGCCGAGCACAGTCGGCGCCAATGCTCACGGAGCGTGCAATTGTGAGGCTTTCCAAATGCCTATGGTTGGCACGGCAATTGCCAAGGGAGTGTCATGCGGCTTCACCTCGTCGGCCTCGCCTGATCCATGCAGTCCGTCCGGACCGCCCCGCACGACCTTGCGGCCGCTGACCCGGTAGCGCGGCAAACCCGCGCCTGGTCGGAACGCCGCACCCGCACGGCGCTAGGGGCGGCCTCTGTCGTCGCCATGCTGCTCGCCTGGTGGGCAGCGTCGGCCACCCACATGGTCCGCCCCGATCTGCTGCCATCTCCGGCCGATGTCGGGAAGGCGGCGGTCGAGGTGATCACCGAGGGATACCGCGGCACGACGCTGCTGCAGAACATCGCCGCCACGCTCGGTCGCCTCCTGGCCGGTTTCGGAGTGGCCACGCTGCTCGGCGTGCCGCTCGGGCTCTGGATGGGCAGCAATCGCGCACTGCATGCGGCGATCGACTGGATCGTCCAGTTCATGCGGCCGCTGCCGCCGCTGTCGTACATGATCCTGCTCATCCTCTGGCTGGGCACCGGCGACCTGTCGAAATCCACCCTGCTGTTCCTCACCGCCTTTCCGATCATCGTCGCCGCCTCCGCCGCCGGCGTGCGCGGCGTGAAGCTGCAGCGCATCCAGGTCGCCCGCGCGCTCGGAGCTGGTCGAGGCGCCGTGTTCCGCCACGTGGTGCTCCCGTCGGCGGCACCGATGATCATGACCGGGCTGCAGATCGCCCTGGCCGCCGCCTTCTCCACCGTTGTCTCGGCCGAGCTGCTGGCTGCGACCGACGGTCTCGGCTGGATGGTGATCTCCGCCAGCACCTTTCTGCGAAACGACATCATCATCCTTTGCATCATCATCCTCGGCCTGCTCGGAGTCGGCCTCGCCTCCGGTCTGCGGGCGATCGACCGCCGGGTCATCCATTGGCGTGGCCGCGAATGAGCCGGTCCATCCCGGCCTGGGCGATCACTCTCGCCTCGATCGCCGTCGTGCTGTGCGCCTGGGTCGGCGTTACCGAAGGTGGGTTGGTGCGCGACTTGTTCCTCCCGAGCCCGGCCGATCTATGGTCCGGGTTCCTCGAGTTGATCGACGAGGGCTACAAGGGCCGCCCGCTACTGGTGCATGTCGGCGACAGCCTGTTCCGCGTCGGCGCCGGCTTTGTCACCGGCGTCGCGGCCGGCACGCTGCTCGGCCTCGCCATGGGTTACCTGCCTAAGCTCGACGCGCTGGCGGCACCCTTTGTCGAGTTCCTCCGTCCGCTGCCTCAACTGGCCTACCTGATCCTGCTTATCATCTGGCTTGGCATCGGCGAGACCAGCAAGATCACCATGCTGTTCCTGGCCGCGCTGCCCGTCGCCGCGGTCGCAGCGCGGGACGGCGTGCGCAACGTTCCGGCCGAACGTCTTCGCGTCGCGCAGACGCTCGGTGCTTCCAGCTGGCAGGTGTTCCGCCACGTCATCATCCCGTCGGCGCTGCCCGAGATCCTGGTCGGCGCTCGGCTGGCGGCCGGCATCGTCTACGGCACGCTGATCGCGGCCGAGATCATCGCCGGGTCGAGCGGCATCGGCTGGATGATCCTCGATGCCGGCCGGTTCCTGCGCTCGGACTACGTGTTCGTCGGCATCATCATGCTCGGCCTCGCCGGCATCGCCATCGACCGCGCCCTTTTGTTGATCGAAAAACGCGCCGTGCACTGGGCCGGCCGCTGAACCCGAACGGAGACACCCCATGCTGTTGACACGCCGCACCACCCTGGCCGGCCTTGGCGCCGGCCTCGCTCTGGCGGGACGCGCCCGCGCCGCGGCCCCGTCGGCCGTCAACATCGGCTTCTTCACCGAGACCAAGCCCACCATGCTCGCCAAGGGCGAAGGCTGGTTCGAGTCCGGCGTCGGCGGCAAGCTGAGCTGGACCGAGATGGGCAGCGGCGCCGACATCAACACCGCCATCACCTCCGGTAGCTGCGACATCGGCCTGTCCACCGGCTCGGCGGCGACGGCCGCGGGCATCGCACAGCAGCTGCCGTTCAAGCTGATCGGCATGGTCGACAACATCGGCCCGGCCGAGGAGATGACCGTCCGCACCGCCGCCAACATCAAGACGGCCGCTGACTTCAAGGGCAAGAAGGTGGCAACGCCGTTCGGCTCCACCAGCCATTTTCGCCTGCTCGGCTTTCTCAAGACCAACGGCCTCACCCAGCGCGACGTCACCGTGCTCGACATGAAGGCCGCCGCCATCGTCGCCGCCTGGAGCCGCGGGGAGATCGACGCCGCCTATGTCTGGGCGCCCGCCAAGAGCAAGATCCTGGCCGATGGCGGCACGCCGTTCCCGACTTACGAGGCGCTCGACAAGGCGGGTTACGTCATCGCCGACCTCATCATCGTGCGCGATGCCTTTGCCCAGCAATACCCGGACGCGGTGACCGGCTTCCTCAAGGCGTACGGCAAGGCGCTGGGGATGTATCGTGCCGAGCCCGACAAGACCGCTGACATCGTCGCCAAGCAGGCGGGCGTCAGCCCGGCGGTCGCGCTGGCCGACATGAAGGAGTACGATTTCGTGCCGCTGGCCGAGCAGGTCACTCCCGCCTGGCTCGGTGGCACCGCAACCGATCCCGGCAAGTTCGCCCGCGTCCTGAAAGGCACGGCGGACTTCCTGGTTGAACAACGCTCGATCAAGACCGCCCCGGCGCTGGAGACGTTCCAGAAGGCGATCGACACCAGCTTCCTGGCCAAGGCGATCGCTTGACCGCCTTTGTGCAGTTCACCGACGTCTCGGTCAGGTATGGGACCGGGCCGGCGGCGGTGCGGGCGCTGGAACGGGCGGATCTCGGCTTCGACCGTGGCGACTTCGTCTGCATCGTCGGCCCGTCCGGCTGCGGCAAGACCACCATGATGCAGACGCTCGCCGGTTTCCTGCCGCCGACGACCGGCGTCGTCACGGTGGACGGGCGGACCATTACCGGACCGGGCCCGGAACGCGGCGTCGTGTTCCAGCAGCCGGCTTTGTTCCCCTGGCTCACCGTGGCCGCCAATGCCGGGTTCGGCCCGCGCATGGCCGGCGACGCCGCCGCCGGCCGGGTCGAGCAATGGCTGCGCACCACCGGTCTATGGGAGTTCCGCGACCGCTACCCGTACGAGCTTTCCGGCGGCATGCAGCAGCGCCTAGCCATCGCCCGTGCGCTGTGCAACGAGCCCAAGGTGCTGCTCATGGATGAGCCGTTCGGCGCCCTGGACGCTCTGACCCGCGAGCGGATGCAGGAGGAGCTGCACGCCGTCTGGCAGCGCACCGGCATGACGGTCGTGTTCATCACCCATTCCGTCGAGGAGGCCGTCTATCTCGGTACGGAAGTCGTGGTCATGTCGCCGCGACCCGGCCGCATCGTCGCCCGCCTGCCGATGCCGTTCGCCCGGGAACACGCCGACGAAGGCATCCGCGTCGTCAAGAGCCGCCCCGATTTCGTCGCCGCCCGCGAGCAGGTGCTGTCCATGATCTGGGCCATGGGCGACGAGCACTGAGCCTCGGCGGCGCATTCGATCCGAGGCGGCCTACAACTCGCCACTCCGTACGACCTCCCGGGCCATGCTGGTCACGCCCTCAGGGGAGGCCTAACCTTATCTGAGACACCGAACCCGCGTCGGCGGGCACGGATAGGGAAAGACTCGCTGTGGACCAGATAACATCAGAGGCGACCGCCTCGCCGGGCGATACTGGCCTGACCGCGTTCTATCGCGAGATGACCCTGCCGGAGCGCAGGACGTTCTGGGCCTGCTTCGCGGGCTGGGTGCTCGATGGCATGGACTTCATGATCTACCCGCTGGTGATCGGGTCGATCATCGCGCTGTGGCAGGTGGATCGCGGCACGGCCGGCCTGGCGGTCACCGCGACGCTGTTGTTCTCGGCCATCGGTGGTTGGCTTGCGGGCTATCTTGCCGACCGCATCGGACGGGTGCGCACGTTGCAGCTGACCATCCTGTGGTTCTCCGTCTTTTCCCTGATCTGCGCCTTCACTCAGAGCTTCGATCAGTTGATGGTGTGCCGCGCCTTGCTGGGCCTCGGTTTCGGGGGCGAGTGGGCGGCGGGAGCCGTGTTAATCGGCGAGGCGATCCGGCCGCAGTTCCGCGGCCGGGCCGTGGGATCGGTGCAGTCGGGCTGGGCACTGGGATGGGGCGCCGCGGTGCTGATGCAGGCGGCGCTGTTCTCCTTCGTGCCGTCCGACGTGGCATGGCGGTGGATGTTCGCGATCGGCGCGGTGCCGGCGCTGTTGATCTTCTTCCTGCGCCGCTACGTGGAGGAACCCGCGGTAGCGGCGGAGGCCCGGGCCCGGCTTGCTGCCACCGGCGACCGGCCTAGCCTGTGGGAGATCTTCGCGCCGGGCATCCGCCGCACCACGCTGCTGGCGGCCTTGCTCGGTACCGGCGCCCAGGGCGGCTACTACGCCATCAGCACCTGGGTCCCGACCTTCCTGCGCGGTGAACGCGGGCTGACGGTGATCGGCTCGTCCGGCTATCTCGCCGTGCTCATCTCCGGGAGCTTCGTGGGCTATCTGCTCGGCGCCTGGCTGGCCGATCGGATCGGGCGCCGGCCGCTGTTCATCCTGTCGGCCATCGCCGCCATCGTGCTGGTGCTGATCTACACCACCTTGCCGTTCTCCAACACGGTGATGCTGTGGCTGGGGTTTCCGCTCGGGGTCGCGTCCTCGGCCTATTTCTCCGGCATGGGTGCCTTCTTCACCGAGCTGTTTCCCACCCGGTTGCGCGGGTCCGGCCAGGGCTTCGCCTATAATTTCGGGCGTGGCATCGGGGCGCTATTCCCCACCCTGGTCGGCTACCTGTCCGGCACCGTGGCGCTGTCCACCGCGATCGCGGTGTTTGCGGTGCTCGCCTACGGGCTGCTGCTGGTGGCTGCATTGTTGCTCCCGGAAACGCGCGGAAAGGTGTTGCACGCCGATGACTGACGACGCTTCAGCCGCAGCCGCAGCACCCCCCGACTGCCCAGGGCCGGACCCGGCGCCACGCGGCGCCACCCGCTTCCGCGTGCCGCCCGGCGCGGTCGACACCCATGCCCACGTCATCGGCGTGCCGCCCGCCTTTCCGTTCACCGCGGGTCGGTCGTATACGCCGCCGCCTGCGACGCCCGACGCCTATCTGGCGATGCTGGACGCTACCGGAATGACGCACGGTGTGCTGGTGCAGGTGAGCGTGCATGGCACGGATAACCGCCTCATGCTCGACACGCTGCGCGCCACCGGCGGGCGGTTGCGCGGCATCGGAGTCGTGCCGCCAGACCTGGCGCGCACGGATGCGGAGGCGATGAAGCGCGCGGGTGTCGTCGGGCTGCGTCTCAACGTGTTATACGGTGGCGGCGTCGGCTTCGATGACCTCGACGATACGGAGGCGCTTTGCATCGAGATGGGCTGGCACCTGCAATTCCTGCTGGATGCCCGCACGCTGCCCGGCGCACTGGCCACCCGGCTGTCGCGGCTGCGGGTGCCGTTCGTGGTGGACCACATGGGGCATTTTCCGGCCGATCCCGCCGAGCCCGGCTTCCAGACGCTGCTGTCGCTGGTCAGGGACGGTGCCTGGGTGAAGCTGTCCGGCGCGTACCGCCTGGCACCGGAACCATGGCAGGCCACCATCCCGCTCGCCCGCGCCTTGCATGAAGCGGCACCCGACCGCTGCGTCTGGGGCTCCGATTGGCCGAACGTCTCGCACTGGGACAGGATGATGAACGTGGGCGAGTTGCTCGACCTGCTTGCCGACTGGGTCCCCGACCCCGCGTCGCGCGACCGTGTTCTGGTCGACAACGCGCACCGCCTGTATGGTTTCGGCGGCGCGATCGAGTGACGGCCGCCTTGGACTAGCGGCGGATCATCATGACGGACACCAGCCAACTCCCGGCGCGCAGCCTAACGGCGACGTTGCTGCCTTTCGCGGCCATCGTGTTCCTGGGCTATTCTGCCGTGGGCGTCCCGTTATCGACGCTTCCGGTCGAGGTGCACTCTAGGCTTGGCTACGGCACGGCGGTGGTCGGCGTCATCATCGGCCTGTCCGCCGCGGTCACGCTGCTGACGCGGCAACTCGCCGGGTCGGTCTCGGATCGGCGCGGGCCGAAGGTCGCGGTGCTGCTGGGTCTCGTCATCACGGCGCTGACCGGTCTGGCCTATCTTGCCTCGCTGCATGTGCCGCCTGGATGGGGGATCGACGTGCTGGCCGCAGGGCGCGTGTTTCTTGGCCTGGGCGACAGCCTGTTCACCACCGGCGTCATGGCCTGGGCGGTGACCCGGGTGGGACCGGAGCATGCCGGCAAAGCGATGGCTTGGATCGGCATTGCGATGTACGGCGCCTTGGCCGTGGGAGCACCGGTGGGGGCGGCGCTTGGCGCCTGGGGTGGCTTCGGGGCGGTGTCGCTCTGCACGGTCGCGATGCCGCTGCTCGCGATCCCAGTGGCGGCCATGCTGCCGGCGCTGCCGGGAGCCGGAGCAACGCGGGTGTCGTTCCTGGGCGTGGTGCGGGCGATCTGGGCACAGGGGGTGGGTATGGTCCTGGCTTCGGCAGGCTTCGGCACCATCGCGGCGTTCCTGGCGCTGGACTATGCCGACCGGGGCTGGTCGGGCGCCGGGTTGGCGCTGACCAGTTTCGGCGCCGGCTACATCTTGGTCCGGCTGCTGTTCGGCGGCTTGCCGGATCGGTTCGGCGGGATGCGGGTGGCGCTGGCATCGTTGGCGGTCGAGACGGTCGGCCTGTTGCTCATCGCGTCGGCGGGGCAACCGGCAGTTGCTCTGCTGGGCACCGCGATCACCGGCATCGGCTACTCCATGGTGTTCCCCTCCCTTGGCGTGGAGGCGGTGCGCCGGGTTCCTGCAACCAGCCGTGGCGTGGCGTTGGGGGCGTTCCTGGCGTGCTTCGACCTGGGCCTGGGCGCCGCCGGGCCGGTGACCGGGCTGGTCGCGGGCGGGTTCGGGTTGCCGGCGGCCTTTGTCGCCGCCGCGGTTGCGTCGGTGCTGTCCATGGCACTGGTTTGGAGCACCCGGCCCGCCGCACGTTAACTCCCGGCCGTTGCTGCAGGTGGTTGACGGGGCGCCGTTGCGGTCCTGAGATGGGTTTCATGGATCTCACCCAACTGCCGTTCGACGCCGATCAGATGCTCGCCGACCTACGACCTTGGGTCGAGTGCGAGAGCCCGACCCATGATGCGGCTGCCGTCAATCGTATGATGGATCTGGCCAGCCGCGATCTTGCGGTGATGGGAGCGACGGTCGAGCGCATCCCGGGCCGCATGGGCTATGGCGATTGCGTGCGCGCCAGTTTCCGGCACAAGCGGACGGGCGAGCCCGGGCTGCTGCTGATGGGGCATATGGATACCGTGCATCCGGTCGGCACCTTGGCTGCACTGCCGTGGCGGCGGGACGGCAACCGCGCGTACGGGCCGGGCATCTACGACATGAAGGGCGGTAATCTGCTGGTGCTGGAAGCGCTGCGGCAGCTGCAGCGCGCCGGGATCGAGACGGCGCTGCCGGTCACCGTGCTGTTCACCAGCGACGAGGAGGTCGGCTCGCCCTCCACGCGCGACGTGATCGAAGCCGAAGCCTGGCGACATGCCACCGTGCTGGTGCCGGAGCCCGGCGGACCCGGCCACGAGGTCACCACCGGGCGCTACGCCATTGCCCGTTTCGCCATCGAGACGACCGGGCGGCCCAGCCATGCCGGCGCCCGGCTCGCCGAAGGACGGTCGGCCATTCGCGCCATGGCGCGACGGATCGCCGAAATCGAGGACATGACCACCGAGGACTGCACGTTCAGCGTCGGCGTGATCCGCGGTGGCGAGTGGGTGAACTGCGTGGCGACGACGTGTACGGCACAGGTGCTGAGCATGGCCAAGCGGCAGGAGGACCTCGACCGTGGCGTCGAGCGCATGCTGGCGCTGGCCGGGCAGGAGAACGACGTTCGTTTCGACGTCCGGCGAACCGTGACCCGGCCGGTGTGGGAGCCGGATGCGCGCACGCTGGCGCTGCATGCCCGGGCCGAGACGTTGGCCAGGCAGATCGGCATTCCACTACCGCACCGCAGCGCGGGCGGCGGCTCGGACGGCAACTTCACCGGGGCGGCCGGTATCCCGACGCTGGACGGGCTCGGTGTGCTCGGCGCTGGTGGGCATACGTTGGAGGAGCATCTGCTGGTCGACAGCCTCCTGTCGCGCGGACGCCTCCTCGCGGGCCTGATCGCCACCGTGACCTGATCGACGGCGACGGCGCAGCGCGATCGTCTAGCGGAGCGCCGCGTTGATATACTGGTCGGTCACGAGTTGACCGGCGGTGAGGTCGCCGACGGCAACGCCCGATTGCTTGGCGAAGTCCAACATGGCTTGCGCCCCACCCGCACCGAACGCGCCTTTAGCGACGATGCCCGGCTTCAGCGCGGCGATGCCGGCGCGGATGATGGTTTGATCGACCTTGGGGAAGAACTTGGCCTGGATAACGTCGGCCACCTTGTCCGGTGCGGCCAACAACGCGGCGTCCGCGGCCGCCAGCGCCCGCAACGTGCCGATGATCCGGCTGGGATCTGCGACCGGCAGCTTAGCGGCCAGGAGCAGGAACGGCACGTCGCGCAACTCGGCAAAATCGTCCGCCATGCCGATCAACCGGCGCCCGTAATCGCCGGCCTCGGCGATCTGGCCTTCCGGCGGTGACAGCACGAAGGCGTCGATGCGGCCGTTCTGCAGCGCCGCCTGCAACGCCGGCGGGCCACCGACGAGCGCGACCTGCATCGATTTCGGATTGAGCCCGCCGCGTGTCGCCAGCCAGCGCACCGCCCGGTCCTGCGCGCCACCCACCGCGCCCACGCCGATGATCGCGCCATCGAGCGCGCGCAGGCGCTGCGGCAGCGGATCACCCAAAGCGACCTTGCGCTTCGCCATGAACTCGGTCGACGCGACGAGGTCGAGCGTGACCCGGTCCATCAGCGTGCCGATGGCCTGGAAAGGCTGCCCTTTCGCCATCGCGGCCAGCAGGGTATCGGCGCCGACCGCCGCCAGGTCGAGGTCGCCGGAGTCGAGTGCGGCCAGGGCGGCCGGGTCGCCGCCGGGGATGGCGGCCCAGTCGAGATCGAGGTTTTCCGCGGCGAACGTGCCGGTGGCACGGGCCGACCAGAGCGGCAGGAAGCTGAGCGACGCCGTCGCCTGACCGATCCGCACGACCCCGGCCGCACGGGCGGGACGGGCCGCGGCCGCAATGAGGGCGGCGATGAAAGTGCGGCGCGCGAGCATGTCGATGTCCTATGTCAGTTCGGTTTGGCCCGCGAGCGGCGGCCGCCAGCGGAGCAGGCGCCGCTCGATGCGGGCGGCGACGCTGCCGGCCAGCACCACAAAGGCGAGCAGGATGGCAATGCCGGCGAACACGCCAGCGGGGTCGTATGTGTCGGAGCTGTAATGGATGAAGAGGCCGAGCCCCTTGGTGGCGGAAGTGAACTCGCCGACGATCACCCCGATGACGGCGTAGGGAATCGCCATGCGCATGCCGAGCAGCACAAAGGGAGCGGAGGCCGGCAGGTAGACATGGCGCCCGAGTTGGCGTTCGTCGGCGCCCATGACGCGGGCCAGCGCCACCAGATCACGGTCTACCCCGCGCACGCCGGCATAGACGTTATAGAACACCAGGAAGAAGACCATGATCGCCGCCAGCGCGATCTTCGACCAGATGCCGATGCCGAACCAGATGATGAACAACGGCGCCAGCGCGATTTTCGGGATGCCGTAGAAGGCCATGACATACGGTTCGGCTACCCGGGCCAGCCGCGGCGCCCGGCCCAGCGCATATCCCCCGACCAGCCCGGCGGTGACGCCGATGAGGTAACCCAGCACCAGTTCCTGCCCGGTGGTCGCCAGCTGCGGCCAGATCTCGCCCGACGCGAACAGTTCGTAGAGACGCACCGCGATGTCGCTCGGCTGGCTGACATAGATCGTGCGGACCAGCCGGCCGGAGGCGAGCTGCCAGAATGCGAGGAACGCCACCGCCGGCAGCCAGGCCAGGATCACGCGTTTCATCGCCGGCTCATCTCGCCGCGAACGTGCTGCCACACCGACTCATATGCCTCCGCGAACCCGGGCACCGTATGCGGCTCGAACACGTTGCGCGGCCGCGCCAGCGGAATCGCCACGTCGGCCACCACCTGCGCCGGCCGCCGGCTCAGCACGACCACCCGGTCCGCCAGCATCACCGCCTCGGCCACGTCGTGCGTCACCAGCAGCACGGACGCGCCCGCCCGCATCACCAGCGCTTGCAAATCGTGCTGCAGTTGCATGCGGGTCTGCGCATCGAGGGCGCCGAACGGTTCGTCCATCAGGATCAGCCTGGGGCCATACACCAGCGTGCGCGCGATCGAGCCGCGCTTTTGCATGCCGCCGGACAGCTGATACGGGTAGTGACCCTCGAAGCCCTGGAGGTCCACGGCGGCGATCGCCTCCTCCGCACGGCGCAGCCACTCGGCCCGCTTCACCCCGCGCAGCACCAGCGGAAACGCCACGTTCTCCAGCAGCGTTTTCCACGGCAGCAATTGCGCCTGCTGCGGCACGATCCCGATCCGGCGGTTGACGCCCTCGATAGGCCGCCCGTCCTGCAGCACGGTGCCGCCGCTCGGGCGAAGCAGCCCGGCCGCCATCTGCAACAGCGTGCTCTTGCCACAGCCGCTCGGCCCGAGCACGGCGACGAATTTCTGGTCGGGGATGTCGAAGCTGATGGACCGCAACACTTCCGTGCCGCCGAACCGGTGTTCGATCGACTTGAAGCTGAGGGGAGCGGCGGCATCGACATCGAATGGCACGCGTCATGTTCGGTCAGGGACCGCCCGGCTGTAAACCCACTCACGACGACAGCTCCTCACTAATGGGCATCGATATTGCATCTCCTCCGTCGACTATGGAGCCGCGTTTATGCCATTGACCCGTCCCCGACGCCGTCCTCAGCGCTCCGCATGCTGGCGGAGTTCGGACCGCCGAGCCGCTGTCGAAACGGTGCGTGCGGCGCTGGACGCCTCGCGCTGACGGCCGGAGACCTCCCATGCAGCAATCCCGACACATGGCCTTGGCACTGCTATTCGGTGCGGCCGGCTCGCATCCGGCCAGCTGGATGCACCCCGACGGCCGCCTGACGCCGCCGACGACGCTCGACGCCTATGCGGATGCCGCGCGTTTGTGCGAACGCGGTCTGTTCGACCTGTTCTTCATCGCCGACACCCCGGCGGCGCGGACGGAGAATCTGCACGCCTGGTCGCGCTTCCCGATGTTCATGAACGTGTTGGAACCGATCACGCTGCTGACCGCTTTGGCCGGCATCACGTCGCGCATCGGCCTGGGCGGCACCGTTTCGACCAGTTTCAGCGAGCCGTATAACGTGGCCCGGCAATTTGCCTCTCTGGACCATCTGAGCGCCGGCCGCGCGGCCTGGAACGTCGTCACCTCGGCCAACGACTACGCCGCGCGCAATTTTGGCCACGCCAAACTGGCCCCGCACGCCGACCGATACCGGCGCGCCGGCGAGTTCGTCGACGTCGTGCGGCAGCTCTGGGATAGCTGGGACGACGACGCCTTTGTGCTGAACCGCGACACCGGGCTGTACTTCGACCCGGCGTCGCAGCATCCCGTCCATCACCAGGGCGCTTTCTTCAAGGTCGACGGCGCTCTCAACATCGCACGTTCGCCGCAGGGCCATCCCGTCATCATCGAGGCCGGCGCCAGCGACACCGGTCAGGAGTTGGCGGCGCGCACCGCGGAGGTGGTGTTTTCCTCCAACCCCTCGCCGCAGGCGTCCAAACGGTTCACCGATGGCCTGAAAGCGCGCATGCCGGCTTATGGCCGCGATCCCTCCGAGCTGAAGGTTCTGGCCGGGCTGCCGATCCTGCTGGCCGAGACGGACGAGCAAGCGGCCGAGGCGTATGCCCGCCTGCAGGAATTGGTGCATCCGGATGTGGGGCGCTTCCGGCTCGGCATGGATCTGGAGACCGACCTGTCGGACCTGCCGATCGACCAACCCATTCCAGCCGATCGCATCCCGACCGGCGCCAATTTCCACAAGGGCTTCTTTGACGACATCCTGCGCCTGATCGGCGACGGCACCCCCACGCTGCGCGACGTCTATCTGCGCTACGAGCGGGGGCGCAAGACCGTCACCGGCGGCCCGAAACGAATTGCCGACGTGATGGAGGAATGGTTCACCAGCGGGGCGGCGGACGGCTTCATGCTGCAGTTCCACATCATGCCGGGCGGCCTCGACCTGTTCGTAGCGCAGGTGGTCCCGGAATTGCAGCGGCGCGGTCTGATGCGGACGTCCTATGACGGACCCACGCTGCGGGACAATCTCGGCCTGGTCCGCCCGGCGCGGGGCGCGCGCATGGCCATGCAAGTAGCGGAGTGATCGATGTTTAGAGCGTTTCTGTTGACATGCCTCCTCACGCCCGCACTGGCGTGGGCGGCGCCGCCCACGGTGAGCGCGGACACGTTGAGTTGGGGCACCAGCCCGACCTTTGCGCCGTTCGAATTCCAGCGCGACGGACAGACCGTCGGGTTCGACGTCGATCTGATGGCGGACCTGGCCAAGCGGAACGGCCTGCGCTCCAGCATGCTGGGCATGGATTTCACCGGCATCATCCCGGCCGTACAAGCCAAGCGGATCGATGCCGCCGTCAGCGGGATCTACGTCACGCCGGCGCGGGCGGAGGTGATCGACTTCATCCCCTACCTCAAGATCGGCGATCAGATCGTCGTGCCGAAGGGTAACCCGGCGCATCTGGCCGGGCGCGACGATCTGTGCGGGCATCACCTCGTGGTCGCCGTGAACACCCAATACGAGAAAACGGCGCGTGCGCTCAGCGATGCCTGCACGGCCGGCGGCAAACCCGCCATCGACCTGCTGTCGGTCGGCACCAGCGCGATCGTCGCCTTGACGCTGGCCCAGGGCCGGGCCGAGGGCGCGATCAGCTCGACATCGGTGATCGCCGCCATGATGGAAAACGCGCCAGACACGTTCGCACTGCTGGGTGAGCCGTTCAACACCGATACCAGGTTGGGGATCGGCCTATCCAAGCAGAATCCCGAACTGCGAGACGCACTCGACGCGTCGCTCAAGGCCATGCGGGACGACGGCAGCTATGCCGCGCTGATGAAGAAATGGGGATTGCCGGCGTCGAGCAGCATTTTTCAGTAGCTGACCGCGTCCGGCATGATCGCCTTCCGTTTCGACGTCTTTCTTCACGATCTGCTCGGCTTCAACTTCGCCAACGCCGCCCTGGTGACGCTGTGGATCAGCGTGGCCGCCATGCTGCTCGGCCTGGCCGGTGGATTGCTGCTGGCGTTGGCGCAGCAGGCACGGTGGCGGGCGCTGCGCTGGTCCGCCTGGATCTATCTGTGGCTGTTCCGCGGCACGCCGGTGCTGCTGCAGATCATCTTCGCCTTCAACGTGTTGCCGAGCTTCGGGCTGATTCTGTCGGGGCCGGTCTGTGCCGTGCTGGCCTTGGGGCTGCATGAGGCCGCGTACATGACGGAGATCCTCCGCAGCGGGCTCGGCACAGTCGGGCCGGGTCAGCGCGATGCCGCCAAGGCATTGGGCATGTCGCATGGCAAGATGATGCGGCTGGTCGTGCTGCCACAGGCACTGCGCGTCATCATTCCGCCCACGGGCAACCAGTTCATCGGCATGCTCAAGCTTTCCTCGCTCGTCAGCACGATCGGTGTGCACGAACTGTTGCTTGCGGCGGAGCAATCGGCCTCCGGCACATTCCGTTACTTGGAGGCGCTGTCGGCGGCCGGGTTATACTACCTCACATTCACCACCGTACTGATGGCCGGGCAACATCTCCTGGAACGACGACTGACGCCGACCGCGCGAGGGTCCGTCCTGCCGAACGGATGACTACGATCGCGGCGAACGCAAATACTCACATGCGGACGTCGACATTCTGGAACGTGCGACCGGCCTGGCCAACTTGCAGCCGCTATCCAGGCGCGTGCGTTGACCGAACATGGTCGCCAGAGGCCGAACTTGGCAGCTTTGCTTTCAGCAATTCGTAAAGTGCGGCCGCTGCAGGGCTCAGCGTTTCGCCGCGCCGACGCACCAGCCCGATCGACCGGAACACGACGGGATCGATCAACGGCACTTCGACCAGGCTGGGTGCCAGTGCGGTGCCGTTCCCCGTCGGCAGTACGGCCACACCCACATTGGCTGCGCACAGGGCCAAGGCAGTCGGTGTGCTTTCGACCACGAAGCGGCCTTGCGGCGGCAGCCCGGCGGCGATCAGCCTGGCCTCCACGATCCGGCGATTGCCGCTGGCGCCGCCCAGGGTAATCAAGTCGGTGTTCCCCAACTTCGTCCAGGCGACGTGCCGCGTTTTGGCAAACGCATGCTCACGCGCGCAGACGAGAACAAAGGGATCACGCGTAACGACGTCCTCCAGCAGATCCGGTTGAGTCTCGCCAAGGACGTGGATGCCGAAATCCGCTTCCAGTCCGCGCACCGCCTGCGTGACCAGCGATCCCGTGCGTTCCAGCAGGTGAACCCGGTTCTGCGGATGATGGAGCGAGTAGATCCCCAAGATCGACGGCAACTGTCGGAACGCCACGGATTGCAGCGTCGCCAGCGTGACGTTGCCCAGCGCCAGGCCGGCCGTCTTGCGCAAACGATCGAGGCCTTCGGTGAGATCCCCGATCAGGCGGCGGGCGAGCGGTAGAAAGTCACGCCCCGCGGCAGTCAGGCCCGTCACGCGGGTGGTGCGGTCCAGCAGACGCAAACCGACAAACTCCTCCAAACGCTGGATGCGTCGGGTGAGCGCGGTTTGCGACAGCGCGAGCCGATCGGCGGCACGGCCGAAATTGCCGAGTTCCGCCACCAGAACGAAGGCCTGTACACCATCGACCGGCAGCTTCATGCGTCGGACGCATCAATCTGTGACATCAATGCATTTTACACGATGAGCCGAACGGGCAACAGTCGATCCAACGGTGCCCACAAGGGCATAGCGGGGGAAACAATGAGTAGTACCGTTCGAACCGGAACGCTAGGTCCGGGCGACACCATCCCGCTTTCGATGCATGTGCCGTATTGGCGACCGGGAGCTTCGTCGAGATCTTCATGTCGCGTCCGGCGGGCTCAGTGACCGGCGCTGCGCTGACCGCAACCCTTGCCGTCCTCGCGATGACTCATTTCAGGGTGTCCCAGCCATGTTGATGCGCTCGAAACTGTTCGTGCCGGGCTCCCGTCCCGAATTGTTCGCCAAGGCTGCGGCTTCTGCCGCAGACGCATTGTCGTTCGACCTGGAGGATGCGGTGGCGCCGGGTCGCAAGGCCGAGGCGCGCGGCCTGCTGGCTGGTTTCCTGCGGGCACCGCCGGTTTCCGTGCGGCAGATCGTGGTGGTGCGGGTCAATGCCGTCGGCACCGAGCACTTCGCCGCCGATCTCGAGGCCGTCTCCTGTCCGGCGTTGCATATGATCAACCTGCCGATGGTCGAGGATCCGGCGGCGGTGGTGGAGGCTGCCGAGGCGCTGGCACGGATGGCGCCGCACGTTCGTCTGCTGATCAACATCGAGACGGCGAGGGGCTTGCGGCGTGCGGCCTCGCTGGCGGGGGCTCACTCGAGCGTTGCCGGGCTGCAAATTGGGTATGCCGACCTGATGGAGCCCCTGGGCCTGGATCGTTCGGATCCTGCTGCCTTGGCCCACCTCCGTCTCACCGTGCGCCTGGCTGCCGCCGAGGCCGGTGTGGCCGCTTATGACGGCGCTTACGCCAACGTGGCCGACGCGGAGGGGTACCGCTCGGAGTGCGAGGCGGCGCGGCGCCACGGTTACGTTGGCAAGAGCTGCATCCACCCGACGCAGATCGCCATCGCCAACGCCGCCTTCCTGCCGAAGCCGGCCGAGGTGGAGAAAGCCCGCCGCGTGCTGGCCGCCGCCGCAGAGGCCGAAACCAAGGGCATCGGCGCCTTTCTTGTCGATGGCCGCATGGTCGACGCCCCGTTCGTCGCCAGCGCCCGCGCGATCGTCGCGCTGGCCGACGCTGCCCTCAAGGAGGCCTGAACGATGAGCCCGGCGGACAACACCAAAAAGCCCCTGGATCGAAAACTTCAGCCGGCTGAGCGGCCGAAGCGCAGCTTCACCGCCGTCTCGACCTATGTGTTCGAGCGGATCATGCCGGATGCCTTCGTGCTGGCCATCGGCTTGACGATCCTGGTGGCATGCGCCGCAATGGTCTTTGCGCCGCATAGGACGCTGCCGGTGATCCTGACGTCCTGGTATGGCGGGCTGTTCGGCATTCTCGGCTTCGCGTTTCAGATGATCCTGGTGCTGGTGACCGGTCACGTCCTGGCGCATGCCCCGGTCGTGCAGCGCGGCCTGCGCGCAATGGTGTCGCTGGCCCGGACGCCGAATCAGGCCGTGGTCATGACGTTCCTGGTCGCGGCGTGCGCCTCATGGCTGAACTGGGGCTTTGGCCTGGTCATCGGCGCCGTGCTGGCGCGGGAAGTGGCGCGGCAGATCCGGCTCGACTACGCCTGGCTGGTCGCTGCAGCTTATTCCGGCTGGGTGATCTGGGGTAGCGGCCCGTCCGGCTCAATCCCGCTTTCGCAGGCGTCGCACGGCAATGCGCTGAACATCGTCGAGAAGGTGACGGGTCACGTGCTGCCGTTCAGCGAGTCGATTTTCACCGTGCTCAACCTTGTGCCGACGCTAATCATCGTCGCGGTCATGCCGTTCGTGTTCATGGCGATCCGTCCGCGGGAGGACGAGATGCAGGTGTTCACCCCTCCGGCGGATGAGCCGGTGGCGGCCCCGGTGGCGTGGGCGGCCCTGCCCTTCGCGCGCAAGCTGGAGCAGTCGCCGGTGGGCAGCCTGTTCCTGGTCGCGGCCGGGCTGGGCTACCTAGGTCTGACGTGGTGGAACAACGCGCTGTCGCTGGACATCAACGTGGTGATCTTCATGTTCCTGATCGCCGGGCTGCTGCTGCACGGCTCGCCGGTGAACTACGCTAACGCCGTGAAGAACGCGGCGCGGCAGACCGGCGCGATGATGCTGCAATATCCGATCTACGGCGGCATCATGGGCATCATGACCGCCACCGGACTGGCAGAGCAGATGTCGCGGTCGATTGCGTCCGTGGCGACAACCCATACCCTGCCGTTCCTGGGTTACGTCGCTTCCCTGGTCATCACCTTCGTGGTTCCCAGCGGCGGCGGCCACTGGGCGGTGCAGGGACCGTTCACCATTCCGGCCGCCGTCGCGCTGCATGCCTCCATTCCCGCCACCACCATGGGTGTGGCCATGGGCGAGGAGGTCGCCAACATGATGCAGCCGTTCTGGGCCCTGCCGGTCGTGGCCATCGCCGGGATCGGGATCCAACGGGTGATGGGTTTCACCGTGGTGACATTCCTGGTGTCCGCCACCGTCTACGGCGCGGCGTTGCTGCTTCTGGGCTGACTTCCGACGCCGGCCCCGTGATTTAAATCGTGCAACGGAGTAATTACCCGATGACTGCGACCCTTTCTCGCCGTGCCGCCCTTGCCGGCTTCGCCAGCACGGCGGCCCTGGCGGGAGTCAATACCGCTGCCCGGGCCCAGCCTACCGGTGCGGCGACGACCAGCCTGGCGGACCAACTTGCCGGCTACGTCGATGATATCGGCTATGATGATCTTGGCGCGCCCGTTGTCGAACTGGTCAAAGCGCACTTCATCGACTCGATCGGCTGCGCCATCGGGGCGTTCAACGAGTCGCCGGTCCGGGCCGTGCGCGACGTCGCGCTGCAGAACCACGGTGATGCGGCAACGCTTATCGGTATGGCCCGTCGCACCACCACCGATTGGGCCACCTTCGCCAACGGTGCGGCGTTGCGCCATTTCGACTTGAACGACGCCTATGCCGGACGGGAGGTTGGGCATCCCAGCGACAACATCACCCCCTGCCTGGCCATTGCCGAGGCGGAAGGTTGCGGTGGGCGGGACCTGATCCTGGCGATCGCGCTGGCCTATGAAATCGATTGCCGGTTGCTGGACGCCGTGCAGATCAGTGTGCGCGGATGGGACCATCCCAATTACAGCCTGCCGGCGGCGTCGTTGGCGTCGGGCAAGCTGATGCGGTTGTCGCGGCCGCAGCTGACACAGGCGGTCAACCTGGCTCTTGCGGGGCATCTCGCCGTGAACCAGACTCGGCTCGAGGTGCTTTCCAACTGGAAAGGCCTGGCCGATGCCGATGCCGGCCGCAACGCGCTGTTCGCGGCCGAGCTGGCCCGCGGTGGCATCACCGGCCCGGCGCCGGCCTTCGAGGGCAAGGCCGGGTTCTTCAAACAGGTGTCGGGGCCGTTCACGCTCGATTTCGGCCGGTTTGGTGGCCGCGGCGGTGCCTTCAAGATCGCGGACTGTTCGATCAAGCTGTATCCGGCTCAGGCGTTGCTGCAGACCGCCATCGCCGCCGCTGCCAAGATTGGCGCTGCGGTGCCTGATCCCGCCAGGGTGCGTTCCATCGTGATCGGCACGACGCTGGCGGGCAAGCAGTATGCCGCCGACTCCGCGGAGAAATGGGCGCCGAAGACTAGCGAAACCGCCGATCACAGCCTGCCCTATATCGTGGCGCGATCCATGCTGGACGGGCAGATCAACAGCGCCAGCTACACGGACCAGGCACTGCACGACCCTCGCCTGCTTGCCTTGTTGGCCAAGCTCACGGTCGAGGAGGATGTCGAACTGACGCGGATGTATCCGCAGAAGATACCGACCCGCGTCACCGTGACTCTCGATGATGGCCGGGTGCTGACGGAGCAAGTGGACGACCTGCCCGGGTTCGGTGGCCGCCCTGCAGCGCGGCCCGACATCGAGGCGAAGTTCCGGCGCGTCGTGGCGCCCGTGTGGCAGGAAGCTCAGATCCAGGCCTTTCTGGACCTGGCCTGGAACCTGGACCAGCAGGACACGATGGCCACCCTGTTCGAACGAATGGTGGTGGCGTGACGACATCCGGCAAAACCCTGCATCAGCGGGATTACCAGCCGGGCCAGAAGGGTCCGCTGGATGGCGTTCGTGTATTGGACATGTCTCGGCTGTTCGCAGGCAACGCCCTGACGCAGATGCTGGGCGACTACGGCGCGGAGGTGATCAAGGTCGAGCCTCCCGAAGGCGACACGTTACGGGCCTGGAAGACGGCGGGCGTTTCGACGCACTGGAAGGTCTATGCCCGAAACAAGAAGAGCCTGTCCCTGAACCTGCGGAGTCCGGGAGCAATCGACATCATCAGGAAGTTGGTGCCGTTGGCGCGGATCTTCGTCGAGAGCTTCCGTCCCGGCGTGCTGGAGGCGATGGGACTGGGGCCGGACGTGCTGCTGGCGCTCAATCCAGGGCTGGTGATCATTCGCATCTCCGGCTGGGGCCAGACCGGACCCTACGCGCAGCGACCCGGCTTCGGCACCGTGATCGAGGGAGCGTCCGGCTTTGCCGCCATCAACGGCTTCGCCGATCGGGAGCCGGTGCTGCCGCCGATGTATCTGGCCGACGGCGTGGCCGGGCTTTACGGCGCTTCCGCCGCCATGATCGCGCTGCGGGAAGTTGAGGTGAATGGCGGGCGAGGCCAGGTGATCGACCTGCCCCTGCTCGACCCGCTATTCTCCATCCTCAGCCCGCAGGCGGCGAATTACCGGCTCAGCGGCGAAGTGAAACCGCGAACGGGCAGTCGCTCCACCAACTCCGCGCCCCGCAACGCTTATGTCTGCAAGGATGGCAGGTATGTGGGACTTTCTGGCTCGATCCAGAAGATGGCCGAGCGCCTGTTCCGCGCCATCGGACGGCCGGACTTGGTGACCGACCCGCGCTTCCGCACCAACGCCGACCGCCTGCAGAACGTGGACGCGCTGGACGGGATCATCGGCGCCTTCATCGCTGAGCGCACCCAGGCCGAGAACGTCTCGTTCTTCGAGGCAGCGGAGGTGACCATCGGACCGATCTACGACACGTCCCAGATCATGGAGGACCCGCATGTCATCGAGCGGGAACTGGTCGCGGATTACCCGGATGCCGACATGGGCCAGTTGCCGATGCATCACGTGGTGCCGCGGCTGATGGGCACGCCTGGCTCGATCCGGACTCCCGCGCCGGCACTGGGGCAGCACAACGGCGAGCTGCTGACGGAGCTGGGCATTACCGGGGCCGATCTGCACGCGTTGACCGAAGCGAACGTGTTCGGCGGCAAGGGAACGGCATGACCGCCATGGCAGGCGGGGACCCCGTACCCAACTCCGCCGGCTCGGAGCCGCCACGCGACCCGGTTGGTGCCTTGGCCTGGGATGCCCATTGCCACATCCTGGACCGGCGGTTTCCGTCCAGGCATGGTGTAACGCCGCCCGGGATGGATCTCGGCAGCTACCGTCTGCTGCAGCGTCGCATCGGGACGCAGCGTGCCGTGATCGTTCAGGCCAAGCATTATGGAACCGATCACGCCTGTCTGCTGGATGCACTGGCGCAGTTGGGGCCGGACGGCGTCGGTATCGGCGTCGTGCGACCCGATGTCGAGGATGCCGAGCTGATCCGCCTGCGGGGTGGCGGCGTGCGAGGCCTACGCTTCAGCGTCTGGAACCCGGTCGATACGGTGACGACGGTGGACATGATCGAGGCGCTGGCCTGGCGCATCGCACCGCTCGGCTGGCACGTGCAACTGCACATGTCGGCTGACCAGATCGTCGACGCTGCTCCTTTGCTCGATCGGCTGCCCTGCCCCGCCGTCATCGACCATATGGGACGATTGCCGCCCGAACTCGGCACGCAGCACCCGGCCTTCGGCGTCATCTGCCGGCTGCTGCAAGCCGGGCGAACCTGGGTGAAGCTCTCCGGCGCTTATCTCAACACCCATGCCGGGCCGCCGGATTACCCCGATGCGGGAGCGGTCGCTCGCGCCCTGATCGCGGCAGCACCGGAACGGCTGGTGTGGGGCAGCGACTGGCCGCACATCACCGAACGGCACAAGCCAGACGCCTCGCAGCTGCTTGACCTGTTGAGTGTTTGGACTGGCAGCACGGCGAAGCGAGATCAGATCCTGGTAAAGAACGCTGCCGAGTTATACGGCTAGGCGACGCCGATCTTGTGTTCGGACCTCAGGTCTGGATTTGCGGATCAGCCGGAAGCTCGGCTTGCACGACGTCGTGCAACAACTGGATCATCCCATTCGTTTGATGGTCCGCGATCGCTTGGCCTCTGGCCACCGTTGCGTTGGCAGCGTTCCCGACGGTGCCTTTATCGTTCAGGTCGCTGGCGATCCAGGCATACGCATGTGTTCCGGTCGGGCGAAGCAGGGCAAACCGTTGCTCATCGCGAGCCGCGACGGAGAGGAAGTCTTCAGCCTTCGTCGTGTCGACCAGGGTTTCGCGGAGATGCAGCATGAGCGAGGTTTCCGAATCGCCGCCGTGAATGCCGTGCCGCTTCTCCGTGTCGCTTAGCAGGCCATCGGGGCTGCCGAACCGCGACCACGACGTCTTGACCACCAGCATACCGGCCCGGACCCGTAACTCACGGGCGACGATACCGATGACTTCCTCGTTGCCCCCGTGCGAGTTGAGCATGACCAGCTTGCGGATGCCGGCACGGGCCACCGACAGGCCGATCTCCGTCCAGGCCTCGATCAGTACGGAGGGCGGAAGCGTCAACGTCCCCGGTGCGTGCAGGTGCTCGTTCGACTTGCCGACCGACTGCACCGGCAGAATCCGCAGGTCGAGATCCGCGGGCAGTTTGTCGATCAGAACGTCCAGGAGGCCACGGTTAATGAACGCGTCCGTTCCGACTGGCAGATGCGGCCCGTGCTGTTCCACGGCCGCGAGCGGCAGGATCGCGACCGTCCGCATCGCGTCGAGGCCGTGAAACGCCGCCGTCGGGAACTCCTCCCACCAGACCGGCGGCCGCGCCGGGGTCATGCCCTTGGCTCCCGCCCGATCTTGGCAGCGACGACCTCGACCTCGAGCTTGAACTCCGGCCTGGCGAAGCCGACCACGATCATCAGGGTCGATGCTGGGAACGGCGCGGGGAACAAGCGGTCGCGCACCGCCATGTATGCCGGCAGATAGGTGCGGTCGGTGACAAAGGCGTTGATGCGGACGACGTCGGCAAGGTCCATGTCTGCCGCTTGGAGGATCGCGGCGGCGTTCGCGAAACAGAGCGCAGCCTGTTCCGCGCAATCCTCCGGCACCGTGCCGTCGCGCGCGATGCCGAGTTGTCCCGACACGAACACGATCCTCGCGCCGGCCGGGATCTCGACGCCGTGGGAATAGGCGGCGAAGGGCGGATGGATGATGTCGGTGTGAAGGGTGCGCATGGGCCATCCGCGATTGAACCGGGCCAGCCTCATCCCGCTCCCGCGTGGAGACAAGTGCCACCGGGTTGGAAAAAGGCCTTGCTAACCCTCAAGTCGCAAAAATAGGGTTGCTCCACGCTGCGGCGAGCGAGCACGGAAGATGACGACCATGACCCAATTCCTAGTTCGCCTTTTAGCGTCGGCTGCCGTGGCGCTGACGGCCGGTGCGGCCTTCGCCCAAACCAAGCTCGATGCCGTCACCTTCGGCACCAATTGGCTCGCCCAGGCCGAACATGGCGGCTACTATCAAGCGCTGGCCGACGGCACCTACAAGAAATTCGGGCTCGACGTCACCATCCGCCAGGGCGGGCCGCAGGCGGCGAACCGCAACCTCCTGATCGCCGGGAAGATCGACTTCTACATGGGCGGCACGCTGGGGTCGTTCGATGCCGTCAAGCAGGGCATCCCGGTCGTCACCGTGGCCGCGATCTTCCAGAAGGATCCGCAGGTGCTCATGGCGCATCCGGATGCGGGGGTCGAGACGTTCGCCGACCTCGCCAAGTTGCCGACGATCTTCATGGGCAAGGAAGGCTACATCACCTATTTCACCTGGATGAAGGCCAACTACAAAGGCTTCAATGACGGCCAATTCAAACCCTATCAGTTCAACCCGGCGCCTTTCATCGCCGACGCGAAATCCGCCCAGCAGGGCTACATCACCTCCGAGCCCTTTGAAGTGACCAAGCAAGCCGGCTGGAGCCCCAAAGCCTTTCTGCTGGCCGACCAGGGCTACAATCCGTACTCGACGACGATCGAGACCCAAAGCAAGATGGTCAAGGAGAAGCCGGAGCTGGTTCAGCGCTTCGTGGATGCGACGATCATCGGTTGGTACACCTACCTGAACGGGGACAACGCCGCTGCGAACCGTATGATCAAGCAGGATAATCCGGACATGACCGACGAGCAGATCGCCTACTCGATCCGTACGATGAAATCGGCGGGCATGGTCATTTCCGGCGATGCGGAAACCAAGGGCATCGGTTGCATGACGGAAGCGCACTACAAGGATTTCTTCGACAAGATGGTCGCCATCGGCATCGTCGATGCGTCGCTCGACTACCGAAACGCCTACACGACGCAATTCGTCTGCAAGGGCGTCGGTATGGGATCGAAGGGCTGACGGAAACCGCTGCGCGGCCGCTCGTCTCGGCCCGGAACGTCACCAAGCGGTTCTCCAACGGAACGCTTGCACTGTCGGACATGACGCTGGACATCTTCCCGGGCGAGTTCGTCAGCCTGCTCGGTCCGTCCGGCTGCGGCAAATCCACGGCCCTGCGTATCATCGCCGGTCTTGGGGGAGCGACCACGGGGACCGTCGAGGGCCCCGGTGCGGGCGCCGACATCGGCTTCGTCTTCCAGGAGCCGACGCTGATGCCCTGGCGCACCGTGTTCGGCAACGTGCACCTGCCGCTCCGCCTGAAAGGCATTGGCAAAGTGGCTGCGCGGGACCGGGTCATGGCCGCGCTGGAGACCGTCGGGCTCGCCGACTTCAGCGCCGCTTACCCCCGCCAGCTATCCGGCGGTATGAAGATGCGAGCCTCGATCGCACGCGCCCTGGTCACCAACCCGGCCATCTTGCTGATGGACGAACCGTTCGGAGCGCTCGACGAGATTACCCGGCAGAAGCTCAACGATGACGTCCTGCGCCTTTGGCACGCAGCCGCGCTGACCGTCGTGTTCGTCACCCATTCCGTCTACGAGGCCGCTTATCTCTCCAGCCGTATCGTCGTCATGGGCGCGCGACCCGGCCGGATCGTCACCGACCTGGCTCTCCCCGACCCCTGGCCCCGCGCGGCGGATTTCCGCACAACGGCGCGGTATGCCGAGCTGACACGCACCGTCTCCGAAACGCTCGAAGCCGCGATCCGGCCCAGGGTCGCGGCTTGAACGACCTGCCTGTCATCGGCGTCACGCCCGCCGCGCCGGGCCGCGCCGCCGAGCGGGCACTCAGGATCGCAGTGCCCGTCATCGTGCTCCTGCTGACCGTCCTTGCGTGGCAGCTCTACGTCACGCTCGAGGCGGTGCCGACCTACATCCTACCCAGCCCGGTGCGTGTCGCCACCGCGCTGTGGACCGATTGGAACACGCTCTACCCGGCCCTGTTGGTCACCTTGCGCATCACCATCACCGCCTTGGTGCTGGCGCTGATCGGTGGTGTGGCGCTGGCCGTGTTGCTGATCCAATCGCGCTGGATCGAACTCGCGCTTTACCCATACGCGGTCATCCTCCAGGTGACGCCGATCGTGGCGATCGCGCCGCTGCTGCTGGTCTATTTGTCCTCGACTCAGACGGTGCTGCTGATCTGCGCCTTCCTGGTCGCGTTCTTTCCGATCCTGTCGAACATGGTCCAGGGATTGAAGAGCATCGACCATAACCTGCTTAACCTGTTCGAATTATATCGCGCCTCCCGGCTGCAGACGCTGCTGCTGCTGAAGCTGCCGGCCGCCCTGCCCTATTTCATGGCCGGGTTGAGGATCGGTGGTGGTTTGGCGCTGATCGCCGCCGTGGTCGCGGAGTTCGCCGCGGGGTCCGCAGGCGCCGGGTCGGGCCTGGCGTTCCGTCTGTTGGAGGCGCAGTACCGGCTCAACATCCCCCGCCTGTTCGCGACCCTGCTGCTGCTCTCGGTGACGGGGGTCGCGATCTTCGGACTGACGTCGCTCATCTCCTGGCTCTGCCTTCGCCGCTGGCATGAAAGCGCGCTCCGGCGCGAGAACTGACCCGATGTCCAATCCTACCTTTCTCCGCAACGCGACCCTGCCAACGGCGTTCACGCCCGGTTCGGGTGATGGCCTCGACCGCGTCGACATCGCGCTCGAAGACGGCGTCATCACCGCCATCACGCCAAGCGGCAGCCCGGTGCCCGACGCCGCGACCGTCCATGATTGCGACGGCGGCCTGATCTTCCCAGCCTTCGTCGACTTGCACACCCATCTCGACAAGGGACAGATCTGGCCGCGGCGATCCAACCCCGACGGTAGCTTCATGGGCGCCCTCAACGCCGTCATGGCTGACCGCGAGGCCAATTGGAGCGCCGACGACGTGGAGCGACGCATGGAGTTCGCCATACGCTGCGCCTACGCCCACGGCACCGCCGCGATCCGCACCCACCTGGATTCCGCACCGCCGCAGGGCGCCATCACCTGGCCGGTGTTCGACCGCCTGCGCAGCCGGTGGGCAGGGCGCATAGAGCTGCAAGCCGTGGCCCTGCTCGGGCCGGACCCGTTGCTCGATCGCGGGTTGGTCGACGAGGTCGCGGCAACGGTCAAGACCTATGGTGGCAGGCTCGGTGGCGCGATCTCGGTGCATGAGCGGGCTGCCGACGCCATCGCCGCGGTCGTCGATGCCGCCGGCCGGCATGGGCTCGACCTCGACCTGCACATCGACGAGAGCGAGGACCCGGCGTCCCGTTCCCTGCGCAGCCTGGCCGACACGGTCGTCGCCACCGGGTTCACCGGCAGCGTCGTCGCCGGCCATTGCTGCTCGCTGGCCATCCATGACGAAGCGTTCGCGGCAGCAACGATCGCGCGCGTCGCCGAAGCCGGGATCGCCGTCGTCTCGCTGCCGATGTGCAACCTGTATCTGCAGGACCGTCATGCCGGCCGCACCCCACGCTGGCGCGGCGTTACCCCTGTTCAGGAACTGCGCCAGGCGGGGGTTTCCGTCTGCCTTGCCTCGGATAACACGCGCGACCCGTTCTACGCCTATGGCGACCTCGACGGGCTCGAGGTGCTGCGCGAAGCCGCCCGTATCGCCCATCTCGATCATCCCATGGAGGAGGCGTTCGGCTGGGCCCGGGCCGTCTCGGCCACCCCCGCCCGCATCGGCGGCTTTGCCTATCGCGGCGAGATCGCGCCCGGCGCTTCGGCCGACCTGGTCCTGTTCCGCGCCCGCAGCTGGACCGAGCTGATGGCCCGGCCGCAATCCGACCGCATCGTGCTCCGCTCCGGCCGTGTCATCGATCGCACATTGCCGGACCACCGCGAGCTCGACGACCTCATGCACAGGTGAACCGCATGGACCTCCAAGCTCTGCAAGCGTTCCGGGCCGACCTCGGCGACATTCCCGTCGAGGACAATCCGAAACTCGTCCAACTCAAGAGCCGCGACTTCTACTGGTATTCGCCGGTGCTGAAGCGAAAGCTCGGCCAGGTCACCGGCGATCTCGTGGTCGCGCCGCGCTCGACGCAGGACGTGGTCACGGTCCTGGCTAGCGCGCACCGCCATGGTGTGCCGGTGACGCCGCGCGGGGCCGGCACGGGCAATTACGGCCAGGCGATGCCGCTCTCGGGCGGGGTCATCCTCGATCTCGCCGGCATGAACAAGGTGCTGGGCTCCAGCGCCATGACGGTGCGTGCCGAAGCCGGGGCGATCCTGGCCAAGGTGGATGCGGCAACGCAGGCTGCCCACGGCGCAGAGATGCGCTTTCATCCCTCCACCTATCGCACGGCGACGCTGGGCGGCTTCATCGCCGGCGGCTCCGGCGGGGTCGGGTCGATCCGCTGGGGCGGCTTGCGCAATTTCGGCAACATCATTGGCCTCAAGGTCGTCACCTGCGAGCCGGCCCCGCGCATCCTCGACCTCGTCGGCACCGACATCCTCAAGGTGGCGCACGCCTACGGCACCAACGGCATCATCGTCGAAGCGGAGATCCCGTTGACTGCCGCCTATCCGTGGATCGACGTGATCGCCGGGTTCTCCAGCATCCAGGATGCGTGCCGGTTCGCGCGCAACGTCGCGCTGCAGGACGGCGTGCTGCTCAAGGAGGTCGCCCCGATCGCCGCTCCTGTTCCCCACGACTACTTCGTTCGGCACCAGAAGTTCATCCGCCGGGAGCAGTCGGTCGTGGTCATGATGGCGGCCCCACAAGCCATGCACGCACTGAGCGTGTTCCTCGCCCACGAGAAGGGCGAGATGCTCTACCGTTCCGACCAGGCCGACGCCGGCGACCTCGATCTGCTTCCACCGGCCTACGAGCTGACGTGGAACCACACAACGCTGCGCGCCCTCAAGGTGGACCCGTCGGTGACATACCTGCAGACGCAATATCCCGATCTCGAAACGCTCTGCAAAATCATCGACATCTTCGGCGACGAGATGCCGATGCATAACGAGATGATCCGCTTCGACGGCCGCATCGTGTTCTCCGGCCTGCCGATCGTCCGCTTCAAGAGCGAGGAGCGCCTCGAAGAGATCATCCGCATCCACGAGGATCTCGGCGCCCGCGTGTTCAACCCGCATCGCTACACGCTCGAGGAAGGCGGCATGAAGCGCAGCGACCCCGGGCAACTCGCCTTCAAGCGCGAGGCCGACCCGGCGGGTATCCTCAACCCGGGCAAGATGATCGCCTGGGAGAACCCGGATTTCGATTTCTCCGCCGGATCGGCCTTCAGGTTCTCGAGTCTGGCGCCTTAGGGCGTCAGCTCTGCCGCGGCGAACACCCCCGCTGTCCAGTCCACGAATACCCGCAGCCGGGTGCTCAGGTGCCGGTTGGGTGGATAAACGACGTGCAAGGGTAGCGGCGGCACGCTCCATTCCTCCAGGACCGGACGCAATGCCCCGCTCTTCAGGTGACGATGCACCATGAAATAGGGGATCTGGAGGATGCCGTGGCCGGCCAGCCCAGCCGCGAGATAGGTCTGTGATTCGTTCGCCGCCACCCGGTAATCGGCGATCACCTCGAGCGTTTCCCCGCTCCGGCTGAACCGCAGCGGATGCGGTTGGCCGAGCCGCTGTTTCAGGTAGGCGACAACCCGGTGATCGCGCTCGAGGGTCGTCGGATGGTCCGGCATGCCGTGCCTGTCCAGATAAGCCGGCGCGGCACAGGTCGTCATGTGCATCTCCGCGATGCGACGCGCGATCAGCGATAAGTCGCCAATGACGCCGGCGCGGATCACACAGTCCACGTTCTCCGTCACCAGATCGGCCGGGCGGTCCGAGACGCCGATCTCAAGCTGGATGTCAGGATACTTTGCGTAAAAGCCGTCCAAGGCCGGCACGATGATGTCCTGCGCAATGGAGGACGACACGTCGATCCTCAACCGACCGCGGGGTCGGGCTTGGGACGCGGTCACGCTCGCATCAAGCTCCTGCAGATCCGATAGCACCTGCACCGCGCGTTCGTAGTAGGCGGCGCCATCGGACGTGACGGCCAGCCGGCGGGTGGTGCGGCTGAGCAGCCTGGTGTGCAGGTGGGCTTCCAGTTGCTGCACCAGCTTGCTCACCGTCGGTTTGGGCACGCCCAGCGTAGCGGCAGCCTGCGTGAAGCTGCCGGTTTCCACGATGCGGGTGAAGGCGCGAAGCGCGGCTAGCTGGTCCATGATCTGCGTCGATTGTCTCTGTGCGGAGACAATCTTATCGCGAAAAACGGTATTATATCCATCCTGAGCCAGCCCTATTCTCAGTCCGTTACGCATGAGTAGCGGTATGACGGTTCAAACGACTTTCGAGCAGGTCAGGCTCCCCGGCTTCCCAGCCACCATCGGCATCCGCGTGGTGCAGGGCGTCGTTGCACGTCCGGCGCCGCTGGTGCTGCACATGCCGGGCGGGACCTTCATGGGTGTGCCGGGTCCGCGACCGGTCGTGGAGCTGCTGGCCCAGGCGGGAGCCGTGGTGGTTTCTGCAGATTATCCGGCAGGGCCCGAGCATCCGTTTCCGCAGGCAGTAGAAATCTTGTACGCGCTATTGTGCCACCTGCACCAGAACCGCACCCAGTGGGTGGCCCGGCGCTCGCCGCTGATGGTCGCCGGCGAGGAGGCGGGCGGCAACCTGGCCGCCGCCCTAACGCTGATGGCGCGCGACCGGCTAGGGCCGCCCATCGCCGGGCAGATCCTGCTCTCGCCGATGCTCGACGCCGGCATGGCCACGTGTTCGTTCCGGGATGCGGAGGCCGGGCCGGTGGGGTGCAAATGGGCCGATGGCTGGACGCTGTATCTCGGTCGCGCCGACAACGCAGCTCATCCCTACGCCGTTCCGGCCCGCAGCACGCGGCTGCACCGCCTGCCGCCGGCGCTGCTCGTCACGACGCCGGACGACCCGATGCGCGACGAATGCCTGGCCTATGCCGCCTGCCTGAAACAGGCCGGTATCGTCATCCACGCCCGGGCGCTGGCGGCGCCTGACTGGCCCGACGCGCTGCAGCGGGCCCTCGGTCCCAAGGCCCCGCCGGATTGGGTGGGTGCCGTTCGTTCCAACATCGCCGATTTCTTCGCAGCGGTGACGCCGGGCCTGATCCCGGCTCCCGTCCATATCGAGGCTTGACCATGATTGACTACGACCCCGCCAAGACCACCGTGCCCGCCCCGCAGCAGACGACCCGGCCCGGCTCCCGCCGCGGCAGGAAGCTGGCGGGCACCGTTGCGCTCGCCGCCGCCCTGGCAGGCAGCGCCTATCTGCTGGCGCCGCGGTTCATGCCGTTGCTGAACGGCAATAGCCAGGTGGCTGCCGCCCCGGCGGCTCCGGCCGCCATTCCCGTCTCGGTGGCCACCGTCGAGCAGAAGGACACGGCGATCTGGGCCGACTTCTCTGGCCGCCTCGAAGCGGTGGGCCGGGTGGAGATCCGGCCCCGGGCTGCGGGTGCCATCATCCAGGCGCACTTCCGCGAAGGTGCGATGGTGAAACGCAACGACCTGTTATTCACCATCGACCCGGCGCCGTACACGGCCCTGGTGCAGGGTGCCGAGGCCCAGCTTGCCTCGGCCCAGGCGCGATTTGCCCTGGCGGCCAAGGAGCAGCAGCGCGCCCAGCAACTGGTCGGCAGCGGCTTCACCCCGCAGCGCGACGTGGACCAGCGGGTCAACGAGTTGCGCGCGGCGGAAGCGAACCTGCGCGGGATGCAGGCGGCACTCGACACGGCGCGCTTGAACCTGAGCTTTACCGAGGTGCGCGCGCCCATCGCCGGCCGCGTGGGGCGGATCGAGGTCACGGCGGGGAACCTGGTTCCCGAGGGGCCCACCGCGCCGGTGCTCACCACGCTGGTATCAGTCAATCCGATCTACGCCAGCTTCGAGGCGGATGAGCAGTCTCTGGCGCGCGCGCTGGCTAGCCTGGGAAGCACCCCGGAAGCGGCGGGCGACCTGGTCGGGCAGATCGAGCGTATCCCCGTGCAGATGGGTACGCTGGCAGCGCCGGGAACGCCGTTCCAGGGACGGCTGCAACTGGTCGACAACGTGGTGGACGGGCGCAGCGGCACCGTTCGCGTGCGGGCGGTGTTCGACAACCCCGACGGCCGGCTGATGCCGGGGCAGTTCGCACGGCTGCGTTTGGGGCTGGCGCATACGGAGCCGGCGCTGGCCATCAGCGAGGGCGCTATCGGCACCGACCAGGATCGCCGCTTCGTCATGGTCGTGGGCGCGGACGATAAGGTCGCCTACCGCCAGGTGTCGTTGGGCGGCACCGTGGACGGCATGCGCCTGGTGACGTCCGGCCTGAAGCCCGGCGAGCGCATTGTGGTCAACGGCCTGCAACGCATCCGGCCCGGTGCCCTGGTGGCGCCACAGCCCGTGCCGATGAACGCGCCCGCCACCCTCGCGACTCGCTGAACCCGACCGGACCACATTCCATGAACATCTCCAGGTTCTTCATCGACCGCCCGGTCTTCGCCGGCGTGCTCTCGGTGATCATCTTCGTCTCCGGCCTGCTCGCCCTGCGCGCGCTGCCGATCTCGGAATATCCCGAGGTGGTGCCGCCGCAGATCGTGGTGCGCGCCAACTATCCCGGTGCCAGCCCGAAGGTGATCGCGGAAACGGTGGCGACGCCGATCGAGGAGCAGATCAACGGCGTGGAAGGCATGCTCTACATGGGCAGCCAGGCCACCACGGATGGGCTGATGACGCTGACCGTCACTTTCCGCCTGGGCACCGACCCGGACAAGGCACAGCAACTGGTGCAGAACCGCGTTAGCCAGGCGGAGCCGCGGCTGCCCGAAGTGGTGCGAACGCTGGGGATCACCACCATCAAGTCCTCGCCGGACCTGATGATGGTGGTGCACATCCTGTCGCCGAACGACAAGTATGACATCACCTATCTTCGCAACTATGCCGTGCTGAACGTGAAGGATCGGTTGGCCCGCATCACGGGGGTAGGCGACGTGCAGCTGTTCGGGTCCGGCGACTACGCCATGCGCGTGTGGCTCGATCCGCAGAAGATGGCCGAGCACGGGCTTTCCGCCGGCGACGTGGTGGCCGAGATTCGGGCGCAGAACGTGCAGGCCGCCGCGGGCGTGGTCGGCGCCTCGCCCAACATCCCAGGCTTGAGCCTGCAGCTCTCGGTCAACGCGCAGGGTCGGCTGCAATCGCCGGAAGAGTTTGGCGACATCGTGGTGAAGACCGCGGCAGGCGGTGCGGTGACCCGGTTGCGCGACGTGGCGCGGATCGAAATGGGCGCGGCCGATTATTCGCTGCGCTCGCTGCTGAACAACAAATCTGCCGTGGCGGTGCCGGTGTTCCAGGCGCCGGGCTCCAACGCCATCCAGATCGCCGACGCGGTGCGCGCGACGATGGAGGAGATCAAGCAGAACATGCCGGACGGCGTGGACTACGCCGTGGTGTACGACACCACGCAGTTCGTCCGCGCCTCCATCGAGGCGGTGATCCACACGCTGCTGGAGGCGGTGGTGCTGGTGGTGATCGTGGTGGTGCTGTTCCTGCAGACCTGGCGGGCCTCGATCATCCCGCTGATCGCCGTGCCGGTGTCGGTGATCGGCACTTTTGGCGTGATGCACCTGTTCGGCTTCTCCATCAACGCGCTGAGCCTGTTCGGCCTGGTACTGGCGATCGGCATCGTGGTGGACGACGCGATCGTCGTGGTGGAGAACGTGGAGCGTAACATCGAGGCCGGGCTGTCGCCCAAGGCGGCAACCTACCAGGCGATGACCGAGGTCTCCGGCCCCATCGTCGCCATCGCGCTGGTGCTGGTGGCGGTGTTCGTGCCACTGGCCTTCATCAGCGGGCTCACGGGTCAGTTTTACCGGCAGTTCGCGTTGACCATCGCGATCTCCACCGTGATCTCCGCGGTCAACTCGCTGACGCTGTCGCCGGCGCTGGCGGCGCTGCTGCTGCGCGGGCACGACGCGCCGAAGGATCGGCTGACCCGGGTGCTGGACGGGCTGCTGGGTTGGTTCTTCCGCGGGTTCAACCGCTTCTTCACCAGCGGCTCGGCCGCGTACGGCGGCGGGGTAACGCGGGTGATCGGGCGCAAGTCGTTGATGATGGGTGTCTACCTGGCACTGGTCGGCGTCGCTTATCTGCTATTCCAGGCGGTGCCGGGCGGCTTCGTGCCGGCGCAGGACAAGCAGTATCTGGTCGGCTTCGCGCAACTGCCGGACGGCGCCAGCCTGGACCGCAGCGAGAGCGTAATCAAGCGCATGGGCGACATCGCCGAGAAGCAGCCCGGCGCCGTCAACAACATCGCCTTCCCGGGCCTGTCGATCAGCGGCTTCACCAATAGCTCCAACGCTGGGATCGTGTTCGTGTCCCTGGACGAATTCGAGCGGCGGACGGAACCGGGCTTGTCCGCCGGTGCCATCGCGGGCGCCCTCAATGGCAAGTTCGGTTCCATCCAGGATGCGTTCATCGCCGTGTTCCCGCCGCCGCCGGTACAGGGGCTGGGCACGATCGGCGGCTTTAAGCTGCAGATCGAGGATCGGGCCGGGCTGGGCTACGAGGCGTTGAACGAGGCGACCAACGCCTTCCTCGCCGCCGCGCGTAAGGCGCCGGAGCTGGCCGGGATGTTCACCGGGCTGCGGATCGACGTGCCGCAGCTTTATGCCGACATCGACCGGGTACGGGCGCGGCAGCTGGGCGTCTCGGTGACGGACGTGTTTGACACGCTACAGATCTACCTGGGCTCGCTCTACGTGAACGACTTCAACGCCTTTGGCCGCACTTACTCCGTGCGGGTGCAGGCCGATGCGCCGTTCCGCGCCCGGGCGGAGGATATCGGGCAGCTGAAGGTGCGTGCCGCCTCCGGTGAGATGGTGCCGCTGGCGGCAGTGCTGCACATTCAGAACAGTTCGGGGCCGGAGCGGGCGATGCGCTACAACGGTTTCCTCAGCGCCGATGTGAACGGCGGTGCGGCGCCGGGCTACTCGACGGGGCAGGCGCAGGATGCGGTGGCGCGGATCGCGAAGGAAACGCTGCCGAAGGGGTTTGCCTTCGAATGGACGGAGCTGACCTACCAGCAGATCATCGCCGGCAACTCCGGTGTGCTGATCTTCCCGCTGGCTCTGCTGCTGGTATTCCTGGTGTTGGCGGCACAGTACGAGAGCCTGACGCTGCCGCTGGCCATCATCATGATCGTGCCGATGGGGCTGCTGGCTGCCATGGCTGGGGTTTGGCTGACGCACGGGGACAACAACGTCTTCACTCAGATCGGCCTGATCGTGCTGGTGGGCCTATCGGCAAAGAATGCCATCCTGATCGTGGAGTTCGCGCGGGAGCTTGAGTTCGCCGGGCGCACCCCGGTGGCTGCGGCGATCGAGGCGAGCCGGCTGCGGCTGCGGCCGATCCTGATGACGTCGATGGCCTTTATTCTCGGCGTGCTGCCGCTGGTGCTGTCCACGGGTGCGGGCGCCGAGATGCGGCATGCCATGGGTGTGGCGGTCTTCGCCGGCATGATCGGGGTGACGGCGTTCGGTCTGTTCCTCACCCCCGTGTTCTACGTCGTGCTGCGGAAGCTGGCGGGCAACCGCCCGTTGCCGCAGCACGGGAACGTGGCCGAGCATATGGAAGCTCGGGCCGAAGAACGGGTGTCAGTCACGTAACGGCGCGTGTTTGTTTATCTCCCCGGCGTCATCGCCGGGGGGCTCGTTACAGGTCAAATGCTTCGATCACCTTCGCCGTGAAAGCACGGGTGCCGAGGTCACCGCCCAGATCGCGCGTGCGTTGCTCGGGAACGGCAAGCACGCGGTCGAGCGCCGCATCGATCGAGGCGGCAGCTTGCAGCAGTGGCGGCTCGTTTCGGCGTTCACCAAGCCAGGCCAGCAGCATGGCGGCCGATCCGATTAGCGAGGCCGGGTTGGCCAGATCCTTGCCGGCGATGTCCGGTGCCGAGCCGTGCTGGGCCTGCGCCACCCCGTGCTCGGCCCCGGCGTTCAGAGAGGCAGCCAGGCCGAGGCTGCCGGACAGTTCGGACGCTTCGTCCGACAGGATGTCGCCGAACATGTTGGTGGTGACGATCACGTCGAACACGCTTGCATCGCGGATCAGCAGCGCCGCCATGGCGTCGATCAGCTTCTCCTCGTAGGCGACATCCGGGTATCGTGCCGCGACCTGGCGCACGCATTCCAGGAATAGCCCGTCCGACACCCGCAACACGTTGGCCTTGTGCACCGCCGTCACCTTGCGGCGACGCTGCATCGACAGCTTGAACGCGCTTTCGGCAATGCGCAGCGACCCGGCGCGCGTCACCTTGCGGAACGCCATCGCCAGATCCGGGGTCGGCATCACTTCGCCGGTGCCGACATGCATGGTGCGGTCGGCGTAGAAGCCTTCGGTGTTCTCGCGCACCACGACGAGATCGAATGGAACTCCGCAACGTGGCACGAAGCCTGGGCGGATGCGCGCCGGGCGGATGTTGGCATACAGATCCAGCCGACGACGCAGTTGGCCGGAGGGATTGAGGCCGCCCTGGTCCGAAGGCGGATACTCGTTATGAGAGACTGGGCCGAGGATCACGCCATCCGCGTCGCGTGCGGCCTCGAATACCGCGTCGGTGAACGTGGTGCCGTGCGCCTTAAGCGACGTGAAGCCGATATCGGCCTGGCTGAAGCTGATGGATATACCGGCGCGGGCCGCGGCGGCGGTCACCACCTCGACGGTGGCGGCGCTGATATCGGGGCCGATGCCGTCGCCGGGTAATACGAGCAGGTTCATGGAAACGGTCCTCGTCAGCTGAAGCGGTAAAGCGCGTGCGGGGTCGTGGCCAGGATGGCGCGCCGACCTGCCGGGTCCGGGCACCAGTCGGCAAGCAGGCCCAGGACCGCCGGGTCATCGACGACGCGGAAAGGCGAGATCTCGGTCGGGCCGGCGCCGGGAGCGCGATCGGTGTGCGGCCAGTCGCTGGCCCAGACCATCCGCTCCGGCCCGGCTGCGATCAGCGCGCGGGCGATCGGCGCCACATCAGCAAATCCCGGTGCTTTCGAGATGCGATACGGTGCCGACAGTTTTACAAAGGTTCGGCCTGCCCGCACCAGCTCCAGCAGCACGGGAAAGCCCGGTTGCTGCGGTCCCAGAGCCGCGTCCGGCATGCCGAAATGATCGAATACGACCGGCACCGGCAAATCGGCCAGATCAGGCGCGATCCGGGCGATGACGGGCAGCGCCGCGTAGATCTGGATGTGCCAGCCCAGCGGTGCGAGCCGCATGGCAAAACGGCCAAGGGCGCCGGTTACCTCGCGCGGGTCGCGTCCGCCGCTGCTTTCAATGTTCAGTCGCACGCCGCGTATGCCGGCCTGGTCCAGAGCAACCAGATCGGCATCGGAGATCGCCGGGTCGGGCACGGCGATGCCGCGGGCGGTGCCGTTCAGTTGGCTCAGTGCTGCCAGCAGGGCGCGGTTGTCGGTGCCGTAGAAGCTGGGCTGGATCAGCACGGTGCGGGACAGGCCCAAGGCCTGCCGCAACGCCAGCAACTGCGGCACGGTGCTCTGCGGCGGCGTGTAAGCGCGACCCGGCACCATTGGATACTGGTCCGGTGGACCGATGATATGGACGTGGCAATCACAGCTGCCCTCGGGCATGTCTGGCAACGGGGCTGCGCGCAGGCGAGTGGGCGATAGCGGCGACAGGGCTAGCGCCAGTCCGGCGGCGATCGTGCGGCGGGTCGGCATCGTGGTCTACTCCCGGGTGACGATGAGCTTGAGGGACGCCGCCAGCAGCGTGGCCACCACCAGGACCGCCGACATGGCGAGTAGCCCGCTCTCGAACGAGCCGGTGAGCTGTCGCAACTCGCCCATCATGTAAGGACCGGCAAAGCCGCCCAGCGTGCCGATGGTGTTGATGAAGGCGAGGCCGCCGGCGGCGGCGACGCCGGTGAGGAACCGGGTGGGAATGGTCCAGAACACGGCCCGCGCCGCCGTGACGCCGACCAGCGCCACCGTCAGCCCGATCAGGGCGGGCAGCAGGGCGCCGGAAATCACCGATGCAGCCAAGCCGACCGCGCCCAGCAGGCAGGTGATGGCGAGGTGGAAGATCTTCTTGCCGGTGCGGTCGACGTGCCAGGCCCAGGCCATCATGCCGAGCGACGCGAATAGATACGGCACGGCGGTGACGAAGCCGATCGCCAGGTTGGACAGGTGATACTCTTTGACGATCAACGGCAGCCAGATGCCGATGCCGTAGGAGCCCAGGGTAAAGCCGAACTGCACCAGCGCCAGGATCAGCACCCGCCGATCGGTGATGGCGGCCAGCACCGAGGATTTCGGCCGCTCGCGCACCTCGTCGCGCAGCATGGCGTCCATGGCGTCACGCTCCGGCTGCGTCAGCCATGATGCCTCCTGCGGCCGATCGGCCAAGGTGGTCAGGATCAACCCTCCCAGAACCACGCAGGGAAGGCTCACCACCAGGAATAGCCATTTCCAGCCCTGCAGTCCCCAGACCCCGTCGAGTTCGAGCAACAAGCCGCAGATCGGGCCGCCGATCAGCGAAGACACCGGGATGCCGAGCAGGAACCAGGCCAGCATGCGGGTGCGGTATTGCGCTGGGAACCAGGCGGCCAGGAAGAAGGTCACGCCGGGGAAGAACCCGGCCTCCGCCACGCCCAGCAGCAATCGCACCAGAAAGAAGCTGTTCGGCCCGACCACGAAGGCGGTGAGCGCCGACATGATGCCCCAGCTGATCATGATGCGGGCCAGCCATCGCCGGGCACCGAAGCGATACATGGCCAGGTTGCTCGGCACTTCGAACACGCAGTAACCAATGAAGAAGATGCCTGCGCCGAGGCCGAACTCTCCGGCGGTCAGGCCGATGTCGCGGTTCATGGTCAGCGCCGCGAAGCCGATGCAGGTGCGGTCCAGGTAGTTGAACACGTAGGCGACCGTCAGCAGCGGAACCAGTCGCCAGGCCGTTTTGCGCAGGGCGCTTTGTTGCACGTCGTCCATGGGCCGTCTCCTCCTGGGCTCGCTCGCTTGCGGAGCGATGCCCGAGTGTGTCAGTTCGCGAAGCCGTATAAGCGGGCCGGGTTGCGGCGCAGGATTGCGTCCACCTGTTGAGCCGGCAGGGCTCCACGCGCGCCTTCGAGCACGTCACGATACGCGAGCGCCCGATAGGGCAGCGCCACGCCCCCGCCGGTTTGATGCCCGTGCGGCGCAGTGTGCGGCCAGTCGCTGCCCCAGACGCAGCGTTCGGCGCCGGCATCGAGGATGGCGGCGAGCCAGTCGGGGTCGGGGCGAACGGCTAGCGGGTCCTTGCTGCAGCGATAGGGCGCGGACAGCTTCATCCAGACATGCGGCCGTCGCAGCAGGCCGAGCAGGGCCTGGCCGGTATCGCTCCCCGGCATGACGCCGCCATGTACGCCGTAATGATCGATCACCACCGGCACCGGCGACCCGGCGAACAGATCGGCGGCCCCGGCCAGCACCTCGGCCGTCGCAATCACCTCCACATGCCAACCATGGCGTTGTGCCACGGCCGCCACCGCGCCGAAGCTGTCCTGCATGGAGCCGCCGCGTTGCTCCGCCAGCGTGCTGTATAAATTGATCCGCAGCCCAGCGATTCCCCCAGCCTGCAAGGCGTTCAGTTCCGCCGGTGTGACGCTGGCCGGGTCGATTACCGCGACGCCGCGGCCGTTGACGCCCAACGCCGCGACAGCCTCCAGCGTCACCGTGTTGTCGGTGCCGTAGAAGCTAGGCTGCACCACCACGAAGCGCGTAACGTCCTGTGGGTTGGCGACGTCCAGCAGCGATTCCAGCGATGCCTCGCCGGCCGTGTAGGTACGGTCCGCGACTTGCGGGCTGATCGCCGGGTCGCCGACGACGTGAATATGTGAGTCGCAGATGCTCATGCCGTCCTCTCCGTTATCAGCGCAGCTTAACGCGATAGGCGAAACGGTCGCCCCGACCCCAGGCCCGGCGCCATTCCAGTGGCAGGCCGTCCACCGTCAGGCTGAGCCGGTCGATGATGGCCACGGCATCACCCTCCGGCATGCCGAGCAACTCGGCCCGGCGCGCATCGGCGAGACCCACCCGCAACTCATCCTCCGTCTCACCGACGATCAAGCCGAACTCGCGTTCGTAGAGCGGGTAAAGCAGGGTGTCGAAATCCTGTAACGGCTTGTCGCGCAAGGCGGCAAAGCGCGGGAGCGGCAGGAACACCTCCTCCGTCACGACCGGGGAGCCGGCCCAGAGCCGGACACGGTCGAGGCGCAGGGCCGGATGACCCTCTGGCAAGCGAAGGGCATTGGCGGCCACAGCCGGCAGCGTCGTGACGATGCGACCGATGATGCGGCTTTCCGGGATGGAAACGCCGCCGCCCTCCTGATCCTGGAAGCGGAAAAAACGGAACAGGGAGGCGCGAAAGGCCGGACGGCGCACGAAGGTGCCGCGTCCCTGCCGGCGCTCGAGTAGTCCTTCGTTGACCAATTGTTCCAGCGCTCGGCGCAGCGTGTTCGGCGCCACGCCGTATTGGGTGGAAAGCTGCGTTTCCGAAGGAATACGGGAATCGACCGGCCATTCCTGTTGCGCGATGCGCGACGCGAGCGCGTCCCGCAGCCTTGCATGCAGCGGGAGCCGCGGGTCGGGACCTGTGTCCTGTTCGGGAAGGGTTTGGATCACGTCTCGAGCTTGCCTCGTCCACGAGAATTGAGCAATGCTCCATTAGTCCTTTAAAGGACTATGTAGTCAGCATGCGAAGGAGAGCGGGATGGCTTTGTTCGTCGAGCAACAGATGACCACAGATGATGGCTTGACGATCGTCTATGGGCTACACGCGTCGGCGCACCCGTCAGCGCTACGGGTTGCTCTAGTTCACTCGCTGGCCCTGGATCATGCGTTCTGGAATCCTGTTGCCGCGGTCGTGCAAGGCGACATGGCCCTGCTCGCGATCGATTGCCGCGGCCACGGTCAATCCGGCCGGTCCGCCGAAACCATGACATTGGACCGCATGGCGGACGACCTTGCTGCCGCCCTGGACCATGCCGGATGGGATCGCGCCGTGATCGTCGGCTGCTCCATGGGCGGTTGTGTGGCCATGGCATTCGCTGTCCGTCATCCGGGCCGTACCGCCGGGCTCGTCGCGATCGACACCACCGCCTGGTATGGGCCGGATGCGCCGGAGGCGTGGGCGGCTCGCGGCGCTCGAGCGCGAACCGGCGGCATGGCAGCGATGCTGCCGTTCCAACATGATCGATGGCTTAGCCCGTCATTTCGCGCCGGCAATCCAGACGTGGAGCAAGCTGCAGACGCCGTGTTCTTGCGGACCGATGTGACCTGCTACGAAGCCGCATGCGCCCTGCTAGGAGCCACAGATCTGCGTGACGCAATCCAGGGTATCCGGGCGCCGACCACGGTGCTCGTGGGCTCCGACGATACCGCAACTCCGCCCGCCATGGCCGAGGAGATCGCCCGGCGCATTCCTGGTGCAAGTCTACAGGTTCTGGCCGATGCCCGACATCTGACGCCGTTGGAACGACCAGATCAGATCGTCGCCGCTCTTCGCCGGAACAGCGCTTAAATCGCCGGCCCGGTGGTTACTTGAGCTGGAGTTCCAAATGGCGGACTGTGGTCAGGCCCCATGGATCGTCGCCGGGCCGATCTCTGAAAAGCTAAGGGTGGAAACATTTGAACCCGTCGTTTCCGCGTCGTTTCGGTAATTTCTGACGCCGTTTGGCATCACGATCGGACGCCCTACACAGCGACGCTCCGTGCGTGACGATTGCGCAACGTATATTTCTAAAATTGGCCGGCTGGGGTCGCTACCCCGGCGACACTGGTCGTGGCACGATTGCCCGATGCAACCTCGCGCATCCGATGGCAAGCCCATCCGGTTCTCGCTACAGCAACTCTCGGCATTCTTGCAGGTCAGCCGGAGCGTGAGCCTCAGCGAGGCGGCTCGGCTGATGCAGGTGTCGCAACCCGCGCTGAGCCGGATGATCCAGCGCATGGAAGAGATGATCGGGCAGCAACTGATCGACCGCTCCGCCCGTCAGCTTCGATTGACGCCGACCGGAGCCGAGTTGCACGACGTGGCCAAGCGACTGGTCGCCGACTTTGATACGACGTTTGGCGAATTTTCGCACTTCGTCGAGGGTCGGCGCGGGTCGGTCACCGTCGCGGCGCTGCCGTCCATCGCGGCAGTGTTGCTGCCCGGGGCAATCGCCCGGTTGCGGATCACAGCGCCAGGTGTGGACGTGTCGATCCGCGACTCACTTTCCGAGAGCGTGGTGGACGCGGTCTCGTCAGGACGCGCCGAACTCGGCATTACGGTAAGGACCCCGCCGGAACGTCATCTCTCCTATCGCCAACTCGTATCCGACCGGCTCGGAGTAGTGTGCCGCGCCGATGACGAGTTGGCGCAAGCGGAGACGGTACCTTGGACGGTGTTCGAGACGCGACCATTCGTGGGAATGTCGCCCGCGAGTAGCGTGCGGGCCCTGACGGACGCTGCTTTCCTGCAGGCGGGGCTCTCCGTGCGCCACCTCTACGAATGCGCCTTTCTCGGCACGACGGGGAATCTCGTCGCGGCCGGGTTGGGGATCACCGCGCTGCCGCGGCTCACGCTGCAGTTGGTGGGGGCGGCAGGTCTGGTGTGGCGACCGCTGACCCGGCCGAAAATTGACCGCTCGCTCGGCGTGCTGACCCGCGCCGGCGCAACGCTGTCGCCAACAGCATCCAAGCTACTCGCCGAACTGATCATCGAAGCGCGTCAGCACGCTGGACGCCATTAAGGGGCCATGCCGGCGCGGAGAGCCAGCAATGCCAACGGGCGCGGAATCGTCGCAATCGGCGGAATGGCATCGAAGCTCGTCCTGACCGCTTGCAAACCGTTTGGTCCGCTGACTATCACCTGCTGCGGTTCGATCTTCAGCACGATGAATGAGCCAACTCGTCCACCCTCGAGTGCTACCACGGAGCGTTGCCCAGCGTCCGCTACCGTGAAAATGGCGTGGCGCTCTCCGTCGTGGACGACGATTCCGGTCAGGCGCGGTAGCGACAGTAGAGGGCGCGACTCCATGTCGCTGAGCGGTGCCGTCGGCCGCCGCGTTGCGCTGAATAGCGGGCGATCCAACAAGGTTCGGACCCACTCGGACGGCGTGCCGCGTTCTGCTGCACGCGCCGTCGGATAGGCGGTACCAGGAACTAGCATTGCCGCAATCATGACGGCTCGCACGCCGCCGGTCACCCTTTTGCGGGTCAGCGAGCCTCCGTGGGACGCCGCCGGCACGCAACGAAACCGCCGATCAGCGCGATGCCGAGCACAGCAAGGCTGGACGGTTCGGGTACCGCGGCAGCCTGAACCACGATGTTGTCCAGGTTGGCCGACAACGACGAGCCGCCGCCGCTTTCGGTGATGTAGAGTTGATCGATGCTGACGCCGGCTTGGGTTGCGGCAACGGTGACGAACGCGTTCGTCGGGCTACCGAAGATGGTGCCGGACTGAGTGAATACCGGCTGACTGTTGAGGAAGCCGGCGATCGTATAGGTGCTGAACTGGCTGGTGAGGGAGGAGCCGCTCGACAGGTCCGCGCTGATGAAATTGAACGGGCCCTGGCCAGACACGCTGACGGCGCCACTGCCGGTCGGGTCATAGTCGAAATCGAAGAAGAGGTTCGGCGCCGGGTTGCCGTAATTCATGGCGACTGACACGTCGCCGGAGGTTGCGGCCACCGTGTAGCCGCCTTCTCTGTAGCTCGTAAGCGGCGTGCCGTTGCTACCGGCGAGCGTGTTGAAGTCGATCGTGGTCGCAGCGGCAGGCTTGGCGGCCAGCGCCAGCATGGATAGCGCGGCGGTTGCAAGAAGTGGGAAGCGCATGGGATGTTCTCCTCAGTCGATCAGCGCAGGTATTCGGGCGCCGGTGTCGGGGTGGGATGCTGTTGGCTGTCGGTGACGCAGGAGAAGCTGCTGGCACTGGTCGCGTCGCCGTTCGTGTAGCGGGCCTTCGCCGGGTAAGGACAAAGCGGGCGGCTGAACTGCACGGCGCTGGCCGGATTGTTGTTCACGTACTTGGTCGCCGTGATGCTGGCAGGCGCTTGGCCTTGCTCTACCCAGGCTTCCAGAGCCGCCTGCATCGGTGCGGCGAAGACGTTTGGCCCGGGCCCGCCATTGCAGTGGTTCATGCCGGGAACCATGAACAAACGGTAGAAGCTGCTGACCTGCTGCAGCGCTGCTCCGTAGGTCTGGCCGCCGGCCTGCTGGGCGGCAACGACCCGGTTGTAGTAGTTGATCGACTCCAGCGACGGCACCACCGGGTCGGCAAAACCATGATACTGGATGATCTTAGCGCCGGTTCGCTGGAACGGACCGATGTCGGCGCTCATCGAGTTGACGGTCGCAGCGAGTTGATTGTCGGTGTACGCCATTGCCTTGTCGAAATCGAACGTCCACCAGTCCCAGTTCTTGTTGTTGAATGCCCAATACTTCCAGAAGTTGGTCCGAGCCGGCTCATTGATGCCGTTAAAGTCTTGGAAGTAGGATGACCACCCGGTTTCGCTGCCTTTGGTGTAGCCATTCTCGATCAAGCTGCCGGTGCGGGGATTGGTGGGCCCGGCATAGATCGCGCGAACGACCTCGACTTGCGGCGGCGTCAGGCAGCTTGCCTGGTCGGTTCCGGCCGGACAGAGCAGGGTTGCCGGGTCGAAGCTGCAGTCACGGGGATCGTCAAGGTAGGCGTCGGTCGGGAGTCCGCCATTGATCGACCCGTTCTGCGGTTGGCAGGCAGCCACTGCGGCGTTGCTGATGGTGGCCAGCTTGGCCGGCGGCAGGATCGGGTGGGCATCATCCCGATACGGATGATCCTTAATGTATTCCCACAGGAAGCCCGCGTTGAGATGGGTGCGGTTGTGTCCGGGATCGCCGGCGATGACGCCGTCAAAATCGGTCGGAAAACGCTGAACTTCCGCCAACGCCTGCTGGCCGCCCGTCGAGCAACCGGAGAAGAAGCTGTGCACCGGGGTGAGGCCATAGAATGCCATGGCGATCTGCTTGGAGACGACGATCGACTCGTGAACCGCGCGTGAGGACCAGTCGACGATCGCTTGCGGGGCACCGAGCGCGAAGTCCGGGTCAGAGTCAGATCCGTGCCCGGTGTCGGTTCCGAGCGTGCCGTATCCGGCGATGAGTGCAGTTCCCATGTCGGTGTAGTCCAACGCGGAACTGTATCCGCCATTGCCGAACATCTCGAGCTTGGCGTTCCAGCCGGTTTGCGGCAGCCAGATCTCGAAGCCGATCTTGGACCCCGGCACCGGCGTTACGTAGCCGTGCACGCGACAAAAGGCGGGTAGTCCGGTGATCGGCCTCGATCCGGCCGGCATGTAGCTCCCGGCCGCGACTGACTGCGCCACGTCGAGCATGATGGAGGCGGAGTTGATGGCCTGCGGCAACGCTTCGCAATTGGGGGCGGCCCTGGCCGCGGTACTCATGAGGGAAGTTGACGCCAGCAACGTTGTCGCGATGGCAAAGACGGGTGCCCGCATCGATCCCTCCAGTTTTGTTACGCGAACACCACATGATCTCTGGATGTCGGTAAAGGTATGGGTCGATGCACTCATGGCATGGCTTCCGGGCTGGTGTGATGCGACCCTTGTTCAGCAGCCCCAAAGCATCCGTCACTGCCGGACCTGGCGTTTAATGATCAGGCCCGCTCCGGTGCACCACGCTCAGCCCGGAGATGGCTCGTCCGCGCCAACGCCGAGCGTATACCGCAGCAACAGCGCTTCTTCCTGCAACTGGGCCTGCAGCCAGGTATCGAGGGTGCGTTTGCGCCAGGATCGGTCGAGTTCGATCAAGCCGACGCGGCAATGCCGGTCGTTGCGCCACCCCGGATAATCCATCACCGGATAGATACAGACGCCCTGGAGCGGAACCCCGTCTCGCAGCGCGGCGCGCACCTCGCCCATGACGTAGCGCAGCCAGCCCGGGCCATTACCACCCTCGGCCCCGGTTTCCGTCATCAGCAACGGCCGGTCGTATCGGCCATGAACCTCGACCAGCAAGTCGCGCAGCGGCCGATAGAGCTGATGCCCGAGTGGCACCGTGCCGCCGCTGCGAATGAACTGATTTTCCGGGTAGAAGTTCACGCCTACCACGTCCAGGCAGGCTTCCGTGCCTCCCAACTCGGGGTGTAGCCGGCCGGCCACGATATCGAAGGCCTCGAACTGCGCTTCCCGGTGCGCGGCGGCGGCGCTGCGTGCGCTCTTGGTCGCCTCCGGCCAGGTGGTCACATGGATCAACGGTTCGGCCATGACGAAGCGGGTGGCGGGAGCGGTGGCGCGGATCGCGTGAATGGCGGCGATCGCCGCTTGGGCCAATTGCCGCTTCAGTGCCGGGCCGCGATGACGAGCGGCCGGATACATCACACCCTGATCGCCCCCGGCCCAGGCCCAGTAGGAGATTTCATTCATTGGACAAAGGAACGGGGCCGGGTCGCCCTCCTCCTGCAGCAGCCGGGTCGCGGCGGTGGCGAAACCCACGAACCGGTCGATGAAAGCCGGCGACCAGATGTCCAGGTCGTGCGGCAGGCCGTAATGGCAGAGGTCCCAAATCGGTTGCACCCCGGCCTCACGCGCCGCCCGGATCATGGGCAGCACGCTGGACCAATCGTAACAGCCCGGCGCCGTCTCGATGAGGTGCCACCGAAACGCATCACGCACGGTGGCGATGCCGGAATGAACGAGCAGGCCGAAATCTTCGGCGGCGGAGAGGTCGTGCCGCGTGGCGTCGATTAGGTCCAGCTGTCGGCCATCAGGCTTGCGATGCGACGACCCCTCAAAGCCGCCCATCACAAAACTGCGGAACAGAGGAGGCTTCACATCCATCGACGCCGCCCCGAGGAGCAGGCGTCAGGCGCGTGTTGCGTAGATACGATCGTCACGTTGCCACCATCCCAGGCTCGATAGAGGCGGATGGGTAAACTGGTTTGCGTGGGTCAGGGAAGCGACGTTCACCCTACTGCAGAGGCTGCAATGGCGCCGAGCAGGCCATCGGTGGCGTCCCGCTCGATCCAGCGCAGGACCGCGACGATGTCCAGGCTCGGCGCGATCCAGATGAGACTGCGGCCGGCGCCGAGGGCGAACACGCTGTCGGCCGGGACGGACGGAAACAGCTTCGTGCTGCCGCTGTTGAGCCACCACAGCATGCCGTATTGGTCGTTGCACGGTGATGGGTCGAGCAATGGGCGTATAAGATTTGGTGGCAACACGTGCCGGCCGGCCCAGACGCCGTCCTGCAGCACCAATTGTCCCAAGCGTGCATGATCGCGGCTGCCGATGAACTGGCCGCCTCCCCAATGACCGCCGCCGGAGACGCAGCGGAGCGCCCGGCCTTCAGGCTCGAGGATAGACCCCGTGTAGCCATGCCACTCCCACTCGGCGGAGGCCCCGATCGGGTCCATGACCCGCTCGCGCAGCACGTCCGGCAACGGCCGCCCGAAGCGGTGGGTCAGGCAGGCGGCAAGCAGGTTCACGCGCACGTCGTTGTATTCGTAGAAGCTGCCGGGTTCGGCCAACCGACGCTCCGCTCCCTTTTCCGCCGTTTGCCGTTCCGCGGCACCGCCCACGGACCGGTTATGATCGGCGGTGTCTGGCTTGCCCCACAGCGTGCCCTGCCATTCGCTGGTCTGCTGCAGAAGATGCCGCCAGGTGACCGTGGCATTGTGCGGCGACGCGAACCACGGCCCGGGTACGTCGTGGCACACGGGGGCGTCGAAGTCGGGGATCAAGCCGTCGGTGTGCGCCAAGCCGGCGAGTAGGCCGAGATAGCTCTTGGCGACGGAGAACGTCATGTCGGTGCGGTTAGTGTCACCCCATTCGGCGGCCAGGCGACCATGACGCAGGACGATGCCGTTTGGGCCGCCGCGTGGCTTGACCGGGCCGATCACGCTGGCGAACTCCGGCCGGTCCCCGATGGCGGCGGTGCCGATATACTGGCCGTCAGGTGTCATCATGCTCACCGGCCAATCGGTTTCGTGAGCGCGATGGAACGCGACCGCGTCGGCAAGCCGCGCCGGGTCACACCCGGCTGCACCCGGGTCGGGCGCGCTGGGCCACTCGTGAGCACTGTCTAGCGGGAGCATGTCAGGCATCTTTTTTGACGTTCCACATCACCGGTAGTCCTTTCAGGACCCCGCTCAGCGACTTCCGATAAGCCGTCGGCTGATAGTATTCCCCGGTCGGCAGATAGGGAACGTCCTGGAACGCCTGCTGCTGGATCTGGATCGCGATGGCCTTTTGCGCCGGGAGGTCCGGTGCCTCGAACCATGCGTCGCGGAGATGCTCGAGCTGTGGGGAGTTGCACCAGCCGAACCAGCCGGCCTCGCCGTTGCCGCGCAGGCCGAGATGCGTCGCCGGAGTGAACTGGTCGACGCCGAAGAAGCTGGTGAAGAACACGCTCCACCCGCCCTGGTCGATCGGGGCCTTGCTGGCCCGGCGCTGGATCACCGAGCCCCAGTCCGTGCTGACCACGTCCACGTTGATCCCGGCCTGCTTGAGCATGTCGGCGCCGACCTCGCCGAGCGCCTGCAGCGCCGGCAGGTCGGTCGCCACCAGCACCACGGCGCGCTCGCCCTTGTAGCCGGCGGCGGCGAGGTCGGCCTTGACCTTGGTCATGTCGCGCGGGCCTTTGAACACCGACACGCCGGCGTCGTTGGCCAGCGGCGAGGTGGCCGCGAAGTAGCCGACATCGTCCTTCCAGAGCGAGTGGTCGGACCCGGCCACGGCCTGCATGTAGTCGGCCTGGTTGACCGCGCCGAGCAGCGCACGCCGGATCGCCGGGTTGTTGAACGGCGGCTGCAGATGATTGAACCGGAGCATGCCTGGCAGCCCCGACGGGTCCAGCGTGTCGATGGTCAGGCCGGCATTGCGTCGTGCGACCCCGAGCAGGTCGAGCGACGGCTCCTGCCACCAATCGACCTGGCCCTGCTGCAGCGCCGCCAGCGCGGTCGCCGGGTCGGGTATGGCGCCCCACTCCACCCGGTCGAGGTAGGCGATCTTCGGCCCGGCGGTGCAACTGGGCGTGCCGTTGGGCCGCGGCACGTAGCCTTCGAACCGCGTGTAGACGCTGAGCGCGCCGGGCACCCGCTCGGCCGCGACGTAGCGGAACGGACCACTGCCGACCATCTCGTTGAGCGGCTTGAAGGCATCGGCGCTGGCCAGCCGTTCCGGCATGATCGCGCACATGATGCCGGCCACCTTGCCCAGCGCATCTGGCAGCAACGGGAACGGGCGCTTGAGCCGAAACACGATCGTCTTGTCGTCGGCGGCGGAAAGGTCGTCGGTGGCCGCCATCAACGCCTGACCGAAGGCGTCGCGTTTACCCCAGCGATTGATGCTGGCAACGCAGTCGCGCGCGAGCACGGGCGTGTTGTCATGGAACTTGAGGCCGTCGCGCAGGGTCAGCCGCCACGTCTTGCCGTCCGGCTCGGTGGTGAAGCCGTCCACCATCTGCGGCTGCGCCTTGAACGCGCTGTCCTGCCCGAACAACGTGTCGAACACGACGAAGCCGTGGTTGCGCGATATGTATGCACTGGTCACGACCGGATCGAGCAACGGCACGTCGATCTGCGGGACGAATTTCAGCGTCTTCGCCGTTTGTGAGCGGGCAACGTATGGTGTGGCCAGTGCAGCTGCACCGGTGGCGAGCAGGATCCGACGACGTAACATGGGCAGGTCTCGCTTCAGAGCTGACCACGCCGCAGCAATAAACAGGCCAGCACCGGCGACGTCACCGGTACCTTCGAGCTGAGGCGTGGTTGGTTATGTCGGATCGCCGAGACTTGGCCGACGGTCCTTCCAGTCGTGTTCGCGTTCGTAAGCCGCGGCGGCGCGTAGCAGCGTCACCTCGTCGAACGGTTTGGCCGCGATCTGCAGACCGATCGGCAAGCCGCCCTCGTCAAACCCGCAAGGGAGGCTGATCGCCGGCATGCCGGTGAGGTTATAGGGGTAGGTCAGCCGCCACGTCGCCGCCAATGTGCTCTCGTCGCCGCCGGCCACCTCGACCCGGCGTTGCCCGACCCGCGGCGCCGTCACCGGCTCGGTCGGCCCGATGATCACGTCCGCCTCCGCCAATAAGCGGGCGAAGTCGGCGGCGAGCACGCGGCGGAACTGCTCGGCTTTCAGCAGGTCGGCGCCGGTCACCAACCGCCCCATCTCGACGAGGCTGCGTACGTCTTTGGTGTAGCCGGACACCCGGCCGCCGCGCAGTGCCTCGTCGTGATAGGCCGCGGACGAGGCCAGCTCGACGGCGAAGATGGCACCAAGCGCGTAGTCGAGATTAGGCACTTGAGCGTCGCGGATGGTTGCGCCATTCGCCGCATACCAATCGATCGCCCGCTCGACCGCCGTCTCCACTCCTGCCGAATTGCGTCCAAAGAAGTGGTTGCGCACGACCACGACGCGCAGTCCCCGCGCGTTCGCCTCGGTGGTCACAGCGAGATAGTCGTCCACAGGTTCGGATATGCTGGCCGGGTCGGCCGGGTCGGCGCCGGCGAGCACGCCAAGCAGGATCGCAGCGTCGGCCACGCTGCGCGTCAGCGGCCCAGCATGGTCCAACGACCAGCTATGCGGGACGATGCCGTCGCGGCTGATGCGTCCGAACGTTGGCTTGAGGCCGACCACGCCGCAGAAGCTGGCAGGGATGCGTATCGAGCCGCCCGTGTCCGATCCCATCGCCGCCGCGCACAACCCGGCCGCCACCGCCGCCGCAGAACCGCCGCTCGAGCCGCCGGGAATGCACGACCCGTCCCACGGATTGCGGGTCGGCGGCGTCTCGGTGCCCCAGGCGTATTCATGCGTGCGGGTCTTGCCGATCAGGATCGCGCCGGCGGCGCGGAGCCGGGCGGCGACGGCGCTGTCGCGCTGCGGGAAGTGCGCGCCCGCCGCGAGCGTGCCTGCCGTGGTCGGCATGTCGGCGGTCAGCATGTTGTCCTTGATGGCGATCGGCACGCCGTGCAGCGACCCGAGCGCCCGCCCCTCGCGCACATTGCGCTCGCACGCCTCGGCCTGCGCGCGGGCGTGCTCGTTGAGGCAGATGAAGGCGGAGAGCTGCGGATCGAGCGCTGCGATCCGGTCCGTCGCCTCCGCCAGCGCCGCCACGGGCGAGAGCGTGCCGGCGCGGATCCGCTCCGCCTGCGCGATGACGCTCATGATGGCATCCTCGGGTCGAACACCACCGCCGGATGGACGTCCGTCAGGTCCACGGCGCGTAGCTTGGCGATCTCGGCGGCGATTGGCTTGAACAGGGCGAGCAGTTCGGCGCGGCGATCCGCCGGCAGGTCGAGGCCGATCAGGTCGGACCAGAGGTCGGGTGCGGTGCCGCCGGGTCGGTCCGCCGGCGGGCGCAGCAGCATGTTGACGACGTCGTCCGGCGTTGGCTTGGCCGACGCGCCGCGGCGTGGCATGCCGCCGAGGAACGGCCGCACCTGATGCTTGAACACGCCGAAGATGCGGCGCAGTTCGGCGACCGGCGCCGGGCTCTCGTCCACGCGGAGGTCGACGAACGGGTAGGCCTCCTCGTTACGCACCAGCAGGGCGGCGGATTGCTTGCCGCGCTTGTCGCCGCCCTCCGATTGCCCGGCCTCCAGGGCGCGAACCAGCCGTTCGGCCAACTCCTCGCTCTCGCTCGCCTCGAAGGCAGCCATCATGGCGTCGAGCACCTCGGCGCCGGTCAGCATGTTGCCTTGAATGGCAACACCTGGGCCGATGCGGTGCCCGAACCAGGGCGTGCAATCCGGCCCGGACCAGGACGCTGCCAGGCCGTTCGCGTCGACAACGCCGACCTGGCGCACGTTGCGCGCCTCGTCATCGGCCAGTGCGGCAGCCAGCGCCTTCTCGGCGTCCAGCCCTGTCGCCATCTGCTCCAGCGCGGTCACCGCCAGATAGGGGTTGACCCAGGCCTGGGTGGAGACGGCTCCCACGCCGGGCTCGATCCGCGGGCAGATTGCGCCCACCGCCGGCACCGCGGTGCTGACGGCGACGCCGAGCATGGAGGTGCGCGGACACCGGGCAGCGATGGAGAAGGTGGCCAGATACATGGGAGACTCCGGTTAGACCGCGAGATGATCGGCAATACGGACATCGGCGCCGGGCTCGGTGGCGCCGGACGCGACGATCTCGCCGCGCGCCAACACGGCGTAGCGATCGGCCACGGCCAGCGCGAAACCGATATTCTGCTCGATCAGCAGGATGGCGGTGCCCGCGTCGCGTTGCGCCCGCAGCACGTCGGCGAGCCGCGCGATGACGGAGGGCTGCAGCCCCTCGGTGATCTCATCGACCAGCATCAAAGCCGGCTTGGCCATCAGCGCACGCGCCATGATGAGCATCTTCTGCTCGCCGCCGCTCAGCGTGCCGGCTTTTTGCGCGCGTCGCTGCGCCAGCACGGGAAAGAACGCCGCCACCCGCTCGAGCCCGGCCGCGAACAGGGTACGCTGCCGCAGCCCGAGGCGGAGGTTCTCCTCCACCGTCAGCTCGCCGAAGATCGCCTGATCCTGCGGCGAGTAGCTGACCGAGCGCTCGCTCAGCCGATGCGGCCGGATCCCGGTGATGTCCTCGCCGAGCACGCGGATACGTCCTTCGCGCGGCGGCAGGAATCCCATGATCGTCTTCAGCAGCGTCGTCTTGCCCATGCCATTCTTGCCCAGCACCGCCAGCACCGACCCGGCGGGCACCGTCAGGCTGACACCGCGCAATACGATAGCCTCGCCATAGCCTGACGACAGCCCGTCGACCTCCAGCGCGTTCTCGCTCACGCCGTCACCGCGGTGGGCTCGCCGGTGTAGACCGTGCGCACCAGCTCCGAGTTCGTCACCTCGTCGACGCTGCCATCGAGCAGGATACGCCCCTGGTGCAGCACGATAATGCGCGAGCTGATCTCGCGCACGAACTCCAGATCGTGCTCGATCAGCAGCACGCATAGGCCGTGATCGCGCACGAGATCGACCAGAACCGTGCCGATCAGCGTCCGTTCCGCCTTGCTCAACCCGGCGGTCGGCTCGTCGAGCAGCAACACGCTCGGCTCCAACGCCAGCACCATCGCCAGCTCGAGCGCCTGCTTGCCGCCATGGGAGAGATGCTTGACCAGCGTTCCCAGTTGATCGACCAGCCCGGTCGCCTCCACCACGCGCAACGCCGCGGCGGGCAGGTTGATCCGCTCCGCCCGGCGCAGGGGTGAGAGCCGCTCGAACCGATACCGCGCGATCCGCAGTGACTCACCCACCGTCAGCGCGTCGAACACGTTGGGCGCCTGGAACTTGCGCCCGAGCCCGAGCCGGACGCAGGCCTCCGGCGGCAAGCGGCCGATCGACTGCCCGCTGATCGTCACGCTGCCGGCGCTCCGCTCCAGCCCGTCGCTGATGCAGCGGATCAACGTCGTCTTGCCGGCGCCGTTGGGGCCGATGATGCTGACGAGCTCGCCGGGTCGGGCGCTGAAATCGATGCCCTCCAGCACGCGCAGGCTGCCGTAATGCCGCGCGACGCCATCGACCACAATGGCAGCCGACCCGCTGGCGCCGATGTCACGGTCCGGCACGCGGTCGAGCGCATAGGCGGGACCCGCCGCGAGGTCGGTCCGCCGCCGCCGCACGGCGCCGAACAGCGCCGGCCCGAGCCCGCCCGGCAGCAGCACGATGACCACGATGAACACCAGGCCAACCACCAGTTGCCACACGAAGGGCAGCGTGCCACTGAGGATCGCGCTGACGTAGTCGATCAGCACGGCCGCTACCGCCGGGCCGAGCAGCGTGCCGCGACCGCCGAGCGCCACCCAGATCACCAGCTCGGTGCCGAACTGGAAGCTGCCCAGGTCGGGCGCGATGACATCGTTGAATGCCGCGTAGGCGATGCCGGCCAGGGAGGCCACGACCGCCGAGGCGATCAGCAGCACCGTCTTCACCCGCGCGCTGCCGATCCCCGAATAGCGGCAGCGCTGCTCGTTCTCGCGGATCGCCACCAGCAGCCGCCCGTAATCGCTGCGCACAAACACGAAGCCGGCCGCCGCCATTAGCACCAGCGCGACCCCGGCAATACGGAACCAGGTCGACATGTCGAGGTCGAACGTATCGAAGCCGGAAAGGCCGCTGCTGCTGCCGGTGAAGTCGCCGCCCGAGTAGATGAGCTGCACGAAGATCACCGACTGCACCAGCGTGATGACCGAAATATACAGCGGCGAGACCCGCGGCCCGAAGCCGAGCCAGGCAACCAGTCCGGCCACCGCCGCCGCCACGGCAGGCCCGGCCACGAACGCGCCCAACACCGTCAGCGTGCCGAAATCGTATGTCGTCACGGCCAGCCCGAACGCATAGGCGCCGATGCCGAAGAACGCCGCCTGTCCGAACGACAGGATGCCGGCATAGCCCCACAGGATGTCCAGGCTCACCGCAATGCTGCCATACAACAGCGAGCGGATCAGGATGGTTACCGAATAGGCATCCAGCACGATCGGCGCGACCAGCACGGTCGCCAGTGCCACGGCCCCGATCGCCAGCGCGACCCAGGGCTTCGGCTTCCGCTGTTCCCGCTCAGGCACGGGCGAACCCGCTCGGACGCACGCGCAGCAGGATGGCGGCGAGCACGACGATGCTGAGCGAGCCCAGCACCGGGCTGCTATAGGTGCTGATCGCCACTTGCGCGCCACCCAGCACGAGCGATGCGACCGCCAGGCTGGTCAGCGATGTGCCGGACACCATCACCAGCATGAATGCGTTCAGCAGCCACGGAACGCCCATCAATGGATCGACGCTGAGCAGCGGCGTGATCAGCGCGCCTGCCACCGCGGCCAGCCCGGCGCCGATGCTGAAGGTGAGAAATCGCACGCGCTCACTGTTGATGCCAAGGCTCTGCGCCAGCGTCTCGTTCATGATGACCGCTCGGGCGGCCAGGCCCAACGGCGTTAACTGGAACACGGCCGCCATTAGCAAACCGAGCCCGATCGCGATGCCCAGCATCAGCAGGCGGTAGAGGGAATACTGCGTATCGAGCAGAACCAAGGCACCTTGCACCGGGCTCTGCACGAAATTAGTGCCGCGCCCGAACGCCAGGGTGATGAACTGGACGATGACGATGCCTAGCCCCCAGGTTGCCAGAATGGCATCCAGCGGGCGGCCATAAAGCGGTCGCACGATCGCCGCCTCCACGACGGCGCCGAACCCCGCCCCGATGACGAGCGCGAGCGGGATTGCGAGCCACGGGCTGATTCCCCACTGCGTCGCCACCAGTGCACTGTAGCCGCCCAGCGTCAGGAAGCCACCATGGGCGAAGTTGATGATCTTCAGCACGCCATAGGTGATCAGCAATCCGGCGGCGACCACGAACAGGATCGCCGCCGTGGTCACCACGTCCAACCCGAGGTTGATCACCCGCCTACTTGAGCTTCGGGCATTGATTGCCGGGCGAGACGTTCGGGAACTTCTCGATGACCTTCACGCTGCCATCGTCCTGCACCTGGCCGAGATACATCGTCAGCGCCGCGTGATGCTCCTGGTCCATGCTGATCTTGCCCCGCGCGCCGGTGAACGACACCTCGGGCAGCGCCTTCAGCACCTTGTCGGAATCGACGCTGCCGGCTTTCTCGACTGCGGCTTTGTAGAGGTAGATGCCGTCATATTCCGGCTCCGACAGGTCGTTCGGCGTCTTCATCTCGGCGCCGAACTTCTTCTGCAGCCCGGCGATGAACGCCTTGTTCTCCGGCGTGTCGATGCTGGTGAGATAGGATTGCGAGACGTAGGTGCCGGCCGCGTCGGCACCGATGGCCTTGGCCGTGCCCTCGTCGACGCCGAGATTGCCGAACAGCACGGTGAGGCCCGAGGCGCGGAGCTGCTTGGTCAGGGTCACGTTCGGAGCGCCGCCCGCGGTCGAGCTGATCAGCGCGTCCGGCTTCTCGTTGCGGATCTTGCTGATCACCGGCGTCCAGTCGGAGGCGTCCATCGGCAGGTATTCCTCGCCGATCACCTTGCCGCCTTTGGAGATGATGTACTTGCGCGTGAAATCGAGCATGCCGCGGCCGAACGCATAGTCGCTGCCGGCCAGGAAGAACGTCTTGGCGTTCTTCTGCTTCATCAGATAATCGACCACCGGCGCCACCTGCTGATCCGGCACCCAGGCATCGACGAACAGGTACGGGCTGCAGGAACGGCCCTCGTAGGACGACGTGTAGATGAACGGCGTCTTGCTCCGCGCCACTACGGGCAGCCCGGCGTTGCGGGCGGCGCTGGTTTCCATCGTGATGATGACGTTCACCTTCTGCTGCAGCGTCAGCGAGGTGAACGCCTTGACGGCACCATCCGCACCGGACCCGTCATCGGCGACCTCGAGTGCGACCTGCCGGCCTAGGATGCCGCCCTTGGCATTGATCTCGTCCGCCGCGAGTTGCGCCGCCTGCACCACCGATGGCGCGACCACCGAGTTCGCGCCCGAAAGCCCCACCGGAATACCTATCTTGATGGGGTCGGCGGCGTAGGACTGCCCCACGCTCAAGATAACGCCAGCGGCGATCAGTCCGGACACTCTGCTCATTTTGACCATCGTCGTTTCCCCTGTCGTCCAATACTGAACCGAATATCTGAGTAACTATGCAAGCCCCGAGCCAAATTCGTGCAATGTTCTGTGTCGCCGCCCGGACCGGTCCATGGTCCGCAACGGCGGGGATCATGCGCCGCTGCGCCGGGTCGCGCTGCGCTTGGCCGTGTCGGCAAGCCACATCAGCGCCACCGTGCCGATCACGAACACCGTCGAGGCGGCGGCGATCACCGGAGAGACGTTGAACTCGATGTCTTCGAACATCTTGCGGGTGATGGTCTGGTGTTCGACGCCCGAGATGAAGAACGACACCACCGTCTCGTCGAAAGAGGCGAGCGCCGAGAACACGGCACCGGCCAGGATGGCCGGGCTGATCAGCGGCATCGTGATGGACCAGAAGCAGCGCAGCCGGGACGCGCCCAGGTTGAGCCCGGCCATCTCGAGCGAAGGCGGTAGTCGCTGCAACGCCGCCGAGACGACCAGCACGACGTAGGGAACGGCTAGGGCGGTATGGATCAGCACAAAGCCGAGCCTGGTGCCGGTCAGGCCGAGCGGCGCGAACTGCAGGTAGACCGCGATCGCCACGATGATGTGCGGCACGATTAACGGTGCCAGCAGCAGGGCCTCCAGCGTCTGCCGACCCGGCAGGCGGCCGCGCACGAGGCCGACCGAGGCCATGGTGCCGACCACCGTGCTGCACACGGTTGTGAGTGCCGCGATCCCCAGCGAGAACAGGGTCGCGTCCACCCAGCCGGGATCGCTGAAGAACAGCTGATACCAACGCAAAGAGAGGCCGCGGGGCGGGAAGGCCAGCTCGGTCGACGGGCTGAACGACACCGGTAGGATCAGCAGCGTCGGCAACATCAGGAACACGAGGATCAGCGCGCACAGCGCTCGGAACAGCCATTCCGCCAGCCCGGCCTGCTTAGTCATGGGCGACCACCCGTTCCAAGCGCAGCAGGCGCTTGAAGGAGACGGTCAGCCCCAGTGACAGCACCAGCAGCACGCAGGAGATGGCGCCGGCGAACGGCCAGTTGAGCAAGGTAGTCGCCTGTTCGGCGATCAACGTGGCGATCATCAGGGTTTGCGGCCCGCCGACCAGCGCCGGCGTGACGTAGAAGCCTAGCGACATGACGAACACCAGCAGACAGCCGGCGAACACGCCCGGCAGGCTGAGCGGCAGCGTCACGGCAAAGAACGTGCGCACCCGCCCGGCCCCGAGATTGAGGGCCGCGCGCGGCAGGTCGGGCGGGATGCTCCCCAAGGCGGAGGCGATCGGCAGGATCATGAACGGCAGCAGCACGTGCGTCATCGCCATCAGCACGGCGCCGTCCGTGTACAACATGTTCAGCGGCTTCGCAGCGGGATCGAGGCCGAGCAGCACCGAGTTGATCACCCCCTTGCGCTGCAGCAGCATGATCCAGGCGTACGACCGGATCAACGCGGAGGTCCATAGCGGGATCATAACGCAGACGACGGCGATCTTGACGGCGACACGGCCGGGCCGGGCCATCAGCGCGGCGATCGGGTAGCCCAGCAGCAGCGCCGACACGGTGCACACCAGAGCGATCCACAGGGTGCGGATGATAACCTGGCGATACAGCGGCTCGACGAGAAGCCGGCGATAATTGTCGAGGCTGAACGAGGGCTCGGTGACGCTGGTCAGCAGCAGCTTGCCGATGGGCAGGAAGAACGTCCATGCCAGCAACAGCACGAGCGGGGCCACCAGCAGCATAGACAATGACAGCGGCAGTTGCCCGCGGCGTGGTGCATCCGCCATCAGCCCGGTGTTCCGCCGATGTCGGGAAAGGCGATGGCGTTGGCGGCGGGCCAGCTCGCCGTCACGGGCGTGCCGGGTCGTAGCAGCGCCAGGTCGGAGCGGGCACCGACATCGGCGCGCAGGGTGGCACCGCCCTGCAGTCCGACCTGTACGGCGGTGCTGGCACCATTGAAGACGCACTGGGTCACGCTGCCGCGCAAGCCGCTGGTGCCATCCTGCACCAATTCGACGTGCTCTGGCCGGATTGCCAGGCGGACCGCGCTGCCCGGCGCGATCCCATGGGTCGACGGAGTGGCCGCGGCAGTGCCGGCCGCGGTGCGCACTGTGCAGCCGCCGTTGCCGGACCCGTCCAACGTGCCGGGCAGCAGGTTCATCTCGCCGATGAAGTCGGCCACGAATGCGTCGGCCGGCCGGTCATACAATTCCCGCGGCGGACCGAGCTGTACCAGGCGGCCGCCGTTCATCACCGCCACGCGGTCCGACATGGTGAGCGCTTCCTCCTGGTCGTGGGTGACGTAAATCACCGTCGCGCCCAGGCGCTGCTGCAACTGCCGCAGCTCCGACTGCATGTGCTGGCGCAATTTCTTGTCCAGCGCGCCGAGCGGCTCGTCCATCAGGATCACCGGCGGCTCGAACACGATGGCCCGGGCCAGCGCCACGCGCTGCTGCTGCCCGCCCGACAGCTCGGCCGGCTTGCGCCCGGCCAGCGCGTCCAGCTTTACCATGGCAATGGCGCGGTTCACCCGCTCCTCCCGCTCCGCCCGCCCGACCCGGCGCATGCGCAGCGGGAACGCGATGTTTTCCGCCACCGTCATGTGCGGGAACAGAGCGTAGCGCTGAAACACCATGGCGATGTCGCGCTTGTTGGGCGGAACGCGGGTAATGTCTCGGTCACCGACGGTCAAACGCCCCTGATCCGGCTCCTCGAAGCCGGCCAGCATCATCAACAGGGTAGTCTTGCCGGAGCCGGACGGGCCCAACAGGGAGACGAATTCCCCGGCGCCAGCGGTCAACGAGACGCCGCCCACCGCGGTGACGGCACCGTAGCGCCGCCAAACGTCGTGGATCCCGACCTCCAGACCATGGACGGCGCCGTTCATGCTAGGCGGAGACCCAGGCGTTGAACCGGTTCAGCACCGCAGCGCGGTTGGCGGCCAGCCAGTCGTAATCCACCGTCACGATGCCGGCGAGCCGTTCGGGGGTGGAGATCAGCTCGTCCCGCTCATCGGCCGACAACAGGGCCGGAGCGTTCTTGTTGGACGTGGTGTAGCCCATCTCCCGCGCAAAGGCGGCGTGGTTCTCCGGATTTGTCATGTAGAAGTCGATGAAGGCCCGCGCCGCATTCGGGTGCGGCGCGTTCTTCAGGATGCACCAGGCGCCGAAATCCGCGATGGCCTGATTGTAGGTCCAGGCGAGCTTGGTCCCCCGGTGCTTGGCCGCGAAGGCGGAGCCGCTCCACATCAGCGACATGGCGATATCGTCGCCTTCCCACATCTTTTGACTCTGGTCGCCGGTGCGCCACCACGTCGCGACATCGGGCTTGATCGTGTCCAGCTTGCGGAAGATGCGGTCCAAATCCATCGGGAACAGCTTGTCGCGCGGGATCCCGTCGGCCAGCGCGGCCAGGATCAACGTGGCCCAGGGGCTGCCGGTGTTGGGCAGCGCCCGCCGGCCGGGGAAGGTCTTGGTGTCGAAGAAGTCGGCCCAGCGCTCGGGCTGGCGTCCCTTGAACAAGTCCGGGTTCCAGGTGAGGCACTGCGCGCCGGTGAGATACAGCACGCCGTAGCGGCCGCAGGTGCCAGCGACCCCGTCCTTAGCCACGTTGGGCACGGTGCTGCAGTCGCCGAGATCCGTCAGATACTGCGAGATTTGCGACAGCTCGCTGTATTGCGGGGAGATGATGTCCCATTCCACACGAGCTGCCGCCTCCATGGCCGCAGTCTTAGCCATCATGTCGCCGTAGGTGGCCGCGAACGGAATCACGCGCACGCCGGTCGCCTTGGTGAAAGGGTCGAAGAAGTTCTTCTTCAGCGCCGCCTCGAACGCGCCGCCCGTGGAGCGGATCAGCAGGGTGGATTCCAGCTTCTCGTCGGCAGCCCGTGCGGACCACGGGAGGACAAGGGCGGCGGTTCCGGCGATCAGGCTGCGGCGCTGCATGGGCTGGGCTCCTCTCGTTACGTGGATGCGACGACGATCATCTCGACGCGGATGTCCTTGTTGGCCATGGTCACCTGGCAGCAGGCGCGCACCGGCGGGCATTCCGGGTCCGCCCACTCGTTCCACGCTTGGGTAAAGGCCGGAAAGTCCAGCACATGCGCCAGCCAGACGGTGATGTGACCGATCTTGCGCTTGTCGGAGCCGTAGCGCGACAGGCGCTCCTCGATCAGGGCGAACACCTCCTGGGCCTGCTCCACCACGGTGCCGCGACCGACCAGCGTCGTGGTGGGGATCACGGTCATGTAGATCGTGCCGTTGATGATTGCCGCGTCGGCGGACACCACGGGCGTGGCTTTGAACCGTTCCGGCGATTTCAGGAAATGCTGAATGGTCATTGGGCCTCCGTGGCGGCGCTGCGGGCGAAGCGGTCGATGCTGTAGGGCGCCGGGTCGATATCGGGCGTGGCGCCGTGCCAGAGCTGCGAAACCGTGCGGCCCGCGGCGGCGCCGTTGATCATGCCGGACGAGGAAAAGCCGAACAGGTAGAACAGGCCGCCGGCCCGCTGCGAGGCACTAATGATAGGCAGCGCGTCCGGCAGATAGGAGCGGAAGCCGCGCCAGGTGGAGCCCGGCGTCGCATTGATGCCCGGCAGCACGGCGGGGATATGGCGCAGCATGTCGTCGATCTTGGCCCGGGTCGGCTGCGTGGCGGCGCCGCCGAATTCGTAGGTCCCGGCCAGCCGGATGCCGTCGCGCATCGGCGTGATGGCGAAGCGGAAATCCAGCGGCAGCAGCGGCGTCTCCAGCGTCAGGCCCGGGCGCTCGAGCATGACGTGATAGCCGCCCACCGCCTGATGCGGCACCGCTTCGCCCATCGCCGCGGCCAGCGCCGCGCTGCCGGTGCCAGCCGCCAGAACCGCGCTGCCGCCCGGCAGCAGCCCGGCCGCGGTGCGCAGCCCCGTCACCTGGCCGCCCTGCACCGCCACGCCCTCGACAGCGGCGCGGATGTGGGTACCGCCGCCGGCGATGAAGAGGTCGAACAACCGGGCGACGAAGCCGACGGGGCTGACGGTGTGCTGGAAGTCGGGCGAATACACGCCGGCAGCGTAGCGTGGCCCGGTGGGCGCCAGGTCATGAATTGCCGCGCCATCGACTTTGACCATCGGCACCCCGGCGGCGCGATACGGGGCGAGCGGCCCGTCCCAATCGCGGTCCCGTTCCTCGGCGGTGCGGTTCAGCGCCAGGGAGCCGCGGGCCCGCACCAGGTCGCTCATCCCGGCATCTGCCCACAGCTGAGCGTATGCCTGCTCGCCGGCGCGGGACAGGGCGGCCAGCGCCGCGGTGATGCGCGCCACGTCCGCCGCGTTGGCATTGCGCAGCATGCGCATGAACCAGGGCGTCATGCCGAGGAACTGCGACCAGCGCACGTTCAACGGTGACGCCGGGTCGCGCAGCATGCCGAACAGTGAGCGCGGGGTCATTCCGGCGAACACCGGCCGCGTCTTGGTGTTGACCACAATGCCGGCATTGCCGAACGAGGCACCAGTGCCGGGCTCGTTGGAATCGACGATCGCCACGCGGGCGCCGGTGCGCTGGATGAACAGCGCGGCGCACACTCCGGCGATGCCAGAGCCCACCACCAAGCAATCCGGCTGCGCCGCAGTCGTCATGTTGGGAAGTGCGGGTTGGCGGGCTTGGCGAGGCCGAGATGGTCACGCAGGGTCTTGCCCTCGTACTCGCGGCGGAACAGGCCACGCCGCTGCAGTTCCGGCACCACCAGCTCGACGAAGTTCTGCAGGCCGAGCGGCACCACGGGAAACGTCAGCACGAAGCCGTCGCAAGCGCCGTCGCGGAACCAGTCCTCCAGCATATCGGCCACTTCGCTCGCGCTGCCTTTGACGACGGGCGTGCCGAAATCGCGCACGACCATGGCGGCCGCGTCGCGCACGGTCATGCGCCGTTCCCGGATCTGCTTGACCACCATGGCACGCACGGTGCTGCTGCCGACTACCTGATCCGCCAGTTCCGGCATCGGCTCGTCGAGCCGCAGGCCGGACAGGTCCTGCGTTACGATCTTGGACAGGTAATCCACGCCCAGTGCCGGCGGGATCAGCGCGTTCAGCTCCTCGTACAGCGCGTCCGCTTCCGCCGCGCTGTGGCCGGCAAAAACGGTGACGCCCGGGATGAAGCGTAGGCTGGCCGGTTCGCGGCCATGCCGGGCCATGCGGGCCTTGATGTCGCGGTATTCCGCGGCACAGGTCTCCTTGCTGTCGCCCGCCGCAAACATCGCGTCCGCGGTGCGCGCCGCCAGTTCCTTGCCGGCATCGGACTGCCCGGCGGTGAACACCACCGGCTGGCCTTGCGGCGTGCGCGGCACGTTCAGCGGCCCGGCGACGGTGAAATGCTGCCCGGCATGGTTCAGCGGGCGCACCCGGGCCGGGTCGAGGAAACGGCCGCTGGCCTTGTCCTGTGTGAAGGCGTCGTCGGCCCAGGAATCCCACAGGCCGCGCACCACGTCGATGAACTCTTCCGCGCGGGCGTAGCGCTGTTCGCGCCCGACGGGCTGAGCATGGCTGAAGTTCAGCGCGTCGCCGGCGTTGGAGGCGGTCACGGCGTTCCAGCCGGCCCGGCCACCGCTGACGTGATCCAGCGAGGCGAAGCGACGGGCCACGAACCAGGGTTCGTCGAATGTGGTGGTGGCAGTGCACACCAGGCCGATCCGTTCCGTCTGCCCAGCCAGGGCGGTCATCAGCACCACCGGGTCGAACACGCCGGGCCGGGCGGACGGGAAGTTGGCGGCGAACAGGGCGGGCTTGTCCATGTCGCGGATGCCGTTGCCGTCGGCCAGGAACAACCCGTCCAGCTTGCCGCGCTCCGCAAGCTGCGCGTACTCAATCATGCGCGGCAGGTTCATCACCGGGTCGTCGTAGGCCGTGGAGTGGCGCCAGCCGCCCAGATGGGCGCCGATCATGTTCGGAATGGCGAGCAGGTGCATCATCGGGCGTTTTGTCGATCCAGCCGCAGCGCCGCAGCCCGGCGATGCCCCTCCAACCCCTCGCTGGCGCTCTGCCGCACCGCCGGCGGCGCCACGGCCGCCACGCCGCGCGCGTCCAGCCACTGATGGGTGCACACCTTCACGAAGGAGCCGACCCAAAGCCCGCCCGTGTAACGCCCGGCACCCATGGTAGGTAGGGTGTGGTTGGTGCCGCAGCATTTGTCGGAATACACCACGCTGGCTTCGCGGCCGATGAACAGCGAGCCATAGTTGCGTAGCTTGGCCGCCGTCGCGTGCGGGTCCGCCGTGTGGACCTGGAGGTGCTCGGCCGCGACCTGGTCGGAATAGGCGAGCATGGCCGCCTCGTCCTCGCACAGCACGATCTCGCCGCGATCCCGCCAGGAGACACCCGCCAACGCGGCCGTGGAGAGGGTGGCGAGTTGCCGCTCGACGGCGCGCAGCGTCTCCTCGGCCAAAGCGCGGTCGGTGGTGATCAGGCCCACCCGGGTGTGCACGTCGTGCTCGGCCTGCGCCAGCAGGTCGGTGGCAATCATCTCCGCATCGCCGGTGCTGTCGGCGACGACGAAGATCTCGCTCGGCCCGGCGAGCTGGTCGATACCGACAGGGCCGAAGACCTGCCGCTTGGCCTCGTTCACGTACGCATTGCCGGGTCCGACGATCTTGTCGACGCGGGGCACGCTGTTGGTGCCGAGCGCCATCGCGGCGATCGCCTGAGCGCCGCCGATGCGGAACACCCGGTGCGCGCCGGACAGATGGCAGCCGGCGATCATGGCGGGATGGGCCGTGGGCGGGAGGCAGGCGATCACCTCGTCGCAGCCGGCGACCACGGCGGGAACGATCGTCATCACCGGCGCCGAGAGCAGCGGGTAACGGCCGCCCGGGACGTAGGCGCCGACGCGCTGGATGGGGATGACGCGGTGGCCAAGATGCAGGCCCGGGAGCGGTTCGACCTCCAGCGGCAGCACCGTGGCAAGCTGCGCTTCGGCGAAGGCACGGACATTTCCGATCGCGAACTCCGTGTCCGCCCGGGTTTGCGGATCCAGCGCCTGCACCGCGGCCTCGCGCTCGGCCACGCTGACCTCCAGCGTATCGGGGGCGATTCCGTCGAAGCGTTGCGAGAACTCGCGAACTGCCGCGTCGCCCCGCTTGCGGACGGCGGCAATGACCGAGCGCACCGTGGTCTCCACTGCAAGGTTGCCGGCTGTCGCGTCGTGCTCCGGTGCCTTGATGAAGATCATTGCGCTCCGCTCCCGTGTTGTCGGTATCTGTCGGGCGATGATCCGGCCTCACTCGAACCGCCACAACGGGGTCACGAGCGTCAAATCGAGAGTGTCTAGTATTCCGTACAGTTTTCCTTGTCGGCCGGTCGGGTGCCCGGCATCCTGCCGCGTCAGGAGAGGAGGGTCTTCATGGCACAGATTGGCAGCAAGCTGCGTGCGTTGCGGGCTCGCCGGGGCCTCGGCATGCGGGAACTCGCGGTTCGCTCCGGCGTGTCACCGTCCGCGATCTCGTTAATCGAGCGGGACCGCATGAGCCCCTCGGTCGACACGCTATCCGCGGTGCTGTCCGCCCTGGGCTCCACGATGTCTGCCTTCTTCGACGACTTGCGCAGTGAGGTCCCGTACAGCCCGTTCTACAAGGCCGACGAACTGGTCGAAATCGGGCGCTCGGATCGCGTGTCGCACCGGCTCGTCGGGATGAACCATCCGAACCGGCGCTTGCTGCTGCTCCATGAACGATACGCTCCTCACGCCGCGACCAAGGCGACGCTGAGCCATCCCGCCGAAGAGGCCGGCATCGTCATCCGGGGTGCGGTGGAGGTGACGGTTGATGGGACGAGCCGGGTTTTGGAGCAAGGCGACGCGTATTATTTCGACAGCCGTTCCTCCCACAGCTTTCGCAACCTCTCCAACGAGGAAAGCGAGATCGTCAGCGCCGTGACGCCGCCGACGTATTGATCGGGTCATGTTGTTGATTATTCTCGATGGCGCTTGGCGTTGACGTCGCCGGGCTAGTGAGGCCTGGCGGCAGCAAGTAGCGTGTTCGGCAAAGTGTCCAGGAGGATCGTGCATGAACACCACCCGACGGAACCTCATCGTCGCCAGCGGCGCCGCCGCCCTGCTGCCCGTAAAGGCATGGGCGCAGTCGCCGAAGCTCGAGGACACGTTGGTGGTCCGCACGACCGGCGGCGTGTTCGAGGCAGCGCTGAAGAAGAACTTCTTCGACCCGTTCACCAAGGCTACTGGCGTTCGCGTGATCCCGGTTGCGGCGTCGGACGCCGAGATGCAGGCCAAGGCCACCGCTATGTCCGCCGCCGGCCGGGTGGAGTGGGACATCATCTCCCCGCAGTTCAGTGAGTTGGCCAATCTCGCCCCGCTACTGACGGATTTGGGCGAGTGCGCAGCAATCCCGGCGATCAAGGAAGCCCTGCCTGGCACGTGCGGCCGTTACGGCGTGCTTTATCTGGTCGGCGCTCAGGTGCTGGCCTACGACACGCGCGCGTTCAAGAACAAGCCGCCGCGGACCTGGGCGGATTTCTGGAACGTCAAGGACTTCCCGGGTCGGCGCTCGCTGTCCAATAGCGGTGGTCCGTTCGCCACCATCGTGTCCGCTCTGATCGCCGACGGCGTGCCGCGCGACCAGTTGTTCCCGCTGGACCTAGACCGCGCCTTCCGCAAGCTGGACCAGATCCGGCCCTTTATCCAAGTGTGGTGGCGGACAGGAAGCCAGAGCTCCTCCATGTGGGAAAACGACGACATCCAGATGGCGCTGATGTGGAGCGGCCAGGCCTATGCCACGCGAAAGGCCGGGTTCCCGCTCGCCTGGAGCTATGAGGACAATCTGGCCAATTTCGGCGCCTGGGCCATTCTCAAGAATTGCCCGCATCCGAATGCCGCGATGGCGTTCCTCAACTTCTACCTGGGCAGTGCGGGGGGAGGGGCTGGCTTCGCCCGCGACGTTGGTTACGCATCGCCCAACATGGAATCGGCCGGACTAATGACCCCGACCGAGCGGGAGACGCTCATCACCACGCCGGAGATCAAGGCCAAGCTGATCGACATGGACCCGGCCTGGGTTCAGGCGAACCGCAACTTGACGCTGGAACGGTGGAAGAGCTGGATTTCGTCCTGACCCTTCCCGCCCCTCGCCTTCAGGCCCCGCCGGGAGCGTGGGACTGTCACATCCATGTGCTGGATCCGCGCTTTCCCACGGTAGCCAACGCGGTCTACCAGGCTCCGGTGGCTACCGCGGCCGACTACCGGGCAGTGCAGAAGCGACTGGGCCTGACGCGCGTGCTGGTTATCCAGTCCTCGACCCACGGCACCGACCATGCCTGCCTGCTCGACGCCATCGGGCAGCTCGGGCCCGGTGCGCGGGGCGTCGCCATGGTGGATGCGACGGTGCCCGACGCCGAGTTGGCGCGGCTGACGAAAGGCGGAGTGCGGGGCGCCCGTTGCCTGATGACGCCCGGCGGGGTGCTGGGATGGGACGAGGTGCCGAGCCTATCGGCCCGCATCCAGGAGCATGGATGGCACACCAATCTGCAGATGCGCGGCAACACATTTCCAGAGCGGTACGATACCATTCGCGCCCTGCCCGGCCGGATCGTCATCGACCATCTAGGCCTATTCAGTCGCCCGATCGAGCCCGACCATCCAGAGGTGCAAGTGTTGATGCGCTTGCTGGATACCGGCAAGGTCTGGGTGAAGCTTTCTGCGCCCTATGGCGGAGGAGCCATGGGGCCGCCGCCGTTCACTGCCGCTTGGCCGTTGGCACGCGCTCTCATCCGCCATGCGCCGGAGCGGATGCTGTGGGGCAGCGACTGGCCGCATACTTTCATGACGCAGGTCTACAAGCTGCCACCTGGCGACGCCGCCACTCTCCTGGACCTACTCTTGGAGTGGACCGATGACGACACGATTCACCACCAAATCCTCCTCGCGAACCCCAACGAGCTTTTAGGCGGATAATTCGTAAACTCATTTCTTTGATGTCGGCTTGTCCGAGCTGAGCGGTTGCCAGTAGGAATACTGACGCTTGCGATACTTCTGAAATCGAATGCCGGCGTCCGCCCCTACTTCACCAACGGACAGTCACCATCCGCGAGAGAACGGAACGCATCCTGGCTTGGAATGACCTGTACTTGTTTGTAGAGGTCCCATTCGCCAGTGGACTCAGCGGGTGACTTCACCTCGAACAGATACATGTCGCGGGTGACCCGGCCGTCGATCCGCAAGTGACCATTATTGGTCATCATGTCATTGATCGGCGTCGCGCGCATGGTCTGCATCACCTTGTCCGCATCCAATGTGTTGCTGGCCTTCACCGCCTGAAGATAGTGCAAGGTCGCCGAATACGCGCCGGCTTGGGTCATGCTGGGTTCGCGGTGCATTCGCTCGAAGAAGCGCTTGGACCAGGCGCGCGTCTGATCGTTCAGGTCCCAGTAGAAGGCCGAGGTGAGCAGTAATCCTTTCGCCGTCTCGAGCCCGAGGCTCTTCACGTCGCTGATGAAGGCGATGAGCGCGACCAGTTTCTGTCCATGTTGCGGCAGTTGGTATTCATTCGCCTGCTTGACCGCGTTGATGAGGTCGGCACCGCCGTTGGCCATGCCGACCACCTCCGCCTTGGAGGCTTGAGCTTGGAGGAGCACCGACGAGAAGTCGGTGGCCCCGAGTGGATGCAAGCCGTCGCCGAGCACGGTGCCGCCCTTCTGCTTGACGACGGCGGCCGTGTCGGCCTCAAGCGACTTCCCGAACACGTAGTCGGCGGTGACGAAGAACCAGCTCTTGCCGCCTTTCTCGACGACGCTGCTGCCGGTGCCATGCGCCATCGCATAGGTGTCCCAGGTCCAATGCGCCGCATAGGGTGAGCATTGCTTGCCGGTGATCTCGGAACTGCCGGCGCTGGTCACCAAGGTGATCTTTCTCTTCTCGCGCCCAACCTGCATGACCGCCAGCGCCTGACCCGAGGTGGGCAGGTCGGTGATCATCTCCACGCCGGTGTCATACCATTGGCGCGCGATCTGGGCGGCGACGTCGGGCTTGTTCTGGCCGTCGGCGAAGACGACCTCGATCTTACGGCCGAGCACGGTGCCGCCGACATCTTCCACCGCCATGCGGACCGCCTCGACGGCGCCGAGGCCGCCGATGTCGGCATAAGTGGAACTATTGTCCACGAGCGCACCGATCTTGATCGGATCGGCAGCCGTTTCGGCACGGACGGGTAGCGTGGTGGCCAGGGTGACGGCGAGCGTGATGGCGAGGCGAACGGTCAACGGGGCGTCTCCTGTGCGGGCCGGGTTGCGTCCCGGGCTCTCGGCTGGTGGGCGGCGGCGGTTTGGAGGAGTGCGGCGATCTCATCGTCCGACAGACCCGCACCGGCCAACACGCGCACCGTGTCGGCGCCGAGCGGGGCAGCCGGTGGACCCGGCGGCGCCGTGATGCCGTCATGGACCACGGTCGGCCGCAAGGTGCGGACGGTGCCCTCGGTCGGATGCTCGGCCCGGCCCAGTAAATCGGTCGCCAGAAGATGCGGATCCGTCAGGAGGCTGTCGAGACTATGGCACGGCATCGCTGGCACATCGCAGGCGGCAAAGATGGGAAGCCATTCTGCAGTCGGGCGCTCGCGCAGTGCGGCCCCACGCGCGGCGAACCAGTCCGGCGCATGACGGATCCGGCTGGCGACGGTGTCGAAGCGCGGGTCGTCGGCGAGGTCCGAGCGACCGACGGCGCCGAAAAAGGCGCGCACCTGGGCGTCCGTGTTGGCCGTCAGGCTGATCCAGCCGTCCTCGGTCTGCAACGGGCCATTGTTCGGGTCCAGCAGACGGACATCGCCAGGTGGCCCGACCGGTGGATCGAAGCTTGCACCGGCGAGGTGCTCCGCCAACACGAAATGGGCCATCGTCTCAAGCATCGGCACTTCCAGCGAGACGCCGTTGCCGCTGCGCTCACGCTCGAACAGCGCCGCCAGGATCGCGCCAGCGGCAATTTCACCCACGACGTGGTCGCATAGTAGCAGCGGTACGTATCGTGGCACGCCGTCGCGCGCGGCGGACAGGGCGGCGACCCCTGCCACGCCTTGAATGACGCTGTCATAGGCCGGCATGCCGCGATACGGGCCGCCGGCGCCGAAGCCGGTGATGGTGCAGTGGATCAGCGCTGGCCGGGTCGCGCGAAGATCGGCGGCACCGAGACCAAGCCGCTGCAACGCTTCGGGCCGGATGTTGGAAACAAACACGTCGCATGTCGCAGCGACCCGGCGCAGCGCGTCGCGGGCCGATGCCTGTTTGAGATCGAGGCAGACGGCGCGCTTGTTGCGGTTCAGGTGCAGGTAGCCGCCACCGTGTTCGCCGGTCGGCGAGCGGCCGCCGAGGCGGCGCAGCACGTCGCCGGACGGTGCCTCCACCTTGATGATCTCCGCCCCGTAATCGGCCAGGCGCTGGGTGCAGGCGGGCCCAACGACCACGGTCGTCAGGTCGAGCACGCGGACTCCAGCCAGCGGTGCCGCGGTCATGTGATGAGAACCTCGACCGCAAGGCGACCTTGGTCGTCCTCGGCCCATAAGTGCCAGCTGCCGTCGCCAGGCTGGCTGCGGAGCCGGTTGGGGCGACCGCACAGGAGCGGACGGACGTTACGGGTGACGATCGTGCGGGGTTCCGTCCCGGACTGCGCGCGAAAGGCTTCGGTCAGCATCAGGACCGTCAGGTTGCCATTGACCACCAGCGCGTCATAGCCCTCGACGGCGGTGGCATATGGCAGGTCGTAGTGGATGCGGTGGGTGTTGAAGGTGAGTGCGCAGTAGCGAAACAGCATCTGCTCGTCTGCCACGAACGGCGTGCCGCCGGGGGCTGGTCCTGGCCCGGGTTGTTCCGGTGTTGGTGGACCGGCCGGCTCGCGGAGGATGTAGTCCTGTTGCTCGGTGATGACGGGCTGCGCCCCCTCCTCACCGAAGATGTCGCGCTGCAAGGTGACGATCATCAGGCGACCGCTGCGGCCCTGCTTGGTGTCGGTGCCGAGCAGGCTCGTGTGGCGCCTTGCCGGAGCGCCGATGGCGAGATCGCCGTGGAACGCGATGCGGCGGCCGCCGAACATCAGGCGGGTAAGATCCGTAGTAGGCAACTCAAGACCGAGGCCGCCGAAACCATCCGGCCGTAGAAGGGACGGCCGGGTCGCGGGGGCGAACATGGCGCTGTGCCATCCGCGTGGCAGGACGTCGCCCTCGCGAAGTGTATCGATGTCACGATCGAGCATGGCCAGCATCTGGCGCACACGCGTCACGCTGAACGTATCGAAATCGACCGTGTCGCCGCTGTGCATCGCGCACCGTTGCATTCAGGATTATCAAATGCAATCGGCGACGAGGAAGACAGAGGTATGGCGAGCGATCCGAACACCCAGCCGGTGATCGTCGGCGTGGGGGAGATCACCGACCGGCCGGCGGACCCGGCGCTGGGGTTGGAACCGGCGGCGTTAGCGGTGGCGGCGATGCAGCGGGCTGAGGACGACTCCGGGGCCAGGCTGCTGGCCCAGCTGGACAGCCTGGACGTGGTGGGTGTCGTCTCCTGGCCTTACGACGACCTGCCTGGCCTAGTCGCCGAGCGGATCGGCGCGACGCCATCCCGTCGGCAGCACGGGCCGATCGGTGGTCAGACACCCGTGCAATTTCTGCATGAAGCGGCCCAGCGGATCGCGCGCGGCGAAAGCGCCGTTGCCGCCGTCTGCGGGGCAGAAAGCAGCCATACCGCGACCACGGCCCGACGCCGGGGCATGACGTTGCCCTGGACGGAGCCGCCACTCGGGGCAGATCCTTCTGGCGAGGGTTGGTTGCCGACGCGCAACAGGAACTACCTGCATGCGCTCGCGCGCCAGCACGGGATTACGGAACCGGTCACAGTCTATCCGCTCTACGAGATTGCGACGGCGGCCGCCTGGCAGCAGAGTCCGGCGGAAGCGCACGCGGAGTCTGCTGAACTATGGGCCGGCTTGTCCGCGTCCGCCGCAGGCCAGGCAGGGGCATGGCTGCGAACGGCGATGACGGCAGAGACGATCGCCACTGTGTCCGCAGCCAACCGCATGATCGCCTACCCCTATCCAAAGCTGATGGTGGCTAACCCGGCGGTCAATCAGGGAGCCGCCGTGCTGCTCACCAGCTTGGCGGTGGCCCGCGCGGCGGGCGTGCCGGAGGACCGGCTCATCCACGTCGGCGAGGGCGCGGTGGCGGCCGAGACGTTGGACTGGTGCAGCCGCGACCGATTCGACCATGCTCCCGGGCAAGAGGCGGTGCTGGATGCCATGCTGGAAGCAGCCGAGCGGGCGGGATCGCAGTTCGACGTGCTCGAGCTGTACAGCTGCTTTCCGGTGGTGCCGAAAATGGCGCGGCGTCGGCTAGGGCTCCCACCGGACATGCCGGTCAGCGCCGCCGGCGGGCTCACCTTTCATGGGGCGCCGCTGAACAATTACATGACGCATGGCGCGGTCGCTTGCGTGCGCGCTTTGCGTGCGCGTGATGGGTTGGGGTTGCTCTACGGTCAAGGCGGGACATTGACCTGGCATTACGGGCTCACTCTCGGTCATGTGCCCGTGCCGCAAGATTGCTTGCTACGGCCCGCGTCCCGGCAGAGTACGGCCGATCAGCGACGGGGTGCCGCTCCGACCATCGTGTTCGCCGATCAGGGAAGCGGTGCCGTCGAAACTTTCACCATCATCTATGGCCGCGACGGCGAAGCCGGGCCCGGGACAGTAGTCTTGCGCCTACCGGACGATACGCGAACCCTGGCCCGGGTCGACCCGGCGGATCGGGAAACGTTGTCGATGCTGCGAACTCAAACAACGTCGCCGGTGGGCGTCACGGGACGACTACGGCCGGGTCCGAACGAATTGGCGTTCTGGTCGGCGACCTGATCCGTCCTGTTTGATTAACATGCCGACGGCCGCACGTCCCTCAAGCCTTTAGGAACCCAGCGACAGTCTCGGCGAACGGGATTGGATCGATGCTGGGGTGGAAGTGCGCACCCTCCAGGCGAACGAGTCCGGCACCTGGGATGGATGCTGCAAGGCGTTCGGCGTGGTAGAACGGGATCAGCACGTCGCCGGCAGCGCCGATGACGAGCGTCTCGTGTCGCAGCTGAGCAAGTTCCGCCGAGCGGTCGAAATCGAGCAACATGCGCACCCGGGCCGCCGTGACGGATAGTGGCGCAAGTGTCTGGCCCGCCACTCCGACGGCGCGGCTGAGGTCTGTCGTATGGGCCTCCATCCATGCCGGGTCGTAGCCGAAGACGTGCGTCAGCATCTGGTATGGTGCAGTGAGCCCGGCGTCGAGCAGCGCGGCACGTGCTTCGAAGAGTGCTCGGAAACGGGCATCGGGCCGATCCCAGCTGCCGCTGATCACCAGTCGCCGGGCACGAGACGGCGCGTCGAGTGCCAAAGACTGCACGATCGCGCCTCCGGTCGAGTGACCGACCAGATGCGCCGCCTCGACCCGTTCGGCATCCAGCACCGAGAGCAAGTCGGTTGCGATCAAGGAGATGTTGTAGGGCGTGTCCGGCCGGTCGCTCCGGCCGGCGCCGCGATGGTCCACGATGATCAAATCGAAGCGGTCGGCGAGGCACGAGGCGACGCCTGACCAGAACCTTCCGTCGCCACCGAGGCCGGGGATGAGGGCTACGACCGGGCCGATGCCGGTCCGTTCGTAGTGGATCCGGCAGCCATCGGCGGCGGTCGCGATCGGCATTGCCGGGTCAGGCCGGGCGTACGTCGTAGAATTGCGCAAAGCCGATGCGCACGTCGCGCAGCTTCCGCAATGCCGTCGCTTCGTAATAGGCGCCCAGCGGCAGGTAGCTCGGGTCCTCGAAGAAGACCCGCTGCATCTCGGTGCAGATCCGCTTCTGGTCGTCGAGCGTGGCGGCGTCGAACCAGTCCTGCCGGAGTTGCTCCAGCCGCGGCGCGGCGGGCCAGCCGAACCACGCCTGGTTGCCGTTGCCGCGCAGGCCGAGCTGGCTCGCCGGGTCGAGGTTGTTGGTGCCGTTCAGGTTGGTGAGGAAGATGTTCCACCCGCCCTCGGCCGGCGGCTTGCGGCTGCTGCGGCGCTGCACGACCGTGCCCCAATCGCTGGCGGCCACGTCGACGTTCATGCCGCAGCGTTGGAGCGCGTCGGCCATGACCAGAACCATGGCATGCGTCGTGGGGTAGTCGGTGGGGTCGAGGATCACCACGCGCTCGCCCTTGTAGCCGGCCTCGCGCAGTGCCTGCTTCACCTTGGCCGGGTTGATCGGACCGAGGAGCTGTTCGGTGCCGACCGTGGTCGCCAGCGGCGTGCCGGGGCTGAACAGGCCGACATTGACCTTCCACAACGAGTGATCGTCGCCGCCTTCGGCGGTCATGACCTCCGTCTGATCGACCGTGCCGAGCATGGCGCGACGGATCGCCGGGTTGTCGAACGGCGGGAAAAGGCTGTTGAAGCGGAGGCAGCCGAGCGCGCCGCCGGGATCGAGGATGCGCATCGCAATGTCGCCACCACGCTTGAGCATGGGCTGCAGGTCCGGCGTCGGGCTCTGCCACCAATCGACTTCGCCGTTGGTGATGGCGTTGGCGGCGGTCGCGGCGTCCGGGATGACGCGCCACTCGACCCGATCGTAATGCACCGTTTTCGGCCCGGCGGTGAAGGTCGGCGTGCCGCCGCTGCGGGGGACGTAGTCGCGATTACGCTCGTAGACCAGTAGCGCGCCGGGGATGCGCTCCTTGGCGTTGAAGCGGAACGGACCGCTGCCGATCATCTTGCTGACCTGCTTGTTCGGGTCGGTCTCGGCCAGGCGCTGTGGCATAATGCAGGGCATGCTGGTGCCGGTCTTGCCCAGCGCGTTCGGCAGCAGCGGGAACGGCTTCTTGAGCCGGAACTGGATCACCTGGTCGCTGGCGGCGGTCAGCTCGTCGGTCGCGTCCATCAACGCGCGGCCGAAGGCGTCGCGGGCGGCGAAGCGGCGGATGCTGGGCACGACGTCCTGCGCCCGCACCGGCTCGCCGTCGTGGAAGCGCAAGCCCTCGCGCAGCGTCAGGCGCCAGAGCTTGCCGTCGTCCTCCACTGTATGCCCGGCCACCATCTGCGGCTCGATCGCGTAGTCGGCGGTCTGGCCGTACAGCGTGTCGAACACGAGGTAGCCGTGGTTGCGGGTGACGGTGGCGGTGGTCCAGATCGGGTCCAGCACCGCCACATCGCTTTCCGGCACGAAGCGCATCAGCGATGCCGGCTGCGCGATGGCGGGAGCGGCGAGCGCGGAGGCGGTCGCGGCGAGCAGGGTCCGGCGCTTGATCATGCGGCCTCCATCAGTTTTAGGCGTGCGCCGCAGCGCTTCAACGCCATGCGTGCAAGGGCGGCGCTGGAATCCACCGTCACGTCGCGAAACTCGGCCATGTCGCCGAGCGCGACCGAGACCTCGGTGCAGCCGAAGATGACGGCAGTGCAGCCCTGCCCGAGCATGGTGCGCACCACTGTCGCTAGGCCGGTGCGGGCGTCGTCCAAGCGTCCCACTTTGACGGCGTAGATCCCGGCATCGACCGGCGCGGCGTCCTCCGGCAAGCGGCACTCCAGCCCCTGCGCCTTCAGCACGGACTGGAAGATGTCTGCCTTGATGGTGCCCTCGGTGGCCAGCAGCCCGATCGGCCCGCGCTCGATCCCGCGGTCACGCAGCGCGTCCAGCACGGCATGCACTATGTGCAGGATCGGCACCGGCGAGCGCGCCGCCACCTCGTCGAACCAGGCATGCGCGGTATTACAGGGGATCGCGATCAGCTCGGCGCCGCCGGCGACCAAGCGACCGATGCCGTCGACCATGGCGTCGGCTGGCGAGGGGCCGTCGCGGAGCAGGGCATCCATGCGGTCGGGGATTTGCGGCAGGCACGCCACCAGGAACGGGATATGATCCTGGTCGCGCGTCGCCTCGGTCTGCAACACGAACTTCTCGAGGAAGTCGACCGTCGCGAGCGGGCCCATGCCGCCCAAGACGCCGAGCATCACGAAGCGGCCGTGCTGCCGCCTTCGCCGAACGAGAAGGCGTTGATGTAGCCCGGCAGTGCCGCCGACCCGCCGGTATGGACGAAGACGATACGCTGGCTCTTGTCGAACTGGCCTTTCCGGATCAGGTCGATCAGCCCGGCGGCGCCCTTGCCGGTATAGACCGGATCCAACAGGATGCCTTCCAGGCGGGCGAACATCTCGATCGCCTCGATGCAGCCGGGCGTCGGGATGCCGTAACCCTCGCCGACGTAGTCGGTGTTGGCGACGACGTCTTCGCGCTTGACCACGCCCGGGCAGCCCAGCTTCTCCGCCGTCGCGGTCGCCAGCTTGAAGACGTTCTCCTCCTGCTTGGCCTTCGGCGCACGCACGCCGATGCCGAGCAACGGGATGCCGGAGTTGAGCGCCTTGAGGCCGACGATCAGCCCGGCCTGGGTGCCGGCGCTGCCGGTCGCGTGGACCACGTGATCGATCACCATACCCAGGTTGTTGGCATCGTTGACCAGCTCGAGCGCGCAGTTGACGTAGCCGAGCGCGCCGGTGGGATTAGAGCCACCGCCAGGGATGACGTAGACCTTTCGGCCTTCGGCACGGCGCTGTTCGGCCACGGCGTCCATCTCGGCTTGCATGTCGACGCCGCCGGGTCGTCCTTCGGTGGTGGCGCCGTGCAGCAGGTCGAGGAAGACGTTGCCGTTATGTTTGTAATTGGGATCGTTCGAGCCGGTCCGATCCTCGAGCAGGATATGGCACGCCATCCCGAGCTTGGCCGCATAAGCCGCCGTCTGCCGTGCGTGATTGGACTGGGTCGCGCCTTGCGTCATGACCAGATCCGCACCCTGCGCCTGCGCTTCGGCCATCAGGAATTCCAGCTTGCGCGTCTTGTTGCCGCCCGTCGACAAGCCTGTGCAGTCGTCGCGCTTGATCCACAGTTCGGGCCCGCCGAGTTCGGCGGAAAGCCGATCCATCCTCTCCAGAGCCGTGGGCAAGTGAGCGTGGCGCAACCGCGGAAAGCGGGAAAGATGCATCGACCGACCTATAACCTGAAATGTCAGCAAACAGAGTACTACGGAATGAAATGACTACAAATTCAAAGTTTCTGAGGCTGTCTGGCGGCTGATCCCGCCCTGCCCGGCTCATGGCGGCATTCGAGCGACACACGGGCTCAGCTTGCTCAACCCATGAGAGTCGCTGCCATCGCAGCCAATACGATCCAACCGCCCACGACAATGGAACTAGCTTGCGGGGTGCCGCCCATCTCTTCATTGTGGATCGCAAGAGAGCCAGGCGAATAGTCACGTCGCCAAGGCCTGAACGCGTCGGAGGATCGTCACGGATGGAAATCGTTACACGCCGAGCAACCTTGTTGGGCAGCCTGGCGGCCCTGGCGGCCCCCTCCATCATCGCTCGCGCCGAGGAGCCGGTCCGGATCGGCGTCGTCTCGCCGCAGACCGGCGCGGCAGCGCAGTCAGGCCAGTTCATGCGCAACGGAATCGCGCTGGCGCTCGACGGCATCAACGCCAAGGGCGGCGTACTGGGGCGCAAGATGGAAACCGTCGTCGCCGACGATCAGACCACCAATCCCGGCGCGGTCCTAGCCTTCAGCAGACTCGCCTCCGACCCGGCGATGGTCGGTTTCATCGGCTCGATCCGCTCGACCCAGGTGCAGGCCGTGTCGCCCGACGTGCTCAAGCAGGGCAAGCCGATGATGATCGGCGGCACCGATCCTCGCCTGACCCATCAGGGCAATCGCTGGCTGTTCCGCTGCCGGCCGAACGACACCTATTCGGCCAAGACCATCGCTTCCTATGGCACCGAGACGCTCGGCCATAAGAAGATCGCCCTGATCTATTCCACCGACGCCTTCGGCACCGGCGGCCGCGACGCGCTGACGGCCGAGTTGAAGTCGCTCGGCATCACGCCGGTCCTTTCGGTGGGCTACACCAACCAGCAGGCGGACTTCACCCCGGTGGTGCTGCAAGTGAGGACGTCGGGCGCCGATCTCATCACCAGCTACTTCACCTTCGAGACCGACCTGGGCGTGTTCGCCAAGCAGCTACGGCAGCTCGGGGTGCGGACACCCTGGTTGGGCTCGCCCTCGATCGTGGATACCTCGGCGCTCGAACTGGCCGGCCCTGCGCTGTATGACACCTACGGCGTGGCGGATTACGCGGTCGACGCCAGCCCGGAGTCGAAAAGTTTCGGCGCAGCATACCAGGCGCGGTTCAAGGTGCTGCCGGACAACCAAGCCTCCTGGGCGTTCGATGCGACCAACGTCCTCGCGACCGCGATCAACAATGCCAAGAGCACGGACCCGGAAGCCATGCGCAAGGCGATCCTCGACATTCAGGGCTACAAGGGCGCGGAAGGCGAATACGACTTCGATCCGAATGGCGATGGGTTGCACGGCTATAGCGTGGTGCAGAACCAAGCCGGCAAGATCAACTTCATCAAGTTCGTCGAATTCCCGAAGCCCTCGTAGCGGGGCGCGTCGATGCTGGAAATACTGCCGCAGCTCCTGTTCACGGGGCTCGGAATCGGGGCGATCTACGCACTGGCTTCCCTCGGCTTCGTGCTGCTGATCCGCGCGGCCAACGTGGTGAACTTCGCGCAGGGCCAGTTTTCCATGCTCGGCGCCTACATTCTTCTGGTGCTCTTCGTTGGCGTCGGCTTGCCGTATTGGGCGGCATTCCTGGCTTCGATCATCCTGATGGCCGGGTTCGGCGTGCTGTTCGCCGGGGCGGTCTACTGGCCCCTGCGCAATCGCGGCCAGCTCACCGTCATCATCAGCACGATCGGCGCCTCCATCCTGCTGCCCAATGCGGTGCTCGCGCTTTACGGGCCCAGCCCGGCGACAGTGCCGACCCTGTTCGACAATCCGGGCTTCATGGCCGGATCGGTTTTCGTCGACACGCAGTATCTGTCGATCATCGCCTTCACGATCTTGATGGTGATCCTGCAATATTTGATCTTTGAAAAGACCATGCTGGGCAAGAAGCTCCAGGCGACGTCGCAGGACAAGGAAATGGCGGCGATGCTCGGCATTCCCGTGGCCATCATGGTGCTGATCACCTTCGCCTACAGCGCCGCGCTCGGAGCGTTGGCCGGCGTGCTGGTAGCGCCGGTGCTGTTCGTCTCCGTTGGCATGGGCGCAACCATCGCGCTGAAGGCGTTCGCGGCCAATATTATCGGCGGGTTCGGCAGCATCCCTGGCGCCATTCTGGGCGGAATCATCATCGGCTTGGCCGAGACCTTAGGCGCGACCTATCTCTCGACGCCGTACAAGGATGCTTACGGCTTCATTATTCTGCTTCTGGTGCTCCTCGTGCGGCCGCAAGGCTTGTTCGGCGAGTTGATCGCGGAGAAGGCATGAGCACGATGGAGCCGGCCATCGTGGCGCCCGAGAAACTGGCGGTGATCCCGGCGGCGCGCTGGTGGCGCGGGCTGCCGACCGCGGCGGCCGGGCTGGTGGTGGCGGTGCTGGTTGCGGCGGTTGCGCCGGGGCACGGCTACACGCTGAACATCATCATGCAGGCGGCGACCTACGCCATCGGCGTCGCCGGGCTGGTGGTCGTGCTCGGCTATTGCGGACAGATCTCGCTGGCGCAGGCCGGGTTCCTCGGCATCGGCGCCTACGTACAGGCGATCCTGACGGTACATGCGGGCGTGCCGTTCCTGATCGGGACTGTTGCCGCCGTAATCGTGTGCGGCATTTTTGGCCTGTTGCTCGGTTTCGCCAGCCTGCGTCTCGGCGGGCACTACCTGGCCATGGTGACGATCAGTTTCCAGGTGATCCTGACGCTCGTGATGACCAACTGGATCGGGCTTACCGGCGGGCCGGACGGCGTGTCCGGCATACCCCGTCCGGCGGGGCTCGAGGACGGTCATGCGTATCTTGGCCTTTGCCTGGTGCTGCTCGTCGGCGCGGTATTGTTCACCTGGCGTCTCAAGCTGAGCCGGCTCGGGCGCGCCATGCAGGCGGTGCGTGACAACGAGATTGCGGCAGGCACCTGCGGCATCGACGTGTTCCAGATCAAGGTGGTCGCGTTCGGAATCAGCGCGATGCTGGGCGGCCTCGGCGGGGCGCTGTTCGCGGGCGCCTTCTCCTATGTCAGCCCCGACCAGTTCACCTTCGACGAAAGCATCGTGATGCTGACGATGGCGTTGCTGGGCGGCGTGCAGAGCCCGTTCGGCGCCCTGCTCGGCACGTTCACGCTGGTGATCCTGCCGGAGTGGCTCCGCTTCCTCCGCGAGGCCTATCTCGCGATCTACGGCGCGGCGGTGATCCTGATCATGATCTTCCTGCCGGAAGGCTTGTGGGGATGGGCGGCCAAGCGGCTCTACCGTCGCGCGCCGGTGGTGGAGGGAAGTCTCCCGCCGCTGCCGCTGCTGTCCCAGACCGCCGGGCTGGCCGGCGAGAACGCGCTCGAGGTCGACGGGCTCGCCAAGCATTTCGGCGGCCTGAAAGCGCTGGACGGGATCAGTTTCAATGTCCGGCGCGGCAGCGTGCATGCGCTGATCGGCCCGAACGGATCGGGGAAGACGACCTTCCTCAACGTCATCTCTGGTCTTTACCGGGCCACCTCCGGCGCGGTGCGGCTCGCGAACGTGCCCATGGGCACGCTGCCGCCGCATCAGCGGACCAAGCGCGGGATGACGCGCACCTATCAGAACATCCGCGTCTTCCGCGGATTGACGGTGTTGGAAAACGTGATGATCGGCGCCGAGCGACCCGGCAATGACGTACGCGACCCGGCCGCCGTCGTATCGCGGGCCTTGTCGGCGCTCGACTTCGTCGGCCTGCGGCACGACGCTTCCCTGCCGGTCGGCTCACTACCCTATGGCCACCAACGCTACGTGGAGATCGCGCGCGCCCTGGCGGGTTCGCCGGATCTGCTGCTGCTCGACGAGCCCGCCGCCGGGCTTAACTCGACTGAAAAGCAGGAACTGAGCGAGTTGCTGCGTCGCCTCAAGGGGCACGGACTCACCATTCTGGTCATCGAGCACGACATGAAGCTGATCGAAGCGGTTGCCGACCATATCACCGTGCTCAATTTCGGGCGGTGCATCGCCGATGGCACGCCGCGCGAGGTGCTGAGCCATCCCGAAGTGATTGCCGCCTATCTCGGCGAGCCCGTACCGGCATGAGCCTGCTCGCGATCGGGGGCCTGCACGCCCGCTACAACGCCGGCGAGGTCCTGCACGGCCTTGATGTCACCGTCGAGGAAGGCGAGATCGTCGCGCTGCTCGGTGCCAACGGGGCCGGCAAGACGACGACGTTGCGCAGCATTTCAGGCCTGCTTGACAACATCACCGGCAAGATCGAGTTCGAGGGCAAATCGATCCTCGGCCAGTCGCCCGGCGCGATCGTGCGCGCCGGCATCTCGCACATCCCGGAGGGGCGGCGCGTGTTCCCCGGCCTCACCGTGCGCGAAAACATCCTGCTCGGGGCGTCGAATCGCGGCCGGCTGTCGCGCGCGACACGCGACACGGAACTCGAGGAGATGCTGACCTATTTCCCCGATCTGCGCCGCCTCATCGACGCGCTCGGCTGGACGCTGTCGGGAGGCCAGCTACAGATGGTCGCCGTCGCACGCGGCCTGATGGCCCGCCCTCGGCTGTTGTTGCTCGACGAACCCTCCCTGGGGCTCGCGCCATTGATCGTGCAGCAGGTGTTCCGGATCATCGCCGACATTCGCGCCCGTGGCACCACCGTGTTGCTCGTCGAGCAGAATGCGCACATGGCTCTGTCGGTCGCGGACCGGGCCTATGTGCTGGAGACCGGCCGCATCCTGGTCAGCGGCAAGCCGGACGTGCTTTGGAACGATCCGCAAGTACGGGCCGCCTATCTCGGCGGTCTCGCAGTCGTCGACACGTGAGTGGCTTGGTGGTGATCGATGGCTTTCGTAAGCTGTAGACGGGCTCGGCCAGTTTAGGGAAAGAACCGCCGGTTGATGCGTTAACCTCGCAACAATCGAGAATTGCTGCATGAAGGCCATGATATTACCCGCTCCAGGCGGGATTGACCGCTTGGAGATGCAGGATCGCGTCGATCCCGGTCAGCCCGGACCAGGCGAGATCAGAGTGGCGCTGCACGGCAGCACGCTCAATTACCATGATCTCGGCGTTGCGACCGGACGCATGCCGAGCGCAGACGGGCGGATACCTCTGGCGGACGGCGCTGGCCTCGTCGAGGCCGTCGGCGCTGGGGTGACCGAGTTCGCGCCGGGCGACGTGGTGGTGTCCTGCTTCTTCCCTAACTGGCTGGATGGCACGCCCACGATCGGCGATTTCGCCCACACGCCGGGCGACGGCATCGACGGCTACGCCCGCGAGCACGTGGTGGTGCCGGCGACCGCCATGACGCAAGCGCCGAAAGGCTATGACGCGGTCGAGGCGGCAAGCATCACCACCGCCGGGCTGACCGCCTGGCGGGCACTGATCGTCGACGGCAAGCTCAAGCCCGGCGATACCGTGCTGCTGCTCGGCACTGGCGGCGTTTCGATCTGGGCGTTGCAGATCGCCAAGCTCATGGGCGCGACGGTCGCCATCACCTCGTCGTCTGGCGACAAGCTCGAGCGAGCCCGTGCCCTGGGCGCCGATCACACGCTGAACTACCGCGAGCAGCCGAACTGGGGTCGGGCGCTGCGCGACTGGACGGGCGGGATCGGCGTGGACCATGTGGTCGAGGTCGGCGGCCCCGGCACGCTCGCCCAATCCATCGAGGCCGTTCGCGTCGGCGGCCACATTTCGCTGATCGGCGTGTTGACCGGCGCCAGCGGTGACGTGCCGACGGCGGCGCTGATGGCCAAGCAGGCGCGCCTCCAGGGCCTGATCGTCGGCAGTCGGCGCGAACAGCAGGACTTCGTCCGCGCGCTGGATGGCAGCGGGATCAAGCCGGTGATCGACCGGCGGTTCCCGCTCGAGCAACTCGCCGAGGCGTTCCGCTTCGAGATGGGCGCAACACATTTCGGCAAGATCGGAATCGAGTGGTGATGACGGCTGCAACCGCCCTGGTCGCTGGCGCGGCCGGGATCATCGGCGATGCGGTGATGAACGAACTGGCAGGAAACGGCTGGACGGCGCGGGGCCTGTCGCGCCGTGCGCTGCAGCAGCACCCCTCGATACAGGCCGATCTCACCGACCCCGGCGCCACGGTGGCGGCGATGCGCGGCGCGGCTGACACCACGCACCTGTTCTACGCCGCACTGGCGCCTGACCCGGACCTCGCCACCGAGGCCACGCGCAATGCCGCCATGCTGGGCAATCTGCTGGACGGGCTGGAGGCGGCCGGCGCGCCGCTTCAGCGTGTGATCATCTATCAAGGCTTCAAGATCTACGGCATCCACCTGGGCGCTAAAGTGCCGACCCCGGCACGCGAAAGCGATCCGCCGCACATGCCGCCGAACCTATACATGGCGCAGGAGGCGGCCCTGCGCGAGCGATCGTCACGGAGTCCATGGGATTTCGTAGTCCTGCGCCCCGACGTGGTGGTGGGCGATATCTGGGGCAACCCGATGAACATCGCGCTGGTGGTCGGCGCGTTTGCCGAGATCAGCCGGGCGCTGGACATACCCTTGCGCTTCCCCGGCACTGACCGGGCATTCGAGCAACTCGTCCAGTTCACCGATTCCCGCCTCCTCGCCCGCGCCAGCCGCTGGGCTGCAACGAGCGAACGCGCCGGCGGCGAGGCGTTCAATGTCACCAACGGCGACACGTTCCGGTGGTCGCGCATGTGGGACGACGTCGCCCACCACCTTGGCCTTGCCACCGCGAGCCCGGTGCCGCTTCGCCTGGCCCAGCACATGGCCGACAAAGGACCCTTATGGCGTGATCTCACGGAGCGGCACGGATTGGCCGAGCCTGATCTGTCAGGGCTGGTAGGCTGGGGTTTCGGTGACTTCATCTTCAACACCGAGACCGACGTGATCTCCGATGTGAACAAGATCTACGAATACGGTTTCACTGAGCGACTGAACTCGACCGCGTCGCTGCTGACGGCGATCGACAGCCTCAAGCGGCAGCGCATCCTTCCCTGACGAGGATCGACATCATGACCCATTTTGCCCCTCCCGGCCCTCTCGGCTTCGGCGGCGCTCCGCTCGGCAACATGTTCGACGTGGTCGACGACGATACGGCCGATGCCGCACTGGTTGCCGCCTGGGACAGCGGTGTCCGCTACTTCGACACCGCGCCGCATTACGGTAGCGGCCTGTCAGAGCACCGCTTTGGCCGCGCCCTGCGTCGTTTTCCCCGCGAGGCGTTCACGCTGTCCACCAAAGTGGGCCGGCTGCTTCGCCCCGATGTCAGCCGACCCGGCAACCCACCCTTCCTGGACGTGCTGCCATTCCGGGTCGAGACCGATTACAGCTACGACGCGACGATGCGCTCGGTGGAGGATAGCTGCCAGCGCCTCGGCCTGGCGCAGATCGACGTCGTTTTCGTTCACGATCTCGCCGCCGATCACCTGGGCGATGCGTGGGAGGAGCAATTCGAGATCGCACGCTCCGGCGCCTTCCGGGCGCTGGTCGCGCTCCGTGAGCAGAAGGTGATCAAGGGCTGGGGGCTGGGCGTGAACCTCACGGAGCCCTGCGTGCGAGCGCTGGAGACAGCGGATCCCGACGTATTCCTGTTGGCGGGCCGCTACAGCCTACTCAATCAGCCCGCGCTGGATCGATTGTTTCCGATGTGCGCCGACCGCGGTGTTCATGTCGTGGTCGGCGGCCCCTACAACTCGGGCCTGCTCGCCGGCGGCAGCACCTTCGAATATCAGCAGGCGCCGCCCGAGATGATCGCCAAACGCGACCGGATCGCCGCCATCTGCGAGCGCCACGGCGCGGACATCCGGGCCGCGTCGTTGCAGTTCTGCGCCGCTCACCCCGTGGTGGCCGCGGTGATCCCCGGCGCCAAACGGCGCGAGAGGGTGGAGGAGAATGCCAGACTCATGTCGGCGACCGTTGCTCCCGGCGTGTGGGAGGAGCTCCGAACGGCAGGGCTGATCCCTGCGGACGCGGCAACGCCTGCCTGACGACAAGAAACGAGCCAGCACCGGGTAACTTGTGCTGGATCGCCGCCTTTGCTCGGCATCCCACAATAGCCGTCGTAGCGACACGATCGCGGCACCGAAAATCTAAAGCAGCATCAACACAACAGAAACGGAGAAGGTGAGACAAACTAGCAGGAGCTCTGTTGCAGGGATCTACGCGCTATCGACTGAGATAGGATGATGTGGGGCCATCTCCGTCACTGTCGGCGTAAGTGCCGTGCCATTCAAAAGCAATGTGGAGCGTCGCCATCATATGTCGAAGCAGCGACACCGGACCACAAACTCTGCCGCCTACATGCGACCTTGCGGCAACGCGGCAGCCTGACTCTTGATCAAGAGATTGATCCCGTCGCGTCGTTCACCGCCAACGGTGCTTACGATCAGGATGGTGTCTATCGCGGCCGGAGCGCGTTAATTGTAGGCTTCCGATAAGTGGGTCAGATTGGACGTGCGATGGATCTGTGGTGCGAGCGGAAGGGAGAGGGTCGACTGGCCGGGCAGCGAGTCGATGTCGCGCGTTGTATTTGGCAACAATTTAAACCTGTCAACGCCATCAAATGTCTAAGTAAGTCTACCTGTATTTTTCAGCACATATTCGAGTAGTCACCAGTGGCACAGTGAGATCTTAATTGTGACAGAAGAAGGTGTCGGACAAACTTCTTTCCCCGATTTTCAGAGCCTCTTCGAGGCGATAGCCACGCCAGTGCTGGTCGTTTCGCCGCCTTATTGGATCATTGTGGCCGCCAATGAGGCGCGGTTGAGGCTGACAGGAACCAGACTGGAAGACCAGATCGGCCGTAGGCTCTTTGACGTATTTCCCGATGATCCTGAGGATCCGAATGCGGATGGCGTCAACAAGCTTACCGCTTCGCTCGACCGAGTGCTTGGAAACGGGGTAGCGGACATCATGGCGGTCCAGCGTTACGCAGTCCGCAACGCCGATGGATACTTCGAGGACCGTTGGTGGCGCCCCCGTAATACGCCGATCCTTGGCGAGGACGGCAAGGTGGCAGCTATCATGCACGAGGTCGAGGAGGTCACCCAGTTCGTTCGGATGCGCGGCGCCGCCGAGGTTAAAGATCAGCTCGCGCGCGACCAGCAGAATTTGATCGACCGGCTCCAGGCCGCCGAGGCAGAACTGAGAGCGAGCGAGGAGCTCAACCGTCGCGTTCTGGCCAGTTCGGCTGATTGTGTCCAAGTGCTCGATCTGGCGGGTCACGTCGAATTCGTTAACGAGCGCGGCCTGATCATGCTGGAGGGCGAAAGCCTAGCCCAGATTGAAGGCGTTCAATGGCTCAGCTGGTGGGAGGGTGATGGCCGCATAAACGCGAAGGCGGCGCTCGAGCGCGCGCGGGCCGGCGGCACGGGACGGTTCCAGGGGTTTGCCACCACGATGAAGGCCAGGCCGCGTTGGTGGGATGTCATCCTTACTCCGATGCTCGGTGCGGATGGCAAGCCAGATAAGCTCCTTGCCGTCTCGCGCGATGTCACTGTGGCCAAGCAGGCGGAAACGCACGCGCTTGTGCTGGTGGAGCTTGGGAAGCTGATCGGCGATGCCGAGGGGATATCCGATCTCGCCTATGCCGCCTCCGAGCTGCTCGGGCGCACCCTCGGTGTGAGCCGGGCCGGCTATGGCACCATCGACAAGCAAGCTGAGACCATCACGATCGAGCGCAATTGGAGCGCACCAGGCATCCGCGACTTGGCAGGCACTCTGCATTTTCGTGATTATGGCTCTTATATTGAGGATTTGAAGCAAGGCCGGACAGTGGTGTTCGCAGACGCGACCAAGGATCCGCGCACTGCCGCCACTGCAGATGTACTAAAGGCGATCAGCGCCCAATCAGTGGTCAACATGCCGGTCACGGAGCAAGACGACTTCGTGGCGCTGCTCTACCTCAACCACGCGCACGCCAGGGAGTGGTTCCCTGAAGAGCTTGCGCTTGTCCGTGAGTTTGCCCAACGCATGCGAGTGGCGATCGAGCGCCGACGCGCGGAGACCAAGCTTCTCGCTCTGAATGAGACACTCGAACGACGCATCGAAGAGCGTACGATCGAGTTGGACCGGGTGTGGCGTAATTCGCGCGACCTCCTCGTGGTGGTTGACGCGAATGGAATCCTCCGGGCGGTCAATCCGGCGTGGACGACCATACTCGGGTATCTGCAGAGGGAGACCGTTGGCCGCAGTGTTCTGGACTTCATGTGGCCCGACGACGCCGATCTGATGCGCAGCCGCCTCCAAGGTGGCCTGGCGGCGCGCAATTTGAGTAATTTCGAGTGTCGCCATACCCATAAGGAAGGCTCGTTGCGGTGGATTTCCTGGCACACCTCCGTCGAGGGTGACTTCGTCTACTCGTATGGTAGTGACATCACGGCCGCCAAAGAGCAGGCGGACGAGTTGGCGCAGATGCAGGAAGCATTGCGCCAGAGTCAGAAGATGGAAGCAATCGGCCAACTCACCGGCGGTATCGCGCATGACTTCAACAATATGCTCGCGGTCGTCATCGGCTCGCTAGATTTGCTCCGCCGCCGTTTGGCGGCCGACGATGTTCGAGCCAGGCACTATCTGGTTGCGGCCGCTAATGGCGCACAACGCGCGGCAGTTCTCACTCAGCGTCTGCTGGCGTTCGCTCGCCAGCAACCGCTGCAACCTAAGCCGATCGATGCCAACAAGCTGGTGGCGGGCATGTCGGAGATGGTTCGCGGCGCGCTAGGAAGCGATGTCCGGCTTGAAACGGTGCTCGCGTCTGGGCTGTGGCAAACGCACGCTGATCCTCATCAATTGGAGAACGTGCTGCTGAACTTGGCCGTCAACGCGCGTGATGCGATGCCGGGCGGCGGCCGGCTGACCATCGAGACCCAAAACAGCTATCTGGACGATCGTTACGTCGCGGCCCACCTCGGGGTGCCGGCAGGACAATACGTGCTCGTGGCGGTGACCGACACCGGAACAGGAATGCCCGAGGAGGTCGTCGCCAAGGCATTCGATCCGTTCTTCACGACCAAGGATGTGGGCAAAGGCACAGGCCTTGGTTTGTCGCAGGTCTACGGGTTCGTGAAACAGTCCGGCGGGCACGTGAAGATCTACTCCGAACCTGGGCAGGGTACGACGGTCAAGGTCTATCTTCCACGACTGTCCGGTACTGCGCACGACGGGGCCACCTCCGATACCTCCTCCGAACTGCCCCTTGGCGAGAAGCAGGAAGTCATCCTTGTCGTCGAAGACGAGTTGGCTGTCCGCCAAGTCAGCGTCGACGCTCTTACCGAACTGGGCTATCGGGTTCTGGAGGCGGACGGCGCGGCCGCTGCCTTGCGGCTGCTCGATGCCCATCCCGAGATCGCGTTGCTTTTCACCGACGTCGTGATGCCCGACATCAACGGACGAAAGCTGGCGGACGAAGCCACGCGGCGCCAGGCTGATCTGCGCGTCCTATTCACGACCGGCTACACCCGCAACGCCGTTGTCCATAATGGCGTGCTCGATCCGGGCGTGCATCTCATCTCCAAGCCTTTCACAGTCGACGAGCTCGCAAACAAGGTGCGCGAGGTGCTCGACGCGCAGCCGCCCGGTGGACCGGAGCGTCCGACTGGCTGAGGTTCGTGCGAATACTGAAACCGGAGGGACCAAGCTCTTGCACGGCGTTGTCCAGGGTTAGTTTGGTCGTGACCAACGACGATCACCGAGACACCTTCCCGGGTGAAGATCGGGGCCGTTGCCAACCGATGCCGTTGCTGCCAGGCGCGATCAGCACGGTCTTTTCCATGAAGCGCTGTGCTTTGTCATTACTGTCTTACATAGGTTAGAGGTGCGGACGCACGATGCTTTTCCCTGATCCGGTTTACGCGATGCGGGCATACTCCGGGCAGTCCAACTCCAGCATACGGTTTAGTATAAGGACGGCGGTGACTACCTCCGTTGCTCGACTGTGCTCCGTGCGGAGGCGCAGCCTATCGCCGATCACGCGCTTGAAGCGGCTGATGTCGGCTTCGACCAGCGCGCGTCAGTGGTAGCCTGGGGCCGCCTACCAGCCCATGCAGCCCTGTTCCTCGAACAATTGCAGGTGACATGGCTGCGGTGTCTGCCGCCCTGCTTGGCACAACGTTGGCGCATGGTGACACGATCACAACAGCCTCAGGCGTGAACGCAGTAACGTCGTCGCAAACAAAGTCCCAGTCATAGGCACTGTCGGCCACCAACGAAGTGACCCGGCCGTCAACTTGGTTGAGCAAGGAGCCAACCCCGGGCGCGTCGGAGGCATCGCTGCCGGTTAGCATCGCCACGGCAATCTCGCCCGTGTCGGCGTCCGTGCCGATGTGCAGCGTGCGCCAATCCCGGCGTGGCTTGGTGCCTCGCTTGTCCAGCAGTCACTCCCATAACGAACGCGTATGGCATCATGCGTTCCCAACAGTTGCCGCTCGTCGCCCAGCGACTAAGGTCCACCCAACTCGGAGAACACGATGCACGACCTGACCCGTTGCGTCCATCATCTGACGTGACCCCCGTTGTTTCCTCCACTTGGAGCTAGAGTCCGGCCCATGATGAGGCGGACAGATGAAGCAGAAGCGGTTTTCGGACGAGCAGATTATCGGCATCCTGAAGGAGGCTGATGCGGGTGCGGTGGTGCTGGATTTGTGCCGCAAGCACGGTATGTCGAGCGCAACCTTCTACACTTGGAAGTCGAAGTATGGCGGCTTGGAACTGTCGGAAGCCAAGAGGCTCCGCGGGCTCGAGGAGGAGAACTCCAAGCTGAAGCGGCTGTTAGCCGAAGCCATGCTCGACAACGCAGGGCTGAAGGACCTGCTTGGAAAAAAATGGTAACGCCCGCCGCCAGGCGTGAAGCGGTCGCGCATCTCCGGACCGGCCTTGGGGTGAGCGAGCGACGGGCGTGTGGGATCATCGGTGCGGACCGAACCAGCATCCGGTATCGGTCGCGGCGCGGCGACGACACCGCATTGCGTGTGCGGCTACGCGAGCTTGCCCAGCAGCGTCGGCGCTTTGGCTATCGGCGGCTGCATATTCTGCTGTTGCGCGACGGCGTGACGATCAACCGCAAGAAGACGCAGCGGCTCTACACCGAGGAGGGACTGACGGTGCGCAAACGCAAATCGCGACGGCGTGCGGTTGGCGCTCGCGCGCCGCTACCGGTGATCGCGCGACCGAACGAGCGCTGGTCGCTGGACTTCGTGCACGACCAGCTCGTAGGCGGCAGGCGTTTTCGCGTGCTGAACGTCATGGACGACGTCACCCGCGAGTGTCTGGCGGCGGTCGTGGACACGTCGATCTCCGGCGTGCGGGTGGTGCGCGAACTCGCCCAGCTTGTCGCGGTGCACGGCAAGCCGACGACGATCGTCAGCGACAACGGCACCGAGCTGACGTCGAACGCGGTGCTGTCGTGGTCGGGTGAGGTTGGGATCAACTGGCATTACATCGCGCCTGGAAAGCCGACTCAGAACGGCACCATTGAGAGCTTCAACGGCCGGATGCGCGATGAGCTCCTGAACGAGACGCTGTTCACGAGCCTGGCTCATGCCCGCGAGGCGGTTGCCTCATGGGCTGACGATTACAATGCCGAGCGGCCACACTCCGCGCTCGGCTACGCAACCCCGGCTGCCTACGCGGCTGGGCTCAGATTGGCCGCGTCGCGGGCAGTTGCACCCGTTGCCGATGATGGCGACAACACACGCCGGTCTCTGGTCGCCACTGGATGAAAAATCGGGGTCACGTCAGTTAGCGGGTGAGGATTTATGCGTGCCTATATGCCTCTCACTACCCTCCTCCAACTTATTTGGAATTTCCAGAACCCGCTTTGTGCCGCACCGAACCAGCCTCAGTGCCGGGATCAACAGACCCTGCAAGGGTCGGTGAGGATTTATGCGTGCCTAAATGCCTTTTGACCAGCCGTCCCCGGCTTGTATCGAAAGTTCCGAGACCCGGTCGGTGGTGGACCGAACTCGCTCCAGGACCGTGCTCAAGAAGTCGGTGATGATCAGTAAGAATCTATGCATGCCTAGATATCTAGTAGAACACCTTGCACGTCCCTACCTTCGCAATGACAGGCTGCAACTGCGTCCGACGGCTTACCAAATCTAACCATTTGAACAACAGATATCTGATACCTAATGTTTCTGATGTCTTGGCTTTCCGATGCGGAAGACATCTGCTATTGCGAGACTTTCGGAGGCGGAATCGTGGGAAGCATCATTACAGTGGCGACCCAGAAGGGTGGCGCTGGTAAAACTACCATGACGCGGATGTTAAGTGTCCACCTCGCGTCTCAGGGATGGTCGATTGCTGTGATCGACGCCGATCCCAACAGAGGGTTCACCGAGTGGGCTCAGGATTACGTCGGCCCTAAACTCAACGTTCATACAGAGCCGGACGAAAAACGGTTGGCAAACTTGCCCGCCGATCTCGCTGAAACGCACGACGTCGTCTTGATCGACACAGCGGGATTTGGGTCACGCTCAATGCTAGTCGCGATCGGAGCTGCAGACGCAGTTGTCATCCCATGCATGCCTGATCGAGGATCTGTCCGCGAGGCGGAGCAGACTGCTGAATGGGTCAAGAACCTGTCTAAGTCGACGCGGCGGACAATAACGTTCAGGATAGTGATGACGGCCTTCGACCAGCGTCGCTCGGCGGATCGATTTGCCATGGAACAGGCTGTTAGTGGTCTCGGTCTACCATTTCTAAACGCTCGCCTCTCTGATCGAACAGCTTACCAAGCTTCAAGCTGGTCCGGAACGGTGCCTACGGATATTACGATCCTCCGAGAGACCAAGTCCTTGGCCGACGAAATCGTAGCTCTGGGATGGATCCAGCGCACAGATACACAACGTCCAGACAAACCGGGGCACTAACCCATTCTCCTGGAGACTGACGCCGATCGCTAAGCTATCCGATATCTAGATATCCAATATGTCTAGGATCTCTATAAGCTAACATTGGAGAACAAGATTGGTGAAAAACACTTTTGCGCCAATTCGACCGGCGAGACGGGGAGAAGAACTGCTCGAAGCTATCGGGCAACAGCTCAACACCGTTCCTCCCGCAACGCCCCCCGCGACAACTAGCCTTAATCAACGTTCAGCAACCCCAGAAATTCCCCCGCAAGCTGTGCGCCCCGCGCCATTCGTCCTCAGGCTTTCACCAACAGTGTTCCAGGAGATTGATGCTCGGGCAACGCGCGAAGCGGTCACTATGACCGTCATCATCGCTCGAGCGTTGCAGGACGCTGGCTTCTCAGTGCCTGAGGATGATTTGAAGGACAGGCGAAAGCGCCGTTTTCGATCCTGATGGTCATTCAACGTAGATCGCTAGAGAAGATAGCTATCTCAGGTATCAGATAGCTTCGATATCTAACAACACACTTCTGCGGCGCACAGCAGGCGTGATATTCTGCAGGCCTATCGTATTGAAGCTGCCTACTTTCCTAGGTATCTGATATCTAAGACATCTCGGTGAGGTAGCAAATCAGATATCCATTTGGAAGAGAACCGCTAGTGCCACTCGGTACGATGAATGCGCATAACGACCTGGTCTCATTCGCCGGACTCAAATTATTCAGCTAAGCGATGACGAACATCTTGGCGACTGAGTGACGGTGCGAATATCGCGTTCGAGACAGC
>CAZTJC010000008.1:0-133039 GCA_964613945.1 uncultured Acetobacteraceae bacterium
TATCGGTTTCCGTCTGGAAAGACTGCCCGGCCGCCTCGAGCTCCGCTCGCAATTCAGCATGGTTTTCGATGATGCCGTTATGCACCACGCTCACCCGCGGCGTGCCGTGCGGGTGTGCATTCCGCTGCGTCGGCGCGCCATGCGTTGCCCACCGCGTATGCCCGATCCCCGTTTGGCCCGGAAGCGGATGCCGCGCCAGCTCGGCAGCCAGGTTGCCCAGCTTCCCCGGTGCCCGCCGCCGCTCGATCCCGCCCTCGACCAGTGTCGCAATCCCCGCGCTGTCGTAGCCGCGATATTCCAGTCGCCGCAGCGCCTCCAGCAGAAGGGGAGCCGCCGGTTCCGCGCCGATTACGCCAACGATGCCGCACATCTACTTCTTCTCCCTACCCGCCCGGAACGCCGTCGCACCGCCGGGCTTATCGACCTGCCGCGCCCGCCCGAACGTCATCGCTTCCGCCGGAACATCCGATGTCACGACACTGCCCGCGGCGATGAACGACCCATCGCCAAGCCGAACGGGCGCGACGAGCACCGACGCGGTGCCGACGAACACATTCGCTCCTATTTTTGTCTGAAATTTGTTAACGCCATCATAATTGCAGGTGATGGTACCGGCCCCGATGTTGGTTTTTTCGCCAACCTCGCTATCCCCGAGATAGGTCAGATGGTTGGCCTTCGCTCCACGCCCGACCCGTGTGGCCTTGACCTCGACGAAGTTGCCGATGTGCACGTCGGCTTCCAGCACCGTCCCCGGCCGTAGCCGCGCGAATGGCCCGACGATCGCACCGGGACCAACCTGGCAGCCCTCCAGATGACAGAACGCTCGGATCTCCACCCCAGCCTCGACGACCACGCCGGGCCCGAACACCACGTTCGGCCCGACCGTGACATCGGCCGCCAACCGCGTATCCCAACAGAACTGCACGCTTCCTGGCGCCGTCAGCGTCACCCCGGCCTCCATCGCCGCGACTCGCATCCACGACTGCACGGTCGCCTCCGCTTCCGACAGCTCCACCCGTGAATTGACGCCGCGCAACTCCTCCCAGGGCGCCTCGACCGCAATGACCCGCTTGCCTTCCGCATTGGCCAGCGTCACGCAGTCGGTCAGGTAGAACTCGCCTTTCGGGCTCGGCGTCACCGCCCGCAACCACCGCCGGAAATCATCCGCCGCCGCACACAGCACCCCGGCATTGCACAGCCCGACGGCCCGCTCCGCCTCGGACGCGTCCGCCCACTCGACGATCCGCTCTACCGTCCCGCCCTGCTCAATGACCCGGCCATACCGCCCGGCATCGACCGGCCGCATTGCCAGCAGCGCCATCCCGGCTCCCCGCCGCGCCTCGAGCAACCGCCTCATCGTCTCCGTACGGATCAGCGGATTATCCGCATACAGAACCGCCACGTCGCCATCGCCGAAATGCGCTTCGGCCTGCAGTGCCGCATGTGCGGTCCCGAGCCGATCCTGCTGCACGACGACCGTATGCGGTGCCGCCGCCTTTGCGACCACCTCCATCCCCGGCCCGACCACGACCACGACTCGGTCGAACACCGCCTCGCACTGCGCGAGGAGATGGTTCAACATCGGTCTTCCCGCGATCCGATGCAGGGCCTTCGGCAAGGCCGACTTCATTCGGGTTCCAAGACCAGCGGCGAGCAATACGGCGACAGATGTCATCCGTCTCGCGTAGCCGTCAGCTCCCGCCTATGTCAAAGCAATCAGAAACAACATTCGTATCGGAGTGCGACACCATGCGCCCCACACCGAGCCGGACGCTCGTCCTCGACCTTGACGGAACGCTCGTCGACACGCTTCCAGACCTCAGCGCCAGCCTTAACCGCCTCATGGCCGCACACCGTCTTCAGGAATTTCCCGCCTCCGAAGTCGCAAGCTTCATCGGTGACGGCGCCGGTGTTCTCGTTCACCGTGCCATGGCAGCCCGGTCGCGCGACGCCGCCCCATCCGACCTAGACGCCTTCCTGGCCGACTACTCGGCTCACGCCGCAGATCGGTCGGTTCTCTTCCCGGGCGTCGCCGACACCCTCGAGCAAGCTCGCCTGCAAGGCTGGCACTTGGCCGTCTGCACCAACAAGCCGGAAGCCCCCGCGCGCTCGCTACTCCAAGCGCTCGGAGTCGCACAGTTCTTCGCCGCCATCGGTGGCGGAGACAGCTTCCCAAGCCGTAAACCCGATCCGGCTCATCTCCTGGCCACCATCGCCGCCGCCGCCGGAGAGCCCGGCGCCAGCGTCATGGTCGGCGATCACCGCAACGACGTCCTTGCCGCCGCCGGCGCCGCAATCCCTGCCATCTTCGCCAACTGGGGCTACGGCTCGCCCGACATGGCCGCCGGCGCCGCCGCCCAGGCGGCCAGTTTCTCCGAGATCCTAGCCTTGGCCGACGAACTCCTCAGTTCGTGATGTACATCGTCGCGTCGCCGATCCACCGCGTGCGGAAGCTGATCCGCACCGGCAGCATCGGCCCTCCCGGCGAAACCGCCGCGAACCAAGCGGTCCCCCGCTGCGGCCGCTGCAACCGCTCGCGATCTTCATCCAACATGAAGCCGCCGAGCTGCTTGCCTTCGAACTCGCATTGCAGCGCCGGCCCACTGTAACTCGATACCGAACTGGCCGGGATCGGCGCCGTTCCCACCGTCCACGACCGCAGACTCGCCAGCCGCCGCCCATCGAACGTCTGCACCGTCCCGTCGCATCGCCCGGTCCGCCCGATCTGGCTCAACAGCTGCGCCATCGCGCTCAGCGTATCGATCGTGCCACGCTGCTGTTCCGCCGGTACGGCCTCGCGCTCCTTGTCGTTCGGCGGCACTAACTGCCGAACTACAGGCTGCCCGTCGCGGTAGTCGATCTCCGTCACCCGCTGCTCGCCCCGCAGCGATCCGCTGCTCACGAACCGCCGTGGCACCGCGCGCTCCGCCGCGAAGACGCCTTGCACGACCGTGCTTTGCTGACTCCGAACGAAAACCCCCAACGTGCCCGTGGTGCGATAGTCGATCTGTAATCGATACAGCGCTGGCGTCAGTTCAAACGTCGCATCCATCGCAATGACGTTCAGCCCGGCCGCATACGCCGCGTAATGTGCCTTGACCGTCTCGGCCCGGACGGCCGCGGGAACCAACATCAGGGCAAGACAAGCTCGGATCAACATCCCACCCATATAATGGCCTCGGCTTGACACAACGAGACCCGGCGACCTAAACGACCGGCCTCAGGTCGGGCGCGTAGCTCAGCGGTAGAGCATTCGCTTCACACGCGAAGGGTCACAGGTTCAATCCCTGTCGCGCCCACCAAACTCGTCCATCAGCCTCGCAGACCGGCCACACGCCAGGAACGGTTGCGATATGTCGATGCCCGAGCAGCGCCCCCGCTCAACGTCTGCCGCTCTCCTCATCCCGCTGGTCGCCGCACTCATCGGCACCGCGATCTATCATCGGTACAGCCTGCTCACCGGGCTCGACCGCGTTCAGGCCGATAGCGGCGACTCCCGCTTCGTCGCATTCCTGCTGGAGCATTGGCGCAACGCGCTTCACGGGCAGATCGACTGGCGCTCCCCCCCGATCTTCTGGCCGCTGCCCGACACCCTCGCCTATTCCGACCTCCTTGTCGGCATGGGAGTCGTTCACGGCCTGCTCCGTACGGTCCTCGACGTATTCCCGGCGATGAACCTGCAGCTCATCCTTCTCTCCCTCGGCACGTTCGGCACCGCCTACCTATTCTTCGCGCGCGGCCTACGCCTGTCCGTTTGGGGCGCCACCGCCGGCGCATACTTCTTTGCCTTCTCCTGGCCTCGCTACGTCCAGCTCGTTCACGTCCAGCTCCAATTCACCGTGCTACTGCCGCTTCTGGCACTGCTAATTCTGGAGTGCGGTCGAGATGGTCGTGACCTGCGGCGGACCGCCTTCTTCTGGCGCGCTGCCGGCTTCGTCGCCCTTCTCGTCATCCTTGTCGCGACGGCGCTCTACTACGCCATCTTCTTCGCGCTCGGCCTAACCGTCGCGCTCTGCCTCTGCCTGCTCCATCGTCCGGCACGGGCGCATCTTTGGGCCGTTCTGCGCCGGCAGATCCTGCCGCTCGGCCTGGCCGCCCTACTCGCTCTCGGCCTCCTCGCCCCGATCATACAGCTTTATCTCCCGGTTCTGCGCGTCAGTAGCGGCCGTTCTTGGGCCGAGGTCGCCGCCTTCCTGCCAACCCCGACGCATCTGCTCTGGATGGGTCGCGAGAGCCTGGTTTGGGGTTGGCTGTTCGGTCGCTGGCCCGAGGCGACCATCATCGAACGCTGGCCGGAACTCCGCATCGGCGTCGGCATGATCGTGTCGCTCGCCTGGGCCGCCGCCGTGATCTGGTCGGCCTGGCGCCTCGTCGCGCGCCGCCGCACCCTCGACCGCACGACCGCCATCCTCGCCCTCGTGATCGTCACCGGCTTCATCTTGCAGCTGTTGATGGTGCGCGTGCCTTACCGATCCGCCTGGTGGTTCATCTGGAAATTCTTCCCCGGGGCCAGCGGCATTCGCGCCGTACCGCGCCTCGAGATCATGGTCACGTTGTCTATCGGTGCTGCCGTTGGCCTACTCGTCGACCGCGCTCGATCCACTGGAGCCGCCGTCAGAACCGTCGTGTCCGTCTTGACGGTCCTTGCCGCCATTGAACAGATCGGCAGCATCGCCGGCTACTCCGGCCGGGCGGCAGAGGCGCTGTCCCGCTCCGTCGGAGACGCGATCCCGGCATCCTGCACCGCCGCCTATTTCATCGCCCCGCCCGACATGCAGAGCGGGCAAGTGGTCGAAGACGAGGCTCATTTCGACGCTAAGACCTACTTGCTGGCCAACCCCGACGTTGCCGCCAACTGGCATGGTTCGCCATGGGACCACTACCAGCGGTTCGGCCGGGCCGAGCATCGCGCCCTGGACCCGGCCGCCGCAGGGCTGCATCTCGCGCTGATGTATTTTGCCTACAACTACACGATCCCGCTTGCCGCCGACCTCCGCGGCATCCCGGTCGTCAACGGCCTCAGCGGCTGGACACCGCCCGGCTGGGACCTGTTCGATGTGCTTTCCCCGGCGGCACCCGAGCATATCACCGACTGGCTGAAACAGAATGGCAAGCCAGCCAGCGACGTCTGTGTCGTGCCGGTACGCATCACCCTGCCGATGGTGCCCGACCTGCCGCCCGGGATGATGCCCTAACCCGGCACCTCCTCTCCCAGATCCCACCACAAGCCGGCAAACGCCGCGATCCCCTCCCGCGCTGGACCGACCAGCAGGTGCTCATTCGGCCCGTGCTGCTTGCAGCCGTTGTAGCTGTGCGGGACCCACAGCAGCTGCGTTCCCAAATGATCCATGAACACGTCGTTCGGCAGCCCGCCGCCGCTGTTCGGAATCACCTGCACTCGCTTGCCCAGCGTCCGCTCCATGCTGTCCACCGCCCAGCGCACCCACGGGCTCGACGGATCCGACCGCCGCGCCGGCATGCGGATGCCATACGGCACGATCTTCACCTCGCCAAACCCCTCGGCATCGAGATGCTGCCGCAGCGCGGGCTCGAAACGCTCCGGATCGACGTCGACGGTGTAGCGGATCTGGCAATGCGCCGATGCGTTCGGCGCCACCGCGTTAACCGGGTTCTCCGGCCGTCCCGACAGCATCGCCAGCACGATGAAGCTAGTCCACGCATACACTTTCTCTGCCGGCGTCAGCCCCGGCTCGCCCCACGTCGGATCAATCGTCGCCGCCTCGCCCTCGGCCTTCAGCTCGCACCCTTCCAGCACGTCGCGCACCGAGTTGCTGATCCCGGCGGGAACCCAATCCCGCACCAAAATCTTGCCATGCCGGTCCGAGATCGACGCGATCGCGTGCGCCAGCACGATCGCCGGGTCGGTCGTCATGCCGCCCCAGTTGCCCGAATGTACCCCGCCCGGCCTCACGTCGACGACCAGGTCGAAATGGAAACTCCCCCGCGTTCCCGTGCTCAACGTCGGCACTTCCGAATGCGATCGCGGCCCGTCGCTCGCCAGCAATACGTCGGCTGCCAGCTTCTCCTTGTTCGCGGCCACGATCTCGGAAAGCCCTTTCGAGCCACTCTCTTCGCCGGTCTCGATGATCAGCTTGATGCTGTATCCCAGCTCGCCGCCGCGCTCCGCGATCACCGCCTCGAGCGCGGACAGGTTGATGACGTGCTGGCCCTTATTGTCCGCCGACCCGCGCCCATACCAACGATCGTCCCGCCGCGTCAGCCGCCACGGCTCCAGCCCGGCCTCCCACTGATCTTCCAGCCCGCGCACGGTATCGCCATGCCCATAGGTGATCACGGTCGGCCCGGCCGCTTCGATCCGCTCGGCCAATAATATGGGCCCGCTGCCCGACACCGGATTGTCGTGCGTGCTGCAGGTGAAGCCGAGTTCCTCCAGCCACGGCGTGATCGTCGCCAGGTAAGTGTGCAGGTCCGCCTCGTGTCCCGGGTCCTGGCTCGTGCTGCGAATTGCCACCAGGTCGGCCAGCCGTCGCTCGAACCCGCCTTCGTCGAAGAACTCGAGCGCCGTCGTCACCGCGCCTTCTCTGCTTCCGCCCATCCTGTCGCATCCTTATTCGGAGCCGCGACCCTGCGACAGGATCGCGCGCGTGTCGAACTGGCGGGGCAAAACTAGATCGGCATCTCCATGAACACGCTGGTCGCGATCGCCGCCGGAGGCATGTCCGCATAATCGCCGAATGCCTTGCACCGGACGAACCCCTCGCGCTCGTAGAACCGTAACGCCGCGTGCTGGGCGGTGCCCGTTTCGAGCCGTAGTACCGAGACGCCGTGCTGCCGCGCCACTGCCGTCAACCCGGCGATCAATGCTTGCGCCACCCCCCGGCCCCGCGCTGCCGGACGCACGAACATCCGCTTGACCTCGGCAAATCCTTCCAGCAACGCGACGCCACCGCAACCGACCGGCGCGCCGTCCAGCATCGCTATGAAGAACTGGATGTGTGACCGGAAGATCGCCTCGATCGGCAGCCCATGGCGCTGTTCGGGCGGATACTCTGCCGACAGCACCGCCTCCAACTCACCTACCAGCATTCGCGCGGCATCGGTCGGTGACGACACCCGGTCGATCGAAACAGTCAAAATCCTTGTTCCATCGTTGGCGTGGCGGGACGGGGCGCCCCGGCCGGTGGCACGGTCGTGATGATGTAGGCGCGGGCACCTTTGGGGAGTCGCATGTCGGCGATGCTGTCGATGATGCCGTCCCGTTTCGCATCGTCTGCGTTCAGCAACACGGTCCTGCGCACGTAGATCTGCGCCTCTCCATCCGTCAGATGCGTACGGCTGACCAGTGCGGCCCGGATCTTCCGCTCATACGCGTCGAGGATGTCGGCCGACTCGCGCAGCCGCTCGCTCGTCACCATGCCGCTGGCGACCATACCCGCAGCATGAAAGAGGAAGACGCCTTTCGTAGCCGAATAGCGATCCTGCGCGGCAAGGAAGACATAGGTGGCCGCCGACGCGACCAGTCCGACGTTATAGATTCTGAAGGTGATCCCGTTGTCGCGATGCAGGCGAGCCATGTACTCGACGATGTCCTGAGCGGATTGTATGGCGCCGCCCGGCGAGTTCAGGCCGATGTCGATCTCCCTGGCGCCCGTTGCACGCAGCTTGTCGACGTCGGCGATGAACAGATCGCGGCTTTTCGGCCCGATGGGCGCGTTGACGATGACGTAACCGACGCCATTGATCGCGGTCACGTCGACCGCCGCGACGGGCGCAGTCGCTGGCTGACAACCGGCGGTCGCAGCGGTGATGGCGAGCAGCGACAACCTAGCTCGAACACCGACTCGAACCAGCAAGGCGACCAATGTCGCCAACCGTGACCCCATTCCGAACTCTCCGACGAACCTCTGTCGCACTATGGCGCCCCTCCGTGACAAACTCCCAGAGCGGGACTGGATCCATGTCGGCCTGATCCCGACGGAGCGGCATGGTTGCCATCGAGTCGTGACAATGGCGCCAATAAGCCTTTGAGTGTCCCGCAATGCCGACACTCACCCTGCCGGGCCCCGGACGGACTCTCCAGCGCTACACGCTGCACCCGCCCCGGTTGCAACCACAAGGCCGACCGCCCTTTAACCGCCTTGCTCTGGCTGCCGCCCATGTCGTCGCCGATCCCCTTTCCGACCGCCCGGCCATCGATTGGGACGCCACCATCGACTACCGGCTCTATCTCTGGTCGCTCGGTCTCGGCGTTGCCGAAGCCACCGATGCGGCGCAGCGCGGCGCCGGGCTGGATTGGCCGACCAGCCTCGAGCTGATCCGCCGCAGCATCGCCGCCGCTCCGCCCGGTGCCGCGCTCTACTGCGGCGCCAGCACCGATCATCTGCCGCCCAACGCCCCGATCACCCCCAATTCCGTCAACCAGATCCTCGGTGCTTATGAAGCGCAGTGCGGTTCCATCGAGAAGCTCGGTGGCCGTATCGTTCTGCTGGCGTCCCGCGCCCTGGCCGCCTGCGCCCGCGGTCCCGACGACTACAAACGTATTTACGGTCGCATCCTGGAGCAGACCCGCGACCCCGTTCTGCTCCACTGGCCCGGCGAACTCTTCGACCCCACGCTCGCCACCTACTGGGGCCACACCTCGGTCGATGACGCCCTCGCGACCTGCCTCGATATCGTCAACTCCAACGCCGCCAAGATCGACGGCATCGCCTTCGCCCTGCTCGACCCGGCGCGCGAGATTGTTCTCCGTCGCCACCTCCCCCGCGGCGTCCGCCTCTACACCGGCGATGAAGTGAACTTCCCCGACCTCATCGCCGGAGACGATGACGCCTACTCCCATGCCATGCTCGGCATCCTGGGCGTCATCGCCCCCGCTGCCGCATCCGCCCTCGCCTGCCTCCAGCGCGACGATACCGGATCCTACTTCGACATCCTGGAGCCCACCCTGCCCCTGGCTCGGCATCTGCTCCGCCCGCCCGCCGGCACCTACCGCACCGGCATCACCTTCATGGCCTACCTCAACGGCCATCAGAGCCACTTCACCATGATCGCCGGCCAGCAATCCGCCCGCTCGCTGCCCTACCTGGCCGAGACCTTCCGCCTGGCCGATGCCGCAGGTTTGCTTCGTGATCCCGACGACGCCGCGATTCGCATGGCGCGCGTGCTCGCGGTTCACGGTATCGTCTAACCATGACCACCCTGTCCGACTTCCGCGCCACCCTGACCGACGCCGCTCCGGCCTCCGCCGACCCGGCCGTCCAAGGTCTGTGGTGGGCCGCCAAAGGCGTCTGGGATCGCGCGCACGAGTGCGTCCAGCAGCACGAGGGCACCCCGCGTTGTGACTGGGTGCATGCATACCTGCACCGTGTCGAAGGCGACGAGGTCAACGCTGCCTACTGGTACCGCCGCGCCGGCCGTGCCCCTTCCTCGCTGCCGCTGGCGGCCGAGTGGGATGCGATCGCCACGGAACTGCTTGGCCGATAGCGCTTGCGTCGCGGCTCGCCGCGGCTATACCCACGCCTCCCCTCTACGGACTAGCAATGCGTAAACGCCGCGGCCAACCGCTCGACGGATGGCTCATCATCGACAAGCCTCCAGGCATGACCAGCACCGACGTGGTCAACCGGGTTAAACGCGCCTTTGACGCCCAGAAAGCCGGCCATGGCGGCACGCTCGACCCGCTGGCCACCGGCGTGCTCCCGATCGCCTTCGGCGCTGCCACCAAGACCGTGCCCTATGTCATGGACGGTACCAAGGTCTACCGCTTCACCCTGCGGCTCGGTGAAGCGCGCGACACCGACGATGCCGACGGCGCCGTCATCGCCACCTCGGATGTCCGCCCCACCGACGATCAACTCCGTGCTGCCCTGCCCGCCTTCATCGGCGACATCATGCAGGTGCCGCCCATCTACTCGGCCATCAAGGTCGCTGGCGAACGCGCATACGACATGGCCCGTGAAGGCCGCGCTCCCGACCTGCCGCCCCGTCCCGCCCGCGTGGATCGGTTCGAGCTGATCGAGCGCACCGGCGACGACGTCGTCTTCGAGGTGCAATCCGGCAAGGGCGTCTACATGCGCAGCCTCGCCCGCGACCTCGCGCTGGCTTGCGGCAGCGTCGGCCACATCGCCGCCCTGCGTCGCCTCCGGGTCGGGCCGTTCAACGAGGCCCAATCGATTCCACTGGACAATTGTCAACCGGCATCCGATATGACCGCGGTCTCTCCGGACCTCTTGCTCCCGGTCGTGACCGCGCTGGCCGACATCCCGGCGCTGGCCCTGACCGAAGCGGAAGCCTTCGGCCTCTCGAATGGACAGGCGATCAGCCTCGTCGATCTGATGGGTCGCATTCCACCGACGGCGCGACCCGATGGCGGGCTCGCCCGTGCCATGGCGGGGGGACGCGTGATCGGGTTGTGCCGTCTCGAAGACGGCATGTGCAAGCCCGACCGCCTTCTTTAACCTCAATCTACGGAGTATCACGATGTCGATTACCGCGGAGCGTCGCACGACGCTCGTGTCCGAATATGCCATGGCCGCCGCCGACACCGGCAGCCCCGAAGTCCAGGTCGCGCTGCTCACTGAGCGTATCGTCAACCTGACCGAGCACCTCAAGACTCACGCCAAGGATTTCCACAGCCGCCGTGGCCTGCTCATGCTGGTCGGTCGTCGTCGCCGCTTGCTGGACTACTTGAGCCGGAAGGATCGCACCCGCTACCAGACCCTCATCGGTCGTCTCGGGCTGCGCCGCTAGAACTAAGCTATTCCCGGCGCCGTTGGGCGCCGGGTTAACGCCGCCGCGGCCGGATTACCGAGCGGGCGACGGCGCCTTCGGTTACCTGGCGGATTGTCGTCGCCATGTTGCCCGAGACGCCGCTGACTGCCCCGCCCATCCCCGACCCGGCGCAACTAGGATGAACTGCATGTTCAACTACTTCCGCAAGGAACTCGACTGGGGCGGCCGCAAGCTCGTCCTCGAAACCGGCAAGATCGCCCGTCAGGCCGATGGCGCCGTCATGATCAGCTACGGCGACACCATCGTGCTCTGCACCGCCGTCGGCGTCCGCTCGGTCAAGCCCGGTCAGGACTTCTTCCCGCTCACCGTCAACTACCAGGAAAAGGCGTTCGCCGCCGGCAAGATCCCCGGCGGCTTCTTCAAGCGCGAAGGCCGCCCGAACGAGAACGAGGTGCTCACCAGCCGCCTCATCGACCGCCCGATCCGCCCGCTGTTCCCTGAGGGCTTCCGCAACGAAGTCCAGATCGTCGCCACCGTGCTCAGCCACGATATGGAAAACAATCCGGACATCGTCTCGCTGATCGGCTGCTCCGCCGCGCTGACGCTTTCCGGCATTCCGTTCTTCGGCCCGGTCGCCGCCGCCCGCATCGGCTTCGCCGAGGGTGCCTACATCCTCAACCCGACGCGTGACCAGCTCGCCACCAGCAAGCTCGACCTCGTCGTCGCAGGCACCACCGAAGGCGTGCTGATGGTCGAGAGCGAGGCGCAGGAGCTGACCGAAGACGTGATGCTCGGCGCCGTCAACTTCGGCCACGAGCACATGCGCCCGGTAATTCAGGCGATCATCGAACTCGCCGAGCACGCGGCCAAGGAGCCCTGGGCTCTGGCCGAGAAGACTCCTGAGGCGACCGCGTTGCAGGCCCGCATCATCGAACTCGGCACCGAGTCGATGGCTGCCGCCTACAAGGAGCCAAAGAAGGAAGCCCGGCAGGACCTCGTCGGCGCCGCCAAGAAGCAATTGCTCGAGACGCTAGCCGCCGAAGGCCAGAGCGCTGATGCTGCCAAGCCGATGCTCAAGAAGCTCGAAGCTGACGTCGTCCGCGGCACCATCCTCAAGACCGGCATCCGCATCGACGGTCGCGACACCAAAACGGTCCGCCAGATCATCGGCGAAGTCGGCATCCTGCCGCGCGCCCACGGTTCCGCCCTGTTTACCCGCGGCGAGACGCAGGCACTCTGTGTCGCCACCCTCGGCACCGGCCAGGACGAGCAGGTCATCGACGCGCTCGAAGGCGAGCGTCGCGAGCACTTCATGCTGCACTACAACTTCCCTCCCTACTCCGTGGGTGAAGCCGGCCGCATGGGCAGCCCGGGCCGTCGCGAGATCGGCCACGGCAAGCTGGCCTACCGCGCGATCCGTCCGGTCCTGCCGGGCAAGGACGTGTTCCCATACACGATGCGCGTCGTCAGCGAGATCACCGAGAGCAACGGCTCCTCGTCGATGGCTACGGTCTGCGGCACCAGCCTCGCGCTGATGGACGCCGGCGTGAAGCTGACCCGGCCTGTCGCCGGCATCGCCATGGGCCTGATCAAGGAAGAAAGCGGCTTCGCCGTGCTGTCCGACATCCTCGGCGACGAGGACCACCTCGGCGACATGGACTTCAAGGTCGCCGGCACCGAGCAGGGCATCACCTCCCTGCAGATGGACATCAAGATCACGTCCATCACGCCGGAGATCATGCAGATCGCCCTTGAGCAGGCCAAGGACGGCCGGCTGCACATCCTCGGCGAGATGGCCAAGGCGTTGACCGGTGCCCGCACCGGCGTCGCCGCGACCGCACCGCGCATCACCGTGATCAACGTGCCGAAGGAGAAGATCCGCGACGTGATCGGCACCGGCGGCAAGGTGATCCGCGAGATCGTGGCCGAGAGCGGTGCCAAGGTCGACATCGACGACGACGGCACCATCAAGATCGCCGCCACCACCGAGGAAGCCAGCCAGAAGGCGATCGACATGATCCGCGGGATCGTGGCCGAGCCCGAGATCGGCGCCATCTACAACGGCAAGGTCGTCAAGACCGCCGAATTCGGCGCGTTCGTGAACTTCCTGGGCCCGAAGGACGGCCTGGTTCACATCAGCGAACTGCAACAGGCCCGGGTCAACAAGACCACCGACGTCGTCAAGGAAGGCGACCAGGTCAAGGTCAAGTGCCTCGGCTTCGACGACCGCGGCAAGGTCAAGCTGTCGATGCGAGTCGTCGATCAGGAGACCGGTGCGGACATCACCGATCAGGTCGGCGCCAAGCCGTCCCGCGGCGATCGTCCGGAAGGCGAAGGCCGCAGCGAGGGTCGCCGGGATCGTCCGGAGCGTGGCGAGCGCCGCGACCGCTCCGACGCGGCGGACTAGCTTACATCAAAAAGACGGCCGAGCCCTTTCACCGGGGCTCGGCCGTCTATAGTTACACGACGGTGATATTAGGATCAGCGCCGCGATGAAGACGCTCAACGAAATCCGGATGGGAGGCGTAGATGTCCTCCCGCTGATCGAGGGCGGTAAGGGCATTGGCGTGTCCACCGGCGTCTCGTCCGGCCATTGGGCCGAGGCCGGCGGTGCTGGCACGTTCAGCGCCGTGAACGCCGACTTCTACGACGCCGATGGCAACCCGATCCCGCAGGATTACCTCGGGCGCACCAGACGCGATCGCCACGAGGAACTGATTCAGTTCGGGATCCAGGGCGGCATCGATCAGGCCAGACGCGCCTACGACATCAGCGGTGGCCGTGGCCGCATCCATGCCAACCTGCTTTGGGAGATGGGGGGTGCCGAACGCGTCATCACCGGCGTCCTCGAGGGAGCCAAGGGCCTCATCCACGGCCTGACCTGCGGCGCCGGCATGCCGTATCGGCTGTCCGATATCGCCGCCAGGTTCGGCGTCCATTATTACCCGATCGTCTCGTCTTCCCGTGCATTCAGCGCCCTGTGGAAGCGTGCCTACTCGAAGGCGGCCACGCTCCTCGGCGGCGTCGTTTACGAAGACCCCTGGCTGGCCGGCGGCCATAATGGCCTGTCTAATGGCGAAGACCCCACCAAGCCCGAAGACCCTTTCCCCCGCGTGCTCGCGCTGCGCAAGCTGATGCGCACCTTTGGTCTCGACCAAGTGCCGATCATCATGGCCGGCGGCGTGTGGTGGCTCGAGGAGTGGGAGGATTGGATCGACAATCCCGATCTCGGCCCCATCGCATTCCAGTTCGGCACCCGCCCGTTGCTCACCCAAGAGAGCCCGATCAGCGATGCCTGGAAACGCCGCTTGCTGACGCTGCAATCCGGCGACGTGTTCCTCAACAAGTTCAGCCCCACCGGCTTCTATTCGAGCGCCGTCAATAACGGCTTCATCGAGGAACTCCGCCAGCGCGGTGAGCATCAGGTTGCCTATACGACGGAGCCTGTCGGCGAGCACACCGCCGTGCTCGGGATCGGCCCGCGCAAGCGCCCGGTCTATTTGACGCCGCAAGACCTGTTCCACGCCGAGGGCTGGATCAATGCCGGCTTCACCGAGGCCATGCGCACCCCGGACGCCACCTTGATCTTCGTCACCCCCGAGCGCGCTCAGCACATCACCGCTGATCAGGTCGCGTGCATGGGCTGCCTCAGCGTCTGTCGCTTCAGCAACTGGAGCCAACACGGCCCCGACTACGACAACGGCAAGAAAGCCGATCCCCGCAGCTTCTGCATCCAGAAGACCTTGCAGGAAGTGCGTCGCGACGACCAGACCCAGGAAGCCATCGAGCATCAGCTGATGTTCAGCGGTCACAACGCTTACCGCTTCGCCAGCGATCCGTTCTACTCCAACGGTTTCGTTCCGACGGTTAAGCAGCTGGTCGAGCGCATCACCTCCGGCCGCTGACCGAAACCTTCCGCCGCCGACCGCAACGAGCTAGAGCCCTTTCATGAGCACCGTCCTTCTGCTGATCCATCTGTTCGTCACCCTGGCGCTGATCGGCGTCGTGCTGATCCAGCGCTCGGAGGGCGGCGGTCTCGGTATTGGTACGTCGCAGAGCATGGGCGGCTTCATGAGCGGCCGCGGCACCACTAATCTGCTCACGCGCACCACTGCGGTTCTCGGCACGGCATTCTTCCTGCTGTCGTTGACGTTGGCGTTGCTGAACCGTGGCACGGTCGGTGGTGGCCGCTCGTTGCTCGACTACCCGCCGCCGCTCGGCACTGGCGCTGCAACCACGGCGCCCGCTGCCCCCGCGACTCCGGCAGGTCCGTCCGTTCCCACCGGCAATTAATTGGTCGAGCGCTGCCGCACCGCCTGTAGCGCTACGTTAATACAGGTCTGACCGGCCGATTTTTATCCCAACCCTGACCTGCGTCACCCTCGCCGGGGTTTCACAAAGCCTCCCCGCCCGTTATCACGATCTCCCATGACTCGGTTCGTTTTCATCACCGGCGGCGTGGTTTCCTCGCTCGGCAAGGGTGTCGCCTCCGCCGCCCTTGGCGCCCTCCTTCAAACCAGGGGGTACGCAGTTCGACTGCGTAAGCTCGATCCCTACCTCAACGTCGACCCGGGCACGATGAGCCCGACGCAGCATGGCGAGGTCTTCGTCACCGACGACGGCGCCGAGACCGACCTGGATCTCGGCCATTACGAGCGCTTCACCGGCGTTCACGCCAAGCAGTCTGACAACGCCACCACCGGCCGCATCTACTCGGAGGTCATCGCCCGCGAACGCCGCGGCGACTATCTCGGCGCCACCGTCCAGGTGATCCCGCACATCACCGATGCGCTCAAGGAAGCCATCGTTCGCGATCTGGACGACGTCGACTTCGCCCTGATCGAGATCGGCGGCACCGTTGGCGACATCGAGAGCCTCCCCTTCCTCGAGGCCATCCGCCAGCTGGGCAACGAGCTTGGCTCCGAGCAGACGATGTTCATCCACCTCACGCTCGTGCCCTACATCCCCAGTGCCGGCGAGCTGAAGACCAAGCCGACCCAGCATTCCGTCAAGGAACTGCAGAACGCCGGTATTCAGCCCGATATGCTGCTCTGCCGGTGCGATCGTCAGATTCCCGACGGCGAGCGGCGTAAGATCGCCAATTTCTGCAACGTCCGCCAGCAAGCCGTCATCGCCGCGCTCGACGTCGACACCATCTACGCCGTGCCGATCTCGTATCATGAGGAAGGCATGGACCGGGAGGTCCTGCGCCATTTCCACCTGCCGTTCGAGAGCAACCCGGATCTCTCGCAGTGGCAGCGTATCGTCGACATCGTGCGTTCGCCCGACGGCACCGTCCGCATCGCCGTGGTCGGCAAGTACACCAGCCTGCTCGACTCTTATAAGAGCCTGGCCGAAGCCCTGACCCATGGTGGCGTGGCCAGCCGCGTCCGCGTGGAGCTGGCCTGGGTCGACAGCCAGGTGTTCGAGCAGGCGGATGCGGTCAACTCCCTCGAGGGCTTCCACGGCATCCTCGTGCCCGGCGGCTTTGGCGAACGTGGCACATCCGGGATGATTGCAGCCGTTCGCTTCGCGCGCGAGCGCCGGGTCCCTTTTCTGGGGATTTGCTTCGGGATGCAGATGGCCGTCATCGAGTGCGCCCGCAACATGGCCGGACTGGTCGACGCTTCAAGCAGCGAGTTCGGTCCGTGCGAAACACCGGTCGTCGGCCTGTTGACCGAATGGGCCCGCGGCAACGACGTCGAACGGCGCAACGAAGGCGGCGACCTCGGCGGCACCATGCGTCTCGGCGCCTACCCGGCCGACCTCGCCGACGACTCGCTCATTGCCGACGTCTACGGTGCCACGCGCATTCATGAGCGTCATCGGCATCGTTACGAGGTGAACGTGAACTACCGTGAGCAACTCGAGCGCACCGGCCTTCGCTTCGCCGGCATGTCACCCGATGGCGTCCTGCCGGAAACCGTCGAATTGCCTGGTCATCCCTGGTTCGTCGGTGTGCAATATCACCCCGAGCTGAAATCCAAGCCGCTCGATCCTCACCCGCTCTTCGCCGGGTTCATCCGCGCAACTGTGAAGCAGGCCCGTCTTGTCTGACGAACCCATCATCTTGTCTGGCGACACCGTCGGGATCGACGACGATTTCCTCCCCAACGACCTGCCTCCCGACGAAGAGGTCGTGGACGAGGAGCCGCAACCCGGCAATCGCGTCGTCCGCGTCCGCGACTTGGACATCGGCAACGACAATCCGTTCGTTCTGATCGCCGGCCCCTGCCAGATCGAGTCGGAGGCGCATGCCTTCGAGATGGCCGACGCGCTGACCGCGATGGCCAAGCAGTTCGGCATCGGCCTCATCTACAAAAGCAGCTTCGACAAGGCCAACCGCACCAGCGCCTCGGCCGCCCGCGGCGTCGGCATGGAGAAGGGCCTCGCGATCCTCGCTGCTGTCCGCGAACGCTTCGCAATCCCTGTCCTGACCGACGTCCACACCGCCGAACAATGCGATCCGGCCGCGGAAGCCGTCGACGTCCTGCAGATTCCGGCTTTTCTCTGCCGCCAGACCGACCTGCTGATCGCCGCCGGGGAAACCGGCCGCACCATCAACGTCAAGAAGGGGCAGTTCCTGGCCCCCTGGGACATGGCTAACGTCGCCGCCAAGATTGCCGATACCGGCAACGAGAGCATCCTGCTGACTGAGCGCGGCGCCAGCTTCGGCTACAATACTCTCGTCTCGGATTTCCGGGCGCTACCGATCATGGCGCGCACCGGCTATCCCGTCGTTTTCGATGTGACCCACTCCGTCCAGCAGCCCGGCGGACAGGGCACGAGTTCAGGCGGCCAGCGCGAGTTCGCCCCGACGCTGGCACGTGCCGCTACTGCCGTCGGCGTGGCAGCCCTGTTCATCGAAACTCATCGCAACCCCGATCAGGCGCCGAGCGACGGGCCCACGATGATCCCGCTCGCCGATATGCCGGCGCTCCTGGCGCGCCTAGTCGCGATCGACCGACTGATCAAGAAGGTCCCGTAGCGAAGGTCGGTGTCGCCTAGTTGGGCGCCCGGAAGCTAGCGACATACTTCGCTAGCAACGGGATGTCGTCATCCTCGACGCTTTGAGCGGCTTCGTTCATCGCCGGGCTATAACCGCGGCGAGTATTGTTCTTGTAGGTCACCAGCGCCTCGCGGACATATTCGACATGCTGCCCGGCGATGTGGGGGATCGTTCCCTGCCCGGCCAAATTCGGCATGTGGCACGAGTTGCAGTGATATTTGTCGACCAGGGCGGCTCCAGCCGTTTCCTCGGCCGCCGTCAATGCCGGCGCCGGTGGCGGCGCGGGCATCTTGTTGAACAACGCCCCGAGCGTGCGCAGATCGTCGTCGCTGAGCCCGGCCGCCATTGCGTTCATCGGATCGGCCTTCCGGATGTCTTCCCGGAACATGTAGAGCTGCGAAAGAATGTAGTTGACTGGCATCCCGCCCAGCGACGGTACGGTTGGAATGGCCGAAGCGCCGTTCTTGCCATGGCAGGCCAGGCAGGTGGGCAGCCGTTCATCGACCGTCTGCGCCCCCGCCGGTAGGGCCAGGAGCATCGCCGCGGCTACGAGTGCTGCCCGCATATGTCTCAATCCTTCAATAGAAAAGGGTCCGCACCTTTCGGCACGGACCCATAAGGTGGTTTGGTCTCTCTTAGTTCGTCTTGCTAACGCGCCAGAGTGCACCGTTCCAATCGTCGGACACGATGATCGAGCCGTCCGGCATCGGCTGAACGTCGACCGGACGCCCGACATAGTTGTTGTTCTGCAGGAATCCGGTCAGGAACGGTGTCTGCGATGCCACCGAACCGTCTTCGTTCAGCTTAATCACCACCACGTCGCCGCCAAGCTTGATCGTCCGGTCCCACGAGCCGTGCAGCGCGGCAAAGATCGCGCCCTTGTAGTCGGAACCGAACGCCGTTCCGTTATAGAACCGCATCCCCAACGACGCGACGTGCGGTCCGAGCAAGGCGGCCGGCTTGGCGTAGTCGTCGCAGTTCTTGCCCCAGCCGAACTCCGGGTCGGTAAAGTTGCCCTGATGGCAATACGGGTAGCCAAAATTCGGCGCCGTCTTTGTCGCTGCCGGCACCATGTGCAGCGTATCGTTCGGTAGGTCCTCGCTGACCCAATCACGCCCGTTATTGGTGAAGTAAAAATCCTTCGTCGCCGGATTCCAGTCAAAACCGACCGAGTTCCGCACTCCGGTCGCGACCATCTCGACGTTCTTGCCATCGAGGTCCATGCGCCGGATCTGCGCATTGGACGGCGGCGGAATCAGGATGTTGCCGGGTGCGCCAATCGGCACATACAGCTTGTTGTCTGGCCCGATGCCGATGAACTTCCACCCATGCGCCTCGTCGGACGGCAGATCGTCATAGATCAGCACCGGCTTCGGCGGATTGTCGAGGCTCGCTTCAATGTTGTCGTAGCGCGTGATCCGGTTCAACTCGGCCACGTATAAGCTACCATTATGGAACGCCACGCCATTCGGCCGATACAGCCCCTTGGCGATCACCTTCACCGTCGGCTTGCCGCCATTGGCGCCCGGTACCACCGCATACACCTTGTCCAGCAACCGGTTACCGACGAACACAATCCCCGATGGCGTCACCGCCAGCGACCGTGCATCTGCCATGCCGGTCGCATACGGCTCGACCTTGAACCCGGCCGGCACCTTCAACTTGTCGGTCGGCATGTCGGCGGCCGCAGTCGGTAGCGGCGGTGAGTCGACCGGCGCCAGCGTGTTGCCCTTGGGTCGATCAAAAAGCGCATCGCCGCGTGAATTCGGCACGGTCACGCCGGGGCCGCTCGTCTTCGGCGCTTCCTTCGGCAGCTGCGCCATTGCGGTGCCGCCAAGTAGGGCGACCGCGAACGCCGCCAAGGCAGCGCGTTTCAAAGCCTTTTGCACTGGACTCTCCCCTATGGATTTTTATTCCGACGTACTCTGGAGCAACTCCGGCAGTGGTGTCCAGGGTTCTTCATTAGCGAAGGTAGATCACTCCTCGCCCAAGGAACTCGGCAGCCCCAAAAGCTGATTGACGCTGACAGATAGCTTCAACCCCAGCACCAGCGCATCCTTGGGCGCGAACTTCGCGCTCGGCCGGCCGATCGAATCGGGATTGACCAGATACTGCATGCTTCCCGCCAGATAGATGCCTTCCGTCAGTTTATAGTTGTAGTTGGCCTCGAAGATCCCCTGGTTGCGACTGACGAAGCTGGCGCTGCCCGCTTTGGTCAACAGGCCGTTGATGTAGCCGTTCTCCTTGTTCGATAGCTGGATGAACGTCGCCAACAAGCCGATCTGGTCCGCCGGACGGCTGGCGCTCGGCCCGGTCCAGATCCCGCCCGCCACCGCCTCGAGCGAGAACAGGCCCTTGCCGTCGAACGGTACACCCGCCGTCGCGAACACCGCGATCCCGCGTTGACCCGGCCCGGTTTCCGGCCGCCACACCACCTGATCACCCAAGGCGTAGGCGCCGCTCCGCCCACCGCTGTACGTCAGCGGCGCCCCACCAAACTGCGCACGCGAGCGACCGCGTGTGTTCAGGAACGGGTCGTTATACGGCGCCGAGTTGTACCATCCGCCCAGCTTGAAGTGCCGCGGGTACGGGTCGGTCGAATACTCGGTGCCGTAACCGGCCTCGAACGGCACCACGTAGCCGGTCGAATGGTTCAGCCCCCAATCGAACCCGCTATCGCTGTTGCGCCGCGAGTTGGTCTCGAACGCACCGGCCTTGAGATAGACCGGGCTGACCGGATTATAGCGCACGTAGCCGCCCCAGTTGACGTAGGGGAAGCCCGGGAACCCGGCCACCGCCTGCGTCAGCTCGAACGGACAATCCGCCACGTTCTGGAACCGGCATCCATAGGTCGACCGCGCGAACGAGCCGGTGGCGTTGGCCCGCCCGACTACAAAGGTGAGCTGCTTGTCGAACAGGCTCTGCTCGTACGTCAGCTCCGCCAGCTCGAACTGCTTCTTCGGATAGTAGAAGGACTGCACCTTGGTGCGCGACCCGATGTGATCGGTCGACAGCTCGTGCCCGTAGAATTGCGCAAACGTCGCATGCACCTGGCCGCCCTGGATGCCGGCCAGCTTGGCCATGTCGAGATCCGCCCCGAACAACACCACGCCGGACGTATCGACGCCCTGCGACAACCCACCGGTCGGATTGCCGGCGAAGCTCTGCACATACCGCACTCGTGGCAGGATCCCGGCATCGTAGAGTTGCTGCCCCACGCGGACCACCGGTTCCAGCGCCGTCCCGAGCAACGGGCTCGGTGCCCGGCGCACTTCGCTCGGGCCAGGCTGGAACACCGGCAACCGAGTCATCTCCTCTCCCGCGTCAGCCCCTCCGAGCAGGATCGATAGTGCGCCCATCAGCAGCGAGCGCATTTTTGCGTTCATCTCGGTTCCCCCACCCCCGAATGACATCGCCTACGACTGAAAGCCAGCCCGGGCCGACTTGGCGGACGATGCCCCCGATGTTAGGGACCCCCAAATCACATTGGACGGTTTTTCCATGAGCGCCATTGCCGACATCGTCGCCCGCGAAGTTCTCGACAGCCGCGGCAACCCGACGGTCGAGGCCGAAGTCCTGCTCGACACCGGCGCTTCCGGCCGCGCCATCGTCCCTTCCGGCGCCTCCACCGGCGCGCACGAGGCCGTCGAGCTGCGCGACGGCGACAAGTCGCGCTACGGCGGCAAGGGCGTCCGCAACGCCTGCGCCAATATCGAGGGCGAGATCTTCGACGCCATCAGCGGCATGGATGCCTCCGAGCAGGTCAAGCTCGACGACATCATGATCGACCTCGACGGCACGCCCAACAAGTCGCGCCTGGGTGCCAACGCCATCCTCGCCGTCTCGCTCGCGGTCGCCAAAGCCGCCGCCGACGACCTCGGCATGCCGCTCTATCGCTACGTCGGCGGCGTGTTCGCCCGCACCCTGCCGGTGCCGATGATGAACATCATCAACGGCGGCCAGCACGCCGACAATCCGATCGACATCCAGGAGTTCATGGTGCAGCCGGTCGGGGCAGCCAGTATCGCCGACGCCGTCCGCATGGGCTCGGAAATCTTCCAGACGTTGAAGAAGGCGCTGCATGACGCCGGCCACAACACCAATGTCGGCGACGAAGGCGGCTTCGCTCCCGGCCTGCGCTCCGCCGAGGAAGCGCTCAATTTCATCAGCAAAGCTTGCCAGACCGCCGGCTATCGACCCGGCGATGACGTCACCTTCGCCCTCGATTGCGCCAGCACCGAGTTCTTCAAGGACGGCACCTACGATCTCGAGGGTGAAGGCAAGAAGTTCGACGCCGCCGGCATGGTCGACTACCTCGCCAAGCTCTGCGACCGCTTCCCCATCGCTTCTATCGAGGATGGCTGCTCCGAGGACGATTGGGCCGGCTGGAAGCATCTGACCGACGTGCTCGGCAAGCGCGTCCAACTCGTCGGCGACGACCTGTTCGTCACCAACACCGAACGCCTCCGCCGCGGCATCGCCGAGGGCACCGGCAACTCCATCCTGGTCAAGGTCAACCAGATCGGCACCTTGTCCGAGACCCTCGAGGCCATCGAACTCGCCCACCGCGCCGGCATGACCAGCGTTATGAGCCATCGTTCCGGAGAGACCGAGGACAACACCATCGCCGACCTCGCCGTCGCCGCCAATTGCGGTCAGATCAAGACCGGCAGCCTGGCCCGCAGCGACCGCACGGCGAAGTACAACCAGCTCATCCGTATCGAGAGCGAGTTGGGGCCGTCGGCACGCTACGCCGGACGGACGATCCTCCGCCGCGCGTGACGCACACGCGATGAGTGCAGCGCGCGCGGCGATCGGTTATGCTCCCGGCATGTCGGGATTCGTCACGCGCGCTGGTCAGTCGCTTCGCAACGGGTTGCGGGCCATGCTGTTGCCCGCCCTCTTCCTGTTTCTGGTCGCCTACTTTCTCTACAACGCCACCCAAGGGGATCGCGGCCTCCAGGCTTATGCGCTTCGGCAGGAGCAGCTGAAGGGCGTCCAAGCCGATCTGGCCAAGGCACAGACGGATCAGGCTGGCTGGGAGCGCCGGGTCGGCGAATTACGGTCGCAGCGTGTCGACCCCGACATGCTGGACGAGCGTGCCCGCGCGATGCTCAACCTCGCCGATCCGAATGATGTCGTCGTCCCTTATGGTCAGGGTAAGAAGCTGTTCACGCCGCCCTGATCAACCGAGACTGAGCTGATCACCCCCGCGCAGGACGCCGTCGATGACAGGCAGATACGCACCGCCCTCCCCGTGCAGCACGATCTGACTCTGCCGCACCGGCCCCGACTTCCCCGCCCAACGTTGCATCAGCGTCAGCTTAGGCGTCCGGCCTAGTTTCGGCGCCAACGACAGGTCGACGCCACTCCCGAGCCCGGCCGCGGTGCAGGCCGCCGCCGTCCGGATCGCCAACGCCGGCGGGACAATCATCGTCAGCGATCCTCCCTGTGTCAGCGCTCTCGCCAACGCCGCGACCCACGCCTCAACCCCCGCGCTCTCCTGCTTGGCCAACCGTCGCCGCGCGACCGGCGACGCGGTCGAGTGCGGATCGTGCCATGGCGGGTTGGCCATCACGTGCGACGCCGGCGGCAGCGCGATGGTCGTCACGTCGCCGGTCAGGACCGTCAGCTCGGCCAACCCGTTATCGGCGACGTTCGCCCGCGCCAGGTCGGCCATCGCCGGGTCGATCTCGACGCCGATGCCACGAACACCGGTTACCCGCTTGGCCAGGCAGATCAATCCTGCTCCCGCCCCGATTCCAGCCTCGACTACTAAGTCGCCCGCCAGCGCCGGCACGCTCGCAGCCAGCAACACCGGCTCGATCCCCGTCCGATACCCGTCTCGCGGCTGCGCATATTGCACCCGCCCGTCGAGCAGCGTTCCCCTCGTGGTCTCGATCTCTCTCGTCAAAGGCGGCGTCACCTCCACTACAACAGCTCCGCCTCCCGCAGCACCCGACGCGCCTGCGTCTCGTCCTCCTCCAGCACCGCCAGCCGTCGCGGGATCGCGCCGATGCTGCCTTCCACGGCGCTGACATACCCGTCCAGCAGCACGCTTTCGATCCCCGCATCGCGCAACAATGCCGACATGAAACTCAGGCGCACGAGATCGTTGGTCTGGGCGAGCGTTCGCATCCTGGCTTTAAGTCCCGGTCGGTCGTATTCGATGGCGGTGTGCCATAGCTTGACCGTTTTTCTGCCGCGCCGATATGGTGCTGCGATGCGGCGTAGCAATTGACTACCTCCGCTGGACCATCGGGAGTCCGACTTGAACAACGTTTCCCCGCCTCTGCAGGTCCGCGCACCAGGGTCCCCCGAACCGGACGCGCTTTCTCGGCTGACTGACCTCGTCGCGGCCGATCTTCTGGCCTGCAACCGAACCATCCTTGCCCGGATGGACAGTCCGGTCGCTCTCATTCCGCAGCTGGCCGCGCACATCGTTGCTGCCGGCGGCAAGCGCCTGCGCCCGGTGCTGACCCTGGCCTGCGCCCGCCTGTGCGGCTACGAGGGCGCCCGTCACGTCGAGCTCGCCGCTTGTGTCGAGTTCATCCATACCGCGACCCTGCTGCATGACGACGTCGTCGACGAGAGCATGCTCCGCCGCGGCCTCTCCACCGCCAATTCGGTGTTCGGCAACAAGGCATCCGTCCTGGTCGGCGACTTCCTGTTCGCCCGCGCCTTCCAGCTCATGGTCGCCGATGGCTCGCTCCCGGTGCTCGGCATCCTGTCCAAAGCAGCCGCGACGATCGCGGAAGGCGAAGTTCATCAACTCGTCATCCAGAACGATCTGGCTACGACCAGGGCGCAGTATCTGGAGATGATCCGCGGCAAGACCGCCGCGCTGTTCGCGGCAGCCTGCGAGGTGGGCGGCGTCGTCGCCGATCGGCCGTCGGCCGAATGTCGTGCCCTGGCTGCGTTCGGCGACGATCTCGGCATCGCCTTTCAACTGGTCGACGACGCCTTGGACTATGCTGCCGACCAGGCCACGCTGGGCAAGACCGTGGGTGACGACTTCCGCGAAGGCAAGATCACCTTGCCCGTCCTGGCTGCTTTTCATGCCGCCGATGAGACCGAACGTGCCTTCTGGGTCCGCACCATCGAAGCGAGCGATCAGTCGCCGGAAGATCTCGACCATGCGCTCGCGCTTATCGAGCGTACCGGGGCCATCCAAACCACGCTCGACTTCGCAACCGAGTTCGCCACTTCGGCCAAGAGGAGCCTTGATATTTTCCCGCCCAGCCCGCTCCGCGACGCCCTGACCGACGTCGCCGACTTTACGGTCAGCCGCGCCCGCTAAGTCGCGGCGCGCGACGCCCGGGCGATCGCCAGGAAATCCTCGGCCACCAGGCTGGCCCCGCCGACCAGCGCGCCCCCGACCAGCGGCAACGCCAGTATCGCCCCTGCTCCTGCCGGCTTGACCGATCCGCCGTAGAGGATCCGCACCGTCTGCCCAGCCGCCCCGAGCGTGTCGGCAAGTTGGTCGTGAATGCACTGGTGCATGGCGACGATGTCACCGTGCTCCGCCACCCGTCCGGTGCCGATCGCCCAGATCGGCTCGTATGCTACCACGCCCGTGAACCCGGGTGGCACGCTGCCATCGACCTGCGACGCCACCACCGTCTCGGCCGCCCCGGCCAGCCGCTGCTGCTCCGTCTCGCCGACGCAGATGATCGGCAGCAACCCGGCCGCCATCGCCGCCGCCGCTTTGTCACGCACCAACCCGTTAGCCTCTGCATAGCCCTGCCGGCGCTCCGAGTGCCCCAGGATCACCCAACCCGCCCCAGCATCGCGCAACATCTCGGCGGAGATGTCGCCGGTATAGGCGCCCTTGGACTGCACCAGGCAGTCCTGGCCGCCGACGCCCACGTCACTCCCTCGCAGCGCATCCGCCACCGCGGCCAGCACCGTTGCCGGCGGACACAGCACCAGCTCGCAGCCGACCCCGTCCGCGCCCGCCCGCACCGCCTCAGCCAGCGCGACGCCGTCGGCGCGCAATCCGTTCATCTTCCAGTTCCCGGCGATCAACTGCCGCATACGAGCTCCACACGTTCAAACCATCGGCGTCCATATTGCCGCCCGGGTAACATCTGGCAAATCGGGTTGGCCCTGCCTATGGTGCGGCCCTCTCAGCCGCCCCCTCTGTCTCACCACGGGCCCATCCGAACATGATGTCCTTCTTCCGCGCTTTTCTGAACACCTGGGCCGCGCGCGCCTTCTTCATCGTGCTGGTCGCCGCCTTCGGCCTGTGGGGCGTGGCTGACGTCGCGCGTAATTTCGGCCAGAACACGTCGCTCGCGACCGTCGGCAACCGCAAGATCGAGCCGCAGGAGTTTCAGGACGCGTTCCGGCGCAACCTGGCCCAGGTCACCCGCATGATGGGCGGCTCCGAGCCGCCGCCGGACGTCCGTCGAGCCGTCGCCAGCGAGTCACTCGAACGCCTGATCGTCCAGGCCGCCATCGCCGACGAGGTGCAGCGCCTCGGCATTGAAGTGCCGGACGCCGCACTTCGCCAGGCCGTTTACGCCATCCCCGCCTTCAAAGGCCCTGCCGGCACCTTCGATCGCGCGACTTTCGACAGCGTCATGCGCAACAATGGCATGACCGAGCCGCGCTTCCTTGACCTGCTCCGCTCCGACATCGGCCAGCGCCAGGTGATGGAAACCGTGCAGGCCGGCGTCTCGACCCCCGAGACGCTGCTCCAGCAGGTCTATGCCTACCAGCGCGAGACCCGAGCCGGCGATGCCGTTCAGCTCGCCTTCAGCGCAGCCGCGCCACCGCCAGCACCGAGCGCCGAGGATCTGCAGCGCGAATACGAGAACAACCCCGCTGCCTTCAGCGCCCCTGCATTTCGCCGGGTCAAGCTGGTGGTGCTGTCGCCGCAGACCCTGGCCGGCGGCATCGACGTCACCCCGCAGGACATCCAGACCTACTACGACACGCACAAGGCCGACTACGTCACGGAGGAGAAGCGCTCCGCCGAGGTCGTCGTCGCCCCCGACGAGGCTGCCGCTGCCAAGCTCGCCGCCACCTGGAAGGCTGGCGCCGACTGGGCGACGATGCAGAAAGACGCTCAGGCGGCAGGCGCTTCCGCCGTTGCCGTCGCTGACTCCGAGAAAGGTCAGTTCCCCTCTGCCGACCTCGCCAACGCCGTGTTCGCCGCCGCACCAGACACGATCAGTGCGCCCATCAAGTCGCCGTTCGGATATCAGGTCGTGCGAGTCACCAAGGTGACGCCCGGCCTGTCCCGCACCGTCGAACAAGCCAGCGCGGATATCCGCAAGCAGGTCGCGCAGGCGCAGGCCGTCGATCAAGTCTACGCCCGTGCCAACAAGCTCGATGAAGCGCTCTCGGCCGGCACCGCCTTTGACGATCTGTCCGGCGACCTCGGTGCCGCCGGCGTCGAAGGCACGCTCGATGCCCAAGGCAACACCGCCGACGGTGAGCCAGCACCTATTCCTGGCAGCCCGGCGCTACGCAAAGCCATCCTCGCCACCGTCTTCAGCACGCCCCCAGGCGACACCCCGCGCATGATCGAAGGTCCCGATCAGTCCTACTACGCGGTGCAGGTCACCGACCTGATCGAGCCCAAGCTGAAGCCGCTGAGCGAGGTCGAGGACCAGGTCCGAGCCGATTGGGAGCAAAGCCAGCGCCGTCACGAGCAGGACGTCAAAGCCGCCAAGCTGATGTCCGCCGCCCAGGCCGGCGGTTCGCTCGACGACGCCGCCACCATCGCCGATCTGCACATGGAGCGTACGCCCGCCATCACCCGCGATGGCACCGATGAGCATGTGCCGCCGCCTGTCCAGCAGGCTTTGTTCCGCCTCAAGCAAGGCGAGACCACGATGGTCGAGACCGCCGATGGTTTCTGGGTTGTCCGCCTCGCCGCCATCACCACGCCGGATATCGCGCAGGACCCGATCGGCGCGGCGCAATTCCGCGACTCCCTGACCAAGGCACTCGATCAGGACATGGAAATCGTCTTCGCCACCACCTTGCGCGACCGCGCCAAGCCCCAGGTCAACCGCACCATGCTGGACAGCCTGATCCAATGAACGCCATCGCCTCGCCCAGCCGCGCCACCTTCAACGAAGCCTACGAGTCCGGCCGAGGCACGCTGGTCTGGACCACCGGAGTCGGCGATCTCGAGACGCCGATCGGCGCCTACATGAAGCTTGCCGCCGGCCGGCCGCTCTCCTTCCTGCTGGAAAGCATCGAAGGCGGCGCCGCCCGCGGCCGCTACTCCATTATCGGCATGTCGCCCGACGTCATCTGGCGTTGCCGCAACGGGCGCGCGGAACTCAACCGCAACGCCCGCGCCGCGCCGCACGCCTTTGTTCCCGAGACCGCTGCCCCGCTCGACAGCCTGCGCACGCTGATCGTCGAGAGCCGCATGGACATCCCCGACCACCTGCCGCCCATGCTCGGTGGCCTCGTCGGCTATCTCGGCTACGACATGGTCCGTCAGATGGAGACCATCCCGGACAAGAACCGCGACGAACTCGGCCTGCCCGATGCGTTGCTGATCCGTCCGACCGTGTTCGCCGTGTTCGACAACGTCCGCGATGAACTCACTTTCGCCGCGCCGATCTACCCGCAAGCCGGCGTTTCCGCCGCCTCCGCCTGGGACCGAGCCGAAGCCGCCTTGGCGGAAGCCAACAGCCTGCTCGATCGCCCGTTGCCGCACGCCGTTCCACCGGTGGCGCTGCCGCCGCAGCCCGAGCCGAGTTCCAACATCAGCAAGGCCGACTTCATGGCCATGGTCGATCGCATGAAGGACTACATCGCCGCCGGCGACGCCTTCCAGGTCGTGCCGAGCCAGCGCTTCTCCGCCCCGTTCGCCTTGCCGCCATTCGCGCTCTACCGCGCGCTTCGCCGGGTCAACCCGGCGCCGTTCTTGTTCTTCCTCGACTTCGGCGGCTTCTCCGTCGTCGGTAGCTCTCCCGAGATCCTGGTTCGCCTCCGCGACGGCACCATCACCTTGCGCCCGCTCGCCGGCACCCGCGCCCGTGGCGCCACCCGCGAGGAGGATCTCGCCCTCGAGCAGGATCTGGTCTCCGACCCCAAGGAGCGCGCCGAACACCTCATGTTGCTCGACCTCGGCCGCAACGACGTCGGCCGGGTCGCCGAGATCGGCACCGTCCGCGTCACGGAAAGCTTCGCCGTGGAACGCTTCAGCCACGTCATGCACATGTCGTCGACGGTGGAAGGCAAGCTCAAGCCCGGCCTCGACGCGCTCGACGCGCTGGTCGCCGCCTTCCCCGCCGGCACGCTCACCGGAGCTCCCAAGATCCGCGCCATGCAGATCATCGAGGAACTGGAACCGACCCGGCGCGGCATTTACGCCGGCTGCATCGGCTACTTCGCCGCCAACGGCACCATGGACACCTGCATCGGCCTGCGCACGGCCGTGGTCAAAGATGGCACGATGTACGTGCAAGCCGGCGGCGGCGTCGTCGCGGACAGCACGGCGGAGGGCGAGTGGGCCGAGAGCGTCCAAAAGAGCCGTGCCCTGTTCCGTGCCGCCGAGGAAGCCGTCCGCTTCGCCGCCCAAGTTAGGCAGGGTTCCTGACATGATCCTCCTGATCGACAACTACGACAGCTTCACCTTCAATCTCGTCCACTTCCTCGGCGACCTCGGCGCCGAGTGCGACGTCGTGCGTAACGACGCCCTCACTCCCGCCGAAGCGCTGGCTCGCGAGCCGGAAGCCATCGTCATCTCGCCCGGCCCGTGCACGCCGTCCGAAGCCGGCATCTGCCTCGACCTGATCGAGGCCGCCGCCGGTCGCATCCCGATCCTGGGCGTCTGCCTCGGACATCAGGCGATCGGCCAAGTCTTCGGCGGCACGGTCGTCCGCGCACCGACGCCGATGCACGGTAAGGTCGGCCCGGTGAGCCACGTGGACTCGGATGTCTTTGCCGGCCTGCCCAGCCCGTTCAACGCGACCCGCTATCATAGCCTGATCGTCGAGGCCGAAACCCTGCCCGACGACCTCGAAGCCACCGCCTGGACCGAGAACGGCACGCAAGACAAGATCATCATGGGGCTGCGGCATCGCACCATGCCGATCTACGGCGTGCAGTTCCATCCGGAGAGCATCGCCTCCGAACACGGTCATGCCCTGCTCGGCAACTTCCTCGCGCTCGCCTGCGGCTCGAACCAGCCTCCCCGCGCCACTTGATCACCACGCTCAAACCCGTCCTGGCAGCGCTCGCTCAGGGTGAGACGCTGTCGGCGGAGGCCTCCGAACAAGCGTTCGGCCTCATCATGTCGGGCGAGGCCACGCCGGCGCAGATTGCCGGCATGCTGATGGCCATGCGCGTCCGCGGCGAGACGGTCGCCGAGATGACCGGCGCCGTCCGCGCCATGCGCGCCCGCATGATCGAGGTCGAGGCGCCCGACAACGCGATGGATGTCTGCGGCACCGGTGGCGATGGCGCGGCCACGTTGAACGTGTCCACGGCTGTCACCTTTGTTCTTGCCGGTGCCGGTATCCCGGTGGCCAAACACGGCAACCGCGCTCTCTCGAGCCAAACCGGCGGCGCCGACGTGCTGTCGGTGCTGGGTGTCGACATCGACGCCTCGCCCGCGCGGCTGGGCGGCATCCTGCGGGAGGCCGGCTCGGTGTTTATGTTCGCGCCGAAGCATCACGCCGCCCTGCGCCATGCTGCCGGACCGCGCGTCGAACTCGGCACCCGCACGATCTTTAACCTGCTGGGTCCGCTGGCCAACCCGGCCCGCGTCCGCCGGCAACTCACCGGCACGTTCTCGCCGCACTGGCTTCGCCCCATGGCCGACGCGCTGCACGCCCTGGGCAGCGAACGGGCCTGGATCGTGCACGGTCAGGGCCTGGACGAACTGACCGTCGCCGGCAGCAACCTCGTCGCCACCTTAAATCACGGCGAGGTTCGCGACCTCGTGCTCGAGCCGTCCGACGCCGGCCTGCCCACCAGCCCGGTGGAGGCGATCCGCGGCGGCGATCCGAAACACAACGCGGCCGGGCTGCTGCGCTTGCTGCACGGCGAGGCCGGGCCATATCGCGACACGGTGCTATTCAATGCCGCCGCCGGGCTGATCGTCGCCGGTGCGGTCGAAACCCTGACGGGCGGTGTCGCCATGGCGGCACGGTCGATTGATGATGGCGCGGCGTTTGCCGCATTAGAACGGCTGCGGTTCGCCAGCGCCGCGCTGGAGAACTGACATGGATGTAGGCATTTCCGATACGCTCGCGCAGATCTGCGCCACGACGCTGGCCGAAGTGCGGCGCCGTGAAGCCAGCCTGTCGCTCGCTCAGTTGAAGTCCAAGGTCTCGCATCAGAAGGACCGGCCCCGCAACTTCGGCGTCGCGCTGAAGGAGAAGGTCGCCGCCGGCCAATACGCGCTGATCACGGAGATCAAGAAGGCCTCACCTTCCGCCGGCCTGATCCGCCCCGAGTTCGACCCGGTGGCCCTCGCCAACACCTACCTCGAAGCCGGCGCCACCTGCCTGTCCGTCCTGACCGACGAGGCTTTCTTCCAGGGCTCGCCCGACCACCTCAAGGCCGTCCGCGCTGCCGTCAGCCTGCCCATACTGCGCAAGGATTTCATCCTTGAGCCGTGGCAGGTCTATGAGAGCCGCTTGATGGGGGCGGACTGCATCCTGCTCATCATGGCCGCCCTTTCCGACAGCGCGGCGCGTGACCTCGAAGAATTGGCCCGCGCCCTCGACATGGACGTTCTGGTCGAGGTGCACGATCGCCGCGAGTTGGAGCGTGCCCTCGGGCTGCAGACGCAGTTGATCGGCATCAACAACCGCAATCTCAAGACGTTGCAGACGACACTGGACACCACGGCCGAGCTTGCTCCCTTGGTCCCGTCCGATCGTTTCCTGATCGCCGAGAGCGGCATCCGCACGCATGGGGATGTTCTCTGGTTAGCCGAAGCGGGCGCGCGCTCCTTCCTTGTCGGAGAGAGCCTGCTCAAACAGGACGACGTCGGCGCGGCGACCCGGGCGCTGCTCGGCGCATGAGCTTCACCCATTTCGACGTCGAGGGCCGTGCCGCCATGGTCGACGTGTCGGCCAAGCCGGAGACGTCCCGCACCGCGACCGCCCGCGTCACGATCGCGATGGAGCCCGCGACTGCCGACCTGATCCGCGAGGGGCGCGCGTCCAAGGGGGACGTGCTCGGCGTGGCCCGCCTGGCCGGCATCATGGCCGCCAAGCGCACCGCCGATTTGATCCCTTTATGTCATCCGCTGCCGATCACCGCCGTCACGCTCGACCTCCGCGCCGAAGCCGCCAGCGTCGAGATCGAGGCCACCGTTCGCACCACCGGCCGCACCGGCGTGGAGATGGAGGCGCTTACCGCCGCCAGCGTCGCCGCACTGACCGTTTACGACATGTGCAAAGCCGTCGACCGCGCCATGCGCATCGATGGCCTCCGGGTCGTGCACAAGGATGGCGGCAAATCCGGGGCGTTCAGCCAGGCATGATCTCGGTCGCCGACGCGACGGGCCGCATTCTCGGCGCCATGCGCCCGACCGGTACCGAAACCGTCCCGCTCGCCGCCGGCTGGGGCCGCGTTCTCGCCGCACCAATCATTGCCCGGCTCAACCAACCCCCCGGCGACGTCTCCGCCATGGATGGCTACGCCCTGCGAGCCACGGACCCCGGCCCCTGGACAGTCATCGGCAACGCGCCGGCTGGCCATCCCTTCGACGGCAGCGTCGGCGAGAATCAGGCGATCCGCCTTTTCACCGGCAGCCTGATCCCGGCCGGTGCCGATGCTGTCGCGATCCAGGAAGACGCCGACCGGGACGGCGACCGCCTGACGCTGCGCGAAGCTCCGATCACCGGTCGCCACATCCGTGCTCGCGGCGGCGACTTCGCTACCGGCGACATGCTGCTCTCCCCGGGCCGCACCTTATCGCCGCGTGCGATCGGCTTGGCAGCGGCGGCGAACCATCCGTGGCTCACCGTTCATCGCCGCCCCCGAATCGCGATCTTGGCCACCGGCGACGAGATCGCCCTGCCCGGTGACCCCATCAGCGCCGGCGGCATCGTCTCCTCGAACGCCCACGCCCTGGCCGCCCTGATCGCTGCCGCCGGCGCCGACCCGGTCGTCCTGCCTATCGCGATCGACACCCTCGACAGCATCGCCGGCACAGCCGACCAGCTCGGCGGCATCGACCTTCTGGTGACCACCGGTGGTGCCAGCGTCGGCGAGCACGACCTGATCCAGAAGGCACTCGCGACTCGCGGCTTCGCACCGGACTTCTGGAAGATCGCCATGCGACCCGGCAAGCCGCTGATCTTCGGCCAACTCGGCGCCACGCCCGTGCTCGGCCTACCCGGTAATCCGGTTTCCGCGCTGGTATGTGCGATCCTGTTCCTGGTCCCCGCCATCAAGCGCCTGTCCGGCCTATCCGACTGGCACCTGCCGATCGCCCGTGGGATCCTGACCCGGCCTCTCCCGGCCAACGACCATCGAGCCGACTACATGCGGTCCAGCCTGATTGCTTCGGCCAACGGGGAATTATCCGTTACGCCTCACCCGCGCCAGGACTCGTCCCACCTCCGTGTTCTTGCCGGGTCCGACGCCCTGGCCATCCGCGCGCCGAACGCCGCCCCAACCGCAGCGGGCGATGGGATCGATCTCATCCGGCTAGATCAGGGTTTGTTCTGACACGGTTGACGCGATTTACGGAACCAACGTAGAACACTCCGGTTGCCGATATGTTCCGATTCGGCCAGACCGGAGCCGTCCCATGTTGACGCGTAAGCAGCACGAGTTGCTGATTTTTATCGACCGCCATCTCAAGGCTACCGGCTTCTCGCCTTCGTTCGAGGAAATGAAGGAAGCGCTGCAACTCAAGTCGAAATCGGGCATCCACCGGCTGATCTCGGCCCTCGAGGAGCGCGACTTCCTCAAGCGGCGACACCATCGCGCCCGGGCGCTCGAAGTGATGCGCCTGCCCAATGAGCCTTTCGATCGCAACGAGACGGCACCGGCCGAAACCGACACTCCGCAGCCGGCGGCAGCTTTTGCCCCGAACGTGATCAAGGGTGACTTTACCCGATCGATTCCCGGCGTTACGGCGGCCAACGATGCCGGCGCGGTGCAACTACCGCTCTACGGCAGGATCGCCGCCGGTCTGCCGATCCTGGCCGTCAACGAATCCGTCGTGCACATCGACGTTCCGGCCGCCATGCTGGGCAGTGGCGAGCATTACGCGCTCGAGGTCGACGGCGACTCGATGATCGACGCCGGCATTCTCGATGGTGACACGGTGATCATCCGCCGCGGCGACCAGGCCGAAACCGGCCAGATCATCGTCGCCCTAGTCGATGATCACGAGGTCACGCTCAAGCGCATCCGTCGCCACGGCAAGTCCATCGCGCTGGAACCCGCCAACTCCGCCTACAAGGTGCAGATCATGCCGGCCGAGAAGGTCAAGGTGCAGGGTCGGATGGTCGCCCTACTCCGCAAGTACTAAGCCCGGCGGAAGCGGCTTACCGTCGCTTCGTCAGGACCGTCTTGAGTGCCGATCGGAGTTGCTGCGGCACATACGGCATGAGTTTCTTGCGACAGACATTTAGGAACGTCCGGTCAGCCGGCCGGTAATCTCGCCAGTCCGTCCTCGCCAGATTATCGAAATACGCCTGCTGCCGCGGGTGATTATCGAGATACACCCACGGCTTGGCGCCGCCATTGAAGTGAATGATGACGGCCTCGTCGCACACGCGCTTGCGCTCTGCGTCCGACATGCCGAGATCGTGGAACGGCCGAAAGAATGGGTTGATCACGTTCCATTTGTAGTCGAGCGGCAGCCAGTCGCCGATCAGGACCAGATTGAGGATGTCCTGGTCTGCATCGAGAGCCCGTTCCGGATACTGGCGCAGGTAGTCGATGCAGCGCTGCCGATAGTCCTTGGCCTTCCACGCATTCAAATCCATGACCATCATGCCGGAGTTGAAGAACAAGCTGCCCGCCGGCATCCCGTGCTCGCGCGGCCGCGACGAGTTCGGGATTGCCACGGCGCCGATCGTCATGCCGTGCAGGTCTGTCTGCCAGAGCGGCTCGATCGACCCGACGGCCACCGTGTCCGGATCGATGTAGATCGCCCTCGACCGCCCTTCGAACAACTCGTCGGCCCAAAGCCGCAGGTAAGCGTCGGCCGACAGCACGGTCGGGATCGGAAACTCCGGCGGCACGGTGAATTGCTTGAAGCGCAACGACACCCGCGACTCGCTCGCGAACGAACGCTCGAAGCGGTCCTGAAACAACGCCGGATCTTCGGTCGAGACGATCAGCACGTCCAAGGGCGACGTCGAATGCCGGATGAGCGACGCCAGCGATGCCGCGGCATGCTGCGCGTAGGCATTGTTGAACGCGTACAGGACCGAGATGGGCGTCGTCGACATGCCAGGATCATACCACGGCGGCGACCCCGCTCCAATTTGAGCCGCTATTCCGCGTCCGCCGGCGGCAAGGCATCGGTCTCGGCAGCGGGCAGCGTCGATTGCACGCGGCGTGGCGTGGGCGGTCCCGGCACCCAGGGACGATCACCGCGCACCTGGCGATCCGTCACCACCCGCACCGTCCCACCCTCGATCCAGACCGCCGCCGCACCGTCCCGCCATACGGTGAAGCGGTCCAACAGCGCCACCCCGCGCGGACACTCGCCCCGCGCCGGCTCGGCCGAAACCAGCAGCGTCGCCCCGGCACACCCGTCATCGCCAACTCGGCCCTTGTTGCGCAGCAGCAGCACCGGCCCGGCCTGGCATGACACGCTCCCGCACTCGCTCGGCGCTCCCTCGGCCAAGGCCGCGAACGACCCGACCGCGAAGTGATTCTCCCATTCCTCGCGCGTGTATTTCGACCCGCCCGAAACCGTTTGCAGCCAGAATTGCGGCCCCACCCGCAGCGCGATCAGCCGCGCATCGCCGGACACCAGCAGGTTCGGCAGCGGCACCAGCGCCGGCGACAGCAGCCCGGCCACGATCGGCAACACGCCCCACATCCGCCACCGCGTCCGCCACAGCGCCAGCCACGCCAGACCCAGCGTGAACAGCAGCAGCCCCCATCCCGGCATCGGCCGCACCGCCATCGTCGCCTCCGGCCAGGCCGACACGGTCTGGCCGATCCACAGGATCGCCTGCACCCCCCACCCCATCGGCACCAGCGCAAGCCATTCGAGCCCGAACGGCATCAGCGCCAGGCCGAGCAGCCCCAGCGGCATCACCCACATCGCCGTCAGCGGCACCGCGAGCACGTTGGCGGCGATGAAATACAGCTGGATGTGCCTGAAGTGGAACGCCCCGTAGGGCGCCGACGCCGTGCCCGCGAGCAGGCTCGTCAGCACCAGCGCGATCACGTGCGACAGCGTCCGTCGCCACCATTGGTGCCCGTAGAGCCGGGTCAGCACCGGCCGCAGCGCCTCGTAGCCCGAGATAAGCGCCAGCACGGCGGCGAAGCTCATCTGGAAGCTGACGCCGACCACCTCCTGCGGCGCGAACAGCATCAACGCCAGCGCCGCCAACGCCCATCCCCGCAACGACAGCGCCCGCCGCCCGACCACCAGCCCCAGCGTCACCACGCAGGCCATGGCGAAGCTGCGCATCACCGGCACATGCGCGCCGGCCATCAGCATATAGGCGCCGCCGGCCAGCAGTGCCGTCACCGCCGCGATCGGCTTGGTCGGCCAGAACAGTGCCGACCGCTCCCACGCGGCGAGCAGCAGCCGGGTCGAGCCGAATACCAGCCCCATGACGATCCCGATGTGCAGCCCGGCGACTGCCAGCAGATGCGCCAGCCCCGAGTCGCGCATCGCCGCCCGATCCGCCTGCGGGATCGCCAGCGTGCTGCCGGTCAGGAACGTCGCCGCGATCGCGCCCGCCGACCCCGGGATCGCCGCCATCACCCGTTGCCCGATCGCGTCCCGCGCCGCCTGGATCATGGCGGACGCGCCAGCCGGCGGGTGATGGTCGAGTACCGTCACCGTCCCCAGCGCCGTCCCGCCGCCGCCAAGGCCGTTGAAGAATGCGTCCCGCTGCAGATCCCAGCCGCCAGGATAGGACGGCCCGGCCGGCGGCCGCATCAAGGCCCGAACCTGGATGTCGTCGCCAGCCGACACCGCCGTCTGATCGCCTTTCTTGACCCGTACCCGCAACCGCCGGTCCACCGGATCGCCGCCACCGAGGCGCACCCCGTCCAGCACTAGGCGCCGCCCGTCTGGCAGGATGTCCACTGCCCGAATCGTGCCCGTGAGCACCACCGCCGTGCGGGGCAGCGGCGTCATCGGCGACACGCGCCAAGTCGCGAGTTGACACGCCATGAAGCCGACCGATGCCGCCAGGGCCGCCAACGCTGCCATCCGTCCGGCCAGGCTTCGCCATGCCAGCGCGACCAGTCCCAGGCAGGCCCCGACCGCGACTCCGCCAAGCCACCGTGGCGGCTCTGCCAGGAGAGAGAAGAACAGCAGCACGCCCATCGACATGCAGACTGGCAGCCAGGGCATGAACCGTCCCCGCTCCGCCTCCGCCCATGCAGCCAGCCGCGCAGCCGCCCGGGTGCCTGCCCAGCCACGCGGCCCCGCCCCATCGATTGCAACCGCTTGGTGCACGACACCCCCGTTCCACACCGTGCTTAGCAGACTCTCCCGCTCCGATCACGTGTGCTAGAGAGCCCACATGTCTGTCCGCACTCGATTTGCACCGAGCCCCACCGGGCTGCTCCATATTGGCAGCGCCCGCTCTGCCCTCTTCAACTACTTGTTCAGCCGGCATCATGGCGGGACCTACCTGATCCGGGTCGAAGACACCGACCGGGAGCGGAGCAAGCCGGAGTTCACCGACGCGATCCTCGCCGGCCTCGCCTGGCTCGGCATCCCGCCGGACGAGCCGCCGGTGTTCCAATCCACACGCGCCGGCCGACACGCCGAAGTCGCGCATGAGATGCTGGCCCGTGGCCGCGCCTATCATTGCTACTGCACGCCCGACGAGCTTCGCCAGATGCGCGAAACCGCCGCCGCCGAGGGCCGTCCGCCGCGCTATGACGGCACCTGGCGCGACCGCGACCCGGCCGAGGCGCCCCCCGGCGTCAAACCCGTGATCCGCCTCAAGGCACCGCGCGAGGGCGCCACCACGGTGCACGACCTCATTCAGGGCGAGATCACCGTCAACAACAGCGAGCTGGACGACCTCATCATCCTGCGCAGCGACGGCTCGCCCACCTACCTGCACGCCGTTGTGGTCGACGATCACGACATGGACATCACCCATGTCATCCGTGGCGACGACCACATGACCAACACCTTTCGCCAAATCCAGATCTACAACGCCATGGACTGGACCCTGCCGCGCTTCGCCCACATGCCGCTGATCCACGGCGCGGACGGCGCCAAGCTATCCAAGCGGCACGGCGCGGTGAACCTGCTCGACTTCCGCGACGACGGGTTCCTGCCCGAGGCGATGATGAACTTCCTGATGCGCCTCGGCTGGTCGCATGGCGACACCGAGATCCTCGATCGCGAGGAGGCCATCCGGCTGTTCGACCTCGACGGCGTCGGCCGCTCGGCGGCACGGATGGACTACACTCGGCTGCTGCAACTCAACGGCGTCTGGCTGCGCCGGGCCGATGACGAGCGGCTGACCAACGACGTGGTCGAGCGGCTCACTGCCCAGGGTCTCGACGCCGAGCGCGTCCGCGAGCGCATCCTGGGCCTGATGCCGTTCCTCAAGGAGCGCGCCAAGACGCTGGTCGACCTGGCCGATAGCACCGCCTTCCTGGCTCGCCACATGCCGCTCAGCTTCGAGGAAAAGGCCCAAGCCCTGCTGACGGCCGAGGCCAAGGCCGCCCTGCCGGCGCTCGCCGCCGTCCTCGACGGCACCGACTGGACCGCCCCGGCCCTCGATGCCGCACTGCGCACCTACGCCGAGGCCAACGGCCAGAAGCTCGGCAAGGTGGCCCAACCCCTGCGCGCAGCGCTGACCGGCAGCACCATGAGCCCGCCGATCGACCAGACCCTGGCTGCCCTCGGTCGCGAGGAAGCCCTCGCCCGCATCGCCGCGGCTACAGCCTGATGTTCAGTCACAAGCACCTGCTGGCGATCGAGGGCCTTTACCCACCCGAGATCGCCACCTTGCTCGACCTGGCCGAGAGCTACGTCCTGCTCAACCGCTCCGGCAAGACGCAGCGGGACCTGCTCCGCGGCCGCACCCTGATCAACCTGTTCTTCGAGGACAGCACCCGCACCCGCACCAGTTTCGAACTCGCCGGCAAGCGGCTTGGCGCCGACGTGATCAACATGTCGGTCTCGACCAGCAGCGTGAAGAAGGGCGAGACCCTGCTCGACACGGCGACCACGCTGAACGCCATGCGCTGCGACCTGCTGGTCGTGCGGCACGATCAATCCGGCGCCCCGGCCCTGCTGGCGCAGAAGGTTTCCTCCGCCGTCATCAACGCCGGCGACGGTACGCACGAGCACCCCACCCAGGCACTGCTGGACGCGCTGACCATCCGCCGCCGTCGCGGCAGTCTCGAAGGGCTGGTGGTCGCGATCTGCGGCGACGTGCTGCACAGCCGGGTCGCGCGATCCAACATTCACTTGTTGACCACCATGGGCAGCCGCGTGCGCGTGGTCGGCCCGCCGACACTGATCCCGGCTGCCGCGGCCAGTCTCGGCGTGGAAGTGATGCACGACATGGATAGCGGCCTCGACGGCGCCGACGTGGTGATGATGCTGCGGCTGCAGCGCGAGCGGATGGTGGGTGGGCTCATTCCCAGCGAACGGGAGTACTTCCGCTTCTTCGGCCTCGATCACCCCAAGCTCGCCCGTGCCAAGCCCGACGTCATCGTCATGCACCCCGGCCCGATGAACCGCGGCGTCGAGATCGACAGTGCCGTCGCCGACGACCCGGTCCGCAGCGTCATCGGCACTCAGGTCGAGATGGGCGTCGCCGTGCGCATGGCCGTGCTCGACGTCCTCGCACGCCAGGACCGCCGCAATGTCTGACTTGTTGTTCCAGAACGTCCGCCTGCTCGACCCCGCGTCCGACCTGGATGCTATCGGCGCCCTCCTCGTCAAAGACGGCCGTATCGCCGATTGGGGTGTCAATCTCGGCCGCCCCGATGGAGTTGAGACCCTCGACGGCGGCGGCGCGATCCTTTGCCCCGGCCTGGTCGACATGCGCGCCAGCCTCGGCGAGCCCGGCTTCGAATACCGTGAAACTATTGCCTCGGCTGCCCGCGCCGCATCGGCCGGCGGTATCACCACCATCGGCGCATTGCCCGACAGCCGCCCCGCCATCGACGACCCGGCCCTGGTGCGCCTCATGCGCAGCCGCGGCGAGGAGACCGACGCCGTCACCATCCGCCCCTATGCCGCCGTCACCAAAGGCTGCCGCGGCGAGGAACTCGCCGAGATCGGCCTGCTTCGCGAAGCCGGCGCAGCCGCCTTCACCGACGGCCAGCGCGCCATCGGCAATGCCCGCCTGATGCGGTTGGCGCTTTCCTATGCCCGCGGCTTCGGTGCCCGCATCGTCCAACACCCCGAGGACCCCACACTCGCCGGAGGCGGCGCCGCCACAGAAGGCGAACAGGCCACTCGCCTTGGCCTCCCCGGCATTCCCGCCGCCGCCGAAGCCATCCTCGTCGCCCGCGACATTCGCCTGGCAGAACTCACCAGCGGCTTGCTGCACTTCGCCCATGTCTCGACCGCCGAAGCGCTTGAACTCATCCGCCGGGCCAAGGAGCGCGGCCTGCCCATCACCTGCGACACCGCCCCACCGTATTTCGACCTCAACGAAACGGCGATTGGCGATTTCCGTACCTACGCCAAGCTGTCGCCGCCGCTTCGTGCGGAGAGCGATCGTCTCGCCGTCTGCGCCGCCTTGGCCGACGGCACCGTCGACGCCATCGCCTCGGACCATCAGCCGCGCGACGCCGACGACAAGCGCCTGCCCTTCGCCGTGGCGTCCCCGGGCGGTGCCGGTCTGGCGACGCTGCTGCCCATCACCCTCGCCCGCGTCCACGGCGGCGGCCTACCGCTCTCCCGCGCCTTGCTGCTGCTGACCGCTGGCCCCGCCGCCCTGCTGGACGCCGACGCCGGCCGCTTCCGTCGCGGTGCCCCGGCCGATCTGTGCCTGTTTGACCTCGAGCGCGCCTGGCGCATCGAGTCCGGCACCCTGCCCGGCAAGGCACAGAACACGCCGTTCGACGGTCGCCCCGTGGAAGGCCTGGTTCTCGGCACCTGGCATCACGGCCGTCGCGTGTTTCCGCAGTGATCGACCAATGCTGATCGCCGCTCTCCTGCTCGGCGTGCTGCTGGGCTCGATTCCGTTCGGCCTGCTGCTCACGCGGGCTGCCGGGCTGGGCGACATTCGCAAAACCGGCTCCGGCAGCATCGGCGCCACTAACGTGCTGCGCACCGGCCGCAAGGATATCGCCGCCGCCACCCTGCTGTTCGATGCCGCCAAGGGTGCCGTCGCCGTGCTGCTCATGGCCGCTTATGCCGGCACCGACGCCGCGCTTGTCGCGGGCGTCGGCTCGGTTCTCGGTCATTGCTTCTCGCCCTGGATCGGCTTCAAGGGCGGCAAGGGCATCGCCACCGGCGCTGGTGTCCTGCTCGCTTGGTCCTGGCCGGCCGGGCTGCTTTGCCTCGCGGCTTGGCTGGCCGCAGCCTTTCTGTCCAAGCGCTCCAGCGTCGGCGCCTTGGTCGCGCTGGCCGCCGCCCCACCTCTGCTCTGGGCATTTGCCGACGGGCGCACGGCGCTGGCCGGCCTCCTCGTCAGCGCCGTCTGCATCGGGCGTCACCACGCCAACATCGCCCGCCTCATCGCCGGCACGGAGCCGCGCATCGGGCGCAAGGCTTGAGCGTCGTCGACCGCCTGCGGCTGATCCGCACGGAGGGCGTCGGCCCCATCACCTACCGCCGGCTGATCGACCGCTTCACCGACCCGGCTGTCGCCCTCGATGCCCTGCCCGCCCTTGCCCATGCCGGCGGACGCGCGTCGATCCGCATCCCCACCGTCGCCGAAGTGAATCGCGAGATCGACCGGATCGGCACCGCCGGCGCCCGCCTGTTATTCATCGACGACCCCGACTATCCCGATCTCCTCGCCAGCACCGACGGCGCACCGCCCGCCATCACCGTCAAGGGCGACCCGGCCGCGCTCAACCGCCGTGCTGTCGCCCTCGTCGGCGCCCGCAACGCGTCCACCAACGGCAAGCACATGGCCGATCTGCTAGCCTACGATCTCGCCAGTTCCGGCCTCGTCGTGGTCTCCGGCATGGCGCGCGGCATCGACACCGCCGCGCATACCGGCGCGCTGCGGGCCGGCCTGACCGTGGCCTGCATCGCCGGCGGCATCGATGTGGCCTACCCGGCCGAGAACGCCGCCATGCAGGAGCAGGTCGCCGAGAACGGTGCCGTCGTGGCCGAAGCACCGTTCGGCACTGCGCCCCAAGCCCGCCACTTCCCGCGGCGCAACCGCATCATCGCCGGGCTGGCCTTGGCGATCATCGTGGTCGAGGCAGCGCCGAAATCCGGTAGCCTGATCACCGCCCGCTTCGCCGCCGAGATGGGCCGTGACCTGTTCGCCGTTCCCGGCTCTCCGCTTGACGCCCGCTGTCGCGGCTCCAACGACCTGATCCGCACCGGCGCTCATCTGGTGGAAAGCGCGGCCGATGTGCTGGCCTTCCTGCCCTCGGTCCACGCCGCCTCCGTCCCCCGCGGCGTCTCCGAACCGTCGGCTCGCTACGAACCCCGGCTCGCCGACGACGAGGTGCGCCGCCTCGTCCTGGACAATCTCGGCCACGATCCCACCGACATTGACGATCTCATTCGCCAAAGCGGCGTTCCCAGCGCCAGCGTTCATGCCGCTTTGCTAGAGCTGGAATTGGGCGGCCAGGTCAGCGTGATGCCTAATAATAGGGCCTGTCTCACCGCGCTCTGACCGCGGCTCGACGGGTCAGTAAGACATCCCAGGTTGACGTTGGCGGTCGCCGCTGCCAGTTGTCCGCTCATTGGGTGCACCGGGACAATCCTGGCGAGACCCTGCGTCAAAGGATGCCATGACCGACGTTCTCGTCGTCGAATCGCCTTCCAAGGCCAAGACAATCAACAAATATCTTGGCGACAACTTCACCGTTCTCGCCAGCTTCGGCCACGTGCGCGACCTGCCGCCCAAGGATGGCAGCGTGCGGCCGGACGAGGATTTCGCGATGGATTGGGCCGCCGACGAGCGCGGCGCCAAGCAGATCGCCGCCATCGCCAAGGCCGTCAAAGGCGCCGGCACGCTTTACCTGGCGACCGACCCGGACCGTGAGGGCGAGGCGATCTCGTGGCACGTCCGCGCCATGCTGGAAGAGAAGCACGCGCTGAAGGGTGTCAACGTCAAGCGCATCACTTTCAACGAGATCACCAAGTCGGCGATCACGTACGCCATCGACCACCCGCGCGAACTCGATCAGCCCTTGATCGAGGCCTATCTCGCCCGCCGTGCGCTCGACTACCTGGTGGGCTTCACCCTGTCGCCGGTCCTGTGGCGCAAGCTGCCCGGCAGCCGCAGCGCCGGCCGCGTGCAGTCGGTCGCGCTCCGCCTGGTGTGCGAGCGGGAAGCCGAGATCGAGGTGTTCAAGCCGCGCGAATACTGGAGCGTCGAGGCGCACTTTCTTACCCCGGCCAACGCGCCGTTCACCGCCAAACTGACGCATCTCGACGGCAAGAAGCTGGACCAGTTCGACCTGAACAATCGCGACAAGGCGGAAGCCGCCCGCGTCACGGTGGAGGCCGGCCGCTTCTCGGTCGCTACCGTGGAACGCCGCCGGGTCAAGCGCAATCCGCCGGCGCCGTTCACCACCTCGACCTTGCAGCAGGAAGCCAGCCGCAAGCTCGGCATGGGCGCGCAGGCCACCATGCGGTGCGCGCAGCAACTCTATGAGGGTGTCGAGCTACACGGCGAGACCACCGGCCTGATCACCTACATGCGGACCGATGGCGTGCAGATGGCGCGCGAAGCCACCATGTCGATCCGCGATCATGTCAGCACCTCCTACGGCGCCGCCTACATTCCCTCGGCGCCGCGCGAATACACCAGCAAGGCCAAGAACGCGCAGGAGGCCCACGAGGCCGTCCGCCCCACCGACGTCGACCGCACGCCCGATCAGGTCTCGCGCTACCTCTCCGGCGAGCAGCTTCGTCTCTACGAGCTGATCTGGAAGCGCGCCGTCGCCAGCCAGATGCAGTCGGCCGAGCTGGACCAGGTTGCCGTCGATCTCGCCAGCGACGGCACTAAACTGCGCGCCACCGGCTCCATTATTGCCTTCGATGGCTTCCTCAAACTTTACCGCGAGGACACCGATGACGGCGCCGACGGCGCGGCGGACGACAGCCGCATGCTGCCTCCCATGCATGAGCAAGACCCGGTGCAGCACGACCGTGTTGCCGCCGAACAGCACTTCACCCAGCCGCCACCGCGTTTCTCCGAAGCCAGCCTGGTCAAGAAGATGGAGGAGCTCGGCATCGGTCGCCCCAGCACCTACGCCAGCATCCTAACCGTGCTGCGCGACCGCAACTACGTCCGCATGGACAACAAGCGCTTCTTCCCCGAGGACCGTGGCCGCCTGGTCACCGCGTTCCTCACCAGCTTCTTTGAACGCTACGTTGATCCCGGCTTCACCGCCTCGCTAGAGGAGCAGCTCGACGACATTTCCGGCGGGCGTGCCGAGTGGCGCAAGGTCATGCATCTGTTCTGGGACCAGTTCTCCAAAGCCGTCGAACAGACCCGCGATCTCAAGATTTCCGACGTCATCGACGCGCTGGACAAGGATCTTGGCTCCCACTTCTTCCCGGTGCCCGTCGATGGCGGCGATCCGCGCGAGTGCCCCGCCTGTCGCGCTGGCCGCCTTGGGCTCAAGCTCGGTCGCCATGGTAGCTTCATCGGCTGCTCGAACTATCCGACGTGCGAGTACACCCGCCGCCTGGCCGTCGATGGCGGTGAGGAAGGTGGCGAGACCCTCAAGGAGGGCAAGCGCGACCTCGGTGCCCATCCGGAGAACGGCGAGAACGTCACCATTCGCCGCGGTCCTTACGGCCTCTACGTTCAACAGGGCGAGGCCGACCCGGAAGACAAGAAGAAGAAGCCCCGCCGCACCGCCATCCCGCGTGGCATGGATGGCGAACAGATGACGCTCGACCAGGCAATCGGCCTCCTGTCGCTGCCGCGTCTCGTCGGCCTACATCCCGAGCGCGGCGAGCCGATCGAGGCCGGCATCGGCCGCTTCGGCCCCTTCGTGAAGATGGGCGCCATCTTCGCCTCGCTCGATAAGGATGACGACGTCCTGCACGTCGGCCTCAACCGTGCCGTGGACGCGCTGGCCAAGAAACTGGACAGCATCCGCAGCATCGGCACCCATCCCGGCGACAAGCAGCCGGTCGTGGTGCGGAAAGGGCGCTTCGGGCCATACATTCAACACGGCAACACCGTCGCGAACCTGCCCAAGGATCTCGCCATGGACGACGTCGGCCTGGACGAGGCCGTCGCGCTGCTCAAGGAAAAGGGCAAGGCACTCAAGCCCCGCCCCGGCAGCAAGAAGCCAGCAGCCAAGGCGAAGTCGACCGCCACCAAAGCCGTCGCCCCCAAGGCCGCCCCAACTAAGGCCGCCACGACCAAGGCTGCTCCGACCAAGGCGAAGGCTGCCGCGAAGCCGAAAGCTGCAGCCAAGGCGAAAACTGCCAGCAAGCCCAAATCATCCGCCGCGAAAGCGAGCTGAGTGACCCGGCGGGAGCGAACGCCGGGCACGCTCCCCACCCCGGAAGAAATTCGCAAGTTCGTCACCGACTCCGCCGGCCGCGTCGGCAAGCGTGAGATCGCCCGCGAGTTCGGCATCGCACCGGACGACAAGCTGGCGCTCCGCGGCATCCTCGCCGAAATGAGGACCGACGGCACCATCGCCCCCGCTGGACACCGCCGCTTCACCGACCCGGCGCCCTCCTCGAAATCCGCGCCCGAGGCGACGGTTGTCCGCATTACCGGCACCGATCCGGACGGCGAAGCCATCGCCCGGCCGGTCGCCTGGCCATTCCCCGGCGCGCCGCCGCTTGTCTTCATGCGCCCGGAACGCCGCGACCAGCCATCCCTGGTTCCCGGCGAGCGCTTACTGGCGCAACTGAAGCCGATCGGCGGCGGCAAGTTCGAGGGACGCACCCTCCGCCGCCTGACCGACCAACCCGGCCGGCTGCTCGGCGTCTACCAGCCGCGGGCCGGCGGCACCGGACGAATCGAGCCCACCGACCGCCGGGTCAAGGCCGAATGGCGCGTGCCGCTCGGCGAAGAAGGCGGCGCTGAGGCGGGAGAGATCGTTGTCGCCACGCCGCTTCCGCATGGTGGCGCCGGACTCAAGCCGGTTCGGGTCGTCGAGCGCCTCGGCCCGATGGGCGATGCCCGTTCCATTAGCCTGATCTGCATCGTCAATCACGAGATCCCCGACGACTTCCCCGCCGACACGCTCGCCGACGCCGCGACCGCCGGCCCCGCCACGCTGGCCGGACGCGAGGATCTCCGCGCAGTTCCGCTTGTCACCATCGACGGTGCCGACGCCCGCGACTTCGACGACGCGGTCTGGGCCGAGCCGGACGGCGACGGCTTCCGCCTGCTCGTCGCCATTGCCGACGTCGCCCATTACGTCCGCCCCGACACCCCGCTCGACCGCGAAGCCCTGCATCGCGGCAACAGCGTCTACTTCCCCGACCGCGTCGTCCCCATGCTGCCGGAGGCGCTGTCCAACGGCTGGTGCAGCCTACGACCTGGCGAGGATCGCGGCTGTCTCTTCGCCGAACTCCACGTCGGCGCGGACGGACGCAAGATCAGACATCGCTTCGGCCGCGGCCTGATGCGCAGCGCCGCCCGCCTGACCTACGAGCAGGCCCAGGAGCAGCACGACACCCCTGAACTGGCTCCCTTGTTCGCCGCCTATCGCGCACTCCTCGCGGCCCGCCAATCGCGCGGCACGCTCGACCTCGATCTGCCGGAGCGGCAGGTGATCCTGCGGAAAGGCCGGGTCGAGTCGGTCCGGCCAAGACAGCGTCTCGATAGTCACCGGCTGATCGAGGAGTTCATGATCCTGGCCAACGTGGCGGCCGCCGAGGAGTTGGAGCGGTTGCAGCGCCCCTGTGCCTACCGGGTCCACGCGCCCCCGACCGACGACAAGCTCGAGTCGCTGCGCACCATCCTGCACGGACTTGATCTGACCTTGCCGCCGGCCGACCAGTTGCACCCGCGCGACCTCGACCGCCTGCTGCAGCGGGTTGCCGGCACGCCGGAAGCGCCGCTGGTCAACGACATCATGTTGCGAAGCCAGAGCCAGGCGGAATATGCGGCCGACAACATCGGCCATTTCGGCCTGGCGCTGCCGCGCTACGCCCATTTCACCAGCCCGATCCGCCGCTATGCCGATCTGTTGGTCCACCGCGCGCTGATTGCCGGCCTGACGTTGGGCGATGGTGGCCTGGGTGCCGACGAAGGTGCCCGACTACCCGACACGGCCGCGCACATCAGCGGCACCGAACGCCGCGCCGCCTTAGCCGAGCGCGACGCCGTGGACCGCTATCTGGCGGCGTTCCTCGCCGGCCAAACCGGCGCCGTATTCGCGGCCCGTGTCTCCGGCGTGCAACGCTTTGGCATATTTGTCACACTGATAGAGAATGGCGCCAACGGACTGGTGCCGGCCAGCAGCCTGCCCGATGATTCATGGGACTATGACGACGCGACACACACGCTTTCGGGCCGCCGAACCCGCTTGGCTTTCCGCCTGGCGCAATCGGTGGACGTGCGTCTTGTCGAAGCCAGCGCTTTGACCGGCGGCATCCTGTTCGCCCTGGCAGCGCCAAGCGTCCCTGCACGGTGATCCGTTTTGCTCTCACCGCCCTGCTGCTCCTGCTGGTCGGGCCGTCCTGGGCGCAACCACAGCGGGACCGCTTTGCCAGCGAGATGGCGACCGCCGTGTTCACCTCGGCGCTCGAGTTCATTGCACCTCGTGCGCTGGAGGCCGTCAGCATTCAGCAACTCGCGATCTGGGGCCTGCGCGGAATCACCACCCTCGACTCCAGCCTTTACCCATCGCTGACGGACGGCATCGTCTCGCTGCGGCGCGGGAGCACCACGCTGTTCCAGCGTCCCGCCCCAGCCGCCAACAGCGCTGATGGATGGGGCAGCCTGGTCAGCGATCTCTCCGCCTCCGCGTGGGCCAACTCACCGACGATCCAGGCCGGCGGCGGTCAGATCTTGATCACCACGTTCTTCGACGAGGTATTCAACCACCTCGATCCCTATTCCCGCTACGTCGCACCGGAGGCCGCCGATGAGGATCGCGCGCGCCGCTCCGGCGAGGCGGGCGCCGGGCTGCTGATCGCGCAAGTTCGCACCGCGTTCGTGATCCAAAGCGTCAACGCCGATGGCCCGGCTGCCGAGGCTGGCATCGTCGCCGGTGATCAGATTGTCGCGGTGGACGACCAACCCACGCGTGGGGAAGACATTGATACCGTGCTGGGCTGGATCTCCGGCGTCGAGGGCACCGACGTCACGTTGACGATCCGTGCCCGCACCGGCCGCGTCCGTAAGGTCGAACTGGAGCGCGTCGTTCTGCCGCCCGAGACGGTGTTCGGCAGCCGTATCGGCGACACGGTTCTGCTGCGGGTCGCCGGGTTCAGCAGCGACACCGACCAGCGTTTCGGCCGTGAACTGGAGCGCCAACTCGGCCGTGCCGGCACCGCAAAGGCCGTCATCATCGACCTGCGCGGCAATCGCGGCGGCTTGTTGCGCCAGGCGGTGGCCGCGACCGACCTGCTGCTGGATCACGGCATCATCGCCACCACCGCCGGGCGCAACCCACAGGCTGCCCATGAATGGCGGGCAGACCAGTCCGACATCTCCGGCGGCAAGTCGGTGATCGTGCTGGTGGACGGGCGCACGGCCAGCGCGGCGGAGATCATGGCCGGCGCGTTGGCGGGCCAGGGCCGCGCCGTGGTCGTCGGTAGCTCGACCCTCGGCAAGGGTCTGGTGCAGACCATCTCGCCGTTGCCGGACGGGGGGGAGCTGTTCGTATCGTGGAGTCGCGTCCTGGCTCCGGAGGGCTGGCCCTATCAGGGCCTCGGCGTGCTGCCGCAGCTCTGCACCAGCCTCGGCAAGGAGGCGACGACCAGCCAGATTGCCAGCCTCGAGAAAGGTGCCTCGCAACTGGCCCAGGCGCTGCAGCGGCATCGCTCCGCCCGCGCGCCGGTGCCGCCGGCCGAGATCGTCGAGCAGCGTGCGGCGTGCCCGGCGGCGGAAGGCAAGGATCAGGACATGGCGGTCGCCAAATTCCTCATCACCCATCCGGCCGCCTATACCGCGGCCCTGCTCAGCCCGCCAAACGACTGATTTCCCTTGACCGGAACCAATCGCTTGCGCATTTTCCGCCGCTGCGCCCGGGCTCAAGGTTTCGCTCGGGCAAGCGCGCTCGAGGAATGAGGCCATGGCCAAGTCAAACACCGTTCAGATCCGCCTCGTGTCCACTGCGGACACCGGCTATTTCTATGTGACCAAGAAGAACGCCCGCTCGGCGACCGGCAAGCTCGAACTCAAGAAGTACGATCCCGTTGCCCGCAAGCACGTCGCGTTCAAGGAAGCCAAGATCAAGTAATCCGCGCCGCCCGGATCCGGGCGGCGAATTACCCCGATTATACTTGCCCTTCCGGGGGCGCTGGGTCAGAGACGATGCATGACCGATGCTCGTCAGATCGAAGCCGAAATCCTTGCGCAGACCAGCGCGCGCGGACCGGACAAGTCAATCTGCCCCAGCGACGTCGCCCGCAGCCTGGCCGACGAATGGCGACCTCTGATGCACTTGGTGCGCAAAGTCGCAGCCACCCTGGCCACTAGCGGGCAAATCGACATCCTTCGCAAAGGTAAGCCGATCGACCCGGCTTCCATGCACGGCGTGATCCGTCTGCGCACCAAGGTGTCGCCCGCATGATGCGCGTCGGCTCATTGCTGCGCCAAGCCTGGCGGCTCACCCTGCCCTATTTCATGCGGTCCGAGCAGCGCTGGAGCGCGCGCGGCATGCTGCTCGGCATCATCGTTCTCGCACTGACCCAGGTCGGCGCCAGTACGCTTATCAACTTCTGGTACGGCCAGTTCTACGACGCGCTCCAGGCCAAGGATCTCGACTCCTTCATTCGCCTGCTGCTCTGGTATCGCTGGGACGACGCGCACGGCTTCATGCTCGGCTTCGTTCCGATCGTGACGCCCCTAGTACCGCTCGGCGGTCTGCAGGCCTACGTGCAGCAATGGCTGCAGATCCGTTGGCGCAGCTGGATGACCAACGACATCCTGGGCCAGTACATGAGTGACCGCGCCTACTACACGATCGGCCTCACCCACGTCGCCGGCGATCCGGGCACTGACAACCCCGACCAGCGCATCTCCGAAGACATCCGCGATTTCACGTCCAGCACGCTGGACCTGGCGATCAGCTTCATCTCGCGCATCACCAACCTGTTCAGCTTCTCCGTCATCCTTTGGGGGCTATCCGGCGCCACCCAGATCTTCGGCGTCACCATCCCTGGCTACATGTTCTGGGGCGCGCTCCTGTACGCCGTCGCCGGCACCTTCCTGACCCATGTCGTCGGCCGTCAGCTCGTGCCGTTGAACTTCAATCGCCAAAAAGCCGAAGCCGATTTCCGCTATGCCTTGGTCCGACTGCGCGAGAACGGCGAAGGCGTGGCGCTGTCCAGCGGCGAAGTGGAGGAGAAGGCGGTGCTCGGCACCCGCTTCACCGAGGTGACGACCAACTGGTTCCGCCTCATGACCCGCCGCTTCAAGCTCAGCTTGCTGACCGACACCTATGAGCAGGCCGCCGTCGTATTCCCGTTCATTCTCGGCGCCCCACGCTATTTCGCGGGTGCCATCGAACTGGGTGGCCTCATGCGCATCGTCAGCGCCTTCAGCCAGGTGCAACGGTCCTTGTCCTGGTTCGTCAGCGTCTACGAGTCGCTTGCTGCCTGGAGCGCCACCGTCAGCCGGTTGACGACCTTCGAGTCCGCGATCGGCTCTGCCCGGAGCCTCAATGCGGCCGGGCCAAGCCTGGTCGACAGCCGAGGCTCCGATATCACGCTGGCCCATGCGCGCGTCGCTCTCCCGGACGGCCAACCTGTGCTCGACGGTGCCGACATCAGCTTCGCCCGGGGCCGCGCCGTCACCATCGCCGGGCGCTCCGGCAGCGGCAAATCGACCATGTTCCGCGCCATCGCCGGAATTTGGCCGTTCGGCGGTGGCGTCATCGAGCGTCCGAGCGGAAGTTACCTTTTCCTGCCGCAACGCCCGTATCTGCCGCTCGGCACGCTACAGCATGCCGTCGCTTACCCAGGCGACGGCACCGCCTATCCGCTGACTGAAATCCGCACGGCTCTGACGGCCGCCGGACTGTCGAGCCTGGTTGGCCGGCTCGGCGAGGAGCAGCCCTGGTCGCAAACCCTCTCCGGCGGCGAGCAACAGCGCTTGGCCATCGCCCGCGCCCTGTTGCTGCGACCGGATTGGCTCTTCCTCGACGAAGCCACGTCCAGCCTGGACCCGGCAGCCGAGGCCGAACTCTACACCGCGTTGCGCCAGCACCTACCCGACACGACGATCGTCTCGATCGCCCACCGCCCCGAGATCGCCCGCTACCACGACGAGGCGCTGACTTTCCAACGCCAGCCCGGCGTCTCCGGCACCCTGGTGGGTCGTCAGCCCGCCGCAACGATCGAGAGCACTGCCGCCCCATAGCGGTCGAGCTTACTAGCGCCGACGCCGCGGATCTCACCCAGCGCGGCGTCGCTGCCGGGACGATTGGCGGCGATCTCGCGCAACACGCTGTCATGGAAGATGACATAGGGCGGCACCGACTGCCTCTTGGCCTCCGACGTCCGCCATTGGCGCAGGGCGTCGAACATGTCGCCATCCTCGCCCGGCAGCGGTGACGGCATGGCAGCGGCGCGTTCCCGCGTCGGTTTCGGCCGCGCCTTTTCCTCGCGCAGCATCACCTTGGCTTCGCCGCGCAGGATGCTGCGCGCCTGCTCCTCGACCAGCACCAGGCTGGCGTATTCGCCGCTGCCGGTCTCGAGCGCTCCGCGCGCGATCAACTGACGGATCACCCCGCGCCAGAACGGCGCCGGCTCGTCCTTGCCGACACCAAAGGTCTTCAGTGCCTCGTGCCCATGCTTCTGCACCATCGCCGTGGCTTCGCCCCGCAGCACGCTGACGATGTGCAACGCCCCGAACATCTGCCCAGTGCGGTAGATCGCCGACAGCACCTTTTGCGCCGCAATCGTACCGTCGATCAGCGGCACCGGCGCGCTGCAATTGTCGCAATGCCCGCAAGGGTGCCCCAGCTCCTCGCCGAAGCAAGCCAACAGCGCGCGCGTACGGCACTCCACCGTCTCGGTCAGCGAGATCATCGCCTCCAGCCGCGCCCGCATCACCTTGCGTTGAGTATCCGGCGCATTGGATTGCGCCAGCCAGTACCGCGCCCGGGCGATGTCCTCACCGCCATAGAGCAGCAGCGTGTCCGCGCGTTCCCCATCGCGTCCGGCGCGGCCGATCTGCTGATAGTAGCTCTCCGGGCTGTCCGGCATGTCGAGATGCACGACATAGCGGACGTCTGGTCGATCAATCCCCATGCCGAACGCGATGGTCGCCACGATCACCACCGGCTCGCCGCTGCGAAACCGGCTAAGCCCCACGCGCTTCTCCAACGGCGACAACCCGGCGTGGAACGCGATCGCCGACATCCCCGTATCGGACAACCGCTTGGCCACCCGCTCCGTCTTCGCCCGGCTGCCACAGTAGACGATGCCCGCCTGCCCCGTCCGCCGGCGCAAGAATTCGAGCAACTCCCGCGTCTCGCCTTCCTTGGCCTGCGCCGCGACGTGCAGGTTTGACCGATGGAAGCTGGACGCGAACACCGTCGCGTCCTGCATCTGCAGCGCTTGCAGGATGTCGGTGCGCGTCCGCGGATCGGCCGTTGCGGTCAGCGCCACGCGGGGAACGCCTGGGAACACCTCGGCCAGCCGCGCCAACCCGCGATACTCCGGCCGGAACTCGTGACCCCAGGCCGAGACGCAATGCGCCTCGTCGATCGCGATCAACCCGATCTTGCGTCGCGACAGCCGCTCCAGCATGCCCGACATCAGCAACCGCTCGGGCGACAGATACAGCAGGTCCAGCCGACCGGAGTCGAGGTCCCGCGCCGCGGCAGCGGCCACGTCCGGCTCGACTTCGGAATGCATGGCCGCTGCTGCCACGCCCAGCTGCCGCAAGCTCGCGACCTGGTCGTCCATCAGCGCGATCAGTGGCGAGATCACGATGGCCGTGCCTTCGCGGCACAGTGCCGGCACCTGGTAGCAAAGGCTTTTGCCGCCACCCGTCGGCATCAGCACCAGCGCATCGCCCCCTGAGACGACCTGCTGGACCGCCGCCGCCTGCTGACCGCGGAACTCGCTGAACCCGAAGACCCGGCGCAATACCTCGGCCGGGGCGCTACCGTGCTCCATCAGCTACCAAGCCGAATGTCGACACGCCGACTCTCGACGGCAGGGTCGCCGCCCAGCGCCCGCCGAGGTGTCAGGGTGATCCGATTGCGCGCCACACCAGCTTGCTGCAGGGCATCTGCCACCAGCTGTGCCCGGATGCGTGATTGAATCTGGTTGGCTTCCGGCGCCCCGGAATCATCGGCATATCCGGCCACCACGACACGAATCCCTCGCCGGGCGGCAAACCCGGCCGCTCGCACGATGGTCGCCTGGGCCGCAGCCTCGATCATCGTGGACTGCCCTTGATAATAGATCACGTAATCCGCCCGATCATCCGGATCGGCCCCATAGCTGCAGGAAGCGCATGCCAGCGCCGCTGCCAAGAAAAACCGCCGCTCGATCACTACCAAACTCCGAATGATGACCATCAGCCGGCGGCTGCGACCGCCTTGCCGCCGCTCAACCGCCAGATCCGGTCCAGCCGCTCCACCCCGGTCAGACGGTGCACGATCAGGATCACCGTCCGTCCCTCGGCCACCTCGTTCAGCGTCGCGAAGAACGCCCGCTCGGCAGCCGGGTCCAGGCCGGTGGCGGGTTCGTCGAGCAACAGGATCGGCGCGTCCGACAGCAGCGTCCGCGCCAGTGCCAAACGCCGCGCCTGTCCGCCCGACAGCCCGGCACCGCCGGCGCCCAACCACGTATCGAGACCGTCCGGCAACGCATGCACCACGTCGGCGATCACGGCAGCCTCGAGCGCCCGCCAGAGCGCGGGGCCGTCTGCATTCGGGCGGCCAAGCAGCAGGTTGGCCCGGATCGTGTCCTCGAACAGGGTCGTCGCCTGCGACAGCCAGGCGATCGATGCATGCACGTCGGCGGAAGCGAGTTGCCTCAGGTCGGCCCCACCGAGCAGCACCCGCCCGCTCTCGGGCGTGACTACCCGTAACGCCAGAGCGGCGAGTGTCGACTTGCCGGCACCGGACGGCCCCAGGATCGCCACCCGCGACCCGGCCGCCACTTCCAGCGACAATCCCTGCAGCACAGGCGCGCGCGCCGGATAGCCAAACACCACGTTGTCGAAGCGCAGGCTATGCCGAGTCGGTGTCGGCAGCGGCGTGGTCGGTTCCGGCACGGCCGACGCCGCAGTCGCGGCGCCGACGATCCGCCGGGCCGCCGCATTGGCCAGCCCGAGCAGTACCCCCGCACGTGGCATGATGGCGACGGCCTCGAACGCGGCCAGCGTCAGCATGATGGCCGGCAACAGACGCTGCGGCGGCAGTCCGGCGACCAGCACCAGCAACAAGGCAAGCTGACCGCATAGCACCGCTCCCGCCTGTGCCGCCGCCCCGCGCCGCGCCAACTGCCGCTGCGCCCGCAGCAACGCCGCCTCGCGCGCCTGCACCGAGGCCAGCATTCGTCCCTCAGCGCCAAAGGCGCGCACTTCCCGCAATCCGGTCACGGCATCCAGCGCCGCTACCCGCAACCCGGCACCCGCATCGGTCAACCGCATGCCGAGGCCGAGCGCACCCCGCGCCGCCAGCAGCGGCAGCACGACCGACACCGTCAACAACAACGTGGCCAGCAACAGCATCGGGAACGGCCCCGCCGGGGCCATCGACCACATCAGCATCGGCAGCAGCACGAGGACGGCGATGGCCGGAATGGCGATACGGATATACAGCCCGTCGAGCGCCTGCACGTCATCGACCAGCCGTGCCAGTGCGTCGCCGGAGCGTAAGGCGCCCAGCCCGCCCAACGACGACCGCGCGACCTCGCGAAAAAACCACACGCGCAGCCGCGACAGCGACCGGAACGTCGCCTTATGCGTCAGCATCCGTTCGGCATACCGCAACACGACCCGGCCCGCACCCGACAGCCGCAGCGACCAGAACAACACCAATCCGCCCAAGGCTGCCGGAACCACCGCCCGCCCTGCCGTCATCGCCAGCGCGGCCCCCGCACCCACGCAGAGCAGCGACACCGCAGCGCCTGACGCCAGCAGCACCGCCTCCGGCCGCCATAGCCCGATCACCCGCCGCAGTGGCGTCATGCCGCGCCGACTTGCTGGATTTGCGAGTCCGCCAACACGATGCGCCGACCGCCGAAGCTTTGCGCCGCGCTGGCATGACTCGCCATCAGCACCGTGCGTCCGATGGTCAGCCGCCGCAGGCTCTCCAGCACATCGGCCTCCGTGGCGGGGTCCAGATGCGCGGTGGGCTCATCGAGCAACAGCAAGGGCGCGTCGCGAATAAAAGCGCGCGCGATGGCGACGCGCTGCGCCTGCCCACCGGACAAGCCGTAGCCGTCCTCGCCGATGATGGTGTCGAGCCCGTATGGCAGCGATTCCAGCATCGGCCCCAACCCGGCAGCCCGCGCCGCTTCGAGGATCTCTTCCTCGCTCGAATCATCCCGGCCGAAACGGATGTTGTCGCGCACGCTTGCCGCGAACAGCACCGGGCGCTGGCCGATCCAGGCCGTCATGCGCGCCAGCGCGGGAGCCGTGATGGAGGACAGGTCGGCACCGTTTAGTGTGATTCGGCCCTGCTCCGGCCGTAGAAAGCCGAGCAGCAACTCGATGACGGTCGTCTTGCCGGAGCCAGATGGCCCGACCAGGATCGCAGTCTCGCCCTGCGGCACGCGGAACGACAGCTCGTTCAAGATCGCGCCGCGTGCCGGGTCACGCGTGACGCTGACACGCTCGAATGCAACGGTGACGCCATTGGCCTCAATCGTACGGACCGCTGGTGGCAGCGTCGGCAACGGATGCGCCATCGACGTCGCGGCAAGTTGGGATGCGGCCTCCCCGGCATGCATCCGGTCCTGGTAGGCGGCAGCAAAGGCCCGCAACGGCGAGAAGAACTCGGCGACGAGAAGCAGCGGGAAGATCGCTGCCGACGGGTTCGGCAGGATACCGGCCCGCTCCGCCCCGGCAAACCGTATGGCAAGCAGGATGAGCGCCGACACTGCTGCCAGATCAAGCGCCGCCGAGGACAGAAAGGCCACCCGCAAGACCCGCATCGTCCGCTGCGACAATTCGGTCGCGGCCTGGTCCAACCGTCGCGCTTCCGCATCGGCCTGCCCGGCGAGCACGATGGTAGCGATGCCGCGAATGCGATCCAGAAAGCGCGCCTGCAACCGGGACATGGCGACGAACTGGCCGCGCGAGGCTTTCGCCGCTCCGATGCCCGCCACCGCCATGCCCACCGGCACCAGCAACCCGGCAATCGCTAAGATCCCCGCCGCAATCGGATCAACCGTCAGAACGGCGAGCGCAACCAAGGCCGGCCCGCCAATCGCCAGCGCAGCGGCCGGAAGCCAACGGCCGAAATAGCCGTCGAGCGCCTCGATGTGATCGATCGCCAAGGCACTGAGCACGCCCGGCGAAAGTCGCCCGGACTCGATGGGCCCTCCCGAGAACAGGCCGACGAACAACGCGGTGCGCAGACGTCGCCGGGCCGCGGCACCGGTCTCGAACCCGAGCCGCTCCATGACGTAGGCGATCGCACCACGCCCGAGCGCGAACAAGCCGAAGGTCAGCGCCCAGAGTTGCCACTGGTCGTCAGCGCCTCCCAGCGCCGGCGCGAGCAGTCGCGCGATGCACCAGGCCTGGCCGATCGCCGCCGCCGTGCCGAGCAAGCCGAGCCCGACCATGCGCGTATGACTGCGCCGCGCCGGACGAGCCTGTGCGGCAAGCCAGAGCTGACCGGCGGATTTTACCCGGCGGGCCACCCTGCCGCTACTCCGCCAAAGCCCGGCGCGCCGTTGCAGCCAGCCAGCCGGACGCGACGGGAAGAATATCGTCGTTGTAGTCGTATCCAGGCGTATGCAACTCGGCACCTGCGGTGCGCGCGCCGTTGCCGATCCAGGCAAAGGCGCCGGGTCGTTCGCGCAGGAACCAGCCGAAGTCCTCGCTCGCCATGGTCGGCGCGAGATCCCGCCGGGTCGTGGCGCTGCAAGCCTGTGCGGCGCTGGCTGCCAGATCGGCTTCTGCGGCGTGATTGATGGTCGCCGTGACGCCGCGTTTGATCTCAACCGTGGCTGCGACATCCAACATGCGGGCAACCCCATCGGCCACGCGCCTGATGCCATCCTCGAGCAGGTTGCCGGTCGCGTCGCTGAAGTAGCGCAGCGTGCCGGCAAGTTGCACGCGACCGGGGATCTGGTTGGAGGCGACACCGCCGTGCACCGTGCAGATCGACACGACGCCGCTGTCGACCGGATCGAGGTTGCGGGCCACGAGCGATTGTAGGCCGACGACGATGTGCGATGCCGCCAGCACCGGATCACGGGTCTGGTGCGGGATGGCCGCGTGCCCTGGTTGACCATCGACAGCGATGTAGATGCGCCCACCAGCAGCCATGACGGAACCACCGTGGACCATGACCGTGCCGGCCTCGAGGCCGGGCCAGTTATGATAGCCGAAGATGCGGTCCATCGGAAAACGCTGGAATAATCCGTCATTTATCATCGACAGCGCGCCGCCATAGCCTTCTTCGGCCGGCTGAAAGACAAAACGCACGGTGCCGGACCAGTCATCAGCCTGCCGCAACAGCGCTGCCGCGCCGAGCAGGCTCGCCGTATGCCCATCATGCCCGCACGCATGCATCACGCCGTCGATCGTTGACGCATAATCCAGCCCGGTGGCTTCCGCGATCGGCAATGCATCCATATCGGCACGTAGCCCAACGCTGCGACCGGAGGTGCCGCGGGTAAGCGTCGCAACAACACCGGCACCGCCGACGCCGGCCTCGAACGGGATATCCAACTCCCGCAACCGGTCGCACACGAATGCCGCTGTTTGCTGCTCGTGAAGCGACAACTCCGGATGCTGGTGGAGATGCCGCCGCCATGCCGTCACCCGGCTCAGCAACTCGCTATCCATATTCATGTCCTCCAGCCCTCGATTTGCAGCCGGACGGCGTTTTCCGCAAGGCCGCGTGCTACAGCACGGGAGAGTCGGTCCGTTCACGGCGTAGCTTCATGCTGATCAAATATCGAGTGCCATTCGTGTCGTCCGTCTCGAGCGTGGCGCCGAGTTGACGGGCAAAGCCACGGATCAGCTGAATGCCGATGCCGTCCCGTGTGCCTGACTCAGTCTCCACCCGGCCGGCGGGGATACCGATGCCGTTGTCCCGAATGTCCAGCACCACGTCCTCATCCACACAGGTCAGCTTGATGGAGATCGTGCCGCGGCGCTCATGGGGAAAGCCATATTTGATGGCGTTGGTCACCGCTTCGGTGACGATGAGGCTGAGCGGCACCGCCTGATCGCTCGTCATCTGCAGTTCTGGCGCCTCGATGTCGAGGCTGATGCGTTCGTCGACCGATTGACCCATGGCCTGCAGCAGCGGGCCGCAGAGATCGGTGAGGAACACCCGCATGTTGATGGTGTTGATCTCACCGTGGGCATAAAGGTGACGATGAACGGTCGCCAATGCGCGCACCCGGTCGCGTGCCGCCTGAAACTCTGCCTTGGCCTCCGGTAGCCGGATGCGGCTGACCTGGAGATTGAGCAGACTGGCGACCACCTGCAGGTTGTTCTTTACCCGGTGATGGATCTCCTGCATCGCCAAGGCCTGACGCTCGACCGCACGCTGCCGCTCCGCTTCACGCCGATTAAGGGCGATTGTCGATTTCTTGAACGACAACGCGACGGAACGGAATTCGTTGGGCAGCGCGCCGATCGCCAGCATGTCGAAGCCATTACCCGAACGCCAGCTGTCGATGCCGCTGCCCAGTCGCCGCAACGGCGATGCCACCAACTTGTCCAATCCGGCAATCGCGATGAAAATCCCGAGCATCGTAGCGAAAGCGATGATCGTATAGCTCCGTTCCACCGGAGCCCAGAACCCGAGCAACACGATCAACGGCATCGAAGCGGCGACGAATACGCCGCCGATTCGAAAGCCCAGAACGTCGGTGATCTGTGGTCGCTTGAAGGTGAACGGTCCGGCCCGGACGGACCGGTGACGCCTCACTTCTTCTGGTCGGTTTGCAGTATCTTCAGCAACTCGGCTGGAATCGGCTCATTCATCACGTCATCGAAAATCTGATGAAGTCCGCGATTCAACCAATTGTCGAAGGCTGTATCGGTAGCGCGGGATTGATCCATAGGTTTCTCTCCTGCTGATCCTTTCGAATTGGTCATTCTGAAATTCTTCATGGAGAGAAGTCCATCAAAAGGCCAGGAGCATCGGCGCCCGACCTTTTCTTAAAAGGCTTAAATCGCCCGAGCCGACTGAGTGGTCCCCTGGTGGGCCAAGAGTGCAGTGCGCGGACCCTTGCCACGCTCCTTTTCCTCACCCATCAGCCAAGCCTCGAGCTGACGACGAGCGCGGAACACGCGGCTCTTCGCCGTGCCGACCGCACAACCCGTAGCTTCGGCCAGATCTTCGTAGCTCATGCCGTGAATGACGACCATTACCAGCGCCTCGCGCTGATCGGCCGGCAGACGGTCCATGGCGACACCGAGTTCCTTCAGGGCTAGGCGATCCTCGTGGGGTGCCTCCGTCGCGAACATGCTCGCCGGTACATCGTCGATGTCCGTCGTATCCCGGCGCTTGCGCAGGTTGGAGATGAAGCGGTTGCGGAGAATGCGGTGCATCCAGGCGGCGAAATTGGTGCCTGGAATGAAGCTGGTGCTCGCTGAAAGAGCATTACAAACCGCGTCTTGAACAAGATCTTCCGCCGATGCCCGGTTCCGTGTCAGCGCAAGCGCCTGAACGCGGAGTTTGGGCAGAATGGCGATGACCTGCTCGTTGAATGCTTGGGTCGACATCGTGTGTCCTTCTGGCCTTATACCCAACCAATGACTGAGCTTGCCGAAGCGTTGCCTGGCTTTTGTCACTAAAGCGTGAGGACACCTGTACTCCTGACTTATGCGATTGCTCGCCCGAACTCGACGGTTAGGTATCGCCACCAGTATGGATGTTCTCGGTTTCCCCTTCGGCACGGCGCATCGCCGCGGCCAGCGCGGTTCGCCCGCGCGACACGCGCGCTTTGATCGTGCCAACCGGTACGCCGCAGACCAGGGCGGCCTCGTCGTAGGTCATCTCCTGAGCCCCAACCAGGATCAACGCCTCCCGCAACAGCGGCGGCAACGTCCAGATCAGGCTCTGCAACTCGCGCATCGCCGCCCTGCCCTCCACCGCCGGGCGCTCGGACTCGTCGGCCGGGCGCTGCTCCTGCATCACGATCGTCTCGCGTTTGCGGCGCCGGGCTCCCTCGTAGAACGTGTTGCGCACGATGGTGAACAACCAGGCCTTCAGGTTGGTCCCGGCCTGGAACTGCTCCAGCGCGCTCAACGCCCGTACCAGCGCGTCTTGCACCAGATCGTCCGCCATGGCCCGGTCGCGCAACAAGAAGCGCGCGAAGCCGCGCAGATCCGGCAGCAGTCCGATGATCGCCACTCGCAGTTGCGCCTGCGGCGCCTCGCTCGGCGCACCAGCCTCGATAAACAAGCCATCCTTCATAAAAGGGACATTCCATGACCAGCTTGCGTCGCGAGGATCTCGTCCGCGCACTTCCGTATGCGCGCCGCTATGCACGGGCCCTGACTGGAAGCCAACCCCGGGGAGATAGCCTGGTCGCCGAGAGCCTGAAGGAGATAATGGAGGATGGCGAACAGGACGTAACTGCGCAATTCTCGCTTTATCGCTTCGTTACCAAGCGTTTCGCGCGTTCGGCTGCCGCTACCAGCCCCTTCGCCATCGGTCGTCTTTCCTCGACGCAGCGCCAGCTTCTGCTGTTGACCTCGCTTGAGGAATTGCCGATCGCCTCGGCCGCCGCCGTGCTGGGCATGGCCGAGTCCGAAGCGGAGACCCAACTTCTCGACGCCCGCGAGCATCTACGCGCGGGTGCTGCGACCGACGTGCTCATCATTGAGGACGAGCCGATCATCGCGATGGACATCGAGGAGTTGGTGCTGAGTTGCGGCCACAACGTCGTCGGCGTCGCCGCAACCGAGGCCGAGGCCGTCGAGATCGCCGAGCGCACCCGACCCGGCCTTATCTTGGCCGACATCAACCTCGGCCTCGGCGGCGATGGTACCACCGCGGTCAGCCGGATCATGCGTCACCATTATGCGCCCGTAATCTTCGTGACCGCCTACCCGGAACGCTTGCTGACCGGCGAAGCCCTCGAACCGGCATTTGTTATCACCAAACCGTTCGAGCCCATGACCCTGGCCATCGCCACTTACCAGGCGGTAACCGGAGGCGTGCAGCTCGACTGAACGCATGTGCAGCATCGTCGGTAGCCACCGGGGTGTATCTGCCCCATTCTAGCCATAGACGACCGGGGACCACGTATTGCCGATAATGATTTCCAACCCGGCTCAACTCGGGCCGCGGTCACCGCGCATCCTGCGGATCACTCCGTCAGGAGCGACCACCGGCTGGACACCGATCCTTGAGCAAGCCGCGTCGAACGGGTTCGACACCGTCCTATGCCATGGCACCATTTCCAACGGCTTCATCGCTGCGGCGGGGAAGGCCAAGCTCGCCGTGTTGGTCGACCTCGATGTGACGATGGGTCTGGCCGACGCGCCGGAAGGCCTGTTCCGGACACTGCCGGCACCGTCGCTGGACCCGCGACGTCCGATGCAATTGTCGGATGTGCACCGGGCGGTGCTGACCGACGAGGCTTCCGCAACTGGGCTTGGAACCTATTGGGCGACGCACTTGACTCGTCTGGGCCAGATCGACGGCGTTCGGCTGCTCGGGTTGCGCGACGTGCCGGTTCTGCTGCTGCCGGCCTTCGCTGCCGCCCTGCGTGAGGCGGCGCCAGGGTTGATCCTGTTTGGATGGACGCCGGGTCTATCCTGGGACGCTCTGGGTCGGCTTGAGCCCGGCACGTTCGATTATGTCGGCCTGTCGCTACCGTGGTGGGACGGTAGGTCCGAATGGATCTGGCGCGAGTTGGACATACTCCGGCGCATCGGCACCGTTATCGCCGATGCCGGCGAGACGGCGCCGTTGGCCCGCCGGCGCCTTGCCGCGATCATGGCCGATGGCTGGATGAGTGACGATCGAACGGCCGCCGACCTGGCGGCGATGCGGGCAGGAGCGGCACCGGGTTGTCCCTACGCAAGATTGCTGTCCACACCCGGTGAACCCACCGTCACGCTGCACCTGACCGATCAGCCGGACCCGCGCCGGGCAAACCGCACCGGACTCGCGATCGTCAACATGTCGGACCGCACTGTCAAAGTGCCGGCAGCCAACATCCTGACCCGGCTCGGCGGCGACTTCACCCCGTTCAGCGGCCCCGACGGCAGCTTCACGCCGACCACCATGCTCGAGTTGGCGCCGGGTGAAGCGGCTACGTTCGCCGCCACCGCCATCGCGCTTCCGCCGGCGCGCCCGATCGCCAAAGCCAGTGCGACGGAAGGCACCAAGGTTACGCGTATTGCCATCGAGGCACCGAGCCCGGCCGTCGATGGCGGCCGCTTCCCTGCCCGGCGCACCGTCGGCTCGCTCGTCACAGTCTCCTGCGACATCATCTGCGATGGCCATGACCGCCTGGCGGCATCGTTGAAATATCGCGGCCCCGGCGAGACCGCCTGGACCGAGGTGCCGATGCGCCTCGTGCTCAACGATCGCTGGTCCGCCGACCTGCCGCTCAATCGCCTCGGCCTGACGCACTACACCATCGAGGCCTGGAAGGACGTCTGGGCCTATTACGTTTACGAACTCAGCGCCAAGCACCGGGTCGGCATCGACACCTCGCTCGAAATCAAGGAAGGCGTCGCCCTTGTCGAGGCCGCGATCGCCGCTACCAAAAATCGCAAGCTGGCAACCGCGCTGCGCGCCATCCTGAAGGGTCGCAAGACCGACGACACCCTGCGTACCGCCTTGCTCGACCCCGAGACCGCCACCTTGATGGCTGCCGCCGACACGCGTCCGTTCCGCGTCGAGTTGGAGCAGCCGATCCCGATTCAGGCGGAGCGCACCGCGGCGGGCTTCGCGAGCTGGTACGAGGTCTTCCCCCGCTCCATGAGCGATGACGTCACGCGTCATGGCACGTTCCGCGACGTCGTTCGGCACCTGCCGCGCGTGAAGCGGATGGGCTTCGACGTGCTGTATTTCCCGCCGATCCACCCGATCGGCACCAAGAACCGCAAGGGCCCGAACAACACGCTGACGCCGGGCCCCGACGACGTCGGGAGCCCTTATGCGATCGGGTCGGCCGAGGGCGGTCACACCGAAACGCATCCGGAACTCGGCAGCATCGAGGACTTCGCCCATCTGCGCTTGGAGGCCGCCAAGCAGGGCATCGAGCTTGCGCTGGACTTCGCCATCCAGTGTTCGCCCGACCACCCCTGGCTGGCGCAGCATCCGGACTGGTTCAACTGGCGTCCCGACGGCTCGATTCGTTATGCCGAGAACCCGCCCAAGAAATACGAAGACATCGTCAACGTCGATTTCTACACGCCGGGCGCCCTGCCCGGGCTGTGGATCGAGTTGTGCGAGGCGGTGCTGTTCTGGGCGCGCCAGGGCGTGCGCCTGTTTCGCGTCGACAATCCGCACACCAAGGCGTTTCCGTTCTGGGAGTGGATGATCGCCGAGGTGCAACAGCGCTTCCCCGATACCGTGTTCCTGGCCGAAGCCTTTACCCGGCCGAAGGTGATGTATCGCCTGGCCAAGATCGGCTTCTCGCAATCCTACACCTACTTTACCTGGCGCAACGCCAAGTGGGAGTTCCAGCAATACCTGACCGAGTTGGTTGACGGTCCGGCGGCCGAGTTCTTCCGCCCGCATTTTTTCGTCAACACGCCTGACATCAATCCGCTGATGCTGCACACGTCCGGTCGGCCCGGCTTCCTCATTCGCGCTGCCCTGGCCGCAACATTATCCGGCCTGTGGGGTGTCTATAGCGGCTTCGAACTTTGCGAAGGCACGCCACTGGTCGAGGGTAAGGAAGAGTATCTCGACAGCGAGAAATACGTCATCCGCGCCTGGGATTGGGATCGGCCCGGCAACATCATGGCCGAGATCGCGCAGCTCAACGCCTTGCGTCAGGCCAACCCGGCCCTGCAGACCCATCTCGGCATCACTTTCCTGACCTGTCCGAACGATCAGATCCTGTTGTTTGAGAAAGCGACACCAGATCGCAGCAACGTCATCCTGGTCGCCATCAATCTCGACTATCGCAACACCCAATCCGGCCAGATCGAACTTCCGTTCTGGCGCTACACGCCCGAGCCGACCGCACTCGACGTCACCGACCTGCTCGGTGGCACGGAGGAGCGGTCGACCGAGCGAACCCGGTTCGTCAGCCTTTCTTTGGACCGTCCCTATGGCATCTGGCGCTTGAGTCCCTCCGCATGAACGACCTCATCCAAAACGACGCGAGCTCTTCCCTCGCCCCGCCGCCGCCATTGCCGCCGATGGAAGACGTGCTGTGGTACAAAGACGCGATCATCTATCAGCTGCACATCAAGTCGTTCTTCGATGCCAACAATGACGGCGTCGGCGACTTCCGCGGCTTGATGGAGAAGCTCGACTACATCGCCGAACTCGGCGTTACCGCGATCTGGATGCTGCCCTTCTACCCGTCGCCCCGCCGCGACGACGGCTACGACATCGCCGAATACACCGGCGTGCACGCCGATTACGGTGACATGAACGACGTACGCCGCTTCATCGACGAGGCCCACGCGCGCGGCCTGAAGGTCATCAACGAGCTGGTGATCAATCACACGTCGAACGAACATGCCTGGTTCCAGCGCGCCCGCCATGCGCCGGCCGGCAGCCCGGAGCGCAATTTCTACGTCTGGTCCGATACGGACACGAAATACACCGGCACCCGCGTCATCTTCTGCGACACCGAAAGCAGCAACTGGAGCTGGGACGCCGTCGCCGGCCAGTACTACTGGCACCGGTTCTACTCGCACCAGCCGGACCTCAACTTCGACAACCCGGCCGTGCTCGACGAAGTCATGAAGGTCATGCACTTCTGGCTCGACCTCGGCGTCGATGCCATGCGACTGGATGCTGTTCCCTACCTCATCGAGCGCGAGGGGACCAACAACGAGAACCTCCAAGAGACGCACGAGATCCTTAAGAAGATCCGCGCCGAGATCGACCGCTACGCGCCGGGCCGCATGTTGCTGGCAGAGGCCAACCAGTGGCCGGAAGACGCCCAGAAGTATTTCGGCGATGGCGACGAGTGCCACATGTCGTTCCACTTCCCGCTGATGCCGCGCATGTACATGGCGATCGCGCGCGAAGACCGCTTCCCGATCACCGACATCATGCGCCAGACGCCGGAGATCCCCGAGAATTGCCAATGGGCCGTGTTCCTGCGCAACCACGACGAGTTGACGCTCGAAATGGTCACCCACAGCGAGCGTGACTATTTGTGGGAAACCTACGCGTCGGACCGCCGCGCCCGCATCAACCTCGGCATCCGTCGTCGCCTCGCACCCCTGCTCGAGAACGACCGCCGCCGCATCGAGCTGATGAACGGCCTCCTGCTCTCCATGCCCGGCACGCCCGTGATCTACTACGGCGACGAGATCGGCATGGGCGACAACATCTTCCTCGGTGACCGCGACGGCGTGCGCACGCCGATGCAGTGGTCGGTCGACCGCAACGGCGGCTTCTCCCGCACCGACCCGGCGCAGATGGTCCTGCCGCCAATCATGGACCCGATCTACGGCTTCCAGGCCGTCAACGTCGAATCCCAATCGCGCAACCCGCACAGCCTGCTCAACTGGACCCGGCGCATGCTCGCCGTGCGCAAGCGGCACCGTTCGTTCGGCCGCGGCGCCCAGCGTTTCCTCTACCCTGGCAACCGCAAGGTGCTCGCCTTCCTGCGCGAGATGACCAGCGAGGACGGCGTTTCGGAAACGCTGCTCTGCGTCAGCAATCTGTCGCGCGCTGCCCAGGCAGTCGAACTCGATCTGGCGAGCTTTGCCGGCCGCATCCCGGTTGACATCGTTGGCGGAGCCGTATTCCCGCCGGTCGGCCAGCTCAGCTACATGCTGACGCTGCCACCCTACGGTTTCTACTGGTTCATCCTTGCCGAAGGTGCGCAGCTCCCGGCCTGGCACGTGCCGCCATCGGAGCCGTTGCCGGAGCTGACCACCCTGGTCATCCGCGCTGGCGCCGGACTGGAAGACGTGATGCGCGCCGAAAGCCGACAGGTGATCGAGCGCGAGGCACTGCCGACCTACCTGCCGATGCGGCGTTGGTTCGCCTCCAAGGGCGAGGCGATCGGTGGCGTGCGCATGTCGTATGCGGTGATGCTGCCGGGTGCGGAAGGCCGCGTCCTGTTCGCCGAGGTCGAAGCTAACGTTGGCGGTCGTAAGGAGAATTACGTGCTGCCGCTCGGCTTGGCCTGGGAGGAGGAGACCAGCGGCGCGCTGGTTCAGCAGCTGGCGATGACGCGGCTGCGCAAGGGGCCGCGGGTCGGCTTCCTGACCGACGCCTTCGCTGTGGACGCACTCACCCGCGGCATGATCGACGGCCTGCAGGATAGCCGCGTCATCAGCTTCGACGATGGCGAGCTGCAGTTCCGTCCGACGGCCTTGATGAAGACCGTCGAGATCGGCCCCGATGCCGAAATTCGCCGGCTCTCCGCCGAGCAAAGCAACTCCTCCTGGATCGTCGGCGACAAGCTTGTGTTGAAGCTGGTTCGCCGCGTGCTGGCGGGCATTCATCCAGAGGGTGAGATGACCCGCATGTTGACCGAGCGCGGCTTCGCCAACACAGCGCCGTTGTTCGGCGAGCTGGTCCGCGTCGATGACGAGGGCACGCCGCACACGGTCGCGCTGGCGCAGGGCTTTGTCCGCAACCAGGGTGACGCCTGGAGCTGGACGCTCGACTTCCTTGCCCGTCAGATCGAGGAGGTCGCCACTACGGGCGCGGCGGTCGAGGGCGACGAGGCGGCAGCCGAGGAGGACGCCTTCGCCGGCTATCACGCCTTCGCCGCCAACCTCGGCAAACGCCTCGGTGAGCTGCACGCCGTGCTGTCGCAGCCCAGCGACGACCCGGAGTTCGCACCCGAGCTGGCCGACCCGGCCCTGCCCGGTTGGGCGGATGGTGCGATCGAGCAGATCGACGCTGCGGTTCTTCTGCTGTCGCGGATGACCGAGTGGCCGGACGAGGTGACGCAGCAAAAGGCGCAGATCCTGATCGACAACGTCGACCGTCTGCGCGATGCCGCCCGTCGGTTGGCGCAAGGCGGCGCGGGTGCGTTGCAGACCCGGGTGCACGGGGATTTCCATCTCGGCCAGGTCTTGGTCGTTCAGGGAGACGCGTTCATCATCGACTTCGAGGGAGAGCCGGCGCGCACGATGGCACAGCGTCGGGCGAAATCGTCGCCGTTGCGCGATGTCGCCGGGCTGCTGCGCTCGCTGGACTATGCGGCGGCAGCGGCGGCACCGGGTCGCGTCGCCTCGTCCGAACAGGCGTCGCAACGCCGGCACTCCGAGCTGGAGCGTTGGCTGATCAAGGCCGGCGAAACGTTCATGGAAGCATATCAGGCCGTGCTGAACGCTGCCGAGCCGCGCTGGGTGTCGAGCACGTCGGAAGCGGCGCTGCTTGATCTGTTCTTGCTCGAGAAGGCCGCCTACGAGATCAAGTACGAGGTGGCGAACCGTCCGACTTGGGTCGGCATTCCCTTGAGCGGGATGTATACGATCGCGGCCAGGCTGCTCGATCTCGGAGAGCCCGCATGAGTGCCGAGATCACGGCACTGGTCGAAGGGCGGCACGGCGACCCGTTCGCCCTCCTCGGCCCGCATGACGGCATCGTTCGCGCTTACATTCCGGGTGCCGACAGTGTCGAGGTGATCGACGCCGCCGGTAAGAGCCTTGCCACGCTAGACTGCGTCAACCCGGCCGGCTTCTTCGCCGGTCAGGCTGCCGTGGCCGGCCCTTACCGCCTACGCATCCAAACCCATGGCGTCAGCTACGATGCCGACGACACCTATCGTTTCGGCTCGACGCTGGGCGATCTCGACCTGCACCTGCTGACCGAAGGCCGTCATCTGGATATCGGCCACGTCCTCGGCGCCCATCTGGCCGAATATGATGGCGTCACCGGCACCCGCTTCGCCGTCTGGGCGCCCAACGCCCAGCGCGTCTCGGTGGTTGGCGACTTCAATCATTGGAACCCGGCCTGGCACCCGATGCGCAAGCACATGGGCGCTGGCGTCTGGGACCTGTTCATCCCCGGCGTCCTCCCCGGCTCGATCTACAAGTTCGACATGCTCGGCCAGCACGGCGAGCGTCTGCCGCAAAAGGCCGACCCGATCGCCTGGGCTGCCGAACTGCCGCCGGCGACCGGCTCCATCGTCACCGCACCGCTCGACTTCGCCTGGTCCGATGGTGGCTGGATGGCCCGTCGTGCTGCTGCCCACGGCGTCGATGCGCCGATCAGCGTCTACGAAGTCCACGCTACTTCCTGGTCCCCCGCCGCCGAAGCGGGCGGCATCGGCTGGGACGAGTTGGCCGACAAGCTGGTGCCCTACTGTGCCGCCATGGGCTTCACGCATCTCGAGTTGATGCCGATCATGGAGCATCCGTTCGGCGGCTCCTGGGGCTATCAGGCCCTCGGCCAATATGCCCCCTCGTCACGGCTCGGGCCGCCGGAAGGGTTCGCCCGCTTCGTCGATCGCTGTCACGCCATGGACATCGGCGTCATCCTCGACTGGGTTCCGGCTCACTTCCCGACCGATGCCCACGGCATGGCGCAGTTCGACGGCACCGCGCTGTACGAACATGCCGACCCGCGCGAGGGGTTCCACATTGACTGGAACACCCTGATCTTCAACCTTGGCCGCAACGAGGTCCGCAACTTCCTGATCGGCTCGGCGGTGTTCTGGCTCGAACATTACCATGTCGACGGGCTGCGCGTGGATGCCGTCGCCTCCATGCTGTACCGTGACTACAGCCGCAAGGCCGGCGAGTGGGTGCCTAATCAATATGGCGGGCGCGAGAACCTGGAATCGGTGGCCTTCCTGCAGGAGATGAGCCGCGTCGTCGAGCAGCGTTGCCCCGGCGCGGTGCTGATCGCCGAGGAAAGCACCGCCTGGCCCGGCGTGACCAAGCCGGCCAACGAGGGCGGGCTCGGCTTCCACTTCAAGTGGAACATGGGCTGGATGCACGACTCGCTGCACTACATGCAGGAGGAGTCGATCAACCGTCGCTACCATCACGGCGAGATCCTATTCGGCCTGGTCTATGTCCACACCGAGAAGTTCATGCTGCCGCTGAGCCACGACGAGGTCGTCTATGGCAAGCACTCGCTGATCGGTAAGATGCCGGGCGACGACTGGCAGCGCTTCGCCAACCTGCGCGCCTATTACGGCTTCATGTGGACCTACCCCGGCAAGAAGCTGCTGTTCATGGGCTGCGAGTTCGCCCAGGAGCGGGAATGGAACCATGACATCGGGCTGGACTGGTTCCTGCTCGACGACCCCAAGCACGCCGGCATGCAAGCCGCGGTGCGCGACCTCAACAGGCTCTACCGCGAGGTCCCTGCCCTGCACGATGGCGATTGCCAGCCCGCCGGCTTCCGCTGGGTGGTGATGGAGGATGCCGAGAACTCGGTGTTTGCCTATTTGCGCCAGTCCATCGCCGGTGGCCCACCCGCCTTGGTGATCTGTAACTTCACCCCCGTGCCACGCTACGATTACCGCCTGGGCGCACCGCAGGCGGGCTCCTGGATCGAGCGCTTCAACAGCGATGCCGCAATCTATGGCGGTTCCAACCTCGGCAATGGCGGCGAAGTTACGGCGCACGAGCATCCGTCGCACGGCTTCCCGGCCTCTCTCACCCTGACGCTACCACCGCTCGCGACGATCGTGTTGCTACCGCGATGACGTCTCTGATCGATTGACCCCTATGAAATTCAAGCACGACTTCCCTTTCGGCGCGACCGTGCTGAGCGACGAAGCCACACGGTTCCGCGTCTGGGCTCCTTCCGCCCCGACGCTCGACCTGGCCATCGATGGCGGCCGCCTCGGCATGGTCGCCGAAGCCGATGGCTGGCATAGCCTCACCGTCCCCGCCAAGGCTGGCACGCGCTACCAATACGTCATGCCCGACGGCTTGCATTTCGCCGACCCGGCGTCCCGCATGCAGGACACTGACGTCCACGGTGCATCGGTCGTCGTCGACCCGCGCGAGTTTGCCTGGAAGACGGAGAACTGGAAGGGCAAGCCCTGGCACGAATACATTCTCTACGAGCTGCACCCAGGTCTCATGGGCGGCTTCCGCGGCATCGAGGAACGCCTGCCCGAGTTGCAGCGCCTCGGCGTCACCGGCGTCGAGCTGATGCCCGTCTCGGACTTTCCGGGACGGCACAACTGGGGCTATGACGGCGTTCTCCCCTATGCGCCTGACCGGGCCTATGGAACGCCGGACGAGCTGAAGAGCCTCATCGACACGGCACATGGCCTCGGCATCGCCGTCTTCCTGGACGTCGTCTACAATCATTTCGGTCCAGACGGCGCGTATATCCACGTCTTCGCCCGCAAGTTCTTCCGCGAGGATTTGCATACGCCCTGGGGCGCCGCGATCGACTTCCGCCGGGTCGAAGTGCGCGACTACTTCATCCAGAACACCATTTACTGGCTGAATGAATACCGCTTCGACGGCCTTCGCTTCGACGCCATCGGTGCCATCCTCGACGAGGATTTCCTCGTGGACCTCACCCGGATCGCGCGTGGCCAGATCGAGTCCGGCCGTCACATCGCGCTCGTTGCCGAGGATGAGCACAACCGCTCCCACCTGCTCGGCGGTGCCCCGCGCTTCGACGCGCAATGGGCGGACGACTTCCACCATTGCATGCACGTGCTGCTGACGCGCGAGAGCGAGGGCTATTACGACGGTTTCCAGGATGCGACGAACCAGTTGCGCCGGGTTCTGGCCGAGGGCTTCGCCTATCAGGGCGAGACCCCGCCTGGCGGCACCAAGGGCCGCGGTTCGCCCAGCGGCGAGCTGCCGAGCACCGCTTTCGTCACCTTTCTGCAGAATCACGACCAGACCGGCAACCGCGCCATGGGCGAGCGGCTGAGCGTGCTGGCCGAGCCGGACGCCGTGCGCGCCGCCACCGCCCTGCTGCTGCTGACGCCGTTCATACCCATGCTGTTCATGGGCGAGGAGTTCGCCAGCACGACGCCGTTCCTGTTCTTCACCGACCATCACAACGAGCTGGCCGATGCCGTGCGGACGGGCCGACGCAACGAGTTCCGCGGCTTCTCCGGGTTCAAGGATGAGATCAAGCTGGCCCGCATCCCCGACCCGAACGCGCCCAGCACCTTCGCGGCTTCGGCGCCGGAGCCCACCGACCCGGCCCAATTCGATTGGATGCGCAATGTCATCTCGCTCCGCCGCAAACACGTTGTGCCCGGCATTCCCGGCTGCCGCAGCGACGGTGCCGAGGTGCTCGGTGACGGCGCCGTTCGAGCGGAATGGACGCTCGGCGATGGCAATCGGCTCATGATCGCACTGAATCTCGGAACGGCGATCGTGGATCCAAAGATGCCGTTGGGGCGGACGCTCCATACGGAAGGCACTGCCGACGCCACCGCGCTCAGCCCCAACAGCTTCTTCGCGCAGCTAGCCCGATGAGCGATCTTCGCGCCCTTGCCGAAGCTGTCGGCATCGCGCCGCGCTGGCAGAACTACCGCTACGAGTGGATGGACGTCAGCGACGATTCGCTGCGCACGATCCTGAAGGCGCTTGGCTTCCCGGCCGGGTCCGACACCGAGATCGCGGAAAGTCGCGCCAGCCTTGCCGCCGAACGCGGCGACCTGTCGCCCATGATCACCACCACGGTCGACACGCCGACGCACCTGCCGATCGAGCCCGGCCCCTATGAGCTGACCCTCGAAGACGGCACTCGCCGCAGCGGCACCTTGGACGCAGCCGAGGGCGGCGCCACGCTGCCGGGGGTCGCAGAGATCGGCTATCACACGCTGAAAGCCGGCCGTAGCCAGGCGATCCTCGCGGTAGCACCGCACCAGGGCCGCACCGTGGCCGACATGGGCCGTCCGTGGGCGCTCGCCGTTCAACTCTATGCCTTGCGGCGCAAGGGCGATGGCGGGCTCGGCGATTTCGAGGGGTTGCGGCAGCTCATGGCGCCGGCCAAACGGCACGGTGCCGACGGCATCGCCATCAGTCCGGTCCATGCGCAGTTCTCCGCCGACCCCGACCGCTTCAGCCCATACTCGCCGTCGAGCCGCATCAATCTCAACGTGCTGCACGCGGCGATCGACCTGCCGTCGAGCCCGGAGAACGACGCGCTCGAACAGGCCGAGCTGGTGGATTGGGGCACCGTATCCCGCCGACGCCTGGCCGCGCTGCGTGCCGAGTTCGACGCGTTGTCGACGGAAAAGCGTGCCGCCTTGGCCGCCTTCCGCGCCGAAAGCGGCGATGCTCTGGAGACCCACGCCCGTTTCGAGGCGCTGCACGCGGTGCAGTTCGGCCAGCACGGCCGCTGGCACTGGCGCACCTGGCCGGAAGAGCTACGCCACCCCGCCAGTCCCGACGTCGCAGCCTTCGCCCGCGAGAACGCCACCGAAGTCGCCTACCACGCCTTTCTGCAGTGGCGTGCTGATCAGGGCCTTGCCGCAGCACAGAAGGCGGCCCGTGACGAAGGCATGAAGATCGGCCTGATCGCCGACCTGGCCGTCGGCGCCGACTCCGGCGGTAGCCATTGCTGGGCGCGGCAGGACCAGATCCTCGGCTCGCTCAACATCGGCGCCCCGCCCGACCTGCTGAATGGCCGCGGCCAGAATTGGGGCCTTGCCGCCTTTTCGCCGACCGGGCTACGCCAGCACGGCTTCGGCGCGTTCCTGGAAATGCTCCGCGCGGCCATGAAGCATTCCGGCGGCGTCCGCATCGACCACGCCCTCGGCCTGCGCCGCCTTTGGGTCATCCCGGATGGCCACGACTCCAAGGACGGCGCCTATCTCGCTTTCCCGCAGGACGACCTGCTGCGTCTCATCGCCCTCGAATCGCACCGCAATCGCGCGATCGTCGTCGGCGAAGACCTCGGCACCATCCCGGCCGGCTTCCAGGACGAGATGGCGCAGTCCGGCGTGCTCGGCATGCGGGTGCTGTGGTTCGAGCGTAACCTGCAGAGCTTCTGGCAGCCTCGCGGCTGGAGCAACGCCGCCGCCGCCATGACCAGCACCCACGATCTGCCGACGCTGGCCGGCTGGTGGCTGGGCCGCGACCTCGAATGGCGCGCCAAGCTCGACCTCGCTGGCGGCCCGGCCAACGAGGCCCAGGACGGCCACGACCGCTTCCGCGACCGTTTCATGCTGTGGGAAGCCATGTCGCTCAGCGGCGCCGCCGAAGGTCCGCCTCCACCCAACGACCAACCCGGCCCGTTCGTCGATGCCGCCACCCGTTACGTGGCGGCGGCGGCCTGCGATCTCGCGTTGCTGCCGATCGAGGACGCGCTGGGGCTGGCCGAGCAACCCAACCTGCCCGGCACGATGTCCGAGCAGCATCCGAACTGGCAGCGCCGCCTTCCCGGCTCGGCCGATAAACTATTTGATGCCCCCGAGGTCGTCGCGCGACTTGCTGGCGTGGGCGAGGCCCGCCGCACATGAAGCCCATCTCCGCCACCGCCCGGCTGCAGTTCCACAAAGACTTCACCATGGATGACGCCACGCGGCTCATCCCGTATTTCGACAAGCTCGGCATCAGCCATCTCTATGCGTCGCCTCTGCTCAAGGCGCGCGCCGGGTCGACCCACGGCTACGACATCGTTGACCATAATCAGATCAATCCCGAGTTGGGCGGGGAAGCCGCGTTGCAGCGCATGGTCGGCACCCTGCGCAAGCACGGGATGGGCCTGATCCTGGACATCGTGCCGAACCACATGGGTGTCGGCGGCGACGACAATGCCTGGTGGCTCGACGTGCTGGAGTGGGGGCGCGCCAGCCCGTATGCCGAATACTTCGACATCGACTGGGATCCATCGGACCCGACGCTGCGCGGCCGCATGTTGGCCCCTTTCCTCGGCAGCCCATATGGCGAGTGTCTCCAGAACGGCGACATCGTCTTGAAATTCGACGATACGAACGGGCGCATGTTCGTGTCCTATGGCGAACACCGTTTCCCGATCGCGCCGCGCGACTATGCCTCCATCCTTCTCACCTCCGGTGGTGTGCTCGAGGCGCCGGCGCGGGCCTTTGCCGACCTGGCCCCCGGCGGTCGTGCCGACGTGCGCCTGGCCGCTCGCGAAGCCCGCGAAGAGTTGCTTCAGCCGTCTTATGCTCGCGCCATCACCGAGGCGCTGCGCGAGTATTCGGCCAAGACCCCGGCCGGCCAGGACCGGTTGCACCGTCTGCTCGAGCGCCAGGCCTACCGCCTGTCGTGGTGGCGCGCGGCGACGGACGAGATCAACTGGCGCCGTTTCTTTGACGTCAATGGCCTCGCCGGCGTCCGCCAGGAAGTGCCGGAGGTGTTCGAGGCGACCCATAACACCGTGCTGCGCTTGTATCGAGAAGGCTGGATCGACGGCGTCCGCATCGACCATGTCGACGGCCTCGCTTATCCGCGCGAATACTGCCGCAAGCTGCGCCGCCGTCTCGACACGCTGCAATCCGAGCGGCCGGAGGCGTTACGCGCCGACAAGGCGATCATCTGGATCGAGAAGATCCTTGCCCCGAACGAGCGCGTGCCCGCCGACTGGCTGACCGACGGCACCACCGGCTACGACTTCATGAACGACGTCGCCGCCGTGCTGCATGACGGCCAGGGCGAAGCCGCACTCACCGCGCTGTGGACCGCGATGACCGGCCGCACCGGCGAGTTCCAGGTGGAAGCCGAAGCAGCCCGGCGCCAGATCGTCCGCGAAAGCCTCAGTAGCGAGTTGTTCAACACTGCCACCGCGCTCCATCGCGTCGCCCGGCGCAACCTGGTCACGCGCGACTACACGCTTACCGCGATCCGTACCGTGCTGATCGAGTTGCTGACCCACTTCCACACCTATCGCATTTACGCTGGGGCCGGTGGCTTGTCGGACGCCGACCAGCAACAACTGGCCCGCGCCATGTCAGCCACGCGCCGCACGGTGCGGACGGCCGACCTCCCCCTGCTCGAGCTGATCGGCGACTGGATCTCCGGCAAGAACCTGCGGCAGACGCCGGCCGGCACTGCCCGTGCCGAGCATGGGCGTGCCATGGTGAAGTTTCAGCAGCTGAGCGCTCCGACCGCGGCCAAATCCGTCGAGGATACCGCCTTCTATCGCTACGGGCGCCTGCTGTCCCGCAACGAGGTCGGCAGCGAGCCGAGCCAGTTCGCCATCTCCCCGCAGCAGTTCCATGTGGCGAATCAGCTGCGTCAGAAGCGCGTGCCTCTGGCGTTGCTGGCCACGGCGACGCACGACCACAAGCGGGGCGAGGATACCCGTGTTCGCCTGGCCGTGCTGAGCGAGATTCCCGGCGAATGGCAAGGGATGCTGCAACGCTGGATCCGGCTCAACGCCTCTCTCAAGCGCGACATCGACGGCCCCGCCCCGGACGCGGCCGATGAGATCATGTTGTATCAAACCCTTGTCGCCGCCTGGCCACTGAGCCTGACCGCCGATGATGGCGAAAGCCTTGCCGCCTTCGGCAAGCGCGTGTTTGGCTGGTTCGAGAAGGCGTTGCGCGAGGGTAAGCGCCGCTCCGGCTGGGCAGTGCCGAACGTCGAGTACGAGGCCGCATGCCGCGCCTTTCTCGATGCCTGCCTCGACCCCGGTCGTCCCCTGGCCGGCGAACTGGCAAGCTTCGCCGGCCGGTTGGCGCTTCCCGGAACCGTCAACGGCCTGTCGCAAACGATGCTGCGGCTGACCAGCCCCGGTGTCTGCGACCTGTATCAGGGCACCGAGTTCTGGGACTTCTCCCTCGTCGACCCCGACAACCGTCGTCCCGTCGACTTCCCCGCCCGCGAACGGGCGCTCGCTGCCCTGGGTGATCCGGCCGACCTCATGCCGGACTGGCGCGACGGCCGGGTCAAGCTCGGGATCATTGCCCGCGCATTGGCCTTGCGCGCACACAACCCGGGCCTGTTCACCACCGGCAGCTACACGCCGGTCCAGGCAGAAGGCCCCGCCGCCCACCATATTCTGGCCTTCCTCCGCAGCTACGAAGACACCACGGCACTCGTGGTGGTGACGCGGTTGCCCGTCAGCGTCGGGTTGGCCAACGATCTACCTCTGGCGTCGCCCTCGCACTGGCACGAAACGAGACTTCACTTGCCGAAGAACCTGACCGGTCGTTCTCTCGTTGATAGTCTCGGAAGCATGAGGGAGGTGGAGATCATGTCGGCAATGGAGATCGGTCCCCTCCTGTCACGACTGCCGGTGGCGTTGCTGGAGATCCGATGAGCCCTGGACCCAATCGACTGGTCGTCGTCAGCAACCGGGTTCCCGTCCCGAGTGCGGCCGGCGCCCAGGCCGGCGGCCTCGCCGTAGCCCTGCATTCGTTGATGCAGCAGCGTGGTGGTCTCTGGTTCGGTTGGAGCGGCAAGGTCTCCAACTCGACTGAAATTCGCAAGGTCGACGACGATTCCGTGCAATACGCGACCGTCGATCTGACCGCGGAAGAACACGACCGCTTCTACAGCGAATTTTCCAACGGTACGCTTTGGCCGTTGCTGCATTCGATGCCCGAGTTGATGACCTACGACCGTCGCAACGCGCAGGTCTACCGCGAGGTCAATGATCGCTTTGCCGCGACCGTGACCCCGTTGCTGCGACCCGGTGATATGATCTGGGTCCATGACTATCATCTGCTCGCCCTGCCCTCGGCGTTACGCGCCCGCGGTGTCAGCAGCCCGATCGGTTTCTTTCTGCACATCCCGTTTCCCGGCACCGACATGCTGTCGAAGGTGCCGGAAGCGGCCGCCCTCGTCCGTGACCTGCTTTCCGCCGATCTGATCGGCTTTCAGACCGAGAACGACACCCGCAACTTCGCCGAAGCCGCCATCCGGCTGGCCGGCGCGGAACGGAGCGGCGCCAACTTCCTTCTCATCGCTGGTCGCCGGGTTCGCATCGGCGCTTTTCCGGTCGGCATCGAACCGCAGGAATTTGCAGACACCGCGCAGGACGCCTGGTTCGGCGCTTCCGTCGAGCGCTTGCGCCGCAGCCTGTCGCAGCAATCGCTGGTTCTCGGCGTCGATCGACTCGATCCGACCAAGGGGCTTTTGCAACGCCTGGCCGGCTTTCGCCGCCTGCTGGAGCGGTCGCCGGCCTGGCACCGCCGGGTCACGCTGCTGCAGATCGCGGCGGAGTCACGCACCGATGTCGCCGCCTATCGCGACCTGCGCCAATCGATGGAAGGCGACGCCGGCAACATCAACAGCGCATTCGCGGAGCCGGACTGGACGCCACTTCGCCTGGTTGCTCGCGCTGTGCCGCGAGACACGGTCGCCGGCTATATGCGCGAGGCCCGCGTCGGCCTGGTCACCCCCTTGCGTGACGGCATGAACCTCGTCGCCAAGGAGTTCATCGCCGCACAGGACCCTCAGGATCCTGGCGTGCTGATCCTGTCCCGCTTCGCCGGCGCCGCCGAGCAACTGACCTCCTCGATCCTGGTCAATCCCTACGATGCCGACGAGATGGCGGACGCGCTCGACCAAGCGCTATCCATGAGCCTGGCCGAACGCCAAACCCGCTGGCAACACGGTTGGGACGCCATCAAGGACAGTTCCGCCATTGGATGGGGCCGCACCTTTGTCGCCGGGCTGCTCCGCACCACGGCCCCCAAGCTGCGCCACGTCTTCGCCGAGCCGGCCCCGCAACTGCCGGGTCGCCCCGGCAGCGGCGAGATCGCCCGGCTCTGACCTCAGGCCGCGGTCAACACGACCCGGCCGGTCACCTTTCCATCCCGCAACCGCATCAGCGCCTCGTTGGCACTGGCTTGCGGCACTTGGGTGATCGGCGTGGGTTGCAGCTTACCGTCCTGCGCCAGGGCCACAAGCGCCCGCAACTCCTTCGGATTGCCGACGTAGCTGCCCTGAACGGTTAGCCCGCGCATTGCCATCATCGGCAACGGCAGCGTCAACTCGCCGCCGAATAGCCCGACCTGGATCAGCTTGCCGCCCTTGCGCAGCGCCGCGAACCCGAACGCCGCCGTGCTGGTACCATTGACCAGATCGATGACGGCCTCCACCGGCCCACCGCATGCAGCGATGATCCGATCTGCCACACCTTCGCCACTGCCATCGACCACCTGCGTCGCCCCGGCCTTCAGCGCGTCCTGCCGCTTCTCCTCGCTGATGTCGACGGACACGATGGCCTGGTGCCCCAGCGCCTTCAGCACCGCGATTGCCGCCAAGCCAAGCCCGCCAGCGCCAACCACGACGATCGGCTTGTCGGCCGCCATCGGCATCACCTTGTTGATCGCCGAATACACCGTGATACCCGAGCAGGCATAGGTCGCGGCCAACGCCGGGTCGAGCGAGCCGGGATCAACCAGGTGCCGCGCCGCCGGTGCGATGACATGGGTCGCGTAGCCACCGTTCTGGAACACGCCCAGCGCCCGCGAGACGAGGCACATGTTGTCCTCTTCGGCGAGGCAGCGGTCGCACGTACCGCAGCCAAGCCAGGGGAACACGATACGGACGTCGCCGACCTTTACCCCTGTCGCGTCCGGTCCCAGCTTGCTGACTCGGCCCACGATCTCATGGCCCATCGCCAACGGCAGCACCACGCCGCGATCCTTGAGCGACATCTTCTTGCCGCCGCCCAGGTCATAGTAACCGTCCCAGATGTGCAGGTCCGAGTGGCAGACCCCGCAATGCGTGACTTCGAGCAGGATTTCGGTGCCTTTCGGCTCCGGTGTCTTCATCTCCATTTCCTGAAGATCCCTGCCATTCTCGACCACGGCCCAAGCGCGCATCGCATCCTCCTTTTAAGTTTATGTTGCCGCCATCATCACGCGTCTGCCGGGCTCTGCACAGCCCTGTTCAGGCCGCCATGACCCGGATCGGCGAACCCGCCAAGAAGGCGAGGATGTTCTCGATGCTCTCACCGTAGAACTGCCGGAACGTATCGGTCGTGCCGTAACCGAGATGTGGCGACAGCACGGTGTTCGACGCCGTCCGGATCGGATCATTGGCCGGCAGCGGCTCCTGCTCATAGACGTCCAGCGCCGCGGTGATCCGGCCGGCATGCAGTGCCTCCAGCAACGCCGCTCCGTCGATCAAGCCGGCCCGCGACGTGTTGACCAGCAGCGCACCGGGCTTCATCTGCCCGATCTCCGCCGCTCCGATCAGCCCCCGCGACCCGGCCGACAATGGCACATGCAGCGTCACGACGTCCGCCTCCGCCAGCAGCGCCCCCTTGCTCGGCGCCAGCCGGGCGCCGGCGGCAGTCGCCGTCGCCTCGTCCAGGCTGCGGCTCCAGGCAATCACCTTCATCTCCAGGGCCGCCGCATACCGCGCCATCCGACCGCCGATCTTGCCAAGCCCGATGATCCCCAGCGTCTTGCCAACCAACACCGGCCCGACCTCGACACCATCCTGGAACCGCCCGGCCCGGATCGCCGCATCGCCTGTGACGATCCGTCGCGAGGCCGCGATCATCAGCCCGAGCGTCAACTCCGCCGTGCCCACGCTCGATACCGTTCCGCCGGTCGTCGAGATCACGATCCCGGCCTTGGCACACGCGGCCGTATCCAACGATGGCGAGCGCGCCCCCGTCAGCGCGATCATCCGCAGCTTCGGCAACCGCCCGATGAGGCTGGCGGGGAACGGCGTCCGCTCGCGCATCAACAACAGGATATCGAAATCCGCCAATTGCCGCGCCGCATCGTCCTCGTCGGCGAAAGCGCCGGGGAACACGACCACCTCGGCCTTTGCCTCTAGTTCGGACCAGTCCGCGCTCGATCGCGCCACGCCTTGCCAGTCGTCCAGAACGCCAACACGCATCTAACGTCTCCGTGGGTCCAGCGCGTCGCGCAGCCCATCGCCAATCAGGTTAAAGGAAATCACGGCCAGGAAGATGGCCAGGCCGGGAAAGATCGCCAGCCACGGCGCCTGCGTCAGGAAGCGCTGCGCCGAGTTGAGCATGCTGCCCCAGCTCGGCGCCGGCGGCTGCTGACCGAGCCCAAGGAACGACAGGCTGGCCTCGGCGATGATCGCTGCCGCGATGGCAAGCGACGCCTGCACCAGCACCGGCGGCACGATGTTGGGCAACACGTGCCGGATCGCGACGCGCCAGGGCGGGTTGCCCAGAGCGCGCGCAGCCTCGACATACTCGTTGGTGGCCGCGTCCATGGTCGCCCCGCGGGCCACCCGCACGAAGATCGGTGCCGCACTCACCCCGATGGCGATCATCGCATTGCTCAGCGCCGGCCCCAAAAATGCTGCCAACGCGATTGCCAGGATCAGGAACGGGCAGGACAGCATGGCATCCACCACCCGCCCGATCACCGCATCCGTCACCCCGCCCACGAACCCGGCCAGCAATCCCAGCGGCACCCCGATGCCCGCCGCGATCAACACTGACACCACGCCCGCCAGCAAGGACGCCCGCGCGCCGAACAGCACGCGCGCGAACACGTCCCGCCCGTTCTCGTCCGTGCCCATCCAGTGCGCCAGCGACGGCGCCTTGCGGATCAGCGTCCAGCTGGTCTTCTCCGGGTCGTATTGCGCGATTAACGGCGCAAACACCGCCACCAGCACGAACAGCATGATCACGATCAGCCCGGCGACCGCCGCCGGGCGACCGCGGAACCGCTGCATCGCCAGACGCGCCGGGCTGCGCACCAAAACGCCGCTCATGCCGTGCGCAGCCGCGGGTTGATCAGCACGTAAAGCACGTCCGCCAACAGGTTCAGCAGAATGAACAGGCACGACGTCACCAGCACCACGCCCTGCACCACCGGGTAGTCGCGGTTGAACACCGCATCCACCACCAGCTTGCCGAAGCCCGGAATGCTGAACACCTGCTCGGTCAGCACCGCGCCCGACATCAGCGTCCCAAACTCGAGCGCGCCCAGCGTCACCACCGGCACCAGCGCGTTCCGGAACGCGTGCTTCACCACGACGATGACCTCACCGAGCCCCTTGGCCCGCGCCGTTCGCACGTAATCCTGGTCCAGCACGGTCAGCATCGCGCTGCGCGTATGCCGCATCAGCACCGCCGCGATCGCGTTGCCGAGCACAAAGGCCGGCATGATGGTGGTCGCCAGCGATTGCCGCCAATCCTCGGTCAGCGGCACGTAGCCCGATGGCGGCAGCCAGCCGAGCTGCACCGAGACCAGCAGGATGAGCATGATCCCCAGCCAGAAGTTCGGCGTGCTCAACCCGGCCAGACCCACCAGATTGACCACGTAATCCCAGACCGTGTTGCGATACACCGCCGCCAACACCCCGGCCGGTACGCCAATGCAGAGCGCGATGACGAACGCCATCGAGGCGAGTTGCAGCGTGACGGGCAGCTTTTGCAGGATCAGCGACAATACGGGTTCGTTGATGCGCCAAGAACGCCCGAGATCGCCGTGCAGCACGCCACCGATCCAATGGAAGTATTGGATCGGCAACGGCCGGTCGAGCCAGAGTTCGGCCCGGATCTGCGCCATGATGGCGGGGTCGCCGCGATATTCCCCGGCCAGCACGGCGGCGGGGTCACCGGGCATGATCTGCTGTAGCGAGAACACGAGGATGCTGACGAGCAGGATGGTCGGCACGACCTGCAGCACCCGCGCTCCGAGATGGCTCCGCATGGTTATTTCGCCAAGCTGACGCCCTGCAGCCGGATCATGCCGTCCGGCACCTGCTTGAAGCCCTGCACGGCGGCTCGCATGCCCACGATGATCTTGGGATACCAGAGATACATCCGCGGCAGATCCTGCGTCTCCTGTTGATACATCTGCGCATAAAGCTCGCGGCGTTGGTTCACGTCCGAGGTTGCCCGGGCAGCTTCCAGCTTCTCGTCCACGATCGCATTGGAATACTTTGGATCGTTCAGCGCTCCGCCCGTATGCAGAAAGGTGTAAAGGTTACCGTCCGGATCGACCCGGCCGGACCATGCGGTCAGGAACGCCTCGAAATCACCGCTCGACGCCGCGTTCAGCGCTGAGGCGTACTCATTCGCGGTGATCTGGACGTCGAAGCCGGCTTCGCCCGCCATGGACTGGATCACTTCCCCGACCTGCCTGAGATCCGGATTGTTCGGCACGGTCAAGCGGACCACGACCGGCAGTTTGACCCCGGCCGCCTTCAGCAGCGCCTTGGCAGCGTCGACATCGCGCGGTTGCGGCTTCAATGTTGCCACGTGCATGGGGCTGGCTGACGTGATGCCCTGCGCGGCCGGCGCGTACAGGCCGTTGAAGACGACTTGGATCAACGCCTCGCGGTCGATTGCGAGCTCGAATGCCCGTCGAACCCGGGCATCCTTTCCAATGGGCGACATCGCCCGCGCGCCATTTCCAACGTTGAATTCGATCTCCTGATACTGGAGCGAGTCCATCATCGCCAGCTTCAGCTTGGAGTCTTTCTTCACCGCCTCCACGTCGGTCGGGATGATGTACTCCACCAGATCCGTGCTGCCGGCCTGAAGGTTGGCGAGCCGGATCGAGCTGTCGGGAATGACCTGATAGGTGACCCGGTCCAGATGGATGTTGGCCGCATTCCAATACTGCGGGAAACGCTCGAGCGTGATGTGGTCCAGCGGCACGCGCTCGACGAAGCTGAACGGCCCGGCGCACACCGGCTTGAGCTGGAAATTCTTGCCCGCCGCCTCGGCCGCCTTGGGCGAGATGATCATGCCCGAACGATCCGTCAGCTGCGCCAGGAACGGCGAGGACGGCTCCTTGAGCACGATCTTGACCGTCAACGGATCGACCACGTCGACATGGTCCATGGCGTTGATCTCGGAGCGCCGGAAGCTGCCCGGCATTGTCAGGCTGCGCATCAGCGAATACTTGACCGCCTCGGCGTCCATCTTGGTGCCGTCCTGGAACAGCACGCCGTCGCGCAGCTTGACCACCAACGTCTTGGGATCGGACCACTCGTAGCCCGTCGCTAGTTGCGGCACGATCTCCAGCTTCTCGTTGATGTCGAATAGTTTGTCGCACATCCCGGCGAACACGATGCGGCTGACATAGGTGCGGGCGAGCGCCGGGTCGAGGCTGTCGGGGTCCTCGCGCATCGTGATGCGGAACGGCTGCGCGATGGCGGATGTCGCCACCGTGGCAAGGATAGCGGCCAGGGCAAGACGACGCATGAAGGTAACCTACGAATTGGAAACGTCCAGATTGCCGCCCCAGCGCCAGGCTGGCAAGCGTTCGCCGAGACATGAGAACAAATAGTGTACACGGACATGTGTTGCCGAGATTTAGGCCGATAATCCTACCGATGTCGCATCGACGATGCCGCTGATCGGCGCCGTCTCAAAAGGAGCGCGACATGAGCGAAGTTCGACACACCTTGATCCTCGTCAGCCTCTCCCTTGCCACACTTGCAGCTGCCCTCTACGGCCCCGCCCACGGTAGCCCCGACCCGGCCATCATGCTGACGCTGATGGTCGCGGCCCTGCTCGCCAGCATTGCCGGGCTTGCCTTTTCGGCGATTGGCGGATCGATCTTGTCGCACGCTCTCGACGACCCCATCCGCGTGCTGCTGCTTCTGACCGTCTGTAGCCTGGCCAACCAGATCGTCACGGTCTGGACCTTGCGGCGGACCGTTGCCTGGCGTGGCCTGGGAGGCCTCGTCGCCGGCGGTATCGCTGGCATCGCGCCGGGTCTTTGGGCCCTGATCCACGTCGATCACCGCGTCGTTGCGCAAGGGATCGGCATCGTCCTGTTCGCCTATGCCGGCAATCTGGTGGTTGGGCGCCTGCCGCGGTTGACCACCAAATCTCGCTGGGCCGATGCCGCCGTCGGGCTCACCGCGGGTGCCTTCGGGGTCGTCGCCGCGCTTCCGTCGCTGCCGGTGACGGTGTGGTGCCAAGCGCGCGGGCTGCAGAAGGATGCGCTCCGGGCAACGGTGCAACCTTTCATCCTGGCTATGCAGCTCGTCACGCTGCCGTTCATCGTCAACGCCGCACCGCACGCGATCGGGCCGGCCGACCTGTTGTGTATCCCGGCCGGACTTCTCGGCACCCACATCGGCCTTGGCTGCGCCAGCGGGCTGTCCAACCGGCAGTTCACGGTGGCGGTCGCCTGCCTCCTGAGCGTCTGCGGGGTGAGCTTCCTGCTTTAACCGCCTGTTCACCTCTGGCGGTCATCATGGGGCGGTGAGTTCGAACACCGCCTTTATCCCGCTTCTACTTGGCGCCGTGGCCGATCAGGAGGCTGGCCGTCTCGACCAGGCTTTTGCCGGTTTTGCGGAGGTCTTAGCGCTCGAGCCTGATCAGCCACAGGCCCTGTTGTTCGGCGGTGTCGTCGCCCTGCGGATGGGCCAGGCCGGCCGCGCGGTTCCGTTGCTGGAACGTGCGGTCGCGGTCCGCCCGACCACCGCCGAGACACATTTCGCCCTCGGCAACGCGCTTTGGGCGACCAATCAGCGCAGTGAGGCGCGCGCCTCGTGGCAGCACGCGATCCGGTTCGATGCCAAGCACGTCGGCGCTCTCCTGAATCTCGCCCAGGCGCAGGAGCGATCCGGCGAGGCCGAACTCGCCGTCGCCAATTGTCGTGCCGCGGTTGCGGCCAAGCCGGGCCACGCACAGCCCTGGGCAGCGCTGTCCAGTGCCTTGCGCGCAGCCAACCAACCGGCCGAAGCGCTCGAGGCTGCAGATACCGCGCTGCGCGCCGATCCCGCCTTTGGCATGGCTCACCATCAGCGCGGCATGGCGCTCAAGCTGCTCGACCGCCCGGCTGAAGCGGCCGATGCGTTGCGCCAGGCCATCGCTCATTCACCCGGCCTGGCCGCGAACCACCTCAACCTCGCCAACCTGCTGCACGATGCCGGAGACCTCGCCGGCGCCGAAAGACAGTGCCGCACCGCCGTAGCCTTGGACCCCGAGATGGCCGAGGCGCACACCGTGCTCGGCTTCCTGCTGACGCAGCGATGCGACCTGCCAGGCGCCATCGCCGCGTGCGAAGCGGCCATCGCCATCAGCCCCGACCTGACCGAAGCGCATTGCAACCTGGGTATCGCGCTCCTGACCGCTGGCGACCTTCCCGCCGGGTTCGCGCAATACGAATGGCGGAAGCGACACTCCATCGCCGGCCGGGATTACTATCGGCAAGCTTATCCCGAATGGCTGGGGCAGCCGCTCGACGGCAAGCGGATCCTCATCGTGGCCGAGCAAGGCTTGGGCGACGCCATCATGTTTGCCCGTTACGCCAGTGACCTCGCCGCGCGCGCCGCCGCCGTCACCATCGCCTGCGACCGCCGGCTCGTCTCCTTGCTGAGCACCGCACCGGACGTGAGCCACGCCATTCCGAAAACGCGCGAGATGCCGGGCTTCGATTTCTGGATCGATCAAATGAGCCTGCCGCTCATCTGCCGGACGACGCTTGATACCGTTCCCTGCCCCACCGCCTACCTTGCGGCGGACCCACGTCGGAATGGAATGTGGTCCCTGCGTCTCGGCCTGCCCGAGCGGGGCTATCGGGTCGGCCTGGTCTGGGCCGGTAACCCGTCGCACACCAACGACGCCAATCGGTCCTGCCCCGTCAGCCTTTTCAGCTCGATCCTGGCTGTTCCCGACATCGTCGGCGTCAGCCTCCAGGTCGGTCCAAAAGCCGCCGATGCCGCATCGCTCGGGCTGCACGACTGGTCACCCGATCTGACGGATTATGCCGAGACGGCTGCCTTGATCGCCAACCTCGACCTAGTCATCACCGTCGATACCAGCGTCGCCCACCTCGCTGCCGCCATGGGCAAGCCGACCTGGATCATGCTGCCGTTCTGCCCCGAATGGCGCTGGCTCCACGAGCGGGCCGATACACCCTGGTATGACAGCGTCCGCCTGTTTCGACAGCCGGCACCCGGCGATTGGGACAGCGTCCGCGACGAGATCGTCGCCGCGCTTCGGTCACTGTCGGGATCAACGCCAGCGCAATAGCACGCGCTCGAGCATCCCGAGCAGCCACGCCACCGTCAGCCCCAACAGCGACAGCACCACGATCCCGGCCAACAAGTTATCCGTATCGTAGAGATTGCCCGCCTGTAGCACGAAAGCACCGATACCTCGCTCCGCCCCGATCATTTCGGCCGCCACCAGCAGGATGATCGCGATCGAACTGGTGACCCGAAACCCCGAGATAATCGCCGGCGCCGCCCCCGGCAGCAGGATCCGCCACACGATCGCCATTCGGGATAGCCCGAACGCCTGCCCCATCCGCACCAGCCCGCGCGGCACTGCATCGACGCCGGCTGCCGTATTGATCACGGTGGGAAAGAACACGCCGAACCCCAGCGTCGCGATTTTCGAGCCTTCGCCGATGCCAAACCAAATAATGAACAAGGGCACTAGCGCGATCTTCGGGATCGGGAACAGCGCCGACACCACCGCCATGCCCGGCGAGCGCGCCCAGACTGCAATCCCCACCAGGAAGCCGACGGCAATCCCGAACACCGTTCCCAGCGACCAACCGATCGCCAGCCGGCTCAACGACGCCCCGAGATGCCGCCACAACTCGCCGCTGCGCGCGAGCTGAACCAGCGCCGTGCCGATCGCGATGGGCGCCGGCAGGAACTGCGTCGAGATCACCCCCTCGCTCGCCCCAAGCTGCCACAACAGCACCAGCCCGATCAGCGTTCCCGCCGCTGCCGCCGGAATCGACCGCGGCGCAAACCCGCGCGCACGGAACGGTACTGGCCCTGAGATTTCAGGCATGCACCTTCTCCCGCGCCGCCGCCGCCGCATCGTCACGGATCAGCGCCCACAACCGTGCCTGAACCTCCAGCAGCACCGGGTCCGTCTCATCCCGCCCGGTTAGCGGCCGATCGATCGTCACGATCTCCTTGATCCGCCCCGGCCGCCGCGACAGCACGACGATTTGATGCCCCAGCCGCACCGCCTCGTTGAGGTTATGCGTCACATACACCGTCGTCGTGCCCAGCCGCTCGATCAGCCCGGCGAACTCGTCCAGCAACAGCGTCCGCGTCTGCGCGTCCAGCGCCGAAAGCGGTTCGTCCATCAGCAAACAGGCCGGCCGCACCGCCAAGGCCCGCGCAATCCCCACCCGCTGCCGCATCCCACCCGACAATTCCTTCGGCCATGCCGCCGCAAACGCCTCCAGCCCGGTCACCGCCAACACCTCGCGCACGCGCTCCTGCCGTTCCGCGCGCGACAACCTGCCCAACACCAGCGCCACGTTCGCCGCCACACTTCGCCAGGGCAGCAGCGCGAAATCCTGGAACACCGGCGTCATGACGTTGAGGCAGTCATCGGCCACATGCCCATCCAGCATGACCCGGCCGCGATCCGGCCGGATCAGCCCGCCGACGATCCCCAGCAACGTGCTTTTGCCGCATCCGGACGGCCCCACCAGCACCAGCACGCGCCCGGGCTCGGCCACCAGGTCGATCCCCTCCAGCACCTCGAGCCCACCATAGCGATGTGCCACGCCCTCGATCGAGATGCGCAGCCGCGACCCGGTCACGGCAGCGCCGGCAGGAACCGCGTGTCGATCAACTCACCCGCAGCCGCGTTGGTCTTGACCAGGCCCTGTTCCACGAACCAGCGCTGCTGCGCCTCGACATCGCGAACGTCCAGCGCCCCGTCGGCGTCGTAGTAGCCGATCCCGTCCAGGATCTTCTGCGGGGCCACCGGGTCGCCGGTAAAGATGTATTTCTCGATGTCGGCGATTGCCGCGTCCGTCTGCGCGTCCCGCACCGGCGCGTCGCCAGCATCCCGGCGCAGGAAGGCGGCGCGATAATCCGCGACACCTCGCTTATACGCCGCGGCAAAACGCTGCAGCGCATCAGCATGATCCGCCGTCATCCGGCTGGGCGCGAACACGGCCGTGATCTGATACGGCACCAGATCGCCCACCCAGCCGATGATCTTGGCCTGCCCGCTAGCATCCAGCGGCTTGGCCTGCGACGCAATCGCCATGGTGGCGTCGATCTGCGCGGTGCGCACGGCGGCGATCATGTTGCCGATCGTCTGCAACGGCCGCAGCGTGATCGACGTCAGTGGGATGTCCTCATGCCCGGCGATCCGCCCGACCATGTAGTGGAACGATGAGCCGAACTGCGTGATGCCCATGCTGTGCCCGGCCAGTTTCGCCGGCGAGGTCAACCCGGCCTCGAACGCCGCGTTGGAGGCCAGCAACGCTGTACCCTCGAAGCCCTTCTCCTCGTGCAGTCCGCCACCGATCACCTTCAGCGCCCCGCGCCCGGCCAGGTTGAAGAAGCCGCCGGTCAGAGCCGTGATGCCGACGTCGATGTCGCCCGACACCGCCGCCGCCGCGATCGGCTGTGCCGCCTCGAAGAACTTGAACTGCGCGTCCACTCCTTCCTGGGCGAAGTAACCGCGCGCCATTGCCAAATAGAGCGGGGCCGGCGACAGCGTATGAAGCAGGCCGATCCGCATCGTCTCGGCCGCTGCCGCTCCCCGTCCGAGCATCGATAAAAGCAGCAGCGTTGCGATCGCCCGCATGGTCACCATCCTCCCAAGAGCCTGGTCCATGACATACACGGGGCGGGTTTGAACAGCGGCGGTGGTTGCATCCCCGGCCATCGCTGCCCATACCCGGCGCATGGCTCCGCCGCTTCTCCTCCTCCAAGACATTCAACTCTCGCTCGGCTCGGCGCCGCTGCTGCGAGGCGCCGAACTCGGCGTCGGCGCCGGCGAGCGCATCTGCCTCGTCGGCCGCAACGGCTCCGGTAAATCCACCCTGCTGAAAGTCGCCGCCGGCCTGCTGCAGGCCGATGGCGGCAAGCGCTTCATCCAGCCGGGCGCGACCATCCGCTACCTGCCGCAGGAGCCGGATTTCACCGGCTTCTCGACGGTGCTCGACTACGTGGAGGCCGGCATGGGTCCAGGCGACGACCCCTACCGGGGCCAAGCCCTGCTCGATCGGCTGGGACTTTCCGGGGACGAGGACCCGTCGCAGCTATCGGGCGGGCAGCAGCGCCGGGCGGCAATCGCGCGCACGCTGGCCCCTGCCCCCGACCTGCTGCTGCTCGACGAGCCCACCAACCATCTCGACCTGCCCGCCATCGAATGGCTGGAAGCCGAGTTGAAGTCGCTCCGCGCCGGGCTGGTGCTCATCAGCCATGACCGGCGTCTGCTGGAAACGCTGACCCGCAGCATCGTCTGGCTCGATGACGGCGTGACCCGGCGCATCGACCGCGGCTTCGCGCATTACGAAGCCTGGCGCGAGGAGATCGAGGCGCAGGCCGAGCGGGACGCGCATCTGTTGGGACGGCAGATCCTCCGCGAGGAGCACTGGATGCGCTACGGCGTCACGGCGCGACGCAAGCGGAACGTGCGCCGGGTCGGTGAACTGCAGGCGTTGCGGCAGAAGCGGCGCGACCTCGGCACGGCCGCCGCGCCCTTGAAGCTTGCCGCGACCGAGGCCGACATGTCCGGCAAGCTGGTCGCGGTCGCCGAGAAGGTCAGCAAGGGCTATGGCGGCGCGCCGATCGTGCGCGACCTCACGCTGCGGGTGGTCCGCGGCGACCGGCTCGGCATCGTCGGGCCGAACGGCGCCGGCAAGACGACGCTGCTCAACCTCCTCACCGGGCGCAGCGAACCGGATAGCGGCGAGATCCGCATCGGCAGCAGCCTGGCCGCCATCACGCTGGATCAGCAGCGCGCCTCCCTCGACCCGGCCACGACCCTGTCGGACACGCTGACCGGCGGTGGCGGCAGCGACATGGTCGAGGTCGGCGGGGAGAAACGCCACGTGATCGGCTACATGAAGGAGTTCCTGTTCAAGCCCGAGCAGGCGCGCACCCCCGTGGGCGTCCTCTCCGGCGGTGAGCGCGGCCGGTTGACGCTCGCCTGCGCCATGGCACGGCCGAGCAACCTCCTGGTGCTCGACGAGCCGACCAACGACCTCGACCTTGAAACCCTCGACCTGTTGCAGGACATGCTGGCCGAATATCCCGGCACGGTGCTGCTGGTCAGCCACGACCGCGACTTCCTCGACCGTATCGTCACCTCGACGCTGGCCACCGAAGGCGACGGCACCTGGATCGAATACGCCGGCGGTTACAGCGACATGTTGATCCAGCGTGGCGACCCGGTGGTGGCGCCGCCCGAGAAGACGCGGTCAGGCTCCGTCCAAACCGGCCGGACCGCTTCACGCAAGCTGTCGTTCAAGGACAAGCACGCGCTGGAGGCACTGCCCAAGAAGATGGAAGCGCTGACGGCGGATCGCACGCGCTTGCAGGCCCGGATGGCGGACCCGGATTTCTACCGCAAGGATCCGGCCGGCTTCGCTGCTGCCAATGATCAGCTCGCCAAGGTGGAGCGTGAGCTCGCGACGGCCGAAGAAAAGTGGCTGGAGTTGGAGATGATGCGCGAGGCGCTCGCCTCGCCTTAGGCCGTCTGGGCTTCCTTGCGCTGTGTAGCGGTGGCCCGCATACAGCGACGCAAGCTGGCGGAGCGCCAGGCGCAAGGGAGAGATGGCATGGAGCGGGTAAATGCGGCGGGGCTCGAGGTCGCGCGCGAGCTATATGATTTCGTCGAGCAGGAAGCCTTGCCCGGCACGGGCGTTGATGCGGACGCATTCTGGTCGGGCTTTGCCGCCATGCTGCGCGACATGGCGCCGCGGAATGCAGAACTGCTGGCCCGCCGCGACGAGCTGCAGGGCCAGATCGATGGCTGGCACCTCGAACACAAAGGTAAGCCGTTCGATGCCGGGCAGTACGAAGCCTTTCTTCGCGAGATCGGCTATCTGCAGCCCGAGCCCGCATCCGTGTCGGTCAGCACGGCCAATGTCGACCCCGAGATCGCCACGATCGCCGGGCCACAGCTTGTCGTCCCGATGTCGAACGCCCGCTACGCCCTGAACGCCGCCAACGCGCGCTGGGGCAGCCTCTACGATGCGCTCTATGGCACCGACGCGCTGCCGGAGACGGACGGCGCCACCCGCGGCCGCGGCTACAACCCGGCGCGTGGCGCTTTGGTCGTTGCCCGTGCGAAAAAGGTGCTGGACCAGGCCGCGCCGCTGGCCAGCGGGTCTCATGCCGACGCGACCGCGTATCGCGTCGCCGATGGCGCTCTGGCGGTCGAAACCGCGAGCGGCACGGTTGCGCTCCGAACCCCGGCGCAGTTCGTCGGCTACCGTGGCGATGCCGGTGCGCCCAGCGCCATCCTGCTGCGCAACAACGGCATCCATCTCGAGATCGTGGTCGACCGCGATCACGCCATCGGCAAGACCGATCCGGCCGGCATGTCCGACCTGCTCATGGAGTCGGCGATCTCGACGATCCAGGATCTCGAGGACAGCGTCGCCGCGGTGGATGCCGCCGACAAGGTGCTGGTGTATCGCAACTGGCTCGGCCTGATGCGGGGCGACCTGGTCGCGAGCTTCGACAAGAGTGGCAAGACGCTGGAGCGCAAGCTGGAGCTGGACCGCGACTACACCGCGCCGGACGGCAGCACGCTGACCCTGGCGGGCCGTAGCCTGATGCTGATCCGCAACGTCGGACACCACATGTACACCGATGCCGTGCTGCTGGACGGCAAGGAGTGCCCAGAAGGCATGCTGGACGCAGCAGTGACGTCGCTGATTGCCATGCATGACCTGAAGTCGACGGGTCCGATCCGCAACAGTCGGGCCGGCTCGGTCTACATCGTCAAGCCGAAGATGCACGGGCCGGACGAGGTTGGCTTCGCCAACGACATCTTCGGTCGCGTCGAGCAGTTCCTCGGTCTCGACGCTCATACGTTGAAGATGGGCATCATGGACGAGGAACGACGGACCAGCGCCAACCTTGCCGCCTGCATCAACTCGGCTCGCGAACGGGTGGTGTTCATCAACACCGGCTTCCTGGATCGGACGGGCGACGAGATCCACACGTCGATGGAAGCCGGCCCGATGGTGCGCAAGAACGAGGTCCGCAACACGCCTTGGATCAAGGCGTACGAGGACCGCAACGTCGATATCGGCCTGGCCTGTGGCCTGCGCGGCAAGGCGCAGATCGGCAAAGGCATGTGGGCTGCCCCCGACCGGATGGCCGACATGCTCGAGCAGAAGATCAGCCATCCGCGGGCCGGCGCCAATACCGCCTGGGTCCCCTCCCCGACCGCCGCCACCCTGCACGCGCTGCATTACCACCAGGTGAACGTGTCGGACCGGCAGGGCGAACTTGCGGGCAAGTCACGCGGGTCGCTGACTGACCTGCTGACCATCCCGCTCGCCGATCGGCCAAACTGGGCACCGGACGACATCCAGCAGGAGCTGGACAACAACGTGCAGGGCATCCTGGGCTACGTGGTGCGCTGGATTGACCAGGGCGTCGGCTGCTCGAAGGTGCCGGACGTGCACGACGTCGGCCTGATGGAGGATCGTGCCACGCTGCGTATCAGCAGCCAGCACATCGCCAACTGGCTGCATCACGGTATCGTTACAGAACAGCAGGTGCGTGACACGATGCAGCGGATGGCGCTGGTGGTGGATCGGCAGAACGAGGGCGACGCCGCCTACACCAAGCTCGAGGGCAACGAGAGCGCCCCGGCGTTCCAGGCCGCCGCCGACCTGATCTTCCAGGGCCGCACTCAGCCGAACGGCTACACGGAGTTCGTGCTGCACGCGCGTCGGCGGGAAGCCAAAGCCGCCTAAAGAAAAAGGCCGGTTCCGATATGATCGGACCGGCCATTTTCGTGTTCCCGAACCAGCAAATGGTGGGCGCGACAGGGATTGAACCTGTGACCCCCGCCATGTCAAGGCGATGCTCTACCGCTGAGCTACGCGCCCATTTGCCGCACCGAAGCGCCGGGAGCGCTCCTTTAAACCGGACGGGGTGGTTTGTGCAAGACAGGTGACAGCAGCCTCGGACGGCGTTTAATACATTATGGACACGCCGATGCCGCTAGAAGCCCATCACCGTGGGACGCCGATCCCTGCAACAACGGCATTCCGCATCGATCGGCCGTTGACGCAGACCACCCCTCTGGTTTTTGCATCGCCGCATTCCGGTCGTGGTTATCCCAGCACCTTTCTCGATTTCGCACGTTTGGACGCCGTCGCACTCCGCCGCAGCGAGGATTGCTTCGTAGACGAGTTATACGCCGGGGCGATCGCGGCTGGCGCGCCTCTACTGTCGGCAACGTTTGCCCGCGCGTATTGCGACCCGAACCGCGAAAAATGGGAACTCGACCCGGCGATGTTCATGGACGCTCTTCCAGAGTGGGTGAACACCACGAGCGCGCGGGTAGGCGCCGGGCTCGGAACACTCGCGCGGGTGGTCGCATCGGGTGAGTCGATCTATCGGCGCAAGCTGTCGTTCGGCGAGGCCGAGTTCCGCGTGCGCACCTATTGGGAGCCCTATCACGCCGCGTTGCGTCAGCTCCTGGACGACACCAAGCAGGCCTTCGGTGCTTGCCTGCTGATCGATTGCCATTCGATGCCGGCGCAAGCCTATGCGGATGGGCGCAGGTCGCCCGACGTCATCCTCGGTGACGCCCACGGGACCGCGTGCTCGCCACGGATCATGCGAACGATCGAGACGATCCTGTCGGACCTCGGCTTCGTGGTGCGCCGCAACGACCCATATGCCGGCGGCTATGTGACGCGGCACTACGGACGTCCGCGTGAGTTGATCCACACGCTGCAACTTGAGTTGGCGCGCGGCCTATACATGGACGAGGCCCGGCTCACCCATTCCGCACAGTTTGGCGACATCCAGCAAAAACTCGCGGAGTTCGCCCTGCACCTCGGCATCGAAGCGCCGGACCTGCTGTCCTTGAACATATAGCTGATCCGCGCAGGGGTCGCGTTAACGAAGCTTTTACCTGGCCGAGGCATCATCTTCGGCATGCAACGGCGCTTCTTGCTTCTCATGCTGGCTGTGATCGCGGGCCTCAGCCCGGCTCAGGCCGACGTTCCGCCGCCTGCGCTATGTCGGTCCGCCATTGCGGCGGCCGAACGCAGCTACGGCATTCCGGATCGTTTGATGCAGGCGATCGGGGTCGTCGAGAGTGGCCGCGCGGACGAGCGCGGTGGAGTGACCGCCTGGCCGTGGACCATCAACGTCGAGGGTGTCGGCTACGTCTTCGAGACCAAACAGGAGGCGATCGCGGCGGTGAACGAGCATCGTGCGCGGGGCGCACGGTCGATCGACGTCGGCTGCATGCAGGTCAACCTCATGCATCACGGCGACGCATTCGGCTCGCTCGAGCAAGCCTTCGATCCCGGCGCCAATTCGCGGTACGCGGCCCAGTTTCTGCAGAACCTGCTGGCGCAGACCGGCTCTTGGCCTCGGGCAACGGCCGGCTATCACTCGTTGACGCCCGATATCGGCGCCGATTATGGGCGGAAAGTGTTGGCCGTATGGGCACGGCCGGGGCTGGGCGAACCGGTGCCGTTCATTTCGGTACGGCGTGGTGCCAACACGGCTAATCTCGTGCCACCGGCGAATGCATTCACGTCGACGCCGAGCGGCCCAATCGCTCCTTCACCGGGCGGGTTGTCCATGCCGGGAAGCATGACGGCCCGTGTGATCCAGAGTGCGCCCGGAGCAACAGCCGGCGCCGGAGGCGGGTCAGGCACTGGCCGCGGTTTGTCCGCTTACCGCCTTGCACCGACGCGGCTTGCTACGACACTCGGTTTCCGCCGCGGCTGAGGTCCTTTCCGGGCCTACAGCCTCGACGAGAAAGCGTTCAGTTCACCCGGCCGGGCGTAGGTTCAGTAGCTTCGTGGCAGTCCGAGGACGTGTTCGGCGACAAACGAGAGCACCAGATTGGTGCTGATCGGCGCCACTTGGTAAAGGCGTGTTTCCCGGTACTTGCGCTCGACGTCGTATTCCTCGGCAAAACCAAACCCGCCATGGGTCTGCACGCATGCTTCAGCGGCTGCCCAGCTGGCATCTGCCGCCAGCAACTTGGCCATGTTGGCTTGCTCCCCGCACGGCAACCCGGCAGCGAAACGCTCACACCCGTCCTGAACCATTAACTCGGCTGCGCGCATCTGCGCATATGCACGGGCAATCGGGAATTGAATGCCCTGGTTCTGCCCGATCGGGCGACCGAACACCGAGCGATCCCGTGCATAGGCAACGGACTTGTTGGTGAACCACTTCGCATCGCCGATGCATTCGGCGGCGATCAGCAAACGCTCGGCGTTCATGCCGTCAAGGATATAGCGAAACCCCTTTCCCTCTTCCCCGACCAGGCTATCGGCCGGAATACGCATCTGGTCGAAGAACACTTCACAAGAGTTATGATTCATCATCGTGCGAATGGGCCGGATCGTCAGCCCTTTATCGCGCACGAGCCGCATATCGAAGATGAAGACCGATAAACCGTCCGTACGTTTCTTGACCTGATCCTGAGGCGTCGTGCGTGCCAGTACCATCATGAGATCGGAATACTCGGCGCGGCTCGTCCAGATCTTCTGCCCATCGATGACATAGCTATCGCCATCCAACCGGGCCGTCGTGCGCAGGCTACTCGTGTCGGTGCCGCTGGTCGGCTCCGTGACGCCGAACGCCTGTAAGCGCAAAGCCCCGCTGGCGATCTGCGGCAAGTATGCTTCCTTCTGGGCAATGGACCCATGCCGAAGCACGGTGCCCATCATATACATCTGCGCATGGCATGCAGCGCCGTTGCAGCCTTCGGCATGGATCGTCTCGAGGATCTCCGCTGCCTCGGCCAACCCCAGCCCGGCCCCGCCATACTGCTCCGGGATCAACGCTCCCAAATAGCCAGCCTCGGTCAACGCGGCGACGAACTCGCTCGGATAGGCCCGCTTGGTGTCGAGTTCGCGCCAGTACGCGCCGGGAAACCGAGCGCACAACTTGGCGACCTCATCGCGGATGGCGCTATCGCTCCGCGGTTTAACAGCATTATCCATGACCATCTCCCTGCCTCAACCAAAGCACAGGCGATCGGGCTCGGCCATCCACATCGCCGTGGGCCGAGGCTGCTTGCTTCTGCGCCCCAAGAAGTCCCTTGTTAAGGGCTAGTCGGCGAGCGCTTCGCGGATGGCGTGATCAAGTTCAACCGTTCTGAACGGCTTACGGATCAACCTGCACGACGTCGCTTGGGGTGTGAAATAGCCCGAGATCATGACGACCTTTAGGCTGTGGTAGCGAGCGCTCGCCAAGTCAAACAGCTCAAAACCCGACATTCCAGGCATGCGGATATCGGTCACCATCACCTCGAGATCCGGAAACTCGGCGAGTTTCTCCAGCGCCTCGAACCCGTTGGTCGCCTGTAAGACGCGATAGCCAAGCTCTTCCAGCATGTCGGCTGACGTTTCGCGAACGTCATCATTGTCGTCGACGAGCAGAACATGATGGGGGTGGTCGGACACACACGCTCCTCGGACGCGCGACGGCGAGCGGCCGTAACGCGCCTGACGTCTACCTGACACAATCGGTCGGATGCACCCGCATAACGAAATTCCATCGTCAAAATCTCGTGGGCTTGGAATCTCCAGTGGTTTGGATCCAGTGCTCGTCAACAGCATACAACCAGGACGCGAAGATATTTAACGATAAAATACCGTTATTATAATGCTTTGCTTGTGTCAGCTTAGCGGAGTTCGCCAGTGTCATCTCAAATCGTCACGGACGCCGCCGCTACTCGTACGGCGCTTTTGGGCATAACAACACCGATCAGCGACATCACGATTCCCGATCAGGGAGACCAAGCCGTGATCGCCATCGTCAACACGCGCCTGGGTGCCGTATCGGCAGATACAGCGCCAGGCGCCGTCGTTCGGGGCAGCGGCTCGCATTTTCTGTCGGTCAGCGGCACCTCGACCCAAGTCGCAGCCAAGCTTTCAACCCTCGCCTATACCAGCGAGACAGCCGGCCTGGATCAACTGTCCATCGTCTTGCTCGCCCCTGGTGTCGCCGCAATGACGATCGTGCAGACGTCGCTCGCCGTTCTGCCGCTGGCTGGCATACCCCCAACCGCGAGCAAACAGATCTATTTCGATAGCGGTACTTTGACGTTGGAATCGCGCGTGCTGAATGGCCCCGATCTGCTGGTCAGGGAACCGGCCGGTAGCCTGAACGCGGCAACGGTCATCTTGGCCAACAGCACGGTTGGAGCCCAAAGCCATCTGACGATCCGCAACGACGGCGCTACCGCAGGCGTGATGCCGCGGCTTGCGATTGCGGGCCGGGTCGAACTCGCCGGGTCAAGCAGCCTGGCCGGCAACGGAGTTGCGGTTTCGCTGGCCATCGGTGCGACGTTGTTCAACGAGGGATCGATGGCCATCGACGCTCATGCGACCCGTTTCACCGGCGGTGGCACCCTCGTCAACGACGGGCTGATTCGTATCTCAGGAGACGACATCGCCGGTGCCCCCATCCAGATCGCCACGGCACTCGCTGGCTTCGGCACCGTTGCGCTAACCGCCGGGGCATCGCTGGTGCTCGGGGCCAGCGTCGGCGCCGGCGAAACTATCCACTTCGACAACGGAGCCAACACGCTCCGTCTTACCCACGTCAACCTTTTCGCGGGCGCGATTACCGGGCTCTCCCTCAACGATACGCTCGTGCTTGATGGTATCGCTGCCTCCGATGCGCTCTACTCACAAGGGGCTGATGCGGGCGATGGCGTCCTGACGCTGCGCAACGGGGCATTCACCGTCGCGAAAATCCACATCGGCGCACCGGAAGCTGGAACGGCGTTCCGGCTCGGCACCGACGCCGCTGGCAACATTACGATCTCGCTGATGCTCGTCGATCCCGGCACCGTGGACGTCTTTCGTTTCTTCGATGCCGCACACGGCACTCAACTGCTCACGCAGAACGCCGTCGAGCGTGACACCATCCTGACCACCCGGCCGGACCTGCATTACGAGGGCGTCGGGTTCCACGCCGTCGACCCGGCGCATGCCTCGCCGGGTGCCGTCGACGTTTATCGCTTCTTCGACACCAATAATGGCACGCATTTTATGACATCGAGCGTCTCAGAGCGGGATAGCGTGTTGGCAGGCCGACCGGATCTGTTGTTCGAGCCGAACAGCACCATGATCGAGCACGTGACCGCCCAGACCGGCGACTCCGCCGTCTATCGCTTCTTCAACAACACCAGCGGTGCTCACTTCTATACGGCCGACGCAGGCGAGCGAGCTTCGATCCTGTCGACGCGGCCGGATATGAGCTTTGAGGGAATCGCGTTCTACGCGCCTGCGGCGTAGGTCGCGTCGAAAGCAGTCCTGGCGGAGGGGATGAGATTCGAACTCACGATACGGCTTGACGCCGTATGGCGGTTTAGCAAACCGCTGCCTTCAGCCACTCGGCCACCCCTCCGCCGGGATTGCAACAGCACAGCGTTTGCCATCCCCTTCTACGTGTCTGCCTAGCCGAGCGCAACCTCGAAGCCGCGCTTCGTGCCCGGACGTGTCATCATGGCATCGTACCAGCGTTTCACGTTGGGGAACTCGGTCAGATCGATCTGGTGCCGTTGATGACGCCAGGCCCAGCCGACGCAGGCGAAATCGGCGATTGAGACATCGCCGGCGACGAACTCGACGATCGCCAACCGCCGGTCGAGCACACCGTAGAGCCGCCGCGTCTCCTTCAGGAAGCGTTGCAGCCCATAGCTGCGATCCGCCTCGTTGACGGTCAGGAAGTGATGCACCTGCCCGAGCATCGGCCCGAAGCCGCCCATCTGCCACATCAGCCACTCCGTCACCGCGACCCGGCCGCGTGGGTCGGTGGGCATGAACTGGCCCGCCTTCTCGGCGAGGTAGAGCAAGATGGCGCCGGATTCGAACACGGATATCGGGGTGCCGCCGGGTCCCTCGTCGTCGACGATGGCGGGGATGCGGTTATTCGGGCTGATCTCAAGAAAAGCCGGTTCGAACTGCTGATCCTTGGAGATGTCGACGGACTTGACCTTGTAGGCCAGCCCCATCTCTTCCAGCGCGACGCTGATCTTGCGGCCGTTCGGCGTGTTCCACGTATGAAGGGTGATCATCGAGCTACTCTCCGGGATGAAGGCGATGGGCGTTCGATGCTGGGCTGCCACAGCGGCGCGAGCAATGCGTCCAGCCCGAGGCTGTGGCGGCCTCCGACCACGGCGGACATGGCCTGTGCCGCCGCCAGGAAAACGTATCCCCACGGCCACTCGTCCGGATGGTGATATAGTCCGATCCAGAGCCCGATCGCGTAGATCGCCCCGAGTGACGCCGCTGGACGGACGAACAGCCCGAGCAGCAGACTGATCGCCAACCCTAGCTCGGCCGCGAACACCAGCGGATCAACGATCATCATGTTGGGCAGCACCACCGCGCTGACCAGCCAGCCGAACCAGAGCCAGGCGGCGTTGTCGACCATCTGCTCGGCCCGATGCTGCAGGCCAGGGGCGACTGGAAACGGCAGCTTCCACAGCATGGCCTGAAACCACATGATCCCGACCAGCGCCCGGATCAGCCAGGCCCAGAACGGTCCCGACGCTGGTTCTCCACCCTGTCGCCGCCAGGCGGCCAGGGCGATGACGCAACTCGCGACGACCAGGAACGCGAACAAGCCGACGAACAGCCAGCGCAGGTCACCCAAGGCCACCTGATCCGGCTGCGCGCCCACGAGGAAATCCCAGGCATCGTTGAGCGGATCGGTCTTCATGGCCTCGTCATCGCGTCATCTCGCCGAAGTCATGTTGATCGGATGTGCCGGTGGTGGCCGGCATGTCGGTCGTCACCCCAGCTTGGATTTCAGCACGTCGTTGACCAGCGCCGGGTTCCCCTTGCCGGCCATGGCCTTCATGACCTGGCCGACGAAGAAGCCGAACAGCTTCTCCTTGCCACCCTTGTACTCGGCGAGCTTGTCCGGATTGGCGTCGAGCACCTTCTGCACCGCCTCGTCGATGGCGCCGGTGTCGGTCACTTGGCGCAGACCCTTGGCCTCCACGATTACCGCCGGGCTCTCGCCGGTCTCCACCATCGCCTCGAACACTTCCTTGGCGATACGGCCGTTGATGGTCTTGTCGGTCAGCAGGTCGACCAACTCGCCGAGGGCTGCGGCCGAAACCGGGCTGTTCTGGATCGTGGTGCCGGTGCGGTTCAGGGCGGCGAAGAAGTCGCCCGTCATCCAGTTCGCCGCCAGCCTGGCGTCACGCCCCTTGGCGACGGTCTCGTAGAACGCCGCCGTCTCCTTCTCGGCTACCAGCACGCCGGCGTCGTAGACCGGCAGGCCATACTCGCTGACGAACCGAGCCCGCTTGGCATCCGGCAGCTCCGGCAGATCGCGCTTGAGTTCCTCGACCCAGGTCTCGTCCAGCACCAGCGGCAATAGATCCGGGTCTGGGAAGTAGCGATAATCATGCGCATCTTCCTTGGACCGCATCGACCGGGTCTCGCCGCGCGACGGGTCGAACAACCGCGTCTCCTGCTCGACCGTGCCGCCGCCCTCCCAGATGCCGACCTGCCGCGTCGCCTCCGCCTCGATCGCCTGCATCACAAAGCGGATCGAGTTGACGTTCTTAATCTCGCAACGGGTGCGGAACGGCTCGCCGTGCTTGCGGACCGAGACGTTGACGTCGGCGCGCATGGAGCCCTCCTCCATGTTGCCGTCGCAGGTGCCGAGATAGCGCAGGATGGTGCGCATCTTGCGCAGGTAGGCGCCGGCCTCCTCAGGGCTGCGCATGTCGGGCTCGCTGACGATCTCCATCAGCGCGACGCCGGAGCGGTTGAGGTCGATGAAGCTCTTGGTCGCATGCTGGTCGTGCAGCGACTTGCCGGCGTCCTGCTCGAGGTGCAGCCGGGTCACGCCGATGCGCTTGCTCGACCCATCGGCCAGCTCGACCTCGACCACGCCGGCACCGACGATCGGATGCGCGAACTGGCTGATCTGATAGCCGGCCGGCAGGTCGGCATAGAAGTAGTTCTTGCGGTCGAAGCGGCTGACCAGGTTGATCTGCGCCTCCAGCCCCAGCCCGGTGCGTACGGCTTGCGCCACGCACTCGCGGTTCAGCACCGGCAGCATGCCAGGGAACGCTGCGTCGACGAAGCTGACCTGGCTGTTCGGGTCCGCCCCGAACGCCGTGGCCGCACCGCTGAACAGCTTGGACTGGCTGATCACCTGAGCATGGACCTCGAGGCCCACGACGATCTCCCACGTGCCGGTGGCACCTTCGATCACATAGCTCATGCGTCAACTCCTGCGCGGATCGGGGGCAGCGTCTCGAACCCGGCGGCCTGCTCGATCGCTGCGGCCACCGCGAAACCGGTCGCCTCGTCGAACGGCCGCGTCAGCACCTGCAGCCCCAGCGGCAACCCGGCCTTGTCCAGCCCAGCCGGCACCGAGATGCCGGGGATACCCGCCATGTTGGCCGGCACGGTGAACACGTCGTTGAGATACATCTTCACCGGGTCGTCCATGTTGGCGCCCTGCGCGAACGCCGCCGAGGGCGCCGTCGGCGTCAGCAATGCGTCGCAGGTGCGGAATGCGTCGGTGAAGTCGCGCAGGATCAGCGCCCGCAGCTTCTGCGCCCGCAGATAATAAGCGTCGTAATAACCGGCCGACAGCACGTAGGTGCCGATCATGATGCGCCGCCGCACCTCCGGCCCGAACCCGGCGGCCCGCGTACGCTCGTAGAGGTCATTGAGATCGACGCCTTCCTGGCGCTCGCCGAAGCGGACGCCGTCATAGCGCGCCAGGTTGGACGACGCTTCGGCGGGAGCGACGATGTAGTAGGAGGCCAGCCCGTATTTCGTATGCGGCAGCGACACGTCGATCGTCTCCGCCCCGGCGTCGCGCAACCACGCCAGCCCCTGCTGCCATAGCGCCTCGATCTCGGGCGGCATGTCGTCGGAGCGGTACTCGCGCGGCACGCCGATCCGCAGCCCGCGCACGCCCTTGCGGCAGGCGGCGGCGAAGTCCGGCACCGCCTGATCAGCCGAGGTGCTGTCCTTCGGGTCGAAGCCGGCCATGCTGCCGAGCAGCACCGCCGCATCTTCCACCGTGCGGGCGAACGGCCCGGGATGATCGAGCGACGAGGCGAACGCCACCACGCCCCAGCGCGAGCAGCGGCCATAGGTCGGCTTGGCGCCGACGATGCCAGTGAACGAGGCGGGCTGGCGGATCGAGCCGCCAGTATCCGTGCCGGTGGCGCCGACGCACAACCGCGCCGACACTGCCGCTGCCGAGCCGCCGGACGAGCCGCCCGGGACCAACGCGTGGCCCTCGGTCGACCACGGGTTGGTCACCGGCCCGAATGCCGAAGTCATGTTCGAGGAGCCCATGGCGAACTCGTCGAGGTTGGTCTTGCCGACGAACACCGCGCCGTCCCGCCTCAGGTTGGCCGTGACCGTGCTCTCGTATGGCGGCACGAACGGCTCCAGGATCTTGCTGCCCGCCGTGGTGCGCACGCCCGGGGTGCAGAACAAATCCTTGATCGCCAACGGCAGGCCGAGCAAGGCACCGTCCGCCCCGCCCTGCCGCGCCGCGTCCGCCGCCTTCGCCTCGTCGCGCGCCTGCTCGGCGGTCACGGTGATGAAGGCGTTCAGCTGCGGGTTGAGGGCCTCGATCGCCGCAAGATGCACATCGACCAGCTCCACGCTGGTGAAGTCACCCCGGCGCAGCCCGTCTCGGGCGGCGACGAGTGGGAGATCAGTGAGGCTCATTCGACCACCTTGGGAACCGAGTAGAACACGCCCGCGCGCTCCGGCGCATTGGCCAACACCGCCTCCTGGATGCCCCCATCGGTGATGACGTCGTCGCGCAGCCGCTGCGCCAGGCTCGCTGCGCCGGTGAGCGGCTCGATGCCGGTGACGTCGACTTCGTTGAGCTGCTCGATCCAGCCCATGATGCCGTTCAGCTCGGACTGCACGCGCGGCACGTCGGCCTCCTCGAGATGCAGGCGGGCGAGTTTGGCAATACGGCGAACCGTCGCGGGATCGAGCGACATAGGGGAACCTTTAGGTGATGAGGCGGAGCCTATGTGATACCGGCCGCCATGGCGTTGTTCAACATGGCAGACCTCCGGGCGCAACTCGGGCGCGAACAACGGGTGCTCGGGCTCGATCCCGGCAGCAAGACGATCGGCGTCGCGCTCTCCGATGTCGGCCTGATGATCGCCACCCCCTATGGCCTGCTCAGGCGCGGCAAGCTCACCGCCAACGCCGCCGAGATTGCCGCCATCGCGCGCAAGCAGGGCGCGGCCGGGCTGGTGGTCGGCTGGCCGCTGTCGATGGACGGCACCGTCGGCCCGGCGGCGCAGGCGGCGCGGGATTGGGCGCTGGCGCTGTCCGACATGGCCGGGTTGCCGGCGGCGCTGTGGGACGAGCGCTTGTCGTCCTCAGCCGTCAACCGCTTCCTAATCGACGAGCTGGACCTCAGCCGCGGCAAGCGCGCCAAGATCGTCGACGGCATGGCCGCCGCCTATACGTTGCAGGCAGCTCTCGATTCGAGTGCACCCTAGCGGTCACCACCGCGTTACCGCCGCATGAGTGGACTTCTAGCGCTTTTGGACGACGTGGCCGCGCTGGCCAAAGTCGCCGCCGCCTCCTTGGACGACGTCACAGCACAGTCATTGAAGGCCGGCACCAAGGCGGCCGGCGTGGTGATCGACGATGCGGCCGTGACGCCGGCCTATGTCAGCGGCTTCGCGGCCGAGCGGGAGCTGTCGATCGTCGGCCGCATCGCGCTGGGCTCGCTGAAGAACAAGCTGCTGTTCCTGCTGCCGATCGCGCTGCTGCTCGGCGCCTTCGCGCCCTGGGCCATCACGCCGCTGCTCATGCTGGGCGGCGCCTATCTTTGTTACGAGGCGGCGGAAAAGATCCTGCACGCGATCCGCCCGGCCACCGACCACGGTGACGCCGCGCCCGTCAGCGAGGACAAACGCGTCAGCGGCGCGATCAAGACCGACTTCATCCTGTCGGCCGAAATCATGGCCATCACCCTGGAAAGCGTCGCTGGGTCGTCGACCTGGACCCAGGCGATCGTGCTCGGCGGCGTCGGGGCCGTGCTGACGATTTTGGTTTATGGGGCCGTGGCGCTGATCGTCAAAGCCGATGATATCGGGTTGGCGCTGACGCGTTACCGCGCCGGCATCGTGCGGACATTCGGGCGCGGGCTCGTCGTCGGCGTTCCCATTCTGATGAAGATCCTCACGGTCGTCGGCACGGCTGCAATGGCCTGGGTGGGCGGCGGCATCATCCTGCACGGCGTCGAGAAGCTCGGCTGGCCGGCGCCGTATGAGATGCTGCACCATCTCGCTGTATCGACCGGACCCGGCGAATGGTTCGTCACCGCAGGCGTTTCGGGCATTCTCGGCGTCGCGATCGGGGCGTTGCTGATGCCGTTCGTTGCAGTCGTCACCCGACTGCGTGGCTGATCAGGCGGGCGGCACCGGGTCACAGGCCGCGGCCGTCGCGCGCGCCAGCACGGTCATACGCCGCGCCGCCACGCCGGCGCCTGCCAGGTCGCCCAACGCATGGGCCAGCAACGGGTTGGACAGCAGCGCGTGAGCGGCCGTGTTGCCGGCGAACTCCACCGCGCCCACGACCGTCGCCGACAGGGCCGTCCGCCGCAGCAGCGAGATCGTTCCCAGCAAGCCTGGCCGCATCCCGTATAAAGCCGACACCTGTCGCACCAGTCGAACACCCCGCCAGGTCACCAAGGCGACGTCCAAAGCCGGCGACGGCATCGCCGCGATCCCTGCCACGACCTGCACCGACGCCGTCCGACCTAGAGCATCGGCCGCCTCGCGCAAGCGCTTGCCGGGACCGGCACGCACCAGCGCCAGCGCCGCATCCGGATCGTTGATCTGTCGCAACGCTGGCAGCAGCGTTGGGTCGGTTTCCGCCGCCCAGCGCCGAGCCGCATCGGCGATCCGCCCGGCTTCCCCCGACTGAAAATCAGCCCGCAGATGATCGACATGGCCTAGCGCGAACAACGCACGCAGTTCACGCCACAGTCCAGCGCCGACCAACCCGAATCCGGCCATGGTCACACCCAGCGTCACGCCACCCAGCACCACGGACCGGGCAAACTGGTCGATGACGAAGTTCGCCGCCCCCAAGCCCGCGAAGCCGATCGCCAAGGTCGATACGCCGGCCAGCATGAGCATCGGTGTGGCGGTGCGCGGTGCCGGGTCGATCGCCAGGGTGATCGGCACCGGCTCCAGGCGCGGCGCGGCGCGCTCCTCCAGTTCGAAAAACGGCTCCGGGCTCATAGCAAATCGTCCAAAAGGAACAGCAGCAGGTCGTCCAGGCCGATGTTCGGCACGCCGCCCTTGCCGGCATCCGGCGGCCGCAGCGGCTCGAATTGCGGGATCTGCAGAAATTTATGCGCCCAGAACTCGGCACCCGGCGGCCGATCCGGCACCTCGCCCGGATACGAGCGACCCGGCGCCGCATCGCCGATCCGCCGGCCGCGCACCGCCGATAGCGCGTGCTCGCCCACCTGCATGACGATGTCTTCCGTACAGCGCACCGCGCTCAGCGAGAAGTAGCCGGCCCGCACGTCGATCGTCGGCGCCGCCACCGTGCGCAGCAGGGCCGACAGGTTGCCGCGCTGCCGTTCGGCGACGTGGTCCGACTTGGTCGCCGCGAACGCCACCCGCGACAGCACCGGCGGCGGCCAGCGCAGCTTGCCGATCGACATGGCCGCCTCCACCCAATCACGCTCCCATCGCAGCGAGGCCGACGCCTCCTTCAGCGCCGCGCTGAGATCGGTGAACGCCGCCGCGCCCGCATGCAGGGCCGATAACAGGTCCACGAGCACCACCATGCGGTCGAGCTGCCCGAATAACGGGTCCGACAGATCGGCCTGCACCGCATCCTTGTAGGCGTCGAACCGCTGCTCCATCAGCCCGGCGAGGTCGCTCTGCCCGCGCAAGGGAAAGAATGCCATCCAGGGCGGCTCTGCCCCGGGTGCCGGCATCAGGAACCGACCCGGCTGCAGCAACGCCAATCCGGCGTCACGCAAGGTCGTCAGCAGGGCGCGGAACAGCCGGTACCCCGTCGCCGCAATCGCCTCGTCGGCCGAGGCGCCGACTGGCAGCGCGGTGGCGAACGCCAGGAACGCCGCCGCTTCCGGCCGGCCCTCCAGTCGGCGGAACGTCGCCTCGGACCAGTCGGCAAAGCTCTGCCGGAGCAGCGGCAGGTCCAGCAACCACTCGCCGGGATAGTCCAGGAATTCCAGTCGCAACGCGAAATCCGGCAGCGCACTGGCCAGTCCCAAGCGCGGTATCGTCAGATCCAGCGCCAGGAGCGAGGCCGCGTCCGTGCGCGCCGGCCAGGCCGGCGGATCCTGAGCCAAGGCCGCCAGGTTTCCCGCAACGTCGAAGCGCGGCAGGTTCGACACCCCTGCCGGTGCGATGAACACGCGGGGCGACCGGCCTCGCAGCCGCTCCGCCACCGCCGGTAACACCGGCCGCCGCGCTCCGAGTGCCAGTAAGTTCGCCGCCACCGAGGTCAGGAACGCGGTCTTGCCGGCCCGCGCGAGGCCGGTCACGCCGATCCGCACCGTTCGCCCCGCCACCACGTCGAGCGGCAGGCGCCAGTTCAATTCCATCGTGAGTGACCGGCCGTGCGGATCAGTTGCGCTGGATCAACTCGATCTTGTAACCGTCGGGATCTTCAACGAACGCGATCACCGTGGTGCCGAACTTCACCGGCCCGGGCTCGCGCGTGATCTTCACTCCGGCGGCGCGCATCTCGTCGCACGCCTTGTAGATGTCAGGCAGACCGAAGGCGAGATGCCCGAACCCGGTGCCGACCTCGTAGCCATCGGTCTGATCCCAGTTGTAGGTCAGCTCGATTGCCGACTGCTCGCTGTCCGGTGCGAAGCCGACGAAGACCAGAGTGTACTTGCCGTCCGGAACCTCGGAACGGCGCAGCTCATGCATGCCCATTTTCTTGGTGTAGAAATCGACGCTCTTCTCGAGGTCCTTGACGCGCAGCATCGTGTGCAAGGTGCGGGGTTGGCTCATGACGGAGTTCCTTCGGATAAGGGGTGGATATCGGGGCTCAGACCCAGCAGGAACAGCCCTGCCGCGTCTGCCGCGGCGATGCAGCCGTCGCGATCGATCAACAACGTCCCGCCAGCTTCGAACGCAATGCCACGCAGCCCGGCGGCGACCGCTGCCGCAATCGTGTTCGGCCCGATGGTCGGCAGGTCGGCGCGGCGATCCTGCCCGGGTTTGACCAGCTTGATGAGGACGCCGCCGGGTCCCGGCCGGGCCAGCGCCGTGGCTCGGCCGAGCATGGCGTCTGTTCCCTCGATCGCCTCCACGGCCAGCACGATACCTTGCTGCACCACACAGCCCTGCCCGACATCGACCTGTCCGAGCGCCCGCACCACCGCCTGCCCACGGGCGATATCGGCGCGCGCGGCCGCATCCGGCTCATGTCGGCCGAGCACACCCTCAGCGCCGACCGCCTCTGTCAGAACCTCATGCGCGCCGATGACGCGGAAGCCTTCCTCCCCCAGAACACGGACCACGGCAGCCAGAAGCCCATCGTCGCCGGTGAAGGCGGCGCGCCCGATCCGGGCCATGATGCGGGCACCCTCCGCATCCGGCCGGATGGAAACCAGGGAAGGCCGCCGGACCGGCCCGATCAGCACCAGATCGCCACATCCGGCCCCGCGCAACGCGGCCAGGATCTCGCCCGCCGCGCCAAGCCTTATCTCGCGATGAGGATAGTCGGCCAGCGCGCCAAGCTCGGCAAAGCCGCGCAACGCCACCACGAATACTGCGCGTCCGGCAGCGGTCGCGGCGGCTGCTACCCGCGCCGGGAACGGTCCACCGCCGGCTATGATACCCAGCGTTGTGGAGGCACTCATGCGCGGGTGTAATTCGCTTGCGTGTAACAACACCTAATGGGTAGGGATTCATTCATCGGCTAGACTTAGGATTTCCGGTGAACGGCAAAGTAACTCCAAGCTCTGTTGGACTGTTGCGAGCCCTCCAGGCGCTTGCCGAGGAGAGCATGTTACTCGGTCTCAAACACACGCATCTCGCGTTGCGTCACGCTATTGACTCGTGCCTGATGGAAACGAACGAGCCCGCATCGGCCAAGGTGGGCCGGGCGACCGCCGAACTCGTCCACTAGCCGTCAACCAGCCTCATCGCCGACCGAACCGGCGCGGATCAGCCCGCGTTTGCTTTGCACGGCGGCGAAGTCCAGCACTTCGGCGACAAGATCGTCATCGCCGAACTCTGCGCGGACGGCGCCCATGCGGTCGGCCAACACGCCCTCGCCCCAGAACAGCGTACGCACGGCAGCGCGAAGCGTAAGCAGCCGGCTCCGATCCACGCCGCGCCGACGTAAGCCGATGACGTTGAGCCCGGCCAGACGCGCCCGGTTGCCGATCACGCTGCCGAACGGGATCACATCCGCCTCGACGCCCGAGACGCCGCCAATCATGGCGCCACGCCCGATGCGGACGAATTGGTGGATCGCGGCTGCCCCACCGACGACCGCCCCGTCGCCGATCGACACATGGCCGCCCATGACGACGTTGTTGGCGATCACCACGGAATTGCCGATGTCGCAGTCATGCGCGACATGGACGACGGCCATCAGCAGGCAATCCGCTCCCACCCGCGTCAACCCGGTTCCGGTAACGGTGCCACGGTGAATGGAGCAATGCTCACGGATCTGCGTACGGGCTCCGATCTCGCACCGGGTCGGCTCGCCTTTGTATTTCAGGTCTTGCGGCGCCATGCCCACGGTGCAGAACGGATAGAGTACCGCCCCCTCCCCGATCGTCGTCTGACCGTCGACGACGACGTGTGACGTCAGCCGCACACCGTCGTGCAGGACGACCTCGCTGCCGACGTGACAAAACGGGCCGATATTGACCCCGGCTCCGATCTGCGCACCGGGCTCGATGACGGCGCTCGGATGGATCAAGGCGCGATCTCCGCCAGATGCCGCAACGGAAGTCTCATCGAGCGTGGGCGAACCGTGGGCGGACATGTGTTCCTGACCAACTCAAACATTATTGCCGATCACGTCCGCAGAAAACTGCTCAACGGTCCATGATCATGGCCGAGAACGTCGCTTCCGCCACGGCCACGCCATCGACCCTAGCGATCCCAGCGAACTTCCAGACGTTGTTGCGGCTGCGAACCTTGGACACGTGCACCCGCAACTGATCGCCCGGCACGACCGGCCGGCGGAACTTCGCGGCGTCGATGGTCATGAAGTAGACCAGCTTACCCATCGCGTGCTCACCAAGCGTCTCGACCACCAGCACAGCAGCCGTCTGCGCCATCGACTCGATGATCAGCACGCCCGGCATCACCGGATGCCCGGGAAAATGTCCCTGGAAGAACTGCTCGTTCATCGTGACGTTCTTCACGCCGGTCGCGGACTCGTTGTGGATCAGGTCGACCATGCGGTCGATCATCAGCATCGGGTAGCGGTGCGGAATCGCACGCATGATACGCGCCAAATCAAGCGTCACGGGCGCTACCGGGGCATCGCCCGTCGCCTCGTGCTCGGCCTGCGCGTCCTGGGAAGAGTGAGTGCCATCCATTCCGGTCAATCCGACGACTGGTTTGAGGATGTTTTGGGCCGGCGGGCGAGCTTTCGCAATGTCGCAACGCCGCGAAAGAAGTCACGAACCGGCTCCGCCGGGCTGCCGACGACGTCGGCACCCTCCGACACGTTCGACATGACGCCGGCTTGTGCACCGATCCGGACCTTCCGGCCAATGGCGAGATGGCCCGCGATACCGGCCTGCGCGGCGACGACTACGAAATCGTCGAGCGTGGTCGAGCCCGCGATGCCGGCCTGCGCGACGACGACGCAACAGCGCCCGAGCCGCACGTTGTGTCCGATCATCACCAGGTTATCGAGGCGCGACCCGGCGCCGATGATCGTGTCCTGCATCGACCCGCGGTCGATCGTCGTATTGGCGCCGATCTCCACGTCATGCTCGACGACGACACGGCCCAGCTGCGGTACGGTCATGAAGCCGCGGTCGGTCTGGGCGAAGCCGAACCCCTCCTGCCCTATCCGCACGCCAGGGAACAGCGTCACCCGATCGCCCACTACCGCATGCGACACCGTTGCCGACGCACCGACCCGGCAATCCATGCCGATCGAGACACCCTTGGCAATCAATGTCCCGGGCCCGATGCGCGAGCGTGCGCCAACGGTAGCGTCCGCTTCGACGATCGCGTTTGGTCCGATCTCCGCCGTGGGGTCGATCTGCGCCGACGCGTCGACCACGGCGGAGGGATGCACCCCCGGCTCGGCCGGCGGCGGCGGAAAGAACAACGTGGCGACCTTTGCCCAAACGACGTACGGCATCGCCGTGGGGAGCGCGATGCTGGTCGGCGGAACATGCGCGGCCAATTCCGGATGCACGATCACCGCGCCGGCCCGCGTGGTGGCCAGCAGGTCAGCATAGCGTCGGTTATCGAGAAAGCTGACGTGCTCGGGAGTGGCGGTCTGCAACGGTGCGACGCCGTGGATCAGCCGATCGTCGGCATCGACGTCGGCACCGGCGAGCTTGGCAATGTCGGCCAGCCGGTGTGGACCGGTCCGGGCGAAAAAGCGCGAATCGCCGGGAGGCGACTCGCGCGGATCGGTGGCGGCCAAGGTGCCTACGGCTTTGCTGGTCTTGCCGGGGCGGTCGTCGCCGGCGCGGCACCTGACGGCGTTGCAGGCGACGTTGCCGGCGCGGATGCCGTAGTCGGCGTGATGGCCGGGTTGGTCGGAGCCTGCGCCATCGGCGGCGAAACGCCATCCGCCGGCAACGCGACGGTCGCCAGCGTCTTGTTCAACTGCGTCACCACCTGCTCGGTGATGTCGAACTCGTTGACGTTGAGCGCCACCTGCGCGCGATGCAGGACGATGTTCATGCCGTGGCTCTCGGAGACCTGGCGAATGACGCTGACCAGCATGCGCTCGATCTGCGCCAGGCCATACTGGCCGGCCTCCTGAATGATGCGGTTGCGATCTCGGAACGTGCGCTGCGCCCCGGTGATACGGTCCTGCAGTTCCTTCTCGCGAGCGCGGATCTGGTCGGCGCTCAGCTTGCTGCGCTCGTTGGCCAGGGCCTGCTGCATCTCGCGCCAGACGAGCTGCTCCTTCTGGGCATCCTCGTTCAGCTTCTCACGCCGCTCGCCGATGGTCTTCTCCACCTGCTGGGCGGCGGATGAGGCGCGCATGATCTCCGGGATGCCGAGCACGCCGATGAAGGCGGCCGGCGGCGGGGCCGCCTTGGCCAGGGCCGGCAACTCAGGCGCCGGTGGCAACTGAAGCTGCATCGGCGGCCCCTCGTCCGGTGCGGCTCCGGCAATCCCGCCGGGCGGCTGCTGCGGTTGCTGCTGGATGGGCGCCTGGACTGGGCGCGGCTGCGGCCGGGGCTGTGCAGGTCGCTGCTGCGGCTGAGGCGGCTGCGCCTGCCGTGCGGCTGGCGGGATGAAGTAGCCCGGATTCGATTGCGCCAACACCGGAGCTAGCGGAAGCGTCAATCCAGCGGCAAGAACCGTGGGACGAATGATGCGTGAAATGAACAAGTTAAAACCTCGTGCCGAAGCCAAAGCGGAAAAGCTGGGTCTGGTCATTTGTTTGCTTCACGACCGCCTGGGCGATGTCGATGTTGATCAATCCGAACGGCGTCTTCCACGACACGCCCACACCTGCGCCGACGCGGGGCGACGCACTGTTGGTCACAACGGTCCCGGCCAGCTGCGTCACCCTCGACAAGGAGCCAATATCGACAAAGGCCCGGCCCGAGAGACCGAAATCGGAAGAGATCGGCAGCGGGAAGCGGAGCTCGGTGGTGCCGGTGTAGATCACCCGGCCGCCGATGCTGTCGATCGAGTTGGGGCCAACCGCGTGCGGGCCGGCACCACCGGACTGGAAGCCCCGCAAGTTGTCGCCGCCGAGGAAGAACCGGTCGATGATCTTCTCTTCGCGCCCGAGCTGCTCGAGATAACCACCACCCGCCGACAAGGCGACAACCCAGGCATCATCGCCCGTGATCGATTCGAGCGGGATGTAGTAGTTCGTGTCAACCTTCGAGCGCAGGTAGTGCGCGGTGCCGCCGATGCCGGCAAAGTCCACGCCGACCCGGACCAACCCGCCGGCATGCGGATCCACCCGGCTGTCGCGGTAGTCGATGGAGACCGTCGACCCGAGTTGCGACAACAGCGACGCGCCAGCCTGGTTGGTGATGTAGACGCTAGCGCCCGACTGAATGTCGTACACGTTCCGGTCGACCAGCGAGTAGGTCCAGGCCTGCCGCAGGTGTTCGTTGAACTCGTAGCCGATCCGCAGCGCGCCACCGGTCCGCCGCTCGCTATAGGCAGCAATCGTCTGGTTGTTGTTGCGGATGTGGAAGAGGTCGAAGCCGGCGGCGAGGTTGCGGTCCAGGAAGAACGGGTCGGTCACCGACAGGTCGACCTGGCTGCTCTTCTGCGCCAGCACGCCGTTGACGCTGGCGTCGATGCCGGTGCCGACGAGGTTCCGTTCGCGCAGACCGACGTTGACCAGCGCGCCGGCATCGGTCGAGTAACCGCCGCCCAGCGTCAGCTCACCCGTCGCCTTTTCGTCGACCACCGTGTTGATGATCGCCTTGTCCGGCGCCGAACCCGGTGACGGCGTCACGGTCACGCCGTTGAAGTAGCCGAGATCCTGCAGCCGCTGCCGGGTCACGCGGGCTGCTGAGGAGTCGAAGGCGTCACCCTCGGCGATGCGGAACTCGCGGCGAATCACCTTGTCCTTGGTGCGCGTGTTGCCCGAGATGTCGATCCGCTCGACGTAAACCCGCGGGCCCTCGCCGATGTCGAACACCAGGTCGACCGTGTGCTTGGCCCGGTCGCGGGCGATCCGCGGCTTGACCTCGACGAAGGCGTAGCCGCGCTGCTGGATCGCGTCCTGCAGGGCTTGCGACGTCTTCTCGACGGCATCGCCGTCATAGGTGTCGCCCGGTCCGATGCCGACCAGCGGCTTGAGCGTATCGACGTCGAGGTTGCGGAGCTTGCTGTCGATGTCGACCTTGCCGACAGTGTATTTCTCGCCCTCATTCAGCACAAAGGTCAGCAGAAAGGCCGAGCGGTCCGGCACGAGCTCGGCCGTGGCGCTCTTGACCTCGAAATCGGCGTAACCGTTTTTCAGGTAGAACCGGCGCAGCAACTCCTTGTCAAAGTTCACCCGCTCCGGATCATACTGGTCGCTGTTGGACAGAAAGCGCCAGAACGCCTCCTCGCGGCTGGCGATCACTTCGCGCAGACGGTTCTCGCTGTACGCCTTGTTGCCGACCACGGCGACGCGGCTGATGAGGGTCGTCGCACCCTCGTTGATCTCGAACACCACATCGACGCGGTTCTGGTCGAGCCGGATGATCTTCGGCTCCACGGTCGCCGCATAACGGCCCGCCTTGGCGTACGCGTTGAGAATCCGCTGCCGATCGGCCTGGGCAAGCTGCGGAGTGAACACCGAGCGCGGCTTCAACTGCACCGAGGTCCGCAGCTGGTCATCGGTCAGCTTGCGGTTACCTTCAAAAGCAATACGGTTGATGATCGGATTCTCGACCACCTTGACCACCAGCGTCCCGCCCTGGCGCTGAAACGACACGTCGGCGAACAGGCCGGTCGAGAACAGGCTCTTCAGGCTGCGATCGACGCGGTCGGCATCGTAGGCATCGCCGGGCTGCACCAGCATGTAGGAGCGGATCGTGCTCTCCTCGATGCGCTGGTTACCCTCGATCTTGATGGCGGAGATGGCACCACCGGGCGCAACCCGCGCCTGAGTGGCGACGCGGGCCGGACGAGCCTGACGCTGCTGCGCATTGACCTCGGTCGGAAGCAGCAACGGCAACATGCACGCGGTCGCCAGCAGTTTCGCGCGTATGGTGGACAATCCGGAACCCTCCTGGCGATAGAGCACGATGCAGATGCATCGGGCTCACGCACTCAGCGGGTGCTTCTAAGCGTCACCTGGCGCGAGGGCAACATCGGCGATTTTGCCAATGCCATGAGATTCTTCTCGTCAGCCCTTCAACCAGTGGAATAAGCCCAGATGCGACAGATCGTTCCATGTCGCGAACACGAACAACCCGGCCAACACCGCAAACCCGGCCCGAAAGCCGAATTCCTGCACCTTTGGCGGCACCGGGCGGCCCCGGATGGCCTCAATGGCGAACAACACGAGATGCCCGCCGTCGAGCACCGGAATCGGAAACAGGTTGATTAGCCCCAGGTTGACCGACAACACGGCGATGAAGCTCACCAGGCTGGCGATCCCCAGGGACGCCACCTGGCCCGAGAGTTGGAGGATCCCCAACGGACCACTCAACTCGTCGGCGCTGCGCTGGCCACTGAGCATCTGCCCCAGCCCCTGCAAGGTCTGCACCAGCACGTCCCATGTCTGCTGGACGCCCGCGACGACTGCGCTCGCCGGGTCCAGCTGCTTGTATTCCGGGGCACCGCCGCGGACGCCGAGCACACCCATGCGCCGCCCCAATGCACCCTCGCGAGAGGCGACATGGACAGTAGCCGTCTGCGGCGAACCGTCACGCTCGAATTCTACTTTGACCGTTTGGTCCGCTGCACCGGCGATGATGCGTTGCAGATCCTCGAAGCGCGACACTTTCTGCCCGTCGATCGTCGTGACCCGGTCGCCGGTCTTCAACCCGGCCTGTGCGGCGGCGCTCTGCGGCTGCACGTCGCCGATGACCGGAATGCTGACCGGCCGGCCTGCGGTTGCGAACAGGGCGGCGAACAGCACGGCGGCAAGAAGGAAGTTGGCGATCGGACCGGCGGCGACCACGATGGCGCGGCGGGCGACGCTCTTGCCGTGGAACGTGCGCCCTTCGAACCAAGCCGCCCGCGTGGCGTCGTCGACATCCTCCGGACGCTCCTGCCCATGGAGCTTGACGTAGCCGCCCAGCGGGATCCACGCCAACTTCCATACCGTGCCGACCCGATCGGTCCACTGCAGGATGGCGCGGCCGAAGCCGATCGAGAATGCCTCGACATGAACCCCAACCCATCGTGCGGCCAGGTAGTGACCCAGCTCATGGATGAATACCAAAACGCCGAGCACCACCACGAAGGAGAGCGGAGTGCGGACGAAATCGGGGAGATGCATGGGCAGTCCTGTCCTAAGCCGCCTTCGCGGCGGCGGTTCTTAGGCCGCCTTGGCGGCGGCAACCGTTAGGGCGGCCCGCCGCGCGGCGCCGTCCAACTCCATGACATCATCGAGCGTATCGGCTGCCGGACTGCCTAACCGATCCAGCACGGTCTCGACGAGCGCCGCGATATCGGTAAAGCCCAGCCGGCGGCTCAGAAATGCATCAACGGCCACTTCATTGGCCGCTGATAATATTGTGGGTCCGCCGCCGCCCGCCCGCAAGGCGTCGCGCGCCAGACGAAGCGCCGGAAAGCGCGCCATGTCGGGTTCGAAGAATTCTAGCTGCCCCAACGCCGCGAGATCGAGCCGCGGCGATGAAGTCGCCAACCGACCCGGCCATGCCAGCGCGTGCGCGATCGGAATGCGCATGTCGGGCGAGCCGAGCTGGGCCAGCATGCTGCCGTCACGCCAATGGACGATGCCATGCACCACCGATTGCGGATGCACCAGGACGCCGATACGGTCCTCGGGCAGGTCGAACAGGCGCGCCGCCTCGATCAATTCCAGGCCCTTGTTGAACATGGTCGCCGAGTCGATGCTGATCTTGGCGCCCATGGTCCAGGTCGGATGCCGAAGCGCCGCCTCCGGGCTGGCACGGGTCATCTCCTCCATCGTGGCGTTGCGGAACGGGCCGCCGGAAGCGGTCAGCACGATCCGCTCGACGGACTCGGCATTGCCCTCGGCCATCGCCTGGAAGATGGCGTTATGCTCGGAATCCACCGGTAGCAGCGTCGCCCCGGCATCGGACACCGCGCGCAGCATCACATCGCCGGCGCAGACCAGCGCCTCTTTGTTGGCCAGAGCGACGGCGCCACCACGCCGGATGGCGGCCAGCGTGCTGGGCAGCCCGGCGGCGCCGGTGATTGCCGCCATGGTCCAGTCGGCCGGCAGCGCCGCCGCTGCCGTTACCTCGTCCGCACCGGCCGCCACCTCAATGCCGGACCCCGCGAGCAGCCGCTCCAGTTCCGGCAAGCACGTGACATCGGCAATTACTGCGACCTCGGCCTTGAGCGCCCGCGCCTGCTGCGCCAGCAATGCCACGTTCCGCCCGCCCGCCAAGGCCCGTACGCGGAACCGGTCCGGATTGGCCAACAGGAGATCGACGGTACTGGTGCCGATGCTGCCCGTGCTGCCCAAAACCGAAACGCTGCGTTGGTCTAGTGCCAAAAAACCCCCTCCCCGCTCGCAAGAACGACGAGAGCCGCCGTCGGAGCCGCCGCAAGCAGCCCGTCCAACCGGTCCAACAACCCGCCGTGGCCCGGGATCAGATTTCCCGAGTCCTTGACCCCGACATGCCTCTTGATGCCGCTCTCGAGCAAGTCCCCGGCTTGGCACGCGACCGCCAGCAGGGCGGCGATCACGGCCGTCGCGAGCGTCACGTGTCCGGCTACCGCTTGCCCGACCAGCATCGCGATCACCAATCCGCCAGCCGCGCCGGACCACGTCTTCGCCGGCGACAGGCTCGGCGCCAGCTTGGGCCCACGCAGCAGCCGCCCCGCCGAATAGGCACCGATGTCGCTTGCCCAAACGGTCAGTACGACAAACAACACCATCCATCGGCCATCAGCCGCGTCCCACCGCCGCAACCACACCAGCGCGACGACTCCCACTCCGATCCCGATCAATCCGGCCGCCATCAGCACGCGCCGTTGCATCGCGCCCACGATCACCGCACCCGCGACGAGGATCGCCAACCCAATCCCGGCATGGCCGTCGCAGGTCGCGGCTGTCGCCATCACCATCACGGTGGGAACCAGCAACCCGGGCACCGCCATCGGCTTGGCGCGGCACAACGTCACCCATTCCAGAGACAACCCGACCGCAGCGCCCAACATCAGCGCATCGAAAGCGAAGCCACCGAACCAGATGCAGGCGAGCACCAGCGGTGCCAGGATGGACGCCGAAATCGCCCGCCGCCCCAAATCGCTCCAACGCGTCGAGGCGCTGGACGAACGGGTGGACTCACCCACCGAATCGCCGTTCGCGTCGCGAAAACTCCGCCAGGGCAAACTCGAAATCGGCACGGCAGAAATCCGGCCAGAGCACGTCAAGGAACACCAGTTCGGCGTAGGCAGCCTGCCAGAGTAGGAAGTTGGACAAGCGCTGCTCGCCCGACGTCCGGATCATCAGATCCGGATCGGGCATGTCGGCCGTGAACAGGAAGCGCCCAAACTGTGCCTCGTCCAGGTCGCGCGGGTTCAACTCGCCCGCGGCAACCGCCGTCGCCACGGCCTTTGCCGCCGCGACGATCTCGTCCCGGGCGCCATAGGACAGGGCGATGTTCAGGTTGAGCCGCGAGTTGCCCCGCGTCGACTGTTCAGCCCGGGCCAACTCGCTCTGCAGGTCGCCATCGAAACGCTGCGGATTGCCCAGAACACGGAGGCGTACGCCTTCGCGCGACATCTCGGCCAGCTCTTGGCGGAGATAGCGGCGCAGCAGGCCGGTGAGGTCCAACACCTCCTCGGCCGGCCGCCGCCAGTTCTCGCTGCTGAATGCGTAAATGGTCAGCCATTTGACGCCACAGCCAATGGCAGCCTCGATCGTCCGGCGCACGGCCTGTGCCCCCGCACGATGGCCGGCCGCACGCGGCAGCCCGCGGGATCGCGCCCAGCGGCCGTTGCCATCCATGATGATGGCGACGTGAGCGGGAACAGCCGTAGCGGAGCCGGGCTGTGGCGTGGAAGAAGCGACGGAGATGATGCTCACCGCATCAGACCTGACGGATTTCCTTGTCCTTGTCGGTCAGGGATTCGTCGATTCGCTTGATGTAGCCATCGGTCAGCTTTTGCACGTCTTCGGACCAGTTCTTCTGCTCGTCCTCGCCGATCTCATGCTTTTTCTCGAAGCCCTTGATCTGGTCCATTCCGTCGCGACGCACACCGCGGATAGCGATCCGCGCGCCCTCGGCATAGCGTCCGGCCGCCTTGGCCAACTCAGCCCGCCGCTCGGCCGTCAATTGAGGAATTGGTACCCGCACCAACTGACCGTCGGAGCCAGGATTGAGTCCCAACCCGCAATCGCGAATCGCGCGCTCGACGGCACCCACCATCGTTCGGTCCCAGACCTGGACGGTAATGAGCCGCGGTTCCGGCACGCCGATTGTTCCGACCTGCGTGATCGGCACCTCGGTGCCATACGCTTCAACCTTGACGGGTTCGAGCAATCCGGGGCTGGCCCGCCCGGTGCGAAGCCCGGAGAAGTCGCGGCGCAACGTCTCTAGTGCGCCGTCCATGCGCCGGGTCAGGTCTGTCTTCAGGGCATTCAAATCCGCAGGCACGATCGACTCCTAATGCGGCTCAATGATGGTGGTGAACCGTCCTTCGCCGCGCATGACGGCCGCGAACGAGCCTGGTGCATGGATATCGAAGACGACGATGGGGAAGCCGTTCTCGCGCGCCACGCTGATCGCGGCCGCGTCCATCACGGCCAGGTCACGGGCGAGGACGTCGTGATACGTCAGTTCGGTGTAGCGCGATGCGTCCGGATGCTTGCGCGGGTCGGCGCTGTAAACGCCATCGACCTGGGTGCCTTTGAACAAAGCATCGCAGTTCATCTCCGCCGCGCGCAGAGCAGCGGCGGTGTCGGTGGTGAAGAACGGGTTGCCGGTGCCGGCCGCAAAGATCACGACGCGACCCTTCTCCATGTGCCGCTCGGCGCGACGACGGATATAGGGTTCGCAAACCGAACTCATCGGAATAGCCGACTGCACCCGGGTCTGCACACCGTGCCGCTCCATGACGCTCTGCAACCCAAGGGCGTTCATCACGGTAGCCAACATGCCCATGTAGTCGGCCGAAGCACGATCCATTCCGGCCGCCGCGCCGGAAACGCCGCGGAAAATGTTACCGCCGCCAACGACCAGGCAAACCTGAACACCTGTGTTGACGACTTCGGAGATGTCGGCAGAGATCCGGGACAGCGTCTCACGATCGAGACCGTATTCGTGCCGTCCCATGAGAGCTTCGCCGGAAACCTTCAACAAGACGCGCTTGTAGGCCGGCTGAACGGGCATGAAATCCTTCGGAGTAACTCGGGTTGCCGCAACCTAGTCGTTGCGGCAACCCGTCACAAGTTTACTTGTCGTACGTTAGGCTGTGAGGCTCAGGCGTTGGCCGGCAAACCGGCAGCAGCAGCGACCTCGGCGGCGAAATCGCCGGTTTCCTTTTCGATGCCTTCGCCAAGAGTGAAGCGCGCGAACCCGACCAGGTCGCCACCCGACTTCTTGACCACAGCCTTGACCCGGCTCTCACCGTCATGGACCCAGACCTGCTCGAGAAGGACAACCTCCTCGTAGTATTTCTGAATGCGGCCCACGACCATCTTCTCGATGATGGCGTCCGGCTTGCCCGACGCGCGCGCCTGCTCGGTCAGCACGGCCTTCTCGCGCTCGAGCGCCGCCGGGTCGATCCCGGTGGTGTCGAGAGCGTCGGGACGTGTCGCCGCGACATGCATGCCAATCTGACGACCAAGTTGCTCCAGCGTCTCGATCTCCGAGCCGCCTTCCAGCGCAACCAGCACGCCGATCTTGCCCAGGCCGGGCCGCAAGGCACCATGCACGTAGGTGGCGACGGTGCCCTTCTCGACCGACATCACCCGGGCGCGACGCAGCGACATGTTCTCGCCGATGGTGGCCACGAGATGGGTAATCTCCTCGGCTACTGTACGCTCGCCGCCCGGCAACTTGGTCGCCTTGATCGTCTCGATATCTTCGCCGACCTCGAGCGCGACCTTAGCCACGCTCTCGACCAGCGCCTGGAACGCCTCGTTGCGGGCGACGAAGTCGGTCTCGGCATTCACCTCGACCATCGCCGCCTTGTTCTTGCCGCTGGTCACGCCGACCAGGCCCTCGGCTGCCGTCCGACCGCTCTTCTTGGCGGCGGCGGCAAGGCCCTTCTTGCGCAGCCAGTCGACTGCCGTCTCCATGTCGCCGCCGGCTTCGGTCAGCGCCTTCTTGCAGTCCATCATGCCCGCGCCGGTCTTCTCGCGCAGGTCACGCACCATCGATGCCGTAATCTCGGCCATCATACTCTCCGTAATGCCGTTCGTTACGCCGGGACCTGCTCGGGAGCGCTCTCGGGCTCAGCCTGCAGCGCCTCGGGCGGGATGGCGTCCGGCGGCAGTTCCTCCGAAGCACCCATGTCGCGGCCCGACGCAACCATCTCGGCGCTGATGCCGTCCAGCACGGCGCCGGCGATCAGGTCGCAATACATGGTGATGGCGCGGATCGCGTCGTCATTGCCCGGAATCGGATAGGTGACGCCGGTCGGGTCGGAGTTGCTGTCCAGCACGGCGATGACGGGGATGCCAAGCTTGGTGGCTTCTTCGACTGCGAGCTTCTCCTTGTTGGTGTCGATCACGAACAGGATGTCCGGCAGGCCGCCCATGTCCTTGATGCCGCCCAGCGCGCGCTCGAGCTTCTCGCGGTCGCGGGTTATGTCGAGGACTTCCTTCTTGGTCAGACCCTGGATGTCGCCGGCCAGCATGTCGTCGATCTGGCGCAGGCGCTTGATGGAGCCCGTGATCGTCTTCCAGTTGGTCAGCATGCCGCCGAGCCAGCGGTGGTTGACGTAGTACTGGCCGCAGCGGCGGGCGCTGTCGGCGACGTATTCGGCCGCGGCGCGCTTGGTGCCGACGAACAGCACGCGGCCACCGGCGGCGGTGGTGTCGCGCACGGCCTTGAGCGCGCGGTCCAGCATCGGCACGGTCTGCTGCAGGTCGATGATGTGGACCTGGTTGCGGATGCCGAAGATGTACGGCGACATGCGCGGGTTCCAACGGCGGGTGTGGTGGCCGAAGTGAACGCCGGCTTCGAGAAGTTGACGCAGAGTGAAATCGGGCATCGCCATGAGGGCGGTTCCTTTCCGTGTTGTCCGGTTGAGCCTCCGTGGGGTCAGGCCTCTCGGCACCGGAACCGGATCATTGACCCGGAAAGGCACCCCACGTGTGAATTACCTGCGTGATCGCTTTCGATCACGCAGGCGGGGCGCGTATGGCCGATTTGCGTGCAAAACACAAGGCGTTACGACCGGGACGGTGGACGCGCAGGCGTCTGCGGCAGTAGCTTCGGGGCAAACATCACAGGGATGGAACGAATGGCCGGCCAAAATACCGAGCGCGGCTTGCTCCTCAACGGTCTGCTCGCCGCCATTCGCCTTAGCGCCGAACCGATGGTCGTGAGCGATCCGCACCAGCCCGACAATCCCCTCATTGCCGTGAACAAGTCGTTCGAGCAGCTGACGCTATATCCGGAAAGCGAACTGAGCGGCCGCAATTGCCGCTTCCTCCAGGGCGAGGAGACCGACCGCGACGCGGTGCGCCAACTCGGCACCACGCTCCGCCGCGGCAATGGCTGCGTGCAGTTCCTCACCAACTACCGCCGCGACGGCACCAGCTTCTACAATCTGCTGTTCATCTCGCCGGTCCACGGCCATGACGGGCAGCTACATTTCTTCTTCGCCAGCCAGTACAATCTCAATGCCGAGGGGGCGACGACGCCGAACGAGTTCCCGATCGGCCCGGCCCACATGCCGGAAGGCCAGCAAACCGAATTCCGCCTGCTGCTGCTCGACATCGCCCACGAGGTCGCCACCGCCCAGAGCACCGACTCGCTGCCCATCCGCGTCCGAGCGCTCGAGGCCGCCCTGGCTGCCTCCCGCGAGATCGCTCTCATGTCGACCCGGCTCAAGCCCGGCGTCATCCCTTTCTGATCGGCATATCCTATGAACCAACTTGATCTCGCCGGCCGTGTCGCCGTTGTCACCGGCGGCGCGCGCGGCATCGGCCGCGCCATCGCGGAACGCATGCTCGCCTCGGGCGCAAGCGTCGCGTTGTGGGATCGCGACGGTTCACATGCGGAGAGCACCGCCGCCGCCTTGGGCGATCGTGCGAGTGCCCACGCTGTGGACCAGACCGACGAACGAGCCGTTCACGCCGCTGCGGAAGCAACGATCGCGCGACACGGCCGGGTCGACATCCTGGTCAACAACGCCGGCATCACCGGCGGCAACGCACCGACCTGGCAGCTGCCGAGCACGGAATGGCGTACGGTGCTCGAGGTCAACCTGGTCGGGCCATACCTCGTCTCGTCCGCCCTGCTGCCGCACATGATCGCGGCGGGCTACGGCCGGGTCGTGAACATCGCATCGGTCGCCGGCAAGGAAGGCAATCCGAACGCGAGCCATTACAGCGCCAGCAAGGCAGGGCTGATCGCGCTGACCAAGTCGCTCGGCAAGGAGCTGGCCGGCAGCGGCGTCCTGGTCAATTGCGTCACCCCCGCCGCGGCGAAGACGGAATTGTTCGCGCAGATGAGCGAAACGCAGATCGCCTATATGCTGTCCAAGATTCCGATGAACCGCTTCGTGACGGTCGAGGAGATCGCCGCCCTGGCCTGCTGGCTCGCCACCGAGGACTGCTCGTTCAGCACCGGCGGCGTGTTCGATGTCAGCGGCGGGCGCGCGACCTACTGACGGGGGCAGGCTCCGCAGGACGATCGTAGCGGGCCTTCAGCGCCGATGCGACGTCCTGCTCCGCGTCCGCAGCGCGCGGCACGTAGGCGCCTAGCCCGAAGAAGTCATAGGTAACTCCGGCATAGCGCCGCACGTCGACGCGTGAACCGGCTTGTTGTAGGTTCGCCGCCAGCGTTTCGGCTTGAGACCGCAACGGATCGATGTCGGCCAGCACGACCATTGTGGGCGGCATGCCAGCCAGGTCGCGCCGGGCCACCAGGTCCAGCCGCGGATCGGCCAGGTTGTCCGGAGCGTATTGATCTTGCGCCCAACGCACGGTCGCGCGCGTCAGGGGTTGGCTGCCGCCGTATTCGCGCATGCTGGGCGTGTTCGTCGCCGTGCCCGCCCACGGCGTGATCAGCAGCAGGCCGTCGGGCACTGCCACATGCTGATCACGGGCTGTCAGCGCCGTTGAAAGTGCCAGGTTCGCGCCGGGCCCCTCGCCTGCCAGGATGACCCGGGTCGGGTCCGCGCCCCAACTCCGCATCTGGCCTCGGGCCCATTGATAGGCCGCGAGCGCATCGTCGTGAATGGCGGGGAAGCGTGCTTCCGGTGCCAGGCGCGGCCGCAAGCTCACAACTACCCAGCCGGTGCGGATGGAAAGCTGCCGTGCTGTTTCGTCTGCATCAGCGTCCCGCCGGGTCACCCAGGTGCCGCCCGGGAAATAGACGATGACCGGCGTATTCTTGGCCAGCGCGGGCCGATACAGCGTCGCGCTGATCGACCCAGCGGCCCCGCTGGCAGCGGGCTGACTGAATTGGCTGACCTCGATACCAGGCGCCGGCAGACCCTGGACATTGAAGATGGCGTGCCCCGCCTCCACCAAGCTCGGTACGTCGCGCGCTTCCTGCAGGCTGACCGCCGATCGCTCCTTGGCGTTCATCGCCACGCGTTCGCTGAGGATGTCAGACATCTCGGCGGTCGGGGCCACTCCCGTCGCGGAAGGCGAGCCGCAGCCGGACAGAACCAACAACGCGGTTGCTGAAACTAAAGAAACAGGGAAGCGGTGCATCAGAAAACCGGGTTGTGGGCACCGCCACCCTGCCGTGTCAGGCTTGGGCAAACAAGCCTAGTTCAGTCGGCTACGCAGCTGCATGGGCGAGCTGGGCTCGGGCAAGTCACCACCCGGCGGATCGCTCAACGGCGGCACGTCGCTCGGCGGTGGCTCATAAACCGGCACGGGAACCGGTGTCGGCTGCGGTATCGGCTCTGGCATCTGGGCTTGCATATCGCCTGCTCCTTGGTTGCATGGGATCAACGCGGAGAAGTCGAGTGTGTTTCAGGAATATTAACGTTCACCTGCGCTTGACCTTGAACGGATAGGAAAACTAGCTTAAGCGCGTTGAACAGAACGGGAACAAAAGCCGTGACCCCGAGCCCAGCTGACGCTCTCGCCGCCGATATCTCGCAGTTCCGCAACGTCGTCTATGTGGTTCGCGGCAGACCCGGTCAGAATGACCGCCCTGCCCTTCCTGCCGGTCATCCCGTGAGTTGGGGCGCCATCACCGATGGCACCGTGCTCGATCACGCGACGTATCCATTTCCGGTGTTCAATTGACAAATCCACATACGCCGGACGGGCTGCCGGCCACCGCCGCCTGGGTCATCGGCCGCCTCGAGGAGGCCGGCATCGCGCTGCTGGCGTTGCCCAATAGCGGGCCGAGCACCCGGCTCGCGCAGGGCGGCATGGAGTGGGTGCACAGCGCGGCGGAAAGCTACGGCGCAGCGAAGGCGAAGCTTCGGCCCGCCGCTCCCAGCGCCGCGCACATCACCCGCATGGACCAGACCTATGGCTGGGTGTCGCGCATTCCGGAGGACAAATACGTGTTGCGCCGGGTTGTAGGAGCCCGAAGCCTGGTCAACCCGATGACAGGGCGGCATCTGTATAGCTGGCGTCGTCTCGGCACGGCGGTCGGCGCCGACCACAAGGCGGTGCAGCGCTGGCACGCACAAGGCATCGACATGCTCGTCGCCATCCTGAACGGCGCTGGCGACGAGCGTCGACCGGTGCGATCCTGCGCCACCCTAGCCCGCCTACGGGCGGCGAGCCCGAGCTTGGGCTTCCGGGCGGGCGCCTAGCGGAGAACGAGTGCAGCCTGGCGAAGGCGCTGCGTCATCGTGACCGCGCCCACGCCGGCCACCGCGAGTGCGAGTGCCCAACGGCCGTTGCTTTCCGTCGTCAGATCGACGCCACCGACCAAGAACAGGAACAGCGCCGATACCCAGAACAGCGCCGCTTTGCCGGCGCCGCCGCGCCGGATGACGCTGAGCGCCAGCACAACAAAGGTGGCGTAGATCCCGATCGCCAGCGCGCGCACCAAGTCCCGGCCCATCAGCGATAGATCGCCGATCGCTTCGCTGATCCGCCACAGCGCGACATGAAAGCTGTCGGCGACGCGGAACAGAAAATACTGCGGCCCGACCCAATAGGCCAATGCCGCCAGTGCCAATCCCGCCACCCAAGCGATCAAAACCGGATCACGCCGCTGCATTGTCTGTTCCCTCACGTCACCGTCTCGCCAACTCAACCGTCACCGCCTTGGCGAGCCGGTCGATCGCCTGTCGCGCAGCCGGCACCACGCCGGCGAAGTCGGCGAAACCGTGCGGCAACGCCGTCTCTTCGAGCAGATGGGCGTTGACCCCTGCCTTTTGCAGGGCTGCCGCAAAAGCCCTGCCCTGATCCCGCAACGGGTCGAAACCGGCGGTCATGATCAACGCCGGCGACGCGCCGCCCAACTCGGCCCGGATCGGCGACAGCCGAGGATCGCCTGGGTCCTGCTCCGGCGGGATCAGGAGCCGGGCACATTCCCGCATGCCCTCGGCGGTCAGCAGATAGCCCTCGTAGAATGTGGTGACGCTGGGATACAGCCCGTCCTGATGCAGCATGTCGACGGCGGGGTAGAGCAGCACCTGCAGTTTCGCGCTGCCATCGACCGCCAGTGCCGCCGCCAGGTTCGCGCCCGCGCTATCGCCGCCGATCAGCCAAGGCCCCGCCCCTTGCGCCCGCGCCCAGCCCCAGGCTGCCGATGCATCGTCGAACGCCGCCGGAAACGGATGCTCCGGTGCCAACCGGTAATCCACGGAAGTGATGCGCAACCGTGCCCGCGCCGACAGCCGCCGGCATAGCGCGTCATGGGTATCGAGGCTGCCGAGGATGAATCCGCCGCCGTGAAAGAACAGCATGTCGCCCAGGGGCGTGGTGCGGGGATCGTACCGACGCGCCGGCCGGCCGGCCACCTCGATCGGCGTGACCCGGACCGAGCGATCCGGCTTCAGCCCGGTGACCGGCGGCGCCGACGCATAGCGCTTGCGCAACGCGTTGAGCTCCGCCGGCCCGCTGCGCTGCGTCCGGTTGGCGAACCGCACGAGCGCCGACATCACGGGGTCCATTGTCTGGCCATCGGCCGCCAGCGGGCGTCCGAACAACGCGCCGGCCGCAAGCGCACTGCGCAGCCAGGTGCGTTGGAAGTGATTGATCTGCATAGACATTACTTTACAGCGCCTTCACCTGGCTGAAAACGTCAAAGGAAAAGGGTTGATGGCCCGCGATCCCGAACGACTTTCTCCGAGCAACCAGCCCACGAGACGATGACTCCCGACCGCTCCGACCCGGCCCTAGCTTTCGCTCTCCTGCAACAGACCCGGCGGTCCGGACAGCTCATCGCCATCCTTCGCGGCGCCGGCCGCCTCGACCGGGTCGCTTGCCTGGCCACCGCTCTGGCTGCCGACGTCGAGGTGCTCGTCCTGCCTCCGGTCGACGTGCTGCCCTATGATCTCATCGCGCCGTCCGCCCATGCCGTCGGCCGCCGGGTCGCGACGCTGACGCAACTGGCGACCTCCGCCACTGGACCGCGCCTGCTGCTCACCAGCGCCACCGCCTCGTTGCAGCGCGTCCGGCCCGGGAAAGTCTGGCAGGACGCCGAACTCACGATCGAAAAAGGCGACCGCATCGACCGCGACGCGCTTCGCGAAGCCCTCGCCGTCCGCGCTTATCATTGGGACGAGCGGGTCGACGAGCCCGGCGAGGCCGCGTTTCGCGGCCAAGTCATCGACATCTTCCCGTCTGGCGACCCGGCACCGGTCCGCCTACACCTCCAGGACAACGTGGTGATGTCGATCACCGGCATCGACCTCGGCACCCAGCGCAGCGCAGCGCCGCTCGACCGGGTCAAGCTTCGCCCAGCGACCGAGTTCCGCATTGACGCCGAGGAACTGCCGGCCGCAGCGCGACGGCTCGCGCCGGATTCGGTTGGCCAACCCGTCCCGCTGCATCTTCCCCGCCGCCTGCAGACCATCTTCCAGACGATGCCCGACGCCGCCATCTATCACGGGCCCGACGTGCCTGAGCGCTGGCGCATGGTCCGCGACGCCATCGACGACGCCTATGCCGCGGCGCAGAAGGCCGGCCGCGTCACCGGCGTGATCGGCGAGCTGGCGCCGCCGGACAAGTTGTTCCTCACCGTCGAGGAGGTCAGCGCCGCCTGCGCTACCAGCCTCGACCTCGGCCCGTCCGAGAGCATCGATCTGCCAGCGCCGCACCGTATTGGCGATCTGATGGAGTTGATTGCTGCCGCAGCCGGCGACCGGGTGCTCATCGCCGCTCCGGCGGGGGCCGAAAGCGTTGCCAAGAGCCTGCGCCGCCGTGGTGTGGACGCCGTCGTGGTCACGCGCGACACCCAGGTAGCGCCGGGCGCGGTCGGCATCATCGAGGCAGACCCACTCAGTGGCCTGCGCGCACCCGGCCTGCTGCTGCTGCCGGTTGGCCCGCTGCTGCGGCCCAAGGCCTCCGCGACCTTGTCAACGCCTACGGACGCGCCGCGCACCGGCGAGATCGTGGTCCATGTCGATCACGGCGTCTGTCGCCTCACCGGCTTGCGGCAGGTCGGCGACGAGGATCGCCTGGTACTCGAATTCGCCGACCGCACCGAATTGCTGATCCCGCCCACCATCTTCGACCGCGTCTGGCGCTACGGCGACACCGGCAGCAAGCTGGACCGCATCGGCGGCACTACCTGGATGAAGCGTCGCATCAAGATCGAGACGGAGCTCCAGAACACCGCCACCCAGTTGCACGCGCGCATCACCGCCCGCCACAGCGCCACCGCCCCGGTGATCCGGCCGGATCCGGCGCGCTTCGCCGTCGTTGCGCGGCGCTTCCCGTTCCCGCTCAGCAACGACCAGCGCGCCGCGATCCATGCCGTGCTGACCGATCTCGCCAGCGGCCGACCGACCGACCGCCTCCTGTGCGGCGACGTCGGCTTCGGCAAGACCGAGATCGCCATCCGCGCCGCCGCCGCTGCTGCCATCGGCGGCTACCAGGTCGCCGTGCTGGCACCGACCTCCGTCTTGGCCCGGCAACATCTGGCGGTATTCCGCGCCCGCTTCGCCGATACCGGTATCCGCGTCGAGGGCCTGATCCGCACGGAGGACGACGCCGAGACCCGCGCGATCCGGCGCGACGTCGCTGCCGGCACGGTGGGCATCGTGATCGGCACGCATGGCCTGATCTCGACGCGTTTCCACGACCTCGGCCTGACCATCATCGACGAGGAGCAGCGCTTCGGCGAGGAGGACAAAACGGCACTGGGCGGACTTGCGCCGCATGTTCTGGCCATGACTGCCACGCCAATCCCGCGCACGATGCAGGCGGCCCTGGTCGGCCTGCGCGACGTCAGCGTGCTGGCCACTCCGCCACAGGCACGGCAACCCGTCCGCACCTTTGTGCTGAACTGGGACGATATCGTCGTACGCGAAGCGCTGCTGCGTGAGCAGCGCCGCGACGGGCAGAGCTTCATCGTCTGCCCGCGCATCTCGGATATCGCCCCGCTGCAGGCCGAACTGGCATCCCTGGTGCCGGAGCTGACCGTCACCGTCGCGCACGGCCGCATGCCGCCCGATGCGTTGGAGACCGCGATCGTCGACTTCGCCGCTGGCCGCGGCGACATCCTGATCGCCACCGACATCATCGAGGCCGGATTGGACATTCCGCGCGCCAACCTGATGATCGTCACCCACGCCGAGCGTTTCGGCCTGGCCCAGCTGCATCAGCTGCGTGGCCGCGTCGGCCGCGGCAGCCGGCGCGGCACCGCTTATATCCTGACCGAGCCCGGCGCGGCGTTGACCGAGTCCAGCCAACAACGCCTCACCACCATGCAGCATCTCTCGGCGCTGGGTGCCGGCGTGCAAATCAGTGCCGCCGACCTGAACCTGCGCGGCGCCGGCGACCTGTTCGGCGACCAGCAGGCTGGCCATGTCCGCGCCGTCGGCACCGAGTTGTATCAGCACCTCTTGCTCGAAGCCGTGTCGATGCAGCGGGGCGACCCGCCACGCCGCCCGGCCGCCGAACTGCATGTCGAACTATCCGGCCGTATTCCGGCCGACTACGTCCCCGATGAAAATCTCCGCATCGGCCTGCTGCGCCGCATGTTCCGGCTCGAGGATCTGCCGAGCCTGACCCAGTTCACCGACGAACTGCAGGACCGGTTCGGCGCACCGCCGCCCGAAGTTCAGGCCTTACTCGCGGTCCAGCGTCTGCGGTTGTTGGCGGAGATCATGCGGCTTACGCGAATCGATGCCGGTGGCACGTCGTGCGCGGTGACACCGATCGATCGGCACAAGGCGGAGGAGATCGCCAGCGTGCTGGGCGGCACGCATAATCGCGGCCGCATCATCATCCCGATCGCGCATCGCGACCCGGTCGTCCGCGCCCAGAAGCTCGCCGAGCTTCTGGGCGGCTGAACGCTTAGTTCTTGGCCTTGTCGACCAGCGCGTTCTTGGAGATCCACGGCATCATGCCGCGCAGCTTCTCGCCGACCTGCTCGATCGGGTGCTCGGCCAGACGGCGCCGGGTCGCCTTGAAGGAGGACTGGTTGACCTTGTTCTCCAGCATCCAGTCGCGGGCAAACTTGCCGGTCTGAATGTCGGACAGCACGCGCTTCATCTCGGCCTTGGTCTCGGAGGTGATGATGCGCGGCCCGGTGACGTACTCGCCATACTCGGCCGTGTTGCTGATCGAGTAGTTCATGTTGGCGATGCCGCCCTCATAGATGAGGTCGACGATCAGCTTCACCTCGTGCAGGCACTCGAAATAGGCCATCTCGGGGGCGTAGCCCGCCTCGACCAGCGTCTCGAAGCCGGCCTTGATCAGCTCGACCAAGCCGCCGCACAGCACGACCTGCTCGCCGAACAGGTCGGTCTCGCACTCTTCCTTGAACGTCGTCTCGATGATGCCGGCCTTGCCGCCGCCGATGGCGCTGGCATAGCTCAGTGCGATCTCGAGGGCGTTGCCGCTCGGGTTTTGGTCCACTGCCACCAGGCAGGGCACGCCACCGCCGCGCTGGTATTCCGAGCGCACCGTGTGGCCCGGGCCCTTCGGCGCGATCATGAACACGTCGATGTCCGGACGCGGGTCGAGCAGGTTGAAGTGCACGTTCAGGCCGTGGGCGAAAGCGAGCGCCGCGCCCGGCTTCATGTTGGCGTGCAGCTTGTCGCGATACAGGTCGCCCTGGCCCTCGTCCGGCGTCAGCACCATGACGACGTCGGCCCACTTGGCGCACTCGGCCGGGTCAGCGACCTTCAGACCGGCGGCTTCCGCCTTGGCCACACCGACCGAGCCGGCACGCAGGCCGACCATCAGCTCCTTGGCGCCGCTATCCTTGAGGTTGTTGACGTGGGCATGGCCCTGGCTGCCATAGCCGATGACGGCGACCTTCTTGCCCTTGATCAGGTTAACGTCGGCGTCGCGATCGTAATACACGCGCATGATGAATGGCTCCTCGATGTCGATTGGAATGAAAAACGGGGTGGAATGGACGGGCGCCTTAGAGGACCCGTTTGCCCCGCGCAATGGCGGCAACGCCGGTGCGGCTGACCTCGGCCAAGCCGAGCGGCTGCATCAAGGCGATGAAGGCGTCCAGCTTTTCGGTCGCCCCGGTCAACTCGAACACGAAGCTTTCCGTCGTCGCATCGATCACGCGGGCGCGGAACGCGTCGGCCAAGCGTAGCGCTTCGGCCCGCTCGGTGCCGCCGCTGACGACCTTGATCATCGCCAGCTCGCGCGCCAGATGCGATCCCTCGAGCGCCAGATCGGCGACGCGATGCACCGGTACCAGCCGGCCGAGCTGCGCCTTGATCTGCTCGATGATCATGTCGGTGCCGGTGGTCACCACGTTGATGCGGCTGCGCAGGCCGCTATCGTCGACCGGCGCGACGGTGAGGCTTTCGATGTTGTAGCCCCGCCCGGCGAATAAGCCGATGACGCGGGCGAGAACCCCGGACTCGTTTTCGACGAGCACGGAGATGGTGGCGGTTCGTTGCTGCATGAATTCACTGAATAGCCCTCTCCCGCTGGCGGGAGAGGGTTGGGTGGACTGGAACCGCTGGACCAAAGGTCGGCGCTGATCGCCCTAACCCTCACCCCGCCCCTGTCCCGCCAGCGGGAAAGGGAGCAGTCCGGAGGGAATTAGACCAGCATCATGCCTTCATCGGTGATCGACGCAGTCCGGTCCTGATGCTCCGGCCCGAGGATCATCTCGTTATGTGCCGCCCCGCTCGGGATCATTGGGAACACGTTTTCCTTTTGGTCCACGGCAATGTCGGCGATCACCGGCTTGTCGATCGCGATCATCTCGTGAATCACCCGGTCGAGGTCATCGACCGACGTGGCGCGCATGCCCACCCCGTGGAAGGCCTCCGCCAGCTTGACGAAGTCCGGCAACGCCTCCGAGTAACTTTCCGAATACCGGCCTCCGTGCAGTAGCTCCTGCCACTGGCGCACCATGCCCATGTATTCGTTGTTGAGGATGAACACCTTCACCGGCAGGCGATACTGCGCCAGAGTCGCCATCTCCTGAATGTTCATCAGGATGCTCGCCTCACCGGCGATGTCGATCACCAGCGCATCCGGATGCGCGATCTGCACGCCCATTGCCGCCGGCAGCCCGTAGCCCATGGTGCCGAGTCCGCCGGAGGTCATCCACCGGTTCGGCTGGTCGAACTTGAAGTGCTGCGCGGCCCACATCTGGTGCTGACCAACCTCGGTCGTGATGTAGGTGTCTTTCTTCAGCGCCCGGGTGATCTCATACAGCCGCTGGACCGCGTATTGCGGCTTGATGATGCCGCCCCGGCCCATGTCCTGGTTGAACTTCAGGCTCTGGATGGACCGCCAGCCGTCGATCTGACGCCACCAGTTGGTCACCGCCTCGCGGTCGTTGGGCAAGCTGCTCTCGGTCCAGGCCTCCAGCAGCGCCTCGATCGTGGCACCGGCATCGCCAATGACTGGCACCTCGACGGCAACGTTCTTATTGATGTTCGACGGGTCAATGTCGCAATGGATTTTGCGGCTTTCTGGGCTGAACGCGTTCAGCCGTCCCGTGACCCGGTCGTCGAACCGGGCACCGATGTTGAGCAACACGTCGCAACCATGCATCGCCATATTGGCTTCATAGGTCCCGTGCATGCCCAGCATGCCCAGGAACTGCGGATCGTTCGCCGGATAGGCACCGAGACCCATCAACGTCGACGTGCACGGCATGCCGGTCGCCCGCACCAGCTTGATCAACGCCTCGGCCGCCTGCGGCCCGGCGTTGATGACGCCGCCGCCAGTGTAGATCATCGGCCGCTTGGCGCCGCGCAGCAGGGTCACGGCGTCGAGGATGCGCGCCGGGTCGGGCGCGTTCACCGGGCGGTAGGAACGGTGGCCGTTCTGGCTCGGCGGCTGATACGGCGCCGGCGCGATCAGGATGTCCTTCGGCAGGTCGATGACCACCGGGCCGGGCCGGCCGCTGCGCGCGACATAAAACGCCTCGTGGACAATGCGGGCGAGGTCCTCGCTACGCTTGACCAGGTAGTTGTGCTTGGTCGCCGGCCGGGTGATGCCGGTCGTGTCGGCTTCCTGGAAGGCATCGTTGCCGATCAGATGCGTCGGCACCTGCCCAGTCAGGCAGACGACCGGAATGCTGTCCATCAACGCGTCGACCAGGCCGGTGACCGCATTGGTGGCGCCCGGCCCGCTGGTGACCAGGACGCAGCCAACCTTGCCGGTGCTGCGCGCATAGCCCTCGGCGGCATGCACGGCTGCCTGCTCATGGCGTACCAGGATGTGTCGGATGCTGTTCTGCTGAAAGATCGCATCGTAGATCGGCAGCACCGCCCCGCCGGGATAGCCGAAGATCACCTCGACCCCCT